>JACRJC010000041.1 GCA_016215555.1 Rhodospirillales bacterium | reverse complement strand
GTGCAGGGGCTTGAGAAGGTGAAGGCCGTCTTCACCTTGGCACTTGCCGCTTACAATCTTGTCCGCATTCCAAAACTGCTGGCCAACGCGGGATAACCGCGCCCAAATTCCGCCGATTGAACGGAAATGAACCAAAAAGGCGGCGAAAAGCGGCCCACGAAACCGCAAAAACCACTCAATTGACAAGCCTTGGCAAACTGCCGCTGTAAAATACAGGGGTTTTTCAGCAGCCTGCTAGCAGAAAAATGCGCTGCCGACCTTACAGGACGCAGTCCTCCCGATCCGATACAAAAATCCATTTCCAGCCTGAAACACCTCTATTCCTTCTTTGTTAACCAAACGGTCCAAGGCATCTTTTGCTTCAGTTGTTCCAATATCGAACACTTCGGCGATTTCAGGAACGGTCGTGCTGCCATTCATCTCGATGATGTCCATCAGGTCGTCGTCAATAGAAAGCTGCCGCGGGGCGCCAAGCGCTTCTCCGGCAAGTTCTCTAACCACGCGATCAAATGCTGGGAAGCTCCGATAGGAGACAAGGGTGTATTGCTGACCTTGTGGATTGCTGAAAATGAAGGTGGGAAAGCTCTGAATCATCGCCTGTCTGCATTCCGCGAGTTCAAGCATGAAAGCATGTTCCGCTTCGCCGGATTCGATCCGCTTCATAAAATCGAGAGGATCAATGCCGATGTCAGCCGCCAGTTTTGCCGTTACTTCATAATCGTGAATGGGGAGGCGTAGAGCAGCAGCAGATTCGCGCAAGCGCCTAAGAAAGAGGTTCGCCAGGTTTGGAGAAGAGAGCTCTGCCGCCTTAAACGAGATGCAGGCGGGATATGTGGACTGAAAGCTGTCCTTCACATCGTCCCAGACGCGCGGATCGACTGGCATCCCATGCCGCTGCGACGCTTCCTCCCAGTGAGCTGCGACCTGCTTGTACCAGCCATTGCCCCCGATACCGTTCGCCGCGTCGTAAAACTGTCTGATATTGCGAACCAGCCCACCCATTTTGTACGCAAGCTTGATTCTTTCACCGTACAAGGCACGAAGTTTCGTCAGCATCGGTTCGGAGCCCCAACACCATGTGCAATAGGGATCCGTGTAGCACGTCAAGGTAAGAGCGGCATCGCTCTGAAATGTCTTGTCCATCTAGACCGTCTCAATCAACGCTTGACCAGTGAGAGTAGACTATTGAGCCTTGCTCCAGGGCAGGGCACCCGCTGCTTTCCACAATCGGCGCCGGCACATTGTACATGGCAGGAATGCTCATGATTGCCGGGCTTGCCGACACAATTCCGATATCATCGACCGGCCAGCATGACGCCATCATGAGGAAAGCGGACAACGAGGAACCGGCAGCCGCAGTCAAGCAAGGAACGACGGTTCCCGAGCCCGGCGCAGAACTGAAAAGACCATGTATTGCATTGTGTTTCATGCTTTCCCCCGCCGCTGGGGCTCTGTGATCCTGGCTAGCGAGAAAACCTACTCATAAAAGAAGTTGGATGCCTAGCAGCGTAACTTGAACACTCTGTTCAAGAATCCGGCCCTGCCGAACCTTGACGTAGATCGACCTTCTTCAGTAGCCTATGTGCGGGCTCAGCCAAACCCAGCTTGCTTGCGTTTTTGAAGTCAGGTTAAGTAGCCGAGATGCACTTGGAGTGTTCATTCAAGTGATGATGGCGGAAAGATTGGCAATGCGCGACCTCAACGAAATTATAATCTTTGCGAAGATCGTCGAGTTGGGCAGCTTCTCCAAGGCCGCCCAGTTCCTGGGCATTCCCAAATCGAACGTCAGCCAAAAGTTGGCACACCTCGAAGAGTGCCTGGGTGTCCGCCTGCTCCAGCGCAGCACGCGGCAGATGAGCCTTACGCCCACGGGTGAGCTGTTTTATAAACACTGCGAGCGGATTATCACGGAACTTGATGCGGCAAATGCTGTCGTGCTGAACCAGCAGGAAAGTCCGAGGGGGTTGCTGCGACTCAGCTTGCCCGTGGCGTTGGGACAGCATTTCATCCTACCCATTATCGACGAGTTCCTGGATCAATTCCCGGATATCCGGCTCAAGCTTCTGCTGACGGACCATCTTGTCGATGTCATTGATGAAGGCTTTGATCTGGTCATCCGCATGGGCCAGCTAGCTGACTCCTCTTTGGTGGCGCGCCGCCTGGGCGTCGTTCGTCAACGCATATTTGCCAGCACAGATTATCTTGCCAAGCGCGGCACGCCAAAGACAATCGAGGAACTGGTCGAACATGACTGCCTTGGGCAATCCGGCAACGCAGATATTGCCCAGTGGAAATTGGTTGGGGCAGGAGCGGAAAAGACAGTGTGCTTCACGCCCAGAGTCGTCTGTAATGATCCGCTTGTTCTGCTCTCGATGGTTTCGGCTGGCCTGGGGATCGCCATGATTCCCGATATTCTTCTTTCGTTGAGACAACAAGACGAAAAGCTCGTCTGCCTGTTCCCCGAATGGTCGGCGCCGCCGAAGGATTGCCATGCGCTGTTTCCCAGCCACCGGGGCATGGCGCCCACCGTCCGTGTTTTTCTGGACTTCGTCATCCGTCGATTTTCAGTCGTCTCATCTTCAGGCGGAACATAAATCTACAGCCATTCCAATACTGCGATGCAATATTGGAGCATTCTCATATTGCGGCGCAATAAAAGTGCTGCTGGCTGCGTTGAATATAGTACGTGGATTGTTACGGCTGCCTGAACAGTCTTTCCGGATCACACCGTCTATTTCATCGCGTTAGGTAACGCTACTGTCTCGAAACGAGACGATGACCTTTTTCGCGCTGCCCATCATGGCGCGAAAGGGTCGCCGGTCACAGCGAGGCAAGCATGCTCAACAAACTTTCTTGGACGCACGAACTTCCCGCAGGGGCCAAGCCCACGCGTGAGCTTCTCAAGTACATGCCGCAGCTCTCCTTGACGGAACGCGACAGACGCTGGGAGAAAGTGCGCAAGAAGATGGTGTTCGCTCAGATCGACGCCTTGATTGTCATGACCAACGATATGTTCTGGGACATGGGGACGGTCAATTTGCGTTATCTGACGCAGATTGGGTCGAAGATCGGCGCCCATGCCGCATTCTTCCTTGATCGCGATCCCATCGTCTGGAACGCGCTTTTGCACATGAACCGCCCCACCAGCGCCTATTTCTCGGTTCAAGAATGGGTCAGCGACGTCCGCCCCAATTTCGGCCCGGCTGCCGTTGCCGAAGCGCTCCGCGAGGCTGGTCTTAGCCGTGCGCGCATCGGCCTCGTCGGTTTCGGTAGCCACATCATCACGACCCCCACATTCCTGCACGGACACATTCTTGCCTACCAAAAGGAATTGCCCGACGCCCAATTCCTTGAAGCCAATGGTCTTCTCGAAGAAGCCAGGCTGATTAAAAGCGACGAAGAACTGTCGATGCTGGCCAAGGCGGGGCAGATTGCCCGCAAGACCGTCGATACCATTATCGAGTTCTCGCGACCCGGAGTGACCGAAGCGGAACTTTATGCTGAAATCGTCCGCACGCAAATCGCCAACGGCTGCGAGCCGCAAGTATTTCACCTGATGGCATCCGGGCCGGTCGAGCATCCTCCGACCGAAATCTGGCATCTGCTTCACGGGTCGGACCAGCCGGCCATTCCCTCTATGCGCCCGCTTCAACAAGGCGACATCGTGCTGAATGAGTTCCACACGCAGTATGGCGGCTATCTGGCTGCAACGGAATTCACAACATATGTCGGCAAGCAGGCCCCCAAGCAGCTTCTCGACATCCATAAAGTGTGCGTCGAGTGCCTGCATGCAAGCGCCGAAGCCCTGGTGCCGGGGAACACCGTGGGCGAGGCGTGGGAGGCGGTGCGTAAGCCGGCGCTGAAGGCTGAACTCGATTTCGTCGAACTGGGGTTCCACGGCCATGGCCTGGCCTCGCCGGAATTTCCCTGCGTCGTCTACAACCCAGGTTATGGCCAACCCAGCATGAACGGCGCCAAGACGAAGAATCTCATCCTTGAGGAGGGCATGGTGCTGGGCAACAACATCGATTTGTTCAATCCGGCCTGGAAGCCTGACGTGGGCTGCGTGTTCGGGGACATGATGGTCGTGCGCAAGGGCGGCGCTCAGAAGCTGGTGAATGTCCCGCTTGAGCTGCCGCAAAACGGCTGATGCCGGCGGTCAGAACCATAGCGGACCATCAAGAAAGGCAAGGAGTATCGCGGTGAAACAGCTTACCATCGATGTCGGCGGCACGTTCACGGACTGCCTGTGCCTGGACGAAGCGGGTGTCCTGCACCGTTTTAAGGCTTCGACCACGCCAAGCGAACCCACGAAGGGTGTTTTCGCCGCCATCGGCAAGGCGGCGGCCTTTTTCAATCAGACAGCGCCGGCATTCCTGGCCCAAGTCGAGCGGATCGTCCACGGCACGACGCTGGGTACCAATGCCCTGATTACCCGCAACGGCGCCAAGGTGGGCATGATCACGACGCAGGGATTCCGTGATGTGATCGAAATGCGTCGGGGAATCAAGAATCTCCACGGATCGATCTTCGATCAGTTCGTTGAACCCTACGAGCCGATCGTGCCCAGATATCTGCGTCTGCCGGTGGAAGAGCGCATCCGCTACACCGGCGATATCGTCACGCCCCTCAACGAGGATCAGGTCCGCCAGGCTGCGCTGCAGCTAGTGAAGGAAGGATGCGACGCCATCGCCATCTGCTTCCTAAGCGCCTACATCAATTCCGCCCACGAGAAGCGCGCCAAGGAGATTGTCAGCGTGGCGGCGCCTGGCGTCTACATCACGACCTCGCATGAAATCCTGCCGGTCTGGCGGGAATTCGAGCGCTTCTCAACCACGGTCATCAGCGCCTATATCGGGCCCATCATCTCGCATTATTTGAACGAGCTTGTTCGCCAGCTCTCTCTCAACCAGTTCACTGGCAGCCTGATGCTGATGCAGGCGAACGCTCTGGTGCAAACGCCAGAGCACTGCAGCGAACGGGCCGTCAACCTCCTCGACTCCGGCCCCGCAGCGGCGCCTTCCGGGGCGCTAGCCGTACTGCCGGACCGTGGCCAGGCCAACGTCCTATCGACCGACATGGGCGGAACAAGCTTTGATATCTGCGTGCTGAAGAACGGGATCATTCCAACCACGTCCGAAAACTGGGTGGGCGAGGACCGTGTGGCCATCAAAATGGTCGATCTGATCACCCTGGGCGCCGGGGGCGGCTCGATCGCCTGGATCGATTCCCTGGGCCTGCTAAGGGTCGGGCCGCAAAGCGCTGGCGCCGACCCCGGACCAGCAGCCTATGGCAAGGCCAGCCACGCCACCGTCACCGACGCCAATCTGGTCCTGGGTTACGTTCCTTCGGACTATTTCCTGGGCGGCGAAATGACCGTCGATGTCGAACGCTCGCGACAGGCCATCAAGAAAATCGGCGATCATTTGAACATGAGCGTGGAAGACGCTGCCCTTGCGATCTGGACTACGGTCAACGCCAACATGTCCAACGCCATTCACGAGATGTGCACCAAAAAGGGGCATGACATTCGCAGCTTCACGATGGTAGCGGGCGGCGGCGCTTGCGGTGCTCACGCCGCAGGCATCGCCAGACGTCTCTCCATACCGGAAGTGGTTGTACCGCGCGTGGCGGCCCTGATGAGCGCCTTCGGCATGTATAATCTTGACCTCGGTCTTGAATTCGCCAGGTCCTGGTTCCAAGACCGCAACAAGGTGCGCCTTGACGACCTTCAGGCGCTGTTCAACGAAATGCGGACCGAAGCCGAAAAGGAATTTGGCAAACTTGGCGCCGACATCTCTCAGCTCTCATACGCCCCCACCGTCGAGATGCGCTATACAGGCCAATTCACCGATCTTGAGGTCGAACTGCCCGGCATGGAGATCACCGACCTGACGATCGACAAGCTGGTTCAGGATTTCCACAAGCTCCACAAGCAGCATTTCACATATAATCTTCCCTGGCTGGGGGTGGAATTCCTCACCTTCAGACTTCGGGTATCCGTGCCCAGGCAGTCGATGCAGCGTCTGCATGTGGCCGAGGGCGGTGCTTCGAGGCACATCGCCCACAAGGCAGTACGCCGCGTCCTCTTCGCGGATGGAGCGCGGGAAACGCCCGTCTACGACTGGGACAGCCTGGCACCGGGCGACTCCATCTCGGGCCCGGCGGTCGTCGTGGACAGAACAACCTCGGTCCTCGTTCCGGAAGATTTCGACTGCTCCGTCGATCCGTCCACAAGCTTGGTGCTGCGGCTCTCGTCGGAGGCTTCCGCCATCAGCCGCCGCACCAGCAAGAAGGAGTTCGCTTGATATGAAGGACGTCGATCCCATCACGCTGGCCACGATCTGGCATTCATTCCAGAGCACCTGCAGGGAAATGCGCCATGTCGTCGAGCGGACCGCCCAGAGCTATCTGATGGCCCACTTGAAAGATCTTTCGACAGGCATCTGGCTGCCCGACGGCTCGACCGTGGCCGTTCCTGTGGGACTGCCCTGCCAGTACATGGGCAACCGCTTTGGAATCCAGGCCATTATGAAGAAATTCGAGAATGACATCGCACCCGGCGACGTCTTTCTTGTCAACGACCCTTATGAGGGTCACAACACGCATTTGCCCGACTGGGGCTTCTACCGCCCGATCTTCTGCGAGGAAGAACTGATGTTCTTCACGATGGTGCGTGGCCATCAGATGGACACAGGCGGAAGCTATCCGGGCGGCTATTTCCCCAACGCCTACGACATTCATGCCGAAGGCTTGCGGATTCCCCCGCTCAAGGTCGTCGCCGCTGGGCAAGACCGGACCGATCTTCTCGAATTCATCTGGGCCAACGTGCGATGGCCGGAAGCCGTCAAAATCGACAACTACTCGATGATGGCGGCCCTCAAATTCTCGGACGACCGCATTACAGATATGGTGCGACAGTTCGGTCGAGACACCGTAAAGGCCGGCATCGCGCAGATGATCGCCCGCAGCGAAAAGGCGGTGCGAGGCGAAATCGCCACCATCCCGGACGGTACGTACTCCGGCGAATCGGCCACCGACGATGACGGCACTGAGTTGGACAAACCCGTCTGGGTGCGTCTCGATCTCACCGTCAAGGGCGACGAGTTGATCCTTGACTTCTCGCGCAGCGACCCCCAGACCAAGGGGTTCATCAACAACGTCTACGCCGCGACCTATGCCACATCGGTGACGGCAGTTCTCATCCATTTCAGTCCGGCATTGGCAGATTTCCACAATGAAGGCTCGATGCGACCGATCACGGTGCTTGCCCCGGAAGGGCTGGTGGTGAACGCGAAATACCCAGCGACCGTGGGCGCGGCTCCCGTTGCGGTTGGTACTCAGATATTGGAAGCGGTCATGGAAGCGATGGGCAAGGCGGTGCCCATGCGATCAATGGCGGCCTGGGGGAAGCATCGCGGCTGTTACACCTTCGCTCTCGATTCGCGAAGCGGCAAGCCCTATGTTCGCACGACCTTCGACTATGACGGCAGCGTCGGCGCCGTGTGGGGCCATGATGGCCCTACGGGCCCTTGCGTCCTGCCGACGATGGCGCAGGTAACGCGCGGCAATGTCGAGGAGGCCGAGATCCGCTTCCCTTGGCGTATCCTGAAGACGGAGATCATTCCAGATCTCATGGGGGCCGGCAAATGGCGCGGCGGATGTGGTATCGATTGGCGTGCCATCAACGAGGGCGGTGCGGGCAGAATCGCCACGGGAAGCTCCGACGGCGACGTCATGCTGGGAAAGGGGGCCGGCGGAGGCTACAGCGTACCGCCCAGCCGCACCTTTATCCAGCGCGACGGCAAATCGATGCGGATCAAGCCGCACCGCCTGGTCGAGCTTCAAACAGGGGATGTCTACATCAAGCTCAGTTCCGGCGGCGGAGGCGTTGGCGATCCGCGGGAACGCCCCGTTGAAGCCGTGCTTAAGGATGTGCGCAATGGTGTCGTGTCGCTGGGGGTTGCGCAAGGCGTCTACGGCGTCGCCATTAATTCCGACACCATGGAGGTTGATCTGGCGCAGACGGCTAAACTGCGCGCTGCCCCGCCGGTCAAGGAGTGTGACATTGCGATTGACGAGGAATTGCTGTCGGCCCGAGTTCTGTAGGTCTGCGCGGTCGTCGCCGCGCCCCTTCGCTCGGGAGCCAGCCAACAAATAAGTGCGCGGGGGCAACGCCCCCGTAACAAGATCGCCATGGCGACGTTAGGGAGGATAGAATGAAAAATACGGCCTTGAAAGGACTGTTGTTGGCGCTGCCTCTCATCTTGAAGAGCGCGGCTGGGAAGTATCCAAGCGTAAAGGAGAAGATCCGCCAGGGTGGCAACCGGGTGGTGCAGATCGGTCTTAAGAATGGCAGCGTCGTGCGACATCTGGTGTTTGGGGCGGGAGGCATCGCCAGCAAGCCTGGCCGCCACCCGTCTCCGGACGTGACAATCATCTTCAAGGATGCCGCCACCGCACTGGCCATGATGAAGCCGGGCGCCGACCGCTCGGTAATCATCGACGCCGCCAAGAACTTCAAGGTGGTCGTTAAGGGCAAGGACAAATGGATCAGCTGGTTCATGCAATTGATGGGGCTTGTCGAGACTGCGCCCTGGAAATACGGCATGCCCAGTCCCGACGGCACCATCCGCTACACAACCAACAGCAATGGCGGCCCGCTCTTCGTCTATGTGCGCAATGGCAAGATCCTGCGCGTTACGCCCATCACGCTGGAAGATGACGATGCGGCAAGCTGGTCCATCCAGGCGCGCGGCAGAAAGTTTACCCCCCTCCGCAAGGCGACGGTCAGTCCGCACGCCTTGTCCATCAAATCCTCCGTCTACTCCGAAAAGCGCTTGCTATACCCCATGAAACGGGTGGACTTCGATCCGAACGGCGAAAGGAACACCCAAAACCGTGGCAAGTCCGGCTATGTGAGGATTAGCTGGGATGAAGCGCTGGACATCGTGGCTGGCGAAATCAGCCGCATGAAGACGCAATACGGCCCAGGCGCGATTACGATCTTCCATCCCGCACATCACCAGTGGGGCAATATCGGCTACTGGCTGAGCGCGCTTCTCCGCTTCGGCAATTTTATCGGCTTTACTCGAATGGGCTTTAGCCCAGTTAGCTGGGAAGGCTGGTACTGGGGAGCGGCCCATCACTTCGGGAACAGCCTAAGGCTGGGATTGCCGGGATTCTACGGCACGGTCGAGGACTGTCTCAAGGAAGCCGAGCAGATCGTCTTCTGGTCGAGCGATCCGGAATCCACCGGCGGCCTGTATGCTGCCTTCGAGGCAACGCAGCGCAGAATGTGGGCCAAGGAGTTGGGAATCGACTTCATCCATATCGATCCCCATCTCAACAACACCGCCCAATTCTTCGGCGGAAAATGGATTCCCATCCGCCCAGGCACTGATCCCGCCCTGGCGATCGCCATCATGCACGAATGGATCGTCAACGGACTGTACGACAAGAAGTACGTGGCTGAGCGGACGAATGGCTTCGAGGAATGGCGCGACTACGTTCTTGGGGTCAATGACGGCATCCCCAAGACGCCAGAGTGGCAGGAGGCTGAGACCGGCGTTCCTGCAAAGGACGTCCGCAGCCTTGCCACCCAGTGGGGGAGCAAGAAAACCTACCTTGCCGCCGGCGGGCTGGGGGCGGGTTGGGGCGGCGCTTGTCGCTCGGCAACGGGGTCGCAGTGGGCGCGCTGCATGATTCTGATGATGGCGATGCAGGGTTGGGGCAAGCCCGGCGTTAACTTCGGCAACCTTCAGTTTGCGGCGCCGCTCGATCATCATTTCTACTTCCCTGGCTACACCGAGGGAGGAATCTCCGGTGAGCTGACATGGTCAGCCAGCAGCATCAACAATTACTGTCGCATGCCGCACGTGTTGACCATGAATCCTGTCAAACAGGTGTTGCCGCGCCAGCGCCTACCCGAGGCGATCCTTGATGGGAAATGCACCTGGCATGCATGGGACGGTTCGTCCCTGGAAGCCCAGTTCGCTCCCGTCGAATATCCGATGAAGGGCTATTCGCCCATCCACATGCTGTATCGCTACGGCAGTAGCTCGCTGGGAACGATGCCTCATTCGGCGCGTCTCATTGAAGCCTATCGCCACCCTTCCCTCGAGTTCATCGTCAACCAGTCCATTTTCATGGAGGGCGAGGCACAATTCGCCGACGTCATCTTGCCGGCCTGCACCTTCCTTGAAAGGTGGGACATCGGCGAGTGGGCGAACTGTGGTGGTTTTCTTCAGCACAATCAGGACCAGCTCAACCACCGCATATTTGTCTTGCAGCACAAGTGTATCGAGCCGCTGGGGGAGTCCAAATCGGACTATCAGATCTTCATGGACGTCCTCGAGCGCTTGGGCACAGGCTTCATGTTCTCAGAAGGATGCAGCGAACTGGCTTGGTGCAAGCGCATCTTCGACTCATCCGATCTTCCCAAGAAGATCAGTTGGAAGGAGTTCCTGAAGAAGGGGTACTACGTCCTTCCGCCCGAGGAGGAGACGGCACGCGATCCCGTTGACATGCGTTGGTTCGCGGAGGGCCGCTCGAAGGATGTCCCCGAGATGAACCCCCTGCCCGCGGGATATGCCGAGGAATTCGGCAAGGGGCTCCAGACGCAGTCGGGGAAGATCGAGTTCGTATCGAAGACATTGGCACGGGCCGAACCCGACAACCCGGAACGGCCTGCGCTCAACCGCTACATTCCTCAGTGGGAAGGGCCGAATATCAAGGAAATTGCCAGCCGGTTTCCCTTGCAGCTACTGTCGGCCCATCCCAGCTTCACCTTCCATACCTATGGCGACGAAGAGGACAGTTTCCTAAGCGGAATTCAGGATCACCGCATCGAAGTGGGAGGATTCCATTATCGCGTCATCCGCGTTTCACCTGACGACGCAAAAACCAGAGGTATTGGACAGCACGATTTGGTCCGCGTATTCAATGATCGCGGGGCCGTGCTCTTTGCGGCCGACGTCTCGCCTCTGATCGCTCCGGGCGTCACCAAGGCCTATACCTCATGCGCCCAATTCGACCTTGTTTCTACGCCAAAGGGTCCGGTGGACCGCGGCGGCTGCATCAACCTTCTCACTCCCGGTCGGACACTTGAAAAAGGAACAGAAGGCATCGCCCCCAATTCCTGCATGGTGGAGCTTGAGAAGTGGGAACCCGCGCTTATGGAGGCTGCACAATGAAAAAGTGGGCTCTGATAATTGACGTTGCGAAGTGCGTCAATTGCAACAACTGCGTTGTCTCCTGCAGAGACGAGCATGTCGATAACGATTTCCTGCCCTACGCAGCAGCCCAACCGCGCAAGGGACACTCCTGGATCGACATGCATCGCAAAATCCGGGGCAACGGTCCGATGGTCGATGTGTCTTATATGCCGGTCATGTGCAATCATTGTGACAACGCGCCATGCATGAAATTTGCCGGCGATGGCTCCATCTATAAGCGGCCGGACGGAATTGTCATCATGGACCCCATCCGGACCAAGGGCCGCCAGGATATCGTTCGCTCCTGCCCCTACAAGGCCATCTCCTGGAACGAAGAACGCCAGGTGCCGCAAATTTGGATATTCGACGCCCACCTTATCGACCAGAAATGGAAGCAGCCGCGCTGCGTCCAGTCCTGCCCGACCGAGGCGATGCAGGCCATCCTTGTGGATGACGTGGAGCTGAAGCGGCTGGTCGCAGCGGAATCGCTGGAGGTTCGCAAACCTGAGCTCGGAACCAGACCGCGCGTGTTCTATCGGAACATGAATCGATTCACGAAGTGTTTTATCGGTGGCAACATTGTCGCTGCGCATTCGGGCGGCCAAGAAAATGTCAATGGTGCCGTCGTGCGCGTTCTTTCCGGCCGCACCCAGGTTGCCGAAGCGATCACGGACGCCTTCGGCGACTTCAAGATCGACGGCCTGGACAGAGACAGCGGCACTTACACGGTTGAGGCTCAGCATAACCTTTATGGAACCGCCAATGCTGCTGTGTCACTTGGAAGCAGCAGCTATTTGGGGTCTCTGGTCCTTACGTGACTGGAGTGGCTCCGAGTGGATGGCGGCCGCGCACAGGCCCGCCATCCGTCCCCAGGCAGCAAGTACCTTTCTTACTACAGGAGATAGAACATGAGTTACGAGAAATTCAATGCCGGCGACACCGCCATCGTGCTTATCGACCACCAGTTGGGAACGATGAGTTGGGTCCGCTCCATACCCTTCGATCAGATGAAGCGCAATGCGCTGTTGCTGGCCAAGGCAGCCAAGATTCTGAAGATGCCTGTTGTCCTTACCTCCAGCATGGAGGAGTACATGCAAGGCCCCTTGCTCAGCGAGCTTGCCGACATTCTGCCGGAAGCGTTCGCCGCCCGGGTCAAGCGTTTCGGCATTGTCAACTCGATGGAGGATCCCAACTTCGCCGCGGCTGTGAAGGCGACAGGACGCAAGAACTTGCTTATCGCCGGCGTGACGAACGATGTGTGCACAATCTTCCCGGCCTTGCACGCTGTCAAGGAGGGGTACAACGTGCAGGTCGCGGCGGATGCAGGCGGCTCGCCGACCAACATCGCCGATGACGTCGCCCTTCGCCGGATGGCGCAATCGGGCGTGACCGTTACCACCACGGTTCAGGCCATCGCCGAACTCACCGGGGACTGGTCCACGCCCGAGGGGGGTGAACTCGTTCAGGCGGTTGTTGGCGCCATCCAGGAGCTGTTGCAGTCGGCGTGAGTTAAGCAGGGCGGCGGCTGGCTCTTCGCCGGGCAAGCTTTCCAGGCGAAGAACATGCAGCGCTGGGCTGGCTGTCCAGCGCGCCGTTTGCCCCCCATTTTCCAGGATGAGCGTGATGAGGATAACAACAGCCGAAGGCGCACCTTTGATGGAGGTGACGGACGTCAAGGTGGTCGGCGCAATGATTGTGTTCGAGGGAAAAATGATGGGCGGCATCCCGATGAAGGCTTACATGCCGCCGGGGGAGATTTGGAAACTATTAAAAATGATTTGGTTTAGAAAAGCCCTTAGCATCGCACTGTTGCTGATTGCCGCCATTTTCAAATCGAATGAGCGGAAAATTTTGAAATGATACACACCCCAGCTCTCGAGAAGGAATGTCACGCAGGAACTCAACCAACATTAAAGTGGCACTTCGCTTTTCTTCGACGGCACGCCTCAGCCGCGCATCCCGCCTTCGCGGAGTTCATCCGGTCATCCAGAACTGGGACCTTTTCTACCAAACAATGACGTGCTTGAAATAGTCCGGAAGTTCTGGGCTAACGGCCGGTCATCCGTACCCCTCCGGCGGGGGCCGCCTTCTGTAAACCGGTCATTTCATCGATTCTGCGGGGATCGTTGGCGGGATGAGGAGGTATGAAGTGTCCGCAGAACCGGTTATGGACACAGGTTCGACGGGACGTCGGCGCAACCGCTCGTGGCCTGAGGCGTTGAAGCGGGAGATTGTCGCGGCGTCCTTTGAGCCGGGTTGTTCGGTTTCGGTGGTTGCACGGCGCTATGACGTGAACTCGAACCAGATGTTCGGTTGGCGGAAGATGTTTCGCGAAGGTTCGCCCGCCCAGGCCGATCATTTCTCGCAGAAGATCGGCATCAGGAGACTTTTCCAGAAGGGTGCGAAGGTTCATCATGTCGTCGGTCATCGTGGTCTTCTCCGTTCGGTTAATAGGTTTGGCGACCAAACCCTACCGGAGTTTCACGATGACCACCGCCATGGATAAGGGGCCCGCCGCCGCCAGACTCTGACGGTCGCGGCGGGCGGTCACTTACCCACAGCTCCTACACCCCGCGGCGGGACACGACCCGGGGGCCACCGACCAGGAGTTGATGAGCCTGTCCGGGCATAGAACCCGCCAAACCCTCTCCGTCTATACCAAACCGACGGCCGAACAAGCCAGAAGTGCTGCCAGGAAGCGGCGGCGCTCCAGAACAAATTCCGCACAGAGTTCGGAATGAGGGCCGGAAAACGGTTCGGAATGGAAAGGTTCAAAAACAAAAAGAGGCTGATTTCTCATTTGAAATCAGCCTCTTATATGGTGGGCGCTGTAGGATTCGAACCTACGACCCGCTGATTAAGAGTCAGCAAAATTGGCAAATCACGCCGGATCATAGATAATTTTACTGTACGCATAATCAACTGTATATATTGCGTTTTATGGCGATATCCCTATCATGGTGGAACATCGCTGAACCGGGCTAATCCCTTCATTTTGTGCCCCCGTTGTGCCCCGGTTGGAGCCGCTGATAAGCCGGAGACTGGCCCATGCCCCGAGAGATTACACGCAAGGTTTTGACCGATGCGATGATCCATAAATTGAAGCCCGCACCGGCTGGCAAGCGGAATGAATTCTGGGATGCCGTCGTTCCCGGTTTTGGCCTTCGCGTGACCGATGCCGGGGGCAAGTCGTTTTTCCTACGCAGCCGGATCGGAAGCGAGCAGTTGCGCATGTCCTGGCATTATCCGGCAACATCCCTGGAAAAAGCCCGAGCCACGGCCAAGGCGGCTCTTCAAGATATTGAAAAGGGCATTGATCCCCGCCTCTCACTTTTGGCCGAACGCCAGGAAAACCAAGACCGCTCGCGCAACACATTCAAAGCCGTTGGCGAACGTTTCATGAAGCAATATGCCGAACCGCGCTTGGCGGACAATACGCAGCGTGAATATCGCCGGGTGCTGTTCGGGCCGGATACCGAGGCGTGGGCAAAGCGTCCGATAACGTCCATCACCCGCGCCGATGTTCGCTTCATATTGGATGCTATGGTTGAACGTGGAAGCACAAGCGCCGCCAACAACGCCCTTGCTTATCTCAAAAAGTTTTTTGGCTGGTGCGCCGAGAAAGACATTCTTGAAGTGCCGCCGACAGACAGAATGAAAGCACCGTCTCCCAAGGCAATCGGGGAACGCACCTTGAGTGAATCCGAAATCGTGGAAGTCTGGCAGGCATTCAATGCGGCAGGCGGTCCATTCCGGGATTTGTTCAAACTGCTTCTTTTGACCGGGCAGCGTCGCTCCGAAGTCGGGGGCATGAAAGGCGCTGAATTTTCCGGCCTGGAAAGCGACAACCCAACTTGGGAAATTCCCAGCAACCGGACCAAGAACGGGCGGCCCCACCTGGTCCCGCTCTCGCTCCAAGCGTTGGCGATCATCAAAGAGCGCCCCGTGATCGGCCAAGAAGGTTATCTGTTCACCACGACCGGAAAAACGGCTTTGTCCGGTTTCAGCAAAGCCAAAGAACGTATTGATGCTTGGTTGGCCGACAAACGCAAAAGAGCAAACTCTGCGCCTATGCCTGAATGGACTTTGCACGATTTGCGCCGCACGATGGTCACGATGATGAACGAGAAGTTAGGCGTTCCGCCGCATATCGTGGAGGCTTGCGTTAATCATATTTCAGGAAGCGCCAAGGCAGGCGTTGCGGGTGTCTATAATAAAGCCGTTTACATGAAGGAACGGCGCGAAGCTTACAATGCCTGGGAAAAATATCTGCAAAGGCTGGCAGGCGAAAAGACTGCGGAACTTTAGCCGGGTGTCCACAGCCCCAACCCCGGCCCCATCTTTCAATCCAGCATTTCAATTCCGCCGGATGGTTTATCGTTCAGGAAAATATTTGGCATTCAATTCCGCATGAACAACTTCGCTGTCAATGAGCCTGCCTGCCTCAATATCCGCCAACCCGGCTTGAACGGCGGCTCGCAATGCAGCAAGTTTTTCCTCGTCTGTCATTTCAATTTCTTCAATCGTAATGCGGAAACGAGAGTTGGGTAAGGGGGGCATCTCCAAGGCTTCAAGGAGCACCTTGGGGAGTTTTCCTGCTTCCACAATAAATGAAACATTGAGCTGCTTCATAATTTTCGCAAACTCCCAAATTATCGCTGCGAATTCAATTCAACAAACTGGCGTGGCATTCTGTTTCATCACAATGAAACCATCCCGGCTAATTCCGCGAACCCACGAACGCCAATCACCCGCGCATTACCATAGGTGCCATCCGGGAAATGCTTGAGGTTGCCGGTAATCAGATAATCCGCGTCACCCGCAATGGCAGCGTCAATATAGGGCGCGTCAGAAGGATCGGGCGATTCAATGCCACAGGGGACGGCCTCAATCAGAACGGCACAGCCTTCAACATCGGCGATGGCGCTTTGGATATTGGCGGAAACTTGCGAACTGAATTTTGAGTACAGAGCGACCTTGGCGTATTCATCCACAATGTCGGCAGTGATGATGATTTCATGTTCGGCGATGATGCGCCGAAGAACGCGCCGAACGAACCCGTCAGATACGCCAGCCGAGACGATGACGTTGCAATCTATGACAACGATCATTTTGCAGAAGTGGACGAGCGGCGAGCTTCTTGAACCATCTTGACGGACCAGTCCATCACTTCTTCATCCGTCATGTTGGCCGTTTCGCGTGGCGGATTGCGCCGTAAAGCTTCCGTTGTGCGATCAAAACTCGCTAGAACGTCCTCACGGCTGCGAAGACGCTGCACAACGACCCGGTATTGCCCTTCGGGCAATCCGGCCATGCGTTCCGCCAATTCGCGGGGGGTGCCACGCTGTTCAATCATCGGAGTCTTTACCTTCAAGCTTGTGCTCATGCCTGGATTATACCATTTCGCCAGCACAAAAACACCCCCTGCCAACCGCCCGTTATCTTTCATTTTTTTAGCCGGTAGCAGCATATCTCCTTTGCTGCTGTTTATATGTTTGTCTTGTTTGGGCTGGAAAAATCGCCGGTTTTTATAGTGTTTCCGCGCCGGATGGGGACGTTTCGGGGGCGCTATTGGGGCGGATGGGTGCCCTTGCGGGGACGGATCGGGGGTTCTATCGGGACTTATCGGGGGCGCATTGGGGCGAAAAGGGGAGTGGTTGGGGACGTTGCGCCAACCCGTCCCCATTCTGCTAAACTTGTGGCATTAACCTTCCCCGCCCATGTGCCCTTCCATCGTTCTTTCCAAGATTGACCGCAACAAGCTGGTGGTGACGCAAGCCAACAAACTTGCCGAAGCCAGCTACACCATGACGCTGGAAGAAAAGCGCATCGTGCTATTGTTGCTGTCATTGGTGCGCCGCGATGACAAGGATTTCAAAACCTATCGCATCCCGATTACCGACATCCGCGATTATCTTGGCCTTCGCACCAACAAGCTTTACGACGACATCAAACGCGTGGCCGAGGCGTTGTTGTCGCGGGTGCTGCACATACCGGAAGAGGGCGAAGGATGGTTGAAAGTGGGCTGGGTTTCATCTGCCCGCTATGTACCGAAAGGCTACCGGGGGGCGGAAATGGCCTGCCTTGACCTGTCCTTCTCGCCGGAAATGAAGCCCTATCTTCTGGAACTGAAGGCGCACTTTTCAAGCTACATGCTGCAAAATGTGGCGGGCTTGCGCAGCTTCTATTCCATCCGGCTTTACGAGATTTTGAAAAGCCGCAGGCGCTTGAAAACGGTTTCCTTCAAAGTGCCGGAATTGCGCAAAATTCTGAAGGCGGAAACGAAATACCATAACTACAAGGATTTTCGTAATCGCGTCATTCTGATTGCGCAAAACGAATTGGCCGAGAAAACTGACCTTGCTTTTGAATACAGCGAGGCCCGCCGTGGGCGCAAGGTTGTCAGCATCCGTTTTGATATCCGCGACAACGTGGCCTCAAAGCCTCCCCGCTCAGTTATCCCGCAAACGAAACCGGCAGCGCGACCGGCCAACGACAACCAACCGCCTTTGCTGCCCCCCAGCGAAGCCGACAAGGAACGCGAGCGCCTTTATAACGAAGCATTGGGCGAGGGCGAACAGAATGGCGTTAGACAAAGCGTGATGCGCGGATTGCTGGGCCGATACGAACCGGCGCACGTTCTGGAAAATATTGAACTGGCCCGCAGACGGCACTTGGCGGCGAAAGGCAAGAACGTGAACTTGCCGGGCCTGACCGTGGCGGCGATTACTGGCGACTTCGTCGCCGAAGACCGCGCCAAGCGCCAAGAGGCGGAAGCCAGAAGCGAGGCCAAGGCCCAAGCCAAAGCCGAGCAGGAAATTGAAGACGTAGCCAGGGAGGAAGCACGAATCGCCCGCAGGCGAAACATCAACGCCAAGCTTCAAGCCCTGCCCAAAGCCAAGCTGAAGGCGTTACGCAACGCTTTCGCCAAGGAAGTGAAGGCAGGCAAGCATGGTGCGATCTTGGCGGCAGGCTTCGCGGAGAGGGGCTGGAAAGCCCCCGGCGTTGAAAATTTCTTTCGCATCTTTGCCGCCCCAAGGCTTGGGGTTGATTTCGCGCCCATTGCGGGAAACCGGGGCGAGGAGTAGTCTTTGTCGTCAGACCTTGGCAACGGTAGCATTTCATGCGGAGGCAAATGATGGCTATATTATTACTTAGGAACAACGAATTTCAGAGTAGAAACGATTCTTTGGCAGACGTTGCGTTATTACACAATAGCAACGATGCTTTACGATCACTAAATTATTCAAAATTCGGACGTGAATGTTTGATGTCTGTTTCTGCGCTCCGCTCCGCTCGCACCCTGCAAGCCGTCGCCGTCGCCGCTACCCTTGGTGGAGTTATTAAGGATGCACAAGCGGGAGATTTTCCCAGTGAAGGTGGGCAGTGGAAACGCCCCGCGCTTTCCGAAGACTTCGGCCCAACCAGCCGTACAGCTGGTGGTAGTGCGGAAGAACTTTACAAACGCGACCCATGCCTAGACCCAGATACCAAAAAACCACTCACTGAAAACGGCTTCACCTGGCTAGACGGCCGCACGGAAAAAACCCCCAACGGTGAATGCCATGCCGCACGCGTTCGCGTTTCCAAAAAAGAGCGGCGCGATGGTGTCCGCGTTGGTGTTGTCGCTGCTCACGGCGACTGGTCTCCTGGCACTATGGACCGCTTCGCCCCGAATCTTCACCTTACTTTTATTGAAGCCCTTCGCCCCGGCTATTGCGATCCCGACAGCAAACTCTGCTCCAGCGGCAAACAAAGCGACAACTATAATGGTGGGCAACCCATCGCCAACCGCACTCCAGATGTCGCAGATTCCTACCGCGGCTTAATCCAAAATATCCGCACTCATGGCCGCTTTGATGTCATTATTATCTTCGGCTCTTCCGGGGGCAATAATCTGCTCGCCAATGCCGCCACGCACGGCAATGCCGATGGCGGGTTTTTTCTTAGTACGACATGCGATGACAAGATTTGGATAAATACGTCCCAAGAACAATCAAATGTACGCTTTAAATTACAGGGGGATTTTAATACTAACGTTGACCAAATGGATGCCATTCCAAGCTTAGATCCAAATTTTGTCTCTCTCATTATGACTGGAGGCAGAGATAACAATACGCATACAGATTTGGGGCGCATGTGCTATGAAGCCACAACTGCCCGCGGACTGGAAGCTCACTTTCTCTCTCCTACTTGGCTGGCACACGGAGCTGGATTTGGCTCTTTAAGGGATAAGGGACGCGAGGAGGAACTTAAAACTGCTCGCAAAGAGATTAACGATGCGTGGGAAATACTCGTGGAATCCGTTGTTGCAAAATTTAAAGACCGCCGCAGAAACCAACACGCTACAAAGTAAATTTGCTTTCCGCCTGCGGGGTTCAGTAAACTTATGTCTACATGACCAAACAGCACTATGAGGCGCGCAAACAAAGCCAAAAACAATTGGCGCTTTTGTCTTTTTTGGGTGCCCTGCCCTTGGCCGCCGGTGCCACAGTGTACTAAGCCCCAGTTTCGTTGACATGATTTTTCGCCATACGTCCCCTGCCGCCAGCTAGGCGGTTTTTTTATGTCTTCTCCCGAAACGACAGATAACGCTTCAACGGCGTTTCGTAATCGCAGCTTGAGTGCAAGCGCAGGCAGTTATAGACGTACTGCCAAATCTGCAATTTCGTCAGCAACTCCTTGTCGTCCAGGCGGCTTGAATCGAGAAGGCGATAAAACTCCTCGCCGTCAGTTCTGTGGCTGCGTTCAACGAAGGCGTTATGCCGGGGTGTGCCGTACTGGCTTAACAGATGCGCTATTCCTCGTTCCTGGCAAGCGCGAGTAAAGGGATGGAGCTTGCAGGCTGGTATGGGATGCCACAGACTGTCCTTAGCTCCTTCTTTGATACAAGCCTCTTGTCAAACTGGACCATCGGATAACTCCCTTGTGGGAGGCACCGCGATGCCCCAGTGGAAAAAAGCCGCACCGGTAGGCAAGGGAAAGCCTATGCCCACGCCAAGCGCGAGTCGAGAGGTTCAGCAATTTTCCGCCAAGTGCCCCGGCTTCGTTTTGTGCCCCGGTTTGTGCCCCGGAAGCCCAATCAAAGAAAAAGGCCTTAGCGAAATATCCGCTAAGGCCTTGTTTTATATGGTGGGCGCTGTAGGATTCGAACCTACGACCCGCTGATTAAGAGTCAGCTGCTCTACCAACTGAGCTAAGCGCCCCGAAAGGGAGGCCCGGGGTATAGCAAAGCAAGCCTTCATTGTCGATAGACTTTCTCGGCTGGGAGCGGTTTCACCTGTGGGCGAATCCAAACCGCTTGGAAAAAAGACAAAAACGGCAATTCGAGCGTCAGGAAACCAAGCCAAATGGCAAGCCCTCACTTGCGCCCAACCGCCGGCTTGGATATTTTCGGAACGTATCGCCCATTCGGGTATCGGGTTGGGCAAAGGCGGTCAAAATGACCGGCCGCTTTTCTTAGTTCTTTGATTTTCTTGGGAAACGCGCCATTTTGGCCGTTTTCGTTGCTTTTACTCTGCGTGCTTCTCGGGCCAGACCGTTGCAATGACGTATTTAATATGTTCGCATTGGATCATCTAGCCGATTCGCTTCACCCTCCAGGGAGGTCGTTCATCCCATGAGCCGTTTCCAAGGCACAGAATCATACGTCGCCACTGAAGATCTGAAGGTGGCGGTGAACGCCGCCATCACCCTCGAACGTCCCTTGCTGATCAAGGGCGAACCGGGCACAGGCAAGACCGTGCTGGCCAAGGAGGTGGCGAAGGCGCTGAGCCGCGACCTGATCGAATGGCACATCAAATCGACGACCAAGGCCCAGCAGGGCCTGTACGAATACGACGCCGTGTCGCGCCTGCGCGATTCGCAATTGGGCGACGCCAAGGTCCACGACATTTCCAACTACATCAAGCGCGGCAAGTTGTGGGAGGCCTTCGAAGCCCCCAAGCCGCCGGTGCTGCTGATCGATGAAATCGACAAGGCCGACATCGAATTTCCCAACGACTTGCTGCTGGAACTCGACCGTATGGAGTTCCATGTCTACGAAACCGGCCAGAGCGTTGCGGCCAAGCAGCGCCCGGCCGTCATCATCACCTCGAACAACGAGAAGGAACTGCCCGACGCTTTCCTGCGCCGCTGCTTCTTCCATTACATCCGCTTCCCCGACGCCGACACCATGGCCGCCATCGTCGAGGTGCATTATCCCGGCATCAAGAAAAAGCTGCTTGGCGAAGCGCTGTCGATGTTCTTTGAAGTGCGCGAGGTGCCGGGCCTGAAGAAAAAGCCCTCGACCAGCGAATTGCTGGACTGGATCAAGCTGTTGCTGTCCGAGGACATGTCGCCCGAACAGTTGAAGGAACGCGACGCCAAGAACATCCTGCCGCCTCTGCATGGCGCCCTTCTGAAGAACGAGCAGGACGTCCATATGTTCGAACGCCTGGCCTTTCTATCGCGCCGGGATGGGCGATGAAGCCAAGATCGGAGCAAAGGCGTGTTCATCTCCCTTTTCCTTGAACTCAAACAGGCCAAGGTGCCGGTTTCGCTTCTGGAATATCTGACCTTGCTGGAAGTGATGTCCAGGGGGTTGGCCGACTACGATGTCGAGAAATTCTATTATCTGGCCCGCGCCACCCTGGTGAAGGACGAGCGCAACATCGACAAGTTCGACCGCGTCTTCGGCCAGGTCTTCAAGGGGCTTGAAGGCAGCATCGACGGCGTCGAAAGCTCGACCAGCCTGATCCCCGAGGAATGGCTGAAAAAACTGGCCGAGCGCCATCTTAGCCCGGAAGAAATGGCCCAGATCCAGTCGTTGGGCGGTTTCGAGATGCTGATGGAAACCTTGAAAAAGCGCCTGGAGGAACAGAAGGAACGCCACCAGGGCGGCTCGAAATGGCTCGGCACCGCCGGCACCTCGCCCTTCGGCGCCTACGGCTACAATCCCGAAGGCATTCGCATCGGCCAGGACCGCTCGCGCCATCGCCGGGCCGTGAAGGTCTGGGACAAGCGCGAATTTCTGAATTACGACGATTCGGTCGAGATCGGAACCCGCACCATCAAAGTCGCCCTGCGCCGCCTGCGCCGCTTCGCCCGCGAGGGTGCGGCCACGGAATTGGATCTGCCGGACACCATCCGCGCCACCGCCCATCAGGGCGGCCTCTTGGACCTTAAAATGCGACCCGAGCGTCACAACAAGGTCAAGGTGCTGCTGCTTTTGGACGTCGGCGGATCGATGGACGACCATGTGCGCCTGGTCGAGGAATTGTTCTCGGCGGCGCGCACGGAATTCAAGCATTTTGAACACTTCTACTTCCACAATTGTCCCTACGAGGCCATGTGGAAGGACAACCGCCGCCGCCAAAGCGACGTCATCCCCACCGATCAGATCCTGCGCACCTTCGGCCCCGACTGGAAGCTGGTGATGGTCGGCGACGCCAGCATGAGCCCCTATGAAATCGCCTATGCCGGTGGCGCCGTCGAACATTGGAACGAGGAAGCCGGCTCGGTCTGGATGCATCGGCTGATGGACACTTATCCCAGCATGGCCTGGATCAATCCGGTCTCGAAAACGAGCTGGCCTTACACATCGTCAATCGGCATGATGGAGCGCTTGACCGAGGGACGCATGTTTCCGCTGACCCTGGAAGGACTGGACCAGGCCATGCAGACCCTGAACCGATGAGCGCCGACGACAGCCAATTGATTTGGAAGGACGAGTTCAGCGTCGGCCATCTGGGGCTGGATGGCGAACACCGCTTTTTCATCGAGTTGCTCAACCTCCTGTCGCTGATTCTGGCCGCCCGCGCCTCGCGGCAAGAGATTCTAGAGTTGCTGTTCTTGCTGGAATCGGAAACCGACGTCCACTTCCAGCACGAGGAAGAAGTGCTGAAGCTGACCGGCTATCCTTCGGTGCGCGAGCATGCCGAAACCCACCGCAAGCTGTTGGAGGAAATCGTCAAGGCGCGCCTGGCCGTCGAGAATCGCGGAGAAATCGACGTCAGCGCCGAAACGGCAAGGCTGTCCGCCCTGCGCCAGATGTTGTTCGAGCATATCTTGTCCGAGGACATGGCGCTAAGGCAGCATTTGGGATGAATTAGACTAGAGCCAAGACCCAATTGGATCGTGTCTCAGCCATCCATAATCCGCTGGCAAATCGCGCAGAATTGGCTTGGCCGGCTTCACCACCAAGACACGAAGTCACCAAGAAAGCACCAAGGTCGATTCCCATCCTTGGTGTCTTGGTGTCTTGGTGTCTTGGTGCCTTGGTGGTTCAAAATTCAGACGGATTCTGATCAGGCTTGCCGGATCAAGAACGTCATCAAATGAGTCTTGACCCTAATCATACGATGTTGCAAAGGAATGACCCGTACCGGCCATCCTTCGAGACGGTGGCTTTGCCGCCTCCTCAAGATGAGGTCGTGGACTTATTTCAAAGAGTTATCCTCATGCTGAGGAGGATGCGAAGCATCCGTCTCGCAGCACGAGGATAACGGGCGCTTTCTGCAAACTTGTATCAGTCCCCGTCGCGCAGCCGGGCCAGTTCGTTGCGCGATTCATCGTCGGCGGGATTGAGTTCGACCGCCTTTTCCAGATGGGCCGCGGCCTCTTCGGGATCGCCGAAGGACAGCCAGGACAGGCCCAGGCCCTTGTGATATTCCGCTGGCTTGGGATCGGCGGCCACCGCCTGATCGAATTCGGCGATGGCCTTGCCGGCCTCGCCGCGCTTCAACAGAAAGAAACCCAGCCGGGCATGCGCCTCGGCATTGATGGGATCGAGGGCCAAGGTTTTCTTGAAGCGCCCCTCGGCCGCCGCCTCGTCGCCCAGCGCCAGCAAGGATTTGCCCAATTGAAGCTGATAGGCGGCGCGGAAAGGGTCAAGGTTGACCGCCCGCTTGAACCAGCGGGCCGCCTCCGCCTTCTCGCCCTCTTCCATCAGCAAGGCGGCCAGATTGCTGGCCCCCTCGCCCGAGGGCCGTTCCGCCTCGGCTGCGGTCTTGAAATGCGCCTTGGCCGAATCGGTGTTGCCCAATGCCCGGTGGGCCTCGCCCAGCGTATTATGGAAATCGGCGTTGTTGGAGGTCAGTTCCAGCGCCTTCGAAGCCAGTTCGACCGCGCCGGCGGCGTCGCCTTCCTGCAGTTTGGTCATGCCCAGCAGATGCAGCGCCTCGGCATTGTGCGGCTCGATGACCAGGATCTCGTCATAGATCTGGGCCGCCTCGGCCACCTTGCCGGCCCGGTGGCGGCGCAAGGCCCGCTTCATCATTTCCGCTGTCGCCGCGCCCATGGGTTCCCCTTTCCTAACGGGCGCATTGTAGAGCGCAAACAGGCGGGGCTGTCTACCGCTTGTTTGCGGGCAGAGCCGGAGCGGCGCTTGAGTGCTTATAAATCGAGCGAAGCGAGTAGGTCCAAAGGACCGCGCGCCTGTCCGCTTTGCGGACCGACAAAATGTCGGCCTGCACTGCAGGCGGGCGCGTGAGCCGAGGGGCGCAGCCCCGCACGGCGCTTGAGTGTAGGCTAAGCCCTGGCGGCGACGGCGCGGGCCGGCAGCAGCTCGGCCCCGGCGGCGGGCACCACCAGCGTCTCGCACATCGGCTCGAGACGATAGGCGGTGGGGTCCGAGAACAGGGCCCGCAGCAGCAGATTGTTCATGGCATGGCCCGAGCAGCGGCCACGGAAGCAGCCCAGAATGGGGTGGCCGGCCAGATAGAGGTCGCCCACGGCGTCCAGCACCTTGTGGCGCACGAATTCATCCTCGTAGCGCAGGCCTTCCTCGTTCAGGATCTTGTTGTCGGCGCCGATGACCACGGCATTGTCCAGCGAACCGCCCTTGGCAAGGCCAGCGGCGCGCAGCATGGCCACTTCCTGTTCGAGACCGAACGTGCGGGCCCGGCTGACCTCGGAACGGAAGGCGCCCGGCGTCACCTCGACCTGCATTTCCTGACGGCGGATGACCGAGCTTGCGAAATCGATGGCCAGATCGACCTGGAAATTGTCGGCGGGCTCGAGCGACACCACGCGGTCGCCGTCTTGCAGCTTGATCGGGCGCAACACGCGAATGGCCTGGCGGGATGCTTGCTGCTCGACCACGCCGGCGCAGTCGATCAGGAAGATGAAGGGATGGGCGCTGCCGTCCATGACCGGCACTTCTGGGCCCGAGATTTCGATCAGCAGATTGTCGATGCGGCTGCCGGCCAGGGCGGCCATCAGATGTTCGATGGTGCGCACCACGGCGCCGTTGGCGGAAACGCCGGTGCACAGGCGGGTGTCATCGACCATGTCCCAGCGGGCCGGGATCAGGGCGCCATTGCCGGCGATGTCAGTGCGCTTGAAGACGATGCCGTGATCGGCCGGGGCGGGCTTCAGGGCCATGGTCACCTTGACGCCGGAATGCAGGCCGACGCCGGTGCAGGAAATGGGATTCTTGAGCGTGCGCTGGCTGATGGGATGGCCGGAAAGCTTCAAGCCGGAGTCGGAGGAGCCGTTTTGGCCTTGCCGCTTGCTCATCGCTTCGAACATGCCCTTACCCCTTGCGAAAAACCGGAACCACTAAATGCACGCTTTCACGCTGTTTTTGTAACAAGCTCTGGGGCCAGGGACAAATCACTTCATGTTACGGATTGTTACGGATGCGCAAGGATGTTCGCGCCATGAACAACGATCATAATCAATTGGTTATAAAGAAGGCGGCAGCCCAATCGCTTGGGCTGCCGGGTCCAGTTTTCAGGCACTTATTCAGTTGGCTTGGCGGCGCAGAAAGGTCGGGATGTCCAGTGCGTCCTCGTCGCCCTTCGACAAGGTGGGCCGATCCAGGGGATCAAGCCCGCCCAGGCGAGGCTGCGAAGTCTGGATCAAACCCGCCTGCGGAGCCTGCTGCGGTTGCGCGGCCGGTCCAGGCGGACGTTTGGAAGCGCCGGTGACCAGGCCGAACAGGCTGGAGGATCGTTTGGGCTCGGCCCTGACCGGGTCGGGGCGCAGCAGATCGGGCAGGCGCTCTTCCTCGGCGCCTGCTTTTTGCTGGAGCGAACCATTCATCACCGCCGCTTCGGCGAAAGGATCAGCCTTGGGCAGGGGCGCGTCTTCCAGCATGGCCGGAGCTGGCGGGATATAGGGCGCTTCCACCGAAAGCGCGGGCTGGGCCGGAGCCGGATCATGGGCCATGATGTCCAGACCGTGCTGCAACATGGTGGTCCGCATGGGCTCTTGCGCGCGGGCCATGGAAACCGTGGTCCGGGTCTGCATCTGCAGCGAGTCCGGCTGCGGTTGCGGCGCCGGAGCGGCTGGGGCCACGACCGTGGTCCTGGGCAGGCTGGGCGCATGCACGGGTTCGCTGGCCTGACGCTGTTCACGATTGGCGATGAAGTCGAAGACGCTGGGCTTGCCCTTGACCGCGTTCTCGGCATCGATGCCGGTCGCCACCACCGAAATGCGGATCTTGCCGTCCAGCGCATCGTCGAAGGTCGAGCCGAAAATGATGTTGGCGTCCTGGTCGGCTTCGTCGCGGATGCGGTTGGCCGCCTCATCGACTTCGAACAGGGTCAGATCGGTGCCGCCGGTGATGTTGATCAGGACGCCCTTGGCGCCCTTCATCGAGGTATCGTCCAGCAACGGGTTCGAGATGGCCGCTTCGGCGGCATCCAAGGCCCGGCGCTCGCCCGACGCCTCGCCGGTGCCCATATGGGCCTTGCCCATCTCGCCCATGACGGTGCGGATGTCGGCGAAATCGAGATTAATGAGACCCGGCACCACCATCAGGTCGGTGACGCCGCGAACGCCCGAGCACAACACGTCGTCGGCCATCTTGAAGGCCTCGGCAAAGGTGGTCTTCTGGTTGGCGACGCGGAACAGATTCTGATTGGGAATGATGATCAGCGTATCGACGATGGCGGCCAGTTCCTCGATGCCGCCCTCGGCTAGGCGCATGCGGTGATGGCCTTCGAACTGGAAGGGCTTGGTGATGACGCCGACGGTCAGAATGCCCTGTTCGCGCGCGGCCCTGGCAATGACGCCCGCCGCTCCGGTGCCGGTGCCGCCGCCCATGCCCGCCGTGATGAAGGCCATGTTGCTGCCCGAAATCTCGGCCAGAATCTCTTCCATCGCCTCTTCGGCGGCGGCCTTGCCGATATCTGGTCGCGACCCGGCGCCCAAGCCTTGCGTGGTGCCGACGCCCAATTGGATGCGCCGGTTGGTCTTGGATTGCGACAAAGCCTGGGCATCGGTGTTGGCGACAACGAATTCGACGCCCTCCAGGCCCGACAGGATCATGTTGTTGACCGCGTTGCCGCCCGCTCCGCCCACGCCGATGACGACGATGCGCGGCTTAAGCTCGGGCTGCCCCTTGGGCAAGGAACTGAAATTGATCGCCATTATTCAACCTCCTGCAAAGCGCCGGATCAACCGGCACAGCTTAAAAGCTAAAAGTTAAAAATTTTCCCTCAACCACTGTCCGAAGCGTCCGAATGTGCCTGCGGACGCAACATTTTGTTTGGAACTCTTCTCCGGCTGGGCCGCCAGGCTGCTGGCCCCATAGCGCAGCAGGCCGGCGGCGACGGCGAAGGCCGGCCCCCCGGTCGCCTCGGCCAGGCCTGCGAAACCTTGCGGCTTGCCCATGCGCACCTGCTTGTCCAGCACTTGGCTGGCCAATTCGCGCACGCCCGAAAGCTGGCTGGCGCCGCCCACCAGCACGACGCGCCTTCCCGCCACCCGATCCATGCCCTGCGCTTCCAGATGGCTGCGCACCAATTCGAAGGTCTCCTCGACCCTGGGCCTCACGATCTGCACCAGCATCGAGCGCGGCACCTGGGCCGGAGCTTGATCTTCTTCCTCGCCGACCAGGGGGACGCGCAGCATCTCGCGGTCGTCGGCGGCCGAGGGCATGCAACTGCCATACAGGGTCTTCAGGCGCTCGGCCTGCGACAGCGGCGTCGAGAGCCCGCGCGCGATATCGTTGGTGACATGGCCGCCGCCCACCGGCAGGGCCTCGATGTGAATGACCTCGCCGTTCAGAAAGACGGCGATGGTGGTGGTGCCGCCGCCCATATCGACGAGCGTCGCCCCCAATTCCTTCTCGTCATCGACCAAGGCCGCTAGGCCGGCCGCATAGGGGGCGGCCACCAGGGATTCGATGTCCAGATGCCCTCTGGCCACAACGGACGACAGATTCTTCAGGCCGCCGGAAGCGGCGGTAACCAGATGCACGCCGACCCCCAGCTTTTCGCCATACATGCCGCGGGGATCGCGGATGCCTTCGCTGCCGTCCAGACGAAAGCCCAGCGGAATGCAATGCACGACCTCGCGGTCGGAACTTTCGGCGGGCTGCTGGCGGGCATGATCCAGCATACGCCGAATGTCGGAATCATTGACCTCGTGACCAGCCACCGAGACGTCGATATCGACATGGCGCGACTGCGGCTGGCCGCCGGTGAAGCCCAGCACCACCTGGCCGATGCGCTCGCCGGCCATGTCTTCGGCGGCTTCGACGGCCTGGCGGACCTGGGTCTCGGCATTCTCCATATCGACGACCAGACCGGCCCGCATGCCCCGGGAAACCTGATGGCCGATGCCGACGATCTTGATGGCGCCGTCATCTTGCACGCGAGCGATGAAGCAGCAAATCTTGGTCGTCCCCACATCGAGGGCGGCGATCAATCCGTTTCTGGGGCGCGGCTTGGCCATGCGTTCAGGCATCCTTGTCGTGCGGCTTGTTTTTCTTGACGGCCTTGGGATCGACCGCGGCATCTTCCGGCGCTCCCACCACCAGACGGTCGGGCAGGCGCAGATCGATCATCATCAGATTGCGTTCCAGCAACTGGTAGTCGCGCTCGAGCCTGGCCAGCCGGGTCCAGGCGGCTGCCGTCTGCGCCTCGGGCAGACGCACATCGATGCCGCTTGCGATATCGTCCAGCTTCAGGTTCCAGCGCCGCCCGCCGACGCGCACCGCCGCCTTGACGCGCGGCGCCAGCGCCGGCTCGGCGGAAAGGGCCGCGAACAGGGCGCCGGCATGGCTTGGCGCATCGGCTCCGACAATGACGGGCAGATGCTGGAATTCGCCGGTCAGATCGGGGCCGATCTCGGCGCCTTGGCGATCCACCAGCACGAATTGACCGTTTCGCTGCCACAGCGCCATGGGCTCGCGCTCGGCCAGACGGACATGCAGGCGGCCCGGCAGCCGACGCTCGACGATGGCTTCGCTGACCCAGGGCAAGGTTTCCAGGCGACGGCGCATCATTTCCAGATCGGCCGACAGAATGGCGTCGCCGCGATTCAATCCCAACGCCTTCAACAGCGCCTCGGTGTCCTGGCGCTTGCGGCCCTCGACGGTGATGTCGGCCACCACCAGACCCAGATCAGCGCTGGCTGCGGTCAGGTTTTCGATCGTCAGGCGGTGGGCGCGGCGAATATGGCCTTCGCGGTCCAGCCACCACAGGCCAGCTCCGATCAGGCTGACCACCGTCACCACGGCGCCCCCGGCCAGCATCGGTTTCAGCCAGCGGCGCTTGGGCGGCTGGCGGCGCTGGTTCTGAGCCGGCGGTTCTTGTTTCTTCAAGCGTCGCATCGCGCCTCCTTGACCATCCAGTCGACGAGTTGCGGGAATGAGATTCCGGCGTATTGGGCGATTTCCGGCACCAGGGACAGGCTGGTCATGCCGGGCTGGGTGTTGGTTTCCAGAATGATCAACTCGCCCTTGGCTTCGTCATAGCGAAAGTCGGAACGCGAAACGCCTCGGCAGCCCAAACATTGATGGGCCAGCACGGCCAGGCGGCAGACTTCGTCATAGACCGGCTTGGGGATGGGGGCGGGAACGATGTGATCGGCTTTGCCGTCGGTATATTTGTTGGCATAGTCGTAGAAACCCTGCTTGGGCCTGATTTCAAGGCAACCCAGCGCCTTGTCTCCCATCACCGCCACCGTCAGCTCGCGGCCCGGAACATAGCGCTCGACCATCACGCTGCTGCCGTAGGGCCAACTGGTTTCCTCGAACAGATGCACATTGTCGCCCGGCATGACGATGCGCACGCCGACGCTGGAACCCTCGTTCGACGGCTTGATGACGTAGGGTCTTGGAATGGGATCGCCCTGGATCAGGATTTCGCGGCTCGCCATCACCGATTCGGCGATGGGAATGCCGGCGCTGGCGAACACTTTCTTGGCGGCGGGCTTGTCCATGGCCAGGGCCGAAGCCAGAAGACCGGAATGGGTATAGGGAATCTCCAGGATATTCAAAATGCCCTGGATGCAGCCGTCTTCGCCGAAGCGCCCGTGCAGGGCGTTGAATACCACGTCGGGACGCGGGAACAAACGGGTCAGCAATTGCGCAATGTCGCGCTGGACATCGATGGCCGTAACCTGATAACCGGAATTCATCAGCGCCTTGACCACCGAAGCGCCGGAATTGAGCGAGACTTCGCGCTCGGCCGACCATCCGCCCATCAGAACGGCGACGCGCTGGCTCATGCAAGCCTCCTGCCCAAGCGGCGTATTTCCCATTGCAACTCGATGCCGCTGGCGTCCTTGACGCGAGCCCGCACCTCCTCGCCCAGATCCTCGAGATCGGAGGCCGTGGCGCCGCCGATATTAATCAGGAAATTGCAGTGCTTGACCGAAACCATGGCCCCGCCCCGCTTCAGACCTCGGCAGCCCGCCTTGTCGATCAGCTCCCAGGCCTTCTGGCCCGGCGGATTCTTGAAGGTCGAACCGCCGGTGCGGGTCTTCAAGGGTTGGGCGTCGTCGCGCTTGGAACGAATCTCGTTCATGCGCGCCTCGATGACGTCGGGATTGCCGGGGGTTCCGCGCAGAACGGCGCTGGTGAAGATCCAATCGCCCGGCGCCTTGGAATGGCGATAGCTGAAGGCCAGCGCGTTGCCATCGACGACATGAATGGCGCCCCGCATATCCACGGCCTCGGCCGAGACGAAGACATCCTTGATTTCTGCCCCGTAAGCCCCGGCGTTCATGACGATGGCGCCGCCGACCGAGCCCGGAATGCCGACCAGGAACTCCAATCCGGCGATGCCCGCCTGCTGAGCCACGCGGGCCACATTGGCGTCCAGCGCCGCCGCCCCGCAATGGACTTCCAGCCCGATGGTGGCGGCGTTGCCGAAGGCCTTGCCCAATCGGATGACCACGCCCTCGATACCGCCGTCGCGGATCAGCACGTTGGAACCGATGCCGATCACGGTCACCGGCACATCGCGGGGCAGGCCCTTTAGAAAATCGGACAGATCGTCGCGGTCTTCGGGCTTGAACAATATTTCCGCGTGACCGCCGGCGCCGAACCAGGTTTGAGCGCCCAAAGGCGCGCCGGCTTCCAACCGCCCTCGGGTCGGCGGCAGGCGTTCGATCAGGCTGTCACTTTTGCGTGCGGCTGCGGCCATCAGGCACCCCCCTTCTTGTCGCCCAGGCTTTCCAACTCGCCGGGCAGGGCATTGGCCCAGGCCGAGATATTGCCAGCCCCCAGGCACACCACCATGTCGCCGGGTCTTGCCATGTCGCGAACCATTGCCGCCAGTTCCTTGGGCCCCGGCAGCGCCATGACGCGCCGATGCCCATGCGACAGCAGGCCCGCCACCAGGGCGTCCTTGCCCATGCCCTCGACGGGGCTTTCGCCGGCGGCATAGACGTCGGCCACGATGACGCAATCGGCGTCGTTGAAGCAGGTGCAGAATTCCTCGAACAGATTGGCCAGGCGCGAATAGCGATGCGGCTGCACGACGGCGATCACGCTGCCCGAGGTGGCCGAACGGGCCGCCTTCAGAACGGCGGCGATCTCGACCGGATGGTGGCCGTAATCGTCGATGACGGTGATGCCCAGCGCCTCGCCGGTGCGGGTAAAGCGGCGCTTGACGCCCGAGAAACCGGCCAGCGATTTCTTGATGACCTCGTCATCGAAATTCATTTCCGTGGCGATGGCGATGGCGGCCAGCGAATTCTGGACATTGTGCTCGCCGAACATGGGCAGCCGCACATCGGCGATCAGGCGCGACGAGCCGCTTTGACGGTCGGCGACCAGGACGTCGAACTTGGCCCCCGACGTGCCCAGGCGCAAGTTCAGCGCCCGCACATCGGCCTGGGGGCTGAAGCCATAGGTGATGATGCGCCGGTCGGAAACGCGGGGGATCATCGCCTGCACTTCGGCATGGTCGATGCACAAGGTGGCGAAACCGTAGAAGGGGATGTTCTCGACGAAATGGGCGAAGCCTTCCTTGATGCGCTCGAAACTGCCCCAATGATCGAGATGTTCGGGATCCATATTGGTGACCACGGCGATGGTGGCCGGCAGCTTCAGGAAGGTGCCGTCGGACTCGTCGGCCTCGACCACCATCCATTCGCCGCCGCCCAGCCGGGCATTGGTGCCGTAGGCGTTGATGATGCCGCCGTTGATGACCGTGGGATCATAGCCGGCTCCGTCCAGCATCGCCGCCACCATCGAGGTGGTTGTGGTCTTGCCGTGCGTGCCCGCCACCGCGATGGCCCATTTCAGGCGCATCAGCTCGCCCAGCATCTCGGCCCGCTTGACGACGGGGATCAGGCGGGCCCTGGCCGCCACCACTTCGGGATTGTCGGCTTTGACCGCCGACGAGATCACCACCACATGCGCGTCGCCCAGATGCAACCCGTCATGGCCGATATAGACCTTGACCCCCAGTTCCGACAGGCGCCTGACATTGGCGTTCTCGGCCACGTCGCTGCCCTGAACCGTATAGCCGAGATTGTGCAGAATCTCGGCGATGCCGCTCATGCCGATGCCGCCGATGCCCACGAAATGCAGCGTGCCGATGGAAAGGGGCAGCGTGCGCATCACTTGACCTCCGAGAAATGAGGAATCAGTTCCAGAACCAGGTCGGCCAGTCTTTTGGCCGCCAGCGGTTCGCCCACCGCCTGGGCGCAGGCTGCCGAGCGGGCCAGGGTTCCCGGGTTCGATAAGATCTGCGCCAAGCGCCCGGCCAGACTTTCCGCCGACAAGTTTTCCTCGCGCATCAGCCAGCCGCCGCCGGCCTCGTCCAACTCCTGGGCATTGCCGGTCTGGTGGTCGTCGATGGCGTGAGGATAGGGAATCAGCAGGGCTGGGCGGCCGACGCAGGCGATCTCGGCGACGCTGGAGGCGCCAGCCCGCGAGATGACCAGATGCGCCGAGGCCAGACGGGCGGGAATATCGGCGAAAAAGGGTTCGCACACCGCGTCGATGCCGGCCCGCATGTAGCAAGCGCGCGACACCGCCAAGGATTCGGGGCGGCTTTGCTGGCTGATCTTCAGGCGCGAGCGCAAACCGTCGGGTAAACGCGACAGCGCATCGGGCACAATTTCGGACAGGGCCTTGGCGCCCTGGCTGCCGCCCATGACCAGAATCGACAAGGGGCCGTTCTCGACGATGGGCGGATAGGGCTTGCCGCGCTCGGCCAGAATGGCAGGACGGACCGGCATTCCGGTGCGTTTCACCCGAGAGTCGGCTTGATCGAGGAAGCGGACATGAGAAAACGAGGCGGCGATGCGCTTGACCTTGGATGCCAGCAGGCGGTTGGCCCGACCCAGCACGGCGTTTTGCTCATGCAGCATCGACGGCAGACGCAGCAACCAAGCCGCCAGCATGGCGGGCAGCGAGGCATAGCCTCCGAACCCGACGACCACCGATGGCTTCAGCCGCAGCAGCAACGCCATGGCCTGAAGACTGCCCAGCCCCAGATCAATGGCGGCCAGGATGCGCGCCGATAAGCCGCGCCCGGCAATGCCGCCGGCGCGAACGCGAAAGGTTTCGATGCCGCCCAGCACGCCGCCATAGGCCTGGCCGCGCCGGTCGGTGACGAAGGCCAGCCGGCAGCCACGCTTCATCAATTCCCCGGCCAGCGCTTCGGCGGGAAAGACATGTCCGCCGGTGCCGCCGGCGGTCAGCAGAATCAGCGGTGCAGGCCCATGGCTCACGACCAGCCTCCGCCCGTGAAGCGCTTGCGCGATAGGGCCAGCATCATGCCCATGCCCAGCGCCAGCGCCAGCATCGACGAGCCGCCATAGGAAATGAAGGGCAGCGTCATGCCCTTGGTCGGCATCAGATGCAGGGTCGAGGCCATGTTGACCACCGCCTGCAGGCCGAACTGGACCAGCAGGCCGGATACCGCCAGCAGCACAAACAGGCTTTCCTCACGATACATGCGGGCGAAACCGCGCAGCACGATGAAGGCAAACAGCGCCACCACGAACAGGCACAGGAACAGGCCGAACTCTTCGCCCGCCACCGCCAGAATGAAATCGGTGTGGGCGTCGGGCAAGGATTCCTTGATGCTGCCCTCGCCGGGGCCGCGTCCCCACAGTCCGCCATTGCCGAAAGCCTGCATCGCCGTCATCACCTGATAGCTGTCACCCGATTGCGGGTCGAGAAAGCGCTGGACGCGGCTTTGCACATGCGGGAACAGGAAATAGGCGCCGACAACGCCGCCGCAGCCCAGCAGCGCGAACATCGCCACCCAGATCATTGACAGGCCGGCCAGGAAGAATTCGGCGAAGAAGACGGCCGACGTGACCAGCGTCATGCCGACATCGGGCTGCAACAACAAGAGCCCTGCTGTCACCACGAACAGACCGCCGGCGATCCAGTTGCCGGGCATCTCGGACGCCGATTTCTGGGCCGCGAACAGCCAGGCGATGGTGACGGCGAAAGTGGGTTTCATGAATTCCGAAGGCTGGATCGTCAGACCGGCCAGATTGAGCCATCGCGTCGCCCCCTTGATTTCGGGGCCGACGATCAAGGTCAGCGCCATCAGGACCAGCGAGCCCAGAAAGCCGATCACGGCCAGACGGCGCACGCTTTTGACGTCGAGCATCGAGACCATCAAAATGACCACGACCGCCGGCAACAGGAAAATGAACTGGCGGCGCACGAAATGAAAACTATCGGCGCCTATTCTGGTCGCCACCGAGGGACTGGCGGCCAAGGTCAGGAACAGGCCGGTACCGATCAAGACGAACAGGGCGGCCAAGGTCCAGCGATCGACCGTCCACCACCAGCGTCCGACAATGCTGCGATCGGTGCGTCCGCCGAAGCTCATGGCGCCCCTCTTTCGCCATCGGGCAGTTCGGACACGAATTGGCGGAACTGGTCGCCACGGTCCTCGAAGCTTTTGAACTGGTCCCAGCTAGCGCAGGCAGGCGACAGCAAGACGACGGCGCCTTCGACGCCGTCGCGCCTGGCCATTTCAAAGGCGGCACGGGTCGCCGTTCGCAGATCGCCGCAATGGGTGAAGTCGGCCAATCCCTCCAAGCTATGGGCGAAGGCGTTGGCCGCCTCGCCGATCAGGAAGGCGTGACGCACGCGATCGAAATGAGGCGACAGCGAATCGATGCCGCCTTCCTTGGCCTGACCGCCCAGAATCCAATAGACCGCGTCATAGCAGAGCAGCGCCTTTTCGGCGGCATCGGCATTGGTGGCCTTGCTGTCGTTGATGAAACGCACGCCATCCTTGATGCCCACGAATTCCTGGCGATGGGCAAGCCCCGGAAAGGAACGAATGGCTTCGACAATGGCGCCCTGCTCGAGACCCGAGGCGGTGGCCGCGGCATAGGCGGCGGCGGCGTTCTGCCAATTATGGCGTCCGGGCAGCGAGCGCACATTGTTGAGGTCGATCACCGTCTCGTTCTTGCCGAAACGGTCGTCGATCAGCAGGCCATCCTTGGCATGAATGCCGCCGGAAACGCGCGTTTCGGCGGAGATCGGCACTACCGAACGGGCCAGCGATTTCAGTTCGGAACAGATGCGCCGTCCATGCTCGTCGTCGATGCCGACGATGGCGGTGGCGGGTGCGACCTGATTATCGAAGATGCGGCGCTTGGCGGCGATATAGCCGTCCATGCCGCCATGACGGCCCAGATGATCGGGCGTCATGTTCAACAACACGGCGACGCCGAAGCCCGCCGAAGGCACCAGCTCCAACTGATAGGAAGACAGTTCCAGCACATAGGTGCCGGCGCGCGCCAACGGCTCGAGGTCAAGGGCCGGCGTGCCCAGATTGCCGCCCACCGCCACCTTGCGGCCCGCTTTTTTGAAGATATGGCCGATCAGCGAGGTCGTGGTCGATTTGCCGTTGGTGCCGGTAATGGCGACATAAGAGGCTTCCGAGCGCGCCCGCAGCAACAGATCGATGTCGCACAGAATGGGCCTGCCCGCCTTCCTGGCCAGTTCGGCGATGGGATGCGGCCTTGGCCAGGTATGCGGAATGCCCGGGCTCCAGACCACGATCTCGGGCCGCTTCCAGTCGCAGGTGGAAAGATCGACCAGGGGAATGCCTTGCTTCAAGGCCAAAGCCCGCGTTTCTTCCTTGTCGTCCCAGGCCCAGACCTCGGCTCCGGAATTCAACAATGCCTTGGCCGCCGAGAGGCCGGACTTGCCCAACCCCATCACCGCCGCCACATGGCCTTTCAAGAAGGGAAGATCGATCATCTTGCCCTACCTTAGCTTCAGGGTCGAAAGGCCGATCAGGGCCAGAACGCCGGCGATGATCCAAAACCGGATGACGATGGTGGATTCGGCCCAGCCCTTCTTTTCGAAATGATGGTGCAGGGGCGCCATGCGAAAGACCCGCTTGCCGGTCAGCTTGAACGAGGCCACCTGCACGATCACCGACACGGTTTCCAGGACGAACAGGCCGCCGACGATGGCGAGCACGATTTCGTGATGGGTGACCACGCCGACGGCGCCCAAGGCGCCGCCCATGGCCAGCGATCCGGTGTCGCCCATGAAGACCATGGCGGGCGGGGCGTTGAACCACAAGAATCCGATGCCGGCGCCGACCAGAGCGCCGCAGAACACCGCCAACTCGCCCGATCCGGGGACGTTCTGGATTTGCAGATAATTGGCGAAGACCGAATGGCCGACCAGATAGGCGATGAGGGCGAAGACGCTGGCGGCGATGATGACCGGCACGATGGCCAGCCCATCCAGGCCGTCGGTGAGGTTGACGGCGTTGGAAGCGCCGACGATCACGAAGACCGCGAAAGGCAGATACAGCACGCCCAGATCGATGGTGAGATTCTTGAAGAAGGGCACCATCAGGGCGCTGTCCAGAGGCTCGCGGGTGAGCGCCATGATCCAACTGACCGCCACCACGGCGATCACGATCTGGCAGACCAGTTTCAACTTGCCGGGCAGACCCTTCGAATTGCGTTTGGTGACCTTCAGGAAATCGTCCATGAAGCCGATCATGCCGTAGCCCAGCGTGACCAGCAGCACGGCCCAGACATAGCCGTTGCGCAGATCGGCCCACAGCAGCGTGGAAACGCCCAGGGCCAGCAGAATCAGGATGCCGCCCATGGTCGGCGTGCCCTTCTTGGTCAGAAGATGCGATTCCGGACCGTCGTCGCGGATGGGCTGGCCTTCCTTCTGCTTCCTGCGCAGCCAGCGGATCATCGATGGGCCGAACAAGAGGGCGACGATCAATCCGGTAATCACCGCTCCGCCCGTGCGGAAGGTGAGATACTTGAACAGATTGAGGACGCCGAATTCGTCCGAGAGAGGATAGAGGAGATTGTAAAGCACCCGATGTCTCCTAATGCCCGTTCGCCGCCATGGCCCTGGCGCCCTTCGGCGCCGCCAAAGCTTCCACCACGCGGCCCATGCGGCTTCCCGCCGAGCCCTTCACCATCACCACGTCGCCGGCCTCGATATTGGCCGCCACCAGCGGCGCCAGATCGGTCGAGGTCGCGGCATGTCCCGCCCGCATCTTCTGGGGGAGACTTTCGAACATTCCTTCCATCAAGGATCCCGCCGTGAAGACGCGGTCGATGCCCGCCTCTTCCAGCACCCTGCCAAGCGCGCGATGCAGGTCGGGCCCGCGGCTTCCCAGTTCCAGCATGTCGCCCAGCACGGCGATGCGCCGCCCATTCGCTTCCAGGCGGATTTGCGACAGCGTGATGATGGCTGCCCGCATCGAGGCCGGACTGGCGTTGTAGCTTTCATCGATCAACTCGAAGAAGCCGCCGTCTGGCAGGTCGATCTGGCGCCGCGCGCCCCGGCCCTTGGGCGGAATCATCGCTGCCAGGGTCTGCGCCCCGGCGGCGACGTCGGCCCCCAGGGCGCTCAAGGCCGCCAGAACGGCCAGACTGTTGACCGCCCAATGATGGCCGGGCACGCCAATGCGATAGGCCAGCGGCTTGTCGCCGGCCAGGGCCAGAACCTCGGTGGCGGCGCCGGCGATTTCACTGTGCAGCAGACGGAATTCGGACTCGATATGGCCGCCGAAGCTGACGATATCGGCGCCCTTGGCCCGCGCCCGCCTTGCCAGCAGGGCGAAGAAGGGATTGTCTCGGTTCAGGACGGCGGCCCCGCCAGGCTGAAGGCCTGCGAAGATTTCCGCCTTGGCCTCGGCGACGTCGGACAGTTGGGGGAAGAACTCGATATGGACCGGCTCGACGGTGGTGACGACGCAGACATGCGGCCTGGCCAATTCGGACAAAGGCGTCAATTCGCCCGCATGGTTCATGCCCATTTCCAAGACCGCATAAGCGGCGTCGGCATGCAGACGGGCCAGCGTCAGGGGCAGGCCGTAATGATTGTTGAGATTGCCCTCGGTGGCATGGGTCGGGGCCTGGGCCGACAGGGCCAGGGCCAGCATTTCCTTGGTGCCGGTCTTGCCGACGCTGCCGGTAACGGCGATCCGCTTGGCCGAACTGCGCGAAACCGCGAAGCCTGCCAACTGGCGAAGCGCTTCGAAGGTGTCACCAACCACGATCTGGGCGGTTTCAAGGCCCGGCAGCGGATGATCGCACAAGATCGCCGCCGCTTGCCGATCCTGGGCTGCTTTCGCGAAGTCGTGCCCGTCCATCTTCTCGCCGCGCAGGGCCACGAACAGGTCGCCGGCATTCATGCTGCGGGTGTCGATGGAGACGCCGGTGGCCGCAACGCCCTCGGGAACCGGAACGCCCAGAGCCTGCGACAGATCCGAGGATGACCATAAGGCGCGTTTCATGCTTAACCCCGCCGGCGGGCGGCAAGCGCCGCTTCTTCGACATCGCTGAAATCGCGCTTGTCATGGCCCACGATCTGATAATCCTCGTGTCCCTTGCCGGCGATCAGCAGCACGTCGCCGTCTTGCAATTCCGTGATTGCGCGTGCGATCGCTTGCTGGCGGTCGGCGATTTCCAAACCCTTCGGGCACGCGGCCAGAATGGCTTGGCGGATGGCCCCGGCATCTTCGGTGCGCGGATTGTCGTCGGTCACGATCACGCGATCCGCCAAGCTGGCGGCAATCTCGCCCATCAGGGGGCGCTTGCCGGGATCGCGGTCGCCGCCGCAGCCGAACACCAGCGACAGGCGGCCTTTGGCGTGCGGGCGCAGATTGACCAGCGCCGTCTGCAGCGCATCGGGCGTGTGGGCGTAATCGACATAGACCGAAGCGCCGGCGACCGTCGCCGCCAACTGCATGCGGCCCGGCACCGGCTGCAAATTCTCCAGCCCTTCCAGCGCCCGGTCGGAAGCCGTGCCCGTCGCCACGGCAAGGCCCAGGGCGCACAAGGCGTTCATGGCCTGAAATCCGCCCGCCACCGGCAGCAAGACATGCCGGCGCTGGCCCAGAATATCGACGATCAAACGGATGCCCTCGCCCAGCGCTTCAGCTTCGATCAGCCTAAGGGCCGATGCCTGCCGTCCAAAATCGATGACGTGCAAGCGCCGATGGCGCGCCAAGGCCTGCAGGCTCTCGAACTCGCCGCTGTCGGCATTGAGGACGGCCACCGCCCCTTCCGGCAGAACTTCGGAGAACAGCCGGGACTTGGCGGCGAAATAGGCGTCCATGGTTTGGTGATAATCAAGATGATCGCGGGTTAGATTCGTGAAGCCGGCAGCCGCCAGCTTGACGCCATCCAAGCGAAACTGGTCGAGCCCGTGACTGGAAGCCTCCATCGCCAGATGGCTCACTCCCTCCTTGGCGATCTCGGCCAGCAGAGCGTGCAGCGCCACCGGATCGGGCGTGGTCAGGCTTTCGCCGCCCAAGCGACCGGGACCGACCAATCCCAGCGTGCCCAGACTGGCGGCGCTTTCGCCAAGATCGGCCCAGATCTGGCGCAGGAAGGTCACGGTCGAGGTTTTGCCGTTGGTGCCCGTCACCGCGACCACGGTTTCGGGCTGACGTCCATAGAACAAAGCCGCCATGCGGGCCAGCGCGCGCCTGGGCTCGGGATCGATGATGAGGGCGGCCTCGGATCCTTCGGGAAGCGCAGCCCCAGGTGCCGCCAGAACTGCCGCCGCTCCCTTCGACAACGCATCGGGAATGAAACGCTGGCCGTCGATGTTGGCGCCCGGCAAGGCCGCGAACAGAAAGCCGGGGCCGACCCGCCTTGAATCGGCAGTCAGTCCCGTCACTTCCCGGTCGATCAACCCCTGTACCTTCACGCGCTCCCCCAGATGGATCAAATCAGTTAGACGCAACCTTGCGCACTCCCGTGCTCCACGACGCCTGGCGTCCCGGCAAACCCGCACCCGGCTCGAAACTGGGCGCAACGCCCAGCAGCGGACCGATCCGGCCCACCACCTTGCTGACGACCGGGGCTGCAACCCAGCCGCCGGTGGCGTAGCCGAAGGTTTCCTTGGTTCCCTTGGGCTCGTCGATCATGGCCAGCACCACATAACGCGGACGCTCGATCGGAAAGACGCCGACAAAGGACGACAGCAACGCCTTCTTGGCATAGCCGCCATGGACCGACAGTTTTTCGGCGGTTCCTGTCTTGCCGCCCACGTCATAGCCGTTGCTGTCGGCCTTGGACCCGGTCCCGCTTTCGACGACGGCGCGCATCAGCTTGCGCATCGCTTCCGAGGTCTTGGGAGAAAGAACGCGCTCGACCTCAATGCTTTCATCTTCGCCGCGCTTCAAAAGCGTTACCGGCACCCGCGCGCCGCCATTGACCAAGGCCGAAACGCCGGAAGCCAGATGCACGGGCGTGACCGACAATCCATGACCGTAGGAAATGGTCATGGTGTTGATTTCGCGCCAGACCTGCGGCACTTGCGGCGCCCCCAGTTCGGGCAATTCCAGCGCCACCGGCTTTAGCATGCCCAAGCGCGACAAGAAGGCCTTCTGTCCGGCGGTGCCGAGATCAAGCGCCATCCGCGCCGCCCCGATATTCGAGGAATGGACGATGATCTCCTCGATCGACAAGAACTTGTTCATGGGGTGATAGTCTTTGATTTCGAAGCGCGAAATCTTGATCGGCGCCCTGGCGTCGTAGGTGCTGCCCATGTTGGCGACGCCGGCGTCCAAGGCCCCGGCGGCGGTGAACAGCTTGAAGGTGCTGCCCATCTCATAGCTGCCCAGCGTGGCGCGATTGAACATCGCTTCCGGCAAATGCGTGGCCGGAAGATTAGGATCGAAATCGGGCAGCGACACCATGGCCAGCAATTCGCCGGTCAGGACATCCATCACCATGCCGGTGGCGCCGATGGCGCTCGACTTGAACATGGCGTTCGCCAGTTCGCTGCGCAGCGTTTCCTGGACGCGCAGATCGATGGACAGACGCAAGGGCTCGGCCTGCTGGCGCAAATTCTCGTCGAAGGTCTTTTCGATGCCGGCAATGCCCTTATTGTCGAGATCGCTTAGGCCCACCACATGGGCGACCAGCGGCCCTTGCGGATAGACCCGCCGCTCCGAAGATTCAAAATTCAAGCCGGGCTGGCCCAGGCGGTTGATTTCGTAATGCTGGCCTGGAGTCAGATTGCGCTTCAGATAAACGAAGCTTTTGTCCGAGGTCAGCTTGTCCAGCACCTCGGCCTCGGCCAGTTCAGGCAGCACGCGATGGATGCCGGCGGCCGCTCCCTTGGGGTCGCTGACCTTCTTGGGATTGGCAAACAGCGACACCGTAGGCAGGCTGGTGGCCAGGATCAAGCCGTTGCGATCAACGATGTCGGCGCGCTCCATGCGCACCTCGAAGGGTTTGGCGGCGCGGGCGGCGGGGCGCACGCGCTGTTCGGGATCGATGACGGTGACGCCGACCAGACGCACGCCGATGACGCCGAAAGCGAGCACGAAAACCAGGCCGCCCAGCAAAAGGCGGGTGCGTCCGGTTTCGATGGCGGTCTTGCTTTCGCCCTCGAATTCGACGCCCCCCCTGGATATGGGCAAGGGCCGACCGGTTTTTCCGGCGGCCCGCTCACGTTTCCAAAGCCAATTGGGAAATTTCATGGCTACCTCGCTTCCGCCAGTTCAGGCGGTCGTTGCAAGGTGCCGGCCAGGGCCGGCCCCCTTGCCGGCGGCGGCGTCGCTTGTTTCTGCGGCGCCTTCAGAGTGCCGCCGATGGCTGGCGCCAGCAGACCCGGCTTGGGCGGCGAGGCGACAGCCGGCAGCATCTTGGGCCTGTCCAAAATGACGGGCGCCGGAGCGGGCGTCGGCTGGGCCTTGGCCATGGGTGGGGAAATCGGATCGGTCGAGGGCAGCGGCACGAAAGGCCCGGCCGTTTCGCGCCGGGGCAGATCGGCGATCATCGCCACCTGGGTGGCCGACATCGGCTCCATGCCAAGATGGCGCTCGGCCAGACTTTTCAGCCGCGTGGGCTCGTTCAGATAGGTCCACTCGGCCTTCAGCACATGAATGGCTTGGTGATCGGCAAAGGTCTGGCGCCTGGTTTCGGCGAGGTTCGCCTCCATGGCCTGAACTTCATGCTTCAGGAGATAAAGGCCGACGCCGCCGCCCAAACCCAGGAACAGCCACATGACGGTGACAAGACGGATCATGACGCCTCGCTTTCGAAAGCCGGGGACTGATTGCGCACCGCCGACCGAAGACGGGCCGAACGGGCGCGCGGATTGGCCCTGCTTTCCGTTTCACTTGGCAAATGGCGCTCGACATCCTCAAAGCTGGGGACACGCAATTTCGGCGCCTGGGGCAGATGGCGCGAACCGCCCTGGCCCTTTTGCGAGCGCTCTTTGAGGAATTCCTTGACGATGCGGTCTTCCAGCGAATGGAACGCCACCACAGCCAGACGTCCGCCCGGCTTCAAGATGCGCTCGGCGGCGCGAAGGCCCTGCTCGAGCTCGCCCAATTCGTCGTTGACGGCGATGCGCAGCGCCTGGAAGGTGCGGGTGGCTGGATCGATGCCGTCATGGCTTTTGCGCATCACCGAGCGGATAACCTCGGCCAGTTGGGCCGTGCGCTCGATCGGACGCGCACCGACGATGGCCTTGGCGATGCGCCTGGAGTGACGTTCCTCGCCGTAGCGGTAGATAAGATTGGCCAGATCCTCTTCGGCCAGACCATTGACCAGATCGGCGGCGGTGGGACCGCTTTGGCTCATGCGCATGTCCAGGGGGCCGTCGAAGCGGAAGGAAAAGCCGCGCTCGGCATTGTCAAATTGCGGCGAGGAAACGCCGATGTCCAGGGCGACGCCATCGACGCCAAGGACGCCTTGCTCGGCCAGCAGGCGATCCATCTGGCCGAAACAGCCTTCAATGATTTGCAAGCGACCGTCATATTTGGCCGCCATGTTCCTGGCCGCCTGCACGGCTTCGGGATCGCGGTCGATGGCGTAGACCTGACAGGCCGCACTTTCCAGAAGGGCTTGCGAATAGCCGCCGCGCCCGAAGGTGCCATCGACGAACACTTCGCCCGCCTGCGGCTTCAGCGCCGCCATCACTTCGCCAACCATGACCGGAAGATGCGACATGCTCAGCCCCCCAGCTTCAGGGTGGGGCGCTTGTCCTGGGCACGCTTCAGGGCCTCGGCCCGGAAGGTCTTGAAGGAATCCGGCTGCCAAAGCTCGAAGGTCTTGCCCAGCCCCACGACCTGCACCTGATCGGAGATGCCGGCATGGAGGATCAGCTCCTCGGGCAGGACCACGCGCCCGTCGCCGTCGAAGGCAAGCTGGTGGGCGCTGGCGAAAATCAGGGCGGCCAGATCGTCCTGCTCGGTCGAAAAGGCCGGCAGTTCATCCGTCCCCTCGGACAGGCGGGCCATGCGTTCGATGTCGCCCGCCTCGACGGCGGGCTTGGAAAAGGAGGGGAAGGCGACGATGCCGGCAAAGGTCGAATTGGCCAGGGCGGCACGGAAGGGCGCCGGGACGCTGATGCGCCCCTTCTTGTCCAACCTGTTCAGGAAGCTGCCGATAAACAGCGCCATCCCTGAAAGTCCCCTATCCCAAGACCGTTGACCGAGCCGCCCCCTAACCCTCTGACCGGTAAAAATATTTGCCGATTCATCGGGGCCAAGTGGGCGGCAACCCCACCCGAGCGGGCCCAATGCGGGCGTCATCCGGGTTTCTATGGGATATCATGGGGCAAGCCGGGAGTCAATGGGCTATATAAGTAAAAAAGCGGGAAATCGCCTGATTTGCTTAGAAAAACCCTCGGAGAATGCGGGTATTCGCCTGGTCCGGGAAGCCATACGAAAAGAAACGCCAGCGACTGGGCAGACGATTACTTTGTACATGTTTTGTTCCCTTTGGCTTCCAAGTGGCATCCCGCGCCCAAGGCGGATAGACTGTCCCTTCAAGACGTTAGAAAGGTTCCATCACACCATGACGCGAAAACTTTTCGGCACCGACGGCGTGCGCGGCACCGCCAATACCGAACCCATGACCGCCGAAACCGCCCTCAAACTGGGCATGAGCGCCGGCGCCCAGTTCATCCGGGGCGACCATCGCCATGTGGTGGTGATTGGCAAGGACACGCGCCTGTCCGGCTATCTTTTGGAACCGGCGCTGACCGCCGGATTCATTTCCGTCGGCATGGATGTGGTGTTGCTGGGACCGTTGCCGACACCGGCGGTGGCCATGCTCACCCGCTCGCTCAGGGCCGATCTCGGGGTCATGATATCGGCCTCGCACAATCCCTATCAGGACAACGGCATCAAACTGTTCGGCCCCGACGGCTTCAAGCTGTCCGACGAGGTGGAGCTGGAAATCGAGCGGCGGATGGACAATGGCCTGACCGAATCCCGCGTCGGCCCCGACAGGCTGGGTCGCGCCCGCAGGCTCGACGACGCGCTGGGCCGCTACATCGAATATGTGAAGGGCACCTTCCCCAAGCATCTGCGCCTGGACGGATTGAAGATCGCTCTCGATTGCGCCAATGGCGCCGCCTATCGCGTCGCCCCCACCGTGCTGTGGGAGTTGGGAGCCGAAGTGGTGAAGATCGGCGTCGAGCCCGACGGCCTCAACATCAATCGCAATTGCGGCTCCTTGCATCTCGATGCCCTGCGCTCGGCGGTGGTGACGCATGGCGCCGATCTCGGCATCGCCCTTGACGGTGACGCCGACCGCATCGTGATGTGCGACGAACACGGCGCCATCATCGACGGCGATCAGGTGATGGCCCTGATCGCCCAGAATCTCGCCCAGCAAGGCAAGCTGAAGGGCGGCGGCGTGGTCGCCACCGTCATGTCCAATATGGGGCTGGAGAAATTCCTGAAAAGCCTGAAGCTGGGGCTGTTGCGCACGCCGGTCGGCGACCGCTATGTCATGGACCGCATGCGGGCCGACGGCTTCAATCTGGGCGGCGAGCAATCGGGCCATATCATTCTGGGCGATTTCGCCACCACCGGCGACGGGTTGCTGGCGGCGCTACAGGTGCTGGCCGCCATCGTCGAATTGAAAAAACCGGCCAGCCAGGTATTGACCCTGTTCAAACCCTTCCCGCAGATTCTGGTCAATGTGCGCCTGGACACGCCGCAACACGCCAAGGCGGTGCTGGAAGACAATCGGGTCAAGGCCGCTATCGATGCCGGCGAAGGCACGCTGGACGGCGTGGGCCGGGTGCTGATCCGCAAGTCGGGCACCGAGCCCCTGGTCCGCGTCATGGCCGAGGGTGAGGACGAGGCCCTGGTCAAACGCGTCGTCGACAGCATCGCCGATACCGTGCGCGGCGTGGGACAGGCGGGATGATGGAGTCCGAATTTCACGCGGGCAAGGCCCGCGCGCGCCGGTGGCGCGTGAGCCAAGGGCGCACAGCGCCCGCCCGGCGCTTGAGGGGCGTAACAAATGAAGGGTAGAGTTTTAATCATCGCCGGTTCTGAATTCCAGCGGCCATTGAGGCCGCGGCCAAGCGCGACGAAGGCGCGCGCCCGGCGAGGGACAAAAAAATGAAAGGCCGCGTTCTCATCATCGCCGGCTCTGACTCGGGCGGCGGAGCCGGCATTCAGGCCGACATCAAAGCGGTGACGGCGCTAAAGGGCTATGCCGCCACGGCCATTACCGCCATCACGGTGCAAAACACGCTGGGCGTCAGCGCCGTCCACGACATCCCCAACGGCATCATCCAAGCCCAGATGGAAGCGGTTCTCACCGACATCGGCGCCGATTGTTTGAAGACCGGCATGCTCAGCCAGTCGTCGGTCATCGAGATCGTGGCCTCCACCATCCGCCATCATGCGCCGCATGTGCCGCTGGTGGTCGATCCGGTGATGGTGGCCAAGGGCGGCGCCTCGCTGCTGGCCCACGACGCCCAGACGGCGCTGATCGAGGAATTGCTGCCGCTGGCCAGCCTGATCACCCCCAACGCCCCCGAGGCCGAGGCGCTGACCGGCATGAAGATCGAAAGCCCCGCCGATTTCGGCCCCGTCGCCGAACGATTAAGCCAGATGGGGGCCAAGGCGGTGTTGCTGAAGGGCGGCCATCTGGCCGGCGAAACCGTGGTCGATCTGCTGTATGCGGGCGGCAAGACGCAACGCTTCACCTCGCCGCGCATTGAGAGCAAGAACACGCATGGCACCGGCTGCACCCTGGCGTCCAGCATCGCGGCAGGAATCGCGCAGGGCCTGCCCTTGGCCCAGGCCGTGGCCCGGGCTCGGGCCTATGTCTGGCAAGCCATCGCCACGGCGCCCGGCTTCGGCCATGGCCACGGCCCCTTGAACCACGCCCATACGGTCGGGGAATTCACGGGGGTGGAATAGTCGCTCATGGATGAGGCTCTCTCCTACCAACTGCTGCACTTGGAAGAACTGAAGCGCCGTTGCGACCTAAATGGAAAATCCGTTCTCGAGATCGGGGGGTGTCTGCCGAGGGATGTTGCTCTTGGTTCGACAGGCGCAAGACGGTGGATTGGCATTGACCTGCCTGACTACTGGAAAGAGAGCGGTGACGAGAACCCCTCTCGGTTTTATCAAGGTACGATCCTGGACATCGACCAAGCAGAGCAAGCCAACGATCTCGATTATGCTTTGCTGTTAGGCGACGTTCTGGCACTACCAGAAAGGATAGAGCCTTTTGACGCTGTTTTCTCGAGCTGTGCTTTCGAGCACATTCAAGACTTGGATAAAAGGCTAAGCGTCATTCGCAAAGTTCTGCGCCCCGGCTCTCTTTTGCTTGCAGTGGCGATGCCGATCTGGTCATCGCCGCATGGCAGTCACATGCTGCCGATCACGGATGAGAATGGCCGCATCTGGCATCCAGAATCGTTTGCTTTGCCGGACTGGCATCAGCTTCTTCTGACGCCAGATGAAATGGCCGTTCACATGACCAACCGCCATATCCCGGATTCCATCGTTCGAAAAGCTGTCCATTGGGTCCACGAGTCGCTTTATTTGAACCGCCTTTGCGCGGGCGATTACGTGGCGCTTGCGGCCCGTTCCGGCTTTTCCGAACACCGGGTCTTGTATTCGGATCGTGTCGACTGGGCAGACCCGCAAACCATGCATGTGCTTGAAACGCTTTATCCTGGAAAGGGCCCTTTTGACCGGGCCGGCGTCATGTTGACCTTACGCGCGTAGGCCGAATTATTTTGGTCACCCCCTTGCCAATTCCACGCAACTCATGGGATGATGTTATCAAATTAACAATCTCGCCTAGAGAGCATATATTGGGGCAATGCCTGTAAAACGCTTTTTTGTAATCGTTTTCAGGTCAGAGTGTTGGTTTCAATTTACCTTAAGCATCTCATTGGCAGGCCTGATCCTGCCTTCACATCCTTGGTTTGTCACCGGGGAGTGGGCGTGTTGTGACATCGCAATTCAGCATCGGCGAGCAGGTTGCACAGATGGTGGAGGGCATTGATGCCTTCTATAATCTTCCGCAATCGACCCCTTTATCCAAGCTGACTGAGGCTCGCGCGTTTGAAACCCGCCAGAGGCTGGCGGGGCTGCGCGCCAGGTCAGGTCAGGTCAGGTCAGGTCAGGTCAGAAGGCATTCGCGTTTGCGTCAAGGTCAAGGGGTTTGACGCCAGGGCAGAAAATCAGTTGGCACAACTTCTTCCATCAACAATCATCGCCCCCCTGCCCGAAGCCGAGCTTATCGTCTTTGATCCGTATGCGCCTGACCTTGACGGCCTGCTTTCCGCCGATGCCCTACGTGTTTTTTGGGCTCATGACCATCACCACAGCTTTGCCCATTATGTGATGTTTCTCCTCAAAACAAATATCATTCTCCCAGCGCATTTCTGCCGCCGAGACCATCTATTTGCATTTAACGCTAATATAGGCAACACCGTGCCCGCCACCACCAACCAGTGGCCAGTCGAAGAGCTTGAACATCTTGCTCGACAAGATGAGAGCGGGCCACGCAGCGACGATTTGTATGGCGGCTTTGGCGCTTACGATGTTGGACTGCAACGAAGCATCTTTGTCGGCGCCGTCATGGAACGCCTGCCCCAACATGCTCTTTCAATTCGGCGCATCCAAAATTGCGACGACCCCTATTTCTCGCTTTCAAGCGCCCAGCGCTACGCCGACTGGCGGCATCACAAGGTCTCGCTTTGCGCGGCAATTGGACAAGACATCCCCATCCGCCTCTTTGACGCCCTGGCCTCGGGTCAGATACCAATCGTCCCAAATTCGCTGACCAACCTGGATTGGGTGATTTCTCCCCAGGACCAAAAAAAGCTTGGCATCGAAACGTATGATGCAGATGATCCGGACTCAGCCATCGCCGCTTGGCGTCGCGCACTGGGGAATTTCGACCGGCTGAGCGTGTCGGGAATTAAAGACCGGATATTCTATTTCCTCGACAACCATAGCCTTGTGAAGCGCCTGGAGATTATGTTGCGGACGGTCCTTAGAATCTAACTCCTACCCCATCCAATCCGGCAAACGCTGCATAGCGATCATGGAATCGTAACTGGGGCGCGGGCGTGTGACGGCGAACTGGCCGCCCTTCACCATCACCTCGGGAATCAAGGGCCTGCCGTTATATTCGCTGGCCATGCTGGCCCCATAGGCGCCCGCCGTGCCGAAGGCCAGCAACTCGCCCTTATACAGCATGGGCAAAAGACGCCCGGCGGCGAACACATCCGAGCTTTCGCAGATCGGCCCCACCACATCGACGGCGCGTTTGGCCGCCCCGGGCTTGGGCTCGGTCACCGGCATGATGTCGTGATAGGCGTCGTACAGGGCCGGGCGCATCAGGTCGTTCATGCCGGCATCGACCACCACGAAGCTTTTCACCGAGCCTTCCTTCAGGCGCACGATGCGCGTAAGCAAAATTCCGGCATTGCCAACCAGCAGACGCCCAGGCTCGAAGACCAGCTTGCAGCCCAGATCGCCGACGCAGGACTTCACCACCTTGGCGTAATCGCCGGGCAGCGGCGGGGTTTCGTTGACGCCCGGTTCATAGGGAACGCCCAGACCGCCGCCAAGATCGATATGGCGGATGGGAATGCCATCGGCCTTCAGCATGGCGACCAGATCGCGCAGGCGTAGAAAAGCATCCTGGAAAGGCTGCAGATCGGTCAGTTGCGAGCCGATATGCACGGCCACCCCCACCACCTCGATGCCGGGCAGCTTCATGGCCTGCTTATAGACATTATGGGCCTGGGTCCATTCGATGCCGAACTTGTTCTCTTTCAGGCCGGTGGTGATTTTGGCATGCGTGCCGGCATCGACATCGGGATTGACGCGCAGCGCAATGCGCGCCTTTTTGCCCAGCCGCTCGGCGATATGCGACAGTTCCAGCAGCTCTTCATAGGATTCCAGATTCAACTGGCCGATGCCCGCTTCCAGCGCGAAAGCCAGCTCTTCCTCGGTCTTGCCGACGCCCGAAAAGACGATCTTCTCAGGCGCAATTCCCGCCGCCATGGCGATTCTGGCCTCGCCTTCGCTGACCACGTCGGCCCCTGCCCCCAAGGCCGCCAGCGCCGCCACCACGCCCAGGGACGGATTGGCCTTCAAGGCAAAGCAGACCAGATGGTCGGCGCCGTCCAGCGCCTGATCCAGCACCTTGTAATGGCGCTCGAGCGTGGCTTGCGAATAGACATAGACCGGCGTCCCCACCTGTTGGGCGATCAGGGGCAGCGGCACCTCTTCGGCATGCAGCACGCCGTTCCGGTATTGGAAATGATTCATGCTCAGCGCCGGGGATAGGTGTTGGGGAAGGTGGTGTCGTCGGGATATTCCGGCTTCACCTTCTTGCCGCAGGCCGACAGCGACAGCAGCGGCAGAGCGACGGCCAAGGCCAGCAGCAGACGGATCAGTTTCATTTCGCCTCCTTGGCGGCCTGAACGGCCTTTCTGACATTGGCGGGCGCGGTGCCGCCGAAGCTGGTCCGGCTTTCGACGGAACGTTCGACGGTCAGCACGCCGAAAACATCCTGGGTGATTCCCGCTTCAACGGCCTGCATGTCGGCCAGCGCCAAGGCATCCAGCCCGCAGCCCTTTTCCTCGGCCAGCTTCACGATGCGGCCGGTCACGTGATGGGCCTGGCGGAAGGGCATGTTGAGATGCTGCACCAGCCAGTCGGCCAGATCGGTGGCGGTGGCGAAACCGGCCCCGGCCGCCGCCTTCATGCGCTCCTTGTTGACGGTCATGTCGGCAACCATGCCTGCCATGGCGGCCAGCACCAGTTCCAGCGTGTCGGCGGCCTCGAAGACCGGTTCCTTGTCGTCTTGCATGTCCTTGGAATAGGCCAGCGGCAGGCCCTTCATGACGATCAGCAGCGTGGTCAGATCGCCGATCACCCGCCCGGCCTTGGCGCGCGACAGTTCGGCAGCATCCGGGTTGCGTTTCTGCGGCATGATCGAACTGCCGGTGCTGAAGGCGTCGGACAGGCGCACGAAGCCGAATTGCGGCGTCGTCCACAGCACCAGCTCCTCGGCCAGACGCGACATATGCACGGCCAGAATCGCCCCGGCGGCCAGGAATTCGAGGGCGAAATCGCGGTCCGAAACCGCGTCCAGCGAATTGGCGGTCGGGCGGTCGAAGCTCAATTCCTTGGCCGTGAACTGGCGATCAAGGGGAAACGAGGTGCCCGCCAGCGCCGCCGAGCCCAGCGGGCATTCGTTCAGGCGCTTCCTGGCGTCGGCAAAGCGTCCGGCATCGCGGGTCAGCATCTCGACATAGGCCATCAGATGATGGCCGAAGGTCACGGGCTGGGCGGTCTGCAGATGGGTAAAGCCCGGCATCACCGTCTCGGCATGGTCCTGGGCTCTGGCCAGCAGCACGGTCCTGAAGGCCGCGATCTGGACCAAAAGCTTGTCGATGGCGTCCCTGACCCACAGCTTGAAATCGGTCGCCACCTGGTCGTTGCGCGAGCGGGCGGTATGCAGGCGGCCCGCCGCCGGGCCGATCAGTTCGGTCAGCCGCGTCTCGACATTCATATGGATGTCTTCGTAGTCGTTCTTGAATTCGAAGCGGCCGCTCTCGATCTCCTTCAGAACGGCGTCCAGCCCGCCCTGGATCGACTGGGCATCGGTGGCAGTAATGATTCCCTGGCGGGCCAACATGGCGCAATGGGCCTTGGACGCGGCGATGTCCTGGGCGTAAAGTCGCTGATCGAAGCCGATGGAGACGTTGATCTTCTCCATCACCGCCGAGGGGCCGCCTTGAAAGCGTCCACCCCAAATGCTGCTGGCCTTGCTGGTCATAGGGAGAGTTCCGGAATGCGGTTCAAAATCGGGATCATGGTGCTATCGGTCCTGTTCGCGGGGGCGGCCTGGGCGGCTATGCCCCTGGCGCCTGCCTTCGGCCCCAACACCTACACCATTCCGGCGGCGCTCGGAAGCCTGCTTCCCATCGACCCGCCCAAGCCGATGCCGAAAACCGTGTTCCAGGATCCGTCGGGGGGGCCGGTTTCCTTCACCCAGTTCAAGGGCAAGCGCCTTGTCGTCTTTTTCTGGTCGGAAGCCTGCGCCCCTTGCCTGAAAACCATGCCCAGCCTGAATAAAATGGCCGAACGCTATGCCGGCCAGGGATTCGAGGTGGTTCCCATCGCCGTCGATTCGACGGGTGCGGCCGGCGCCAAGGCCCTGCTGGCCCGCCAGAAATGGCCGCGCCTGAAGGCCTATGCCGATCCCAAGCGCGAACTGGCCGGCGAACTGGGCATCAGCTATCTGCCCACGGCGGTGCTGGTCGATTCCTCCGGCATGGCGACGGCGGTCTTGTTGGGCCCCCAGAACTGGGACGGGCAGGACATGCTGAACGCCGTCATGAGCAACGCTTCCCCCAAGGCTAAATAAACGGTAACCACATGTTTTCAAAGCGATATCAACTCGTCGTGGCCTTCGCCATGTTCCTGGCCGGCATCGCCCTGGCCTTTTTCATGTCCAGCCAGGAACCGCAATACGCCTCCCCCTCCACCCAGGTCGGCGGCAGACCGGTACCCAGCCAGGGCGAAGGCCTGGCCGCCACCCTGCCGCCCGCCCTGCCCTCGCCCGCCGCCTTCGAAGGCCCGGACGGCAAGGACGTGGTGCTGGACGATTTCAAGGGTCAGTGGGTGATCGTGAATTTCTGGGCTACTTGGTGCCAGCCCTGCATCGCCGAAATGCCCGCCCTGGGGCGCATGCTGGAAACGATGGGCAAGGACGCCCCAAAATTCGTGGCTATTTCCATCGACGCCATGGGCCGGGCCGCCGCCGAGCCCTTCGCCAAATCCAAGGGTTGGACGCATGTGACGGCCTATGCCGATCCCAAAAGCGATCTTTACCGCAGCTTTGCCAGCCCCGGCATTCCCCTGACCCTGATCTTCGACCCCGAGGGGCGCGAAGTGGCCCGGCGCCTGGGCCCCGCCAAATGGGATGGGGAATTCGTGACCGGCCAGATCAAACGCCTGATGGCAAGACAGCCGATCTCATGATCCCCACGTCCTTCGAGACTGGCCTTCGGCCCTCCTAAGGACTAGGTTTTTTCCACACCCTGAGGAGCGCTAGGCGCGTCTCGAAGGGTGGGAACAAAAAAACACAGTCGAGAAGCTGAAATGACGACCTCTCCTATCCTTCTTCCCCTTTATACCCGCCCGCCCAGGCCGCCCGACGGAGCGCCGCTGCGGGTGGCCAGCGACTATCAACCCGCGGGCGACCAGCCGCAGGCGATTGTCGATCTCACCGACGGTCTTTTGAAGGGCGAGCGCGACCAGGTGCTGTTGGGCGTCACCGGCTCGGGCAAGACCTTCACCATGGCCAATGTGATCGCCAATGTGAACCGCCCCACCTTGATCCTGGCCCCCAACAAGACGCTGGCCGCCCAGCTTTACGGCGAGATGAAGGGTTTCTTTCCCGACAATGCGGTCGAATATTTCGTCTCCTACTACGACTATTACCAGCCCGAAGCCTATATCCCGCGCACCGACACCTATATCGAGAAGGATTCGGCGATCAACGAGCAGATCGACCGCATGCGCCATGCCGCCACCCGCTCGCTGCTGGAACGCAGGGACGTCGTGATCGTGGCCTCGGTTTCTTGCATCTACGGCATCGGTTCGGTCGAATCCTATGCCCGCATGACCATCGCCCTTGAGAACGGCCAAACCATCGAGCGCGACGATTTGCTGAAAAGGCTGGTCGAGTTGCAGTTCAGGCGCAACGACATCGCCTTCGAGCGCGGCAGTTTCCGGGTGCGCGGCGACAGCATCGACATTTTCCCGACCCATTACGAGGACCGGGCCTGGCATGTTTCCCTGTTCGGCGACGAAATCGACGGCATCCATGAATTCGACCCCCTGACCGGCGAAACCACGGTGCGCCTGGACCGCATCGTCGTCTTTCCCAACAGCCATTACGTCACCCCGCGCCCGACGCTGACCCAAGCCATCAAGGGCATCAAGGAAGAGCTGAAGCAGCGCCTGGAACAGTACAATGCCCAGGGCCGGCTGCTGGAAGCCCAGCGCCTGGCCGAGCGTACCGGCTTCGATCTCGAAATGATGGAAACCACCGGGCACTGCAAGTCGATCGAGAATTATTCGCGCTATCTGACCGGTCGCCAGCCCGGCGAAGCGCCGCCGACTTTGTTCGAATATCTGCCCGAGGACGCGCTGTTGATCGTCGATGAAAGCCATGTCACGGTGCCCCAGGTCGGCGGCATGTACAAGGGCGACTATGTTCGCAAAAGCACGCTGGCCGAATATGGCTTTCGCCTGCCATCTTGCATCGACAACCGGCCCTTGAAGTTCGAGGAATGGGACCTGATGCGCCCGCAGACCATCTGCGTTTCCGCCACGCCGGGAGGCTGGGAATTGCAGCGCACTGCGGGCGTCTATGCCGAACAGGTGATCCGCCCCACCGGGCTTATCGACCCCATGTGCGAGATAAGGCCGATCGAAAACCAGGTCGATGACCTGATGAGGGAATGCCGCGAAATGGCCAGGCGCGGCAGCCGGGTGCTGGTGACCACGCTGACCAAGCGCATGGCCGAGGATTTGACCGAATATCTGCACGAACATGGGGTGCGGGTGCGCTATCTGCATTCCGACATCGACACCATCGAACGCATCGAAATCATCCGCGATCTGCGCATCGGCGCCTTCGACGTGCTGGTCGGCATCAATCTGTTGCGAGAAGGCCTGGACATTCCTGAATGCGCGCTGGTGGCGATTCTCGACGCCGACAAGGAAGGCTTCCTGCGCTCGAAAACCTCGCTGGTGCAAACCATCGGACGCGCGGCGCGCAATGTGGAAGGCCGGGTACTGCTCTATGCCGACAAAATGACCGATAGCCTGGACTACGCCATCGGCGAGACCAACCGCCGGCGCGCCAAGCAGATGGCCTATAATCAGGCGCACGGCATCACGCCCGAAAGCATCAAGAAGGGCATTAGCGATATCCTGGATTCCGTGGCCGAGGCCGATTACGTGACCGTGACCACCGGGGCCGGCGAGGTGCAGCATCTGGTCGGGCGCGACATCGATTCCTACCGCGCCGAGATCGAGAAGAAGATGCGCAAGGCCGCTTCGGACCTGGAATTCGAGGAAGCGGCCCGCTTGCGCGACGAATTGCGCCGCGTCGAGGCCGTTCAGCTTGGCGACGGAGTAGCCCTGGGCAAGGCTGGCCTGCCCAAGGGCATGGGCGAAAAGCAGCAAAAGCCTAAGAAGCGAAGAAGATAGCGGTCAGCCGTCAGCGGTCAGCTTTCAGCTTTTGCCCTTTGAGTGGAATTCTTGTTTTACCCCTCTCCACCCGCTTGCGGGGGGAGAGGTTGGGTGAGGGGGGCGCCAATCTGGCCAAGTCCAGGCAGAAAATCCCTCACCCTCCCAGCCCTTCGGGCCGGGCCCCGCCCTCTCCCGCAAGCGGGCGAGGGGACGGGTTTGGATCCCATTCCGCGCGTCAAGGAGCCTCGCTTTTTTTCCTGAGAGCTGAATGCTGAAAGCTGATAGCTTGCCTTTCTGGCTTCGGTCCGATATATCAGAATTTTCTAATATGGAGTTCCACCATGCCCAAGACGGGTTTCGTCCATCTGGTTGGCGCCGGCCCCGGCGATGCCGATTTGCTGACGGTCAAGGCGGCCCGCCTGATCGCCCAGGCTAGGCTGGTCGTCCATGACCGTCTGGTCGGGCAAAGCGTGATGGATCTTATCCCCAAGGATGCCGAACTGATTTCGGTGGGCAAGGAAAGCGACCATCACATCATGCCGCAGCCGCAGATCAACGCGCTGTTGCTGAAGCTGGCCCTGGAAGGGCGCGACGTCGTGCGCCTGAAGGGCGGCGATCCCTTCGTCTTCGGGCGCGGCGGCGAGGAAGCCATCCATCTGGCCCAGCATGGCGTGGGATTCGAGATCGTGCCCGGCGTTTCCGCCGCCGTCGGCTGCGCCGCCAGCACCGGCGTGCCGCTGACCCATCGCGGGCTGGCTACCTCGGTACGTTTCGTCACCGGCCATATGCGCGAGAATGACGGGCTGGATCTGGATTGGGCCAGCCTGGCCGACCCCGCCTGCACGCTGGTGATCTATATGGGCATCGCCAATGCCGGCAAGATTTCCGAGCGTCTGCTGGCCGCCGGACTGGATGCCACAACCCCCGCCATGCTGATCGAAAGCGGCACCACGCCCGACCAGCGGGTGAAAGCGACCACGTTGGCGATGCTGCCCCAGACCATCGCCGACCATCATTTCCACCCGCCATCACTCATGGTGATCGGCCGCGTGGTCGATGTCGGCGCCCAACTGGCGGCAGGGCTGGGGAAGAGGTAAGACGCCAACCCTCTCCCCCTGCGGGAGAGGGTGGATGTGAAGCGTCCGGGTGAGGGGCAAACCAAACGGACCTAAACCACCAGGGCACCAAGAGATCACTTGTCGTCGCTCGATCTTTCATCACCCCCGGGCTTGACCATCCCCCAACCGTCACCCCCGGACTTGATCCGGGGGTCCATGGATTGCCGGGTCGAGCCCACGGCTGTCCGGTTTAAAATTGGCGATGCTATAGAAAACCGCAGGTATTGCGCCTCACATAGAAGAAACGGGCCTTCAGGACTTGAATTAAGCGCCTCACCCTGAGGAAGCCGCGAAGCGGCTGTCTCGAAGGGCGAGGCGCTGCATTTTCCTTGTTTTTCCTCATCCTTCGAG
>JACRJC010000038.1 GCA_016215555.1 Rhodospirillales bacterium | reverse complement strand
TGCCTTCCGGAGGGCCGAAGGCCCGTCTCGAAGGATGGGCATCGACAAAATGCCCCACCCTTCGAGACGCCTGCGTGCCGCAGGCTCCTCAGGGTGAGGAATCTTGTTTACCCATTTCCATTTGCAGCGTCGAGGAGCCAAATAATTATGGATTGCTGCTTGAAACCCTGATTGGCTCGCGGGCGCTCAATGCGCCAGTCGCTTCGCTCCGGTTACAATTCCCTTTGCATCAGCACGCTGTCGTGCCAGCGGTCGAATTTGAAGCCGACCTGGGGCAGCAGACCCACGCGCACGAAGCCGTGCTTTTCGTGCAACCGGATCGAGCCGGCATTGTCGCTGCCGCCGATCACCGCCACCATCTGCTTGAAGCCGTTTCTTGCCGCCTGGGCGATCAGGGCCTCCAGCAGCGCATGGCCTAGACCCTGCTTGTGGAAGTCAGGATCGATATAGACCGAATCCTCGCAGGTGAAACGATAGGCTTCCCTTGTCCGGTACAGATTGGCATAGGCGTAGCCGCCGATGCGGCCATTGAGCTCGGCGACCAGAAAGGGCAGATTGCGCGAGCGCACCTCCTGGAAGCGGCGCTGCATTTCGGCCAGATCGGGGATGTCGATTTCGAAGCTGCCGGTGCCGTTCTGCACGTGATGGGCATAGATCGCCTGGACGGCTTGCATGTCGGCAAAGGTGGCGTCTCGCAGATTCATGAGCGGCAGATTATCGCAAGCCAAGCGCCAATTCCACCCCGGCCTCGGCCAGATGGCGTGGAAAAAGCGCCGAGGCCAGATAGGCCCTTTCGGCCTCGCGCGGGGCATGGACGGGGTCGGGGCCGTTGACCAGCGACGCATCGACATGGGCGGGGTGGCACATGATCAGCATGCCGGGCCGGGCATTCTTGAGGAAACGGGGAAAAAGCGATTCCGGCGGCGGGGGGGTGCCCAGCAGATCATAGGCGCCGCGAAATCCCCGGTTGGTGGGAATGCCCATGGCCCTGGCCCGCAGATGGAGCGCCAGGCCTAGCCCGTTCAGCGCCAGCGCCTTGGCGGGGTGGGCGGCGCTTGCCAGCAGGCCGGGCAGGGGTTCCCAGACATCGCGCAGCCAGGCCCCTTTCAGGCGGCTGTCCATGACCTTCAGCACGGCGTCGCGGATGACCGGCAGCACATGCACATGCTGATGCCCGTCCAGGAAATCGGGCAGACGGCCCAGCCCTTCCTCGAATGCGTCGATCTGGCTGTGCAGTTCGGCCTCGATGTCGCTTTCTTGCAAGGAGCGCGTCATCGCCCGCTTCATCAACTCACCCAGGCTTGGATGGGGGGGCAGGGTCGTCAGGGTCAGATGCAGGCCGATGGCCGCCTTGCCCTCCAGCGCTTTCAGAAGAGCGGCCGTGGGCAGCCAATGTTCGGCCAGGCTCATGCAGGAGGCGGCGCTTAGCCGCCCCTGGCCCAGAAGTTCGGCGATGGCCTGGCTAACCCCCGGCGACAGGCCGAAATCGTCGGCGCAAAGGAGGATGGGAACCGTCATTCCCGCATGGTTGATAAGGAATTATCCGAAGTCAAGGAAATGCGCATATGAGCTCCCTAGGCTGGCCTCATGATGGCCTGCGTGAAGGACAATAGCGAAGACGGGAAAGTGTGGCGAAGCCAGGACGGCTGGCATGTCGATGTGCGCGGCTTGCAGCCCCCCAATCCCATGGTGGCCATCCTGAGACTGCTTGAAATGCCCGATATCGGCCAGCGGCTGGTGGTCCATCATGACCGCGAGCCCTTTTTTCTCTATCCCGAACTGGCTGAGCGCGGCTGGCGCTGGCGCTTGGTGCCGGCAGAACCCGGCGAGGTTCGGCTGGAACTGTGGCTGGGAGACGCTTCGGCCAACCAAGAATGATGATCGTCGATCCTTCCCAGAACGCCAAAGGCCGCTTGCTGCCGCCCGACATTCCCTTCCGCTTCTTCGCCACGGCGCTTTTCTTCCATATTCTGGCCTGGGTGGTGCTGTTTCTTCAGTCCAAGGATGCCGGCGGCCTGTCCTGGCCGATGCTGTCGGCCCTGCATCTCATCACGCTGGGGGTGCTGGCGATGACGGCGGCGGGAGCCTCCTTTCAGTTGCTGCCGGTGGCGACCAAGCGCGGCGTTCGGGCCGAGGGCCTGTGCCGTCTGGTCTATTGGCTGCTGGTCGCAGGCGTGGCGCTGTTTACCGGGTCGCTGGTCCATGAGTTGCCGGGCCTGGCGGCGCTGGGCGGCGGTTTGGCGGCGCTGGCCCTGTTCGGCATGGCGATTCTGCTCATCGACAATCTGATGGGGGTCGAGGATATGCCGGTGGCGACCGGCCATGCCTGGGCGGCCGCCTTGTCGTTGCTGACCGTCGAGGTGATGGGCGGCATCCTGGCTCTGAATCTTGCTTTCGGCTTTTTGGAAAACCGCGGCAATCTGGTGCTGGCGCATGGCATTTTGGCCCTGTTCGGCTTCATGGGCATGCTGGCCCAGGGCTTTTCCACCATCTTGCTGCCGATGTTCGCCCTGGCCCCGGCGCCTTCCGAAAAACTGGCGCGGATCGCCCTGTTCTGCAACGCCTTGGGCCTGCTTTGCGCTGTCGTCGGCGCGCTGCTCGAGGTCAGGCCGCTGCTGGTCGCGGGCGGCCTTCTGGGCATCCTTGGCATGGCCGTGCTGGGTTGGTCGCTGCTGGCGGTTTACAAAAAGCGCCTGCGCAAGCGCACCGGATTCTTCTTCCTGCCGATCTGGACCGGGCTGGCGATGGGGCCGCTGGCGATCCTGTGCGGTCTGGCGGCGCTGTTCGATCTCTTCGCCAATGCCGGAGTTCTGTTCCTGTGGGTCAGCGTGGCCGGTTGGCTGCTCACCTTCCTGATGGGGGTCTTGCAGCGGATCATGCCTTTCCTGGCCAGCATGCATTCTGTCACGGCGATGGGGCGCACGCCGCTGTTGTCGCAATTGATGGCCGAGGGCTGGGCCAAGGCGCATTTCGCGCTTCACTTGACCGCCGTCATATCCGTGGGCGCGGGACTTGTCGTTGAATCGCCACTTGCCGTGCGTCTGGGCGCGGCGGCGGGCTTGCTGGGCGCCCTGGCCATGTCGGCCTATGGGCTGGAATTGTTCAAGCGTGTGCGCCGTTTCAAACGAGACGGTATTTGAGTGGGTTTAGTTAGGAAAGGTTAAGCCTTATGTTCACGATCACGTCGAAAGTCGGCCAGCTTTTGCATCAGGACCATCTGCAGGCGATCGCGCTTTTGCAAAAACTCGAGGAATTCCTGATCGGCCAAACCTCGAAACGTCCTCCCGACGCCAAAAACGAGACGGTGGCCGCCTTGTTGAAAAGCGTCGCCACCGTCATCGACGATGAAATCACCCGCCATTTCGGTTTCGAGGAAGGCCATCTTTTTCCGGCTCTGGCCGAGGCCGGCGAAAACGGCATGACCTCCTTCCTGGCTCACGAACATGGGATGATCCGCCCCGTCGCCCAGGAGCTTGGCAAACTGGCCCGGGCGGCGATGCAAGACGGCTTCACCGAGGAGAGTTGGAAGCAGTTCCACAGTCTGGGGCTCGAAATGGTCGAGCGCGAAATCTTCCATATCCAGAAGGAAGAGATGGGCCTGCTCTCCGCCGTCGCCGCCCTGATCGATCCGCAGACCGATGCCGAACTGGCGATGAAATTCGCGGAAAGCAATTAGTCATCAGCCATCAGCTATCAGCATTGACACACTGGGCAAAAAAAACACAGCCAGTTTGCTGACTGCTGACTGCTGACTGCTGACTGCTGACTGCTGACTGCTGACTGCTGACTGCTGACTGCTGACTGCTGACTGCTGACTGCTGACTGCTGACTGCTGACTGCTTGCCTCAAGCCGCCCTCGCCCCTTCCTTGGCCGCCTGGGCCAGCTTGGCCTCGGCGGACGAATAGGCCTTGCCCGACCACAGCATGGTGTAGGCGATTTCCTCGTTGCCGTTCTCGCACAGCTCCAGCACCTTGCCGAACAGGGGCTGGAAGGTGGGCGAGCGGTGCGATTGCTCGTGCTCGGCGAAACTTTTCCAGAATGTGACGATCAAGGCTTCGCGGCCTTTCCAGGGGCTTTCCACCGCCTGGCCGATGGTCGAGCCCTCGTTGGAGATCCAGCCCGAATTCAGGCAGACGAAACCGCCGATGAAGCCGGTTTCCGAGTGATAAGTCTTCACATTCTCGCAGAGCATGGCCACCCGCTCTTCCAGGTCATCGACCGTATAGTCCGGTTTCAGGATCACCCGGTTCACCGTGACCACGCCCGAGGGGTCGAAACCGTCGATCAAGCCCGTCATATCATCCTCCTCGAAAACGGATATCAGAACATGCGCATTTTTTCATGTAAGCGTCTCCCGGCGATCTTCAAGCCCCCACCTCCTCGGTTGCCGGGAGTGGGGGGCGGGGGTGGGCCGCAAAGGGTGGGAAAAGGCTTGAAAATCGACAATTTTTTGACGTCATGCCTTGCCCGCACCTGCGCTCGTCCATATAGTACCTCCCGGCGATTGGGGGGGATGGTTGCCGCGGCAATTCGCCTCCCCGGCCAGCGTAAGACGGTGGGACACTCCAACATGGCGAGACAGCAGATGCCCCTCATCATCGGTATTCCTAAAGAGATTTTTCCCGGCGAAAAGCGCGTGGCGACGGTTCCGGACGTTGTCGAGAAGCTCGTCAAGCTGGGCTTCGAGGTAAAGGTCGAAAGCGGCGCCGGCAATGACGCCAACTGCTATGACGACGCTTATGTGGCCGCCGGCGCCAAGATCGCTGCTTCGGCCGCCGATCTGTGGAGCGGCAGCGACATCGTCTTTAAGGTGCGCGCCCCCAGTGTCGATGAAGTCAAGCTGATGAAGGAAGGCCAGACGCTGATCAGCTTCATCTGGCCGGCGCAGAATCCCGAACTCATGCAGCAGATGGCGGCCAGGAAGGTCACCGTCCTGGCCATTGATTCTCTGCCGCGCCAATTGTCCCGCGCCCAGAAGATGGATGCGCTGACCTCGATGGCCGGCATCGTCGGCTATCGCGCCGTCGTCGAGGCCGCCAACAATTTCGGCCGCTTCTTCAACGGCCAGATCACCGCCGCCGGCAAGATCCCGCCGGCCAAGGTCTTCATCGCCGGCGCCGGCGTGGCCGGTCTGGCCGCCATCGGCACCGCCGTCGGTCTGGGCGCCGTCGTGCGCGCCAACGACACCCGGCCCGAAGTGGCCGACCAGGTCAAGTCGATGGGCGCCGAATTCGTCAAGGTCGATTACGAGGAAGAAGGCTCGGGCGGCGGTGGTTACGCCAAGGTGATGAGCGAAGGTTTCCAGTCCGCTCAGCGCGAGATGTACGCCCAGCAGGCCAAGGACGTCGATATCATCATCACCACCGCCCTGATCCCCGGCAAGCCCGCTCCTCTGCTGATCACCGCCGACATGGTGAAAAGCATGAAGCCGGGCAGCGTCATCGTCGATCTGGCCGCCGAACAGGGCGGCAATTGCGAACTGACCGAGCCGGGCAAGGTGGTGGTCAAGCATGGCGTCTCCATCGTCGGCTATACCGACTTCCCGTCACGCCTCGCCAAGCAGTCCTCGACCCTGTACGCCACCAATCTTTTCCGCCTGGCCGAGGAACTGTGCAAGACCAAGGACGGCAATATCGACGTCAATATGGACGACGACGCCATCCGCGGCCTGACGGTCATCAAGGCGGGCGAGATCACCTGGCCGCCTCCGCCCCTCAATCTGCCGGCGCCGCCGCCGCCCAAGCCGGCCGCCGCCGTCGCCGAAAAGAAGTCCGGCGGGCATGGCGCGTCCAGCGAACCGATGCCGGTCAAGAATCTGGCCATCGTCTTCGGCCTCGGCGCCCTCATGTTCTGGCTGGTCGGCTCTTATGCGCCGGCCGAGTTCCTGGGCCATTTCACGGTCTTCGTGCTGGCCTGCTTCGTGGGCTATATGGTGGTGTGGAACGTCACGCCGGCTTTGCATACGCCCCTGATGAGCGTCACCAACGCGATTTCCAGCATCATCGCCATCGGCGCCCTGGTGCAAATCGCGCCGCCCATCGCCGAGGGAGTTGATCGCCACAATTTCTGGATCGGCGTGCTGGCCTTCATCGGCCTGGCGCTGACCGCCGTCAATATGTTCGGCGGCTTTGCGGTGACTCGCCGCATGCTGGCCATGTTCCGTAAGTAAGGGAGACAGGAAAATGTCTGCAAGTCTTGCCACCGTCTCCTATATTGGAGCCACCATTCTGTTCATCCTAAGCTTGGGCGGGTTGTCGAATCCGGAAACCTCGCGCCGCGGCAACTGGTACGGCATCGTCGGCATGACGATCGCCGTGCTGGCCACCATCTTCGGCCCCCGCGTCACCGGCGGCGGCATCGCCTGGATCATCATCGCCATGACGGTGGGCGGGGCGGTCGGCCTGTACGCCGCCAAGAAGGTCAAGATGACCCAAATGCCCGAACTGGTGGCTTTGATGCACAGCCTGGTCGGCTTTGCCGCCTGCACCGTGGGCTATGCCAGCTATATCGACAATTCGATCACCTTCGAAGGCGCCGCCAAGGCCATCCACGAGATGGAGATCTATGTCGGCATCCTGATCGGCGCCGTCACCTTCTCGGGTTCGGTGATCGCGTTTGGGAAATTGTCGGGCAAGATCAACGGCAAGCCGTTGTTGCTGCCCATGCGCCATTTCATCAATCTGGCCGGCCTTTTGGTCGTGATCTGGATGGGCAATGTCTTCATCAACGCCGAATCGGCCCTGGGCGGCGTTTTCCCGCTGATCCTGATGACTCTCATCTCGCTGGCCTTCGGCGTTCATATGGTGATGGCCATCGGCGGCGCCGACATGCCGGTCGTCGTCTCGATGCTGAACAGCTATTCGGGATGGGCGGCGGCGGCCACCGGCTTCATGCTGTCGAACGATCTTTTGATCGTCACCGGCGCTCTGGTCGGTTCCTCGGGCGCCATCCTGTCCTACATCATGTGCCGGGCCATGAACCGCAACTTCATCAGCGTCATCGCCGGCGGCTTTGGCACCGGCGACGGCGGGTCGGCCAAGAAGGGCGATGCCCAGGCCCCGGCGGGCGAGGTGGTGCCGGTTTCTGCCGCCGACACGGCCGAGATGCTGAAGGAATCGAAAAGCGTCATTATCGTTCCCGGCTACGGCATGGCGGTCGCCCAGGCCCAGCATACGGTGTATGAAATCACCAAGCTGCTGCGCGAGAAGGGCGTCAATGTCCGCTTTGGCATCCATCCGGTGGCGGGCCGCATGCCCGGCCACATGAATGTGCTGCTGGCCGAAGCCAAGGTGCCTTACGACATCGTGCTGGAAATGGACGAATTGAACGACGATTTCCCGGCCACCGACGTGGCCATGGTCATCGGCGCCAACGACATCGTCAATCCGGCGGCGCAGGACGATCCCGACAGCCCCATCGCCGGCATGCCGGTGCTGGAAGTCTGGAAGGCCAAGACCTCGATCGTCATGAAGCGCTCGATGGCGTCCGGCTATGCCGGCGTCGACAATCCGCTCTTTTATAAAGAGAACAACCGGATGCTGTTCGGCGACGCCAAGAAGATGCTGGACGAGGTGCTGGCGGTCCTGAAAAGCTGATCCTCGAAGCAGCGCAAGTATGGCGGGCGGGATCATTGGTCCCGCCCGTTTTTTTGTCCTGTTACCAGAACGATCTAGGGCCAGAACTCATTTGAAGACATTCTCGATTCAACCTGCCGGAACTGAATTCGCCAGATTTTTGAACCACCAAGACACCAAGACACCAAGGAGAAGAAAAGGCCTTGACGCATTCTTGGTGTCTTGGTGACTTGGTGGTGAAAACAGATCTGAAGGATTCCGCGTGTGTTTCCAACGGAGTATGGATAGGGGGCGCTCCAATTGGGTCTTGGCCCTAATCCATGCCACATTACTCAGCTATTTCATTCACCAGCACGATCTTGCCGGTATGGGCGCAAGATTCCATCAGCCGGTGGGCGTCGCAGGCCTTCTCCAGCGGGAAGGTGGCGTGGATGACCGGACGCAGTTTTCCCGCTTCGATCCAGGGCCAGACAGTTTCCAAAAGGCCCAAGGCCATGCGCGACTTGTCGGCCAGGGATTGAATGCGCAGCGTCGAGCCGGTGACGGTCAGGCGCTTCAGCATCACCGGCAGGAAATTGATTTCGGCCACACTTCCGGCCTGATAGGCGATGTTGACCAGTCGCCCTTCCGTGGCCAGGCATTTGAGGTTGCGGGCGATATAGTCGCCGCCCACCATGTCGAGAATGACATTCACGCCCTTCTTGCCGGTGATGCGCGCCACTTCTTCCACGAAATCCTGGGCGGTTGAATCGATGGCGTGGTCGGCCCCCAGCTTCAGGCAGGCCTGCGCCTTGTCCGATCCTCTGGCCGTGGCGATGACGACAGCGCCCAGGGCTTTGGCGAATTGGATGGCGGTGGTGCCGATGCCGCTGGTGCCGCCATGGACCAGGAAGCACTGGCCCGGCTCCAATCCTCCCCGCTCATGAACATTATGCCAGACCGTGAACAGGGTTTCGGGCAGGCCGGCCGCCTCGGTGACGGAAAGTCCCTTCGGCAGGGGCAGGCATAAGGGCGTCTCGGCCAGGCAATATTGGGCATAGCCGCCGCCGGTGACGAGGGCGCAGACCGTCTGCCCCAGCAGCGAGGAGGCGGCGCCGGTCCCCAACGCGACCACCTCGCCCGCCACTTCCAGGCCTGGAATGTCGGAGGCGCCCGGCGGAGCCGGGTAAAGTCCCTGGCGCTGCAGACAATCGGGGCGGTTGACGCCCGCAGCAGCAACCCGGACCAGAACCTGGCCGGGGCCGGGAAGAGGCCTGGGTCTTTGAACGGGAACCAGAACTTCCGGCCCTCCGGCCTGGCCGATCTCGACCGCCGTCATGGTTTGCGTCATCCTTGCCACCTGCTAAAGTCCGATCCGGTCCTCATTTAACATCGGAACGCCTGCCATGGACACCGACGATCTGGAACCACGTAAGCCCATCATCAAGCCCACAGACCTCTCGGCCCTTTCGGTCGAGGAATTGAAGACCTATATCCAGGATCTTGAATCCGAGATCAAGCGGGCGCAAACGGCCATCGATGCCAAGACCAAGCATCGGGACAGCGCCGCCGCTTTCTTCAAGAGGTAGAGATGCGCTTTCTATTGGCCCTATTGTCGCTGTTGATCGTCTTGCCGGTCCAGGCCCAACTGGTGCCGCAAAGCAAGGACCAGTTGCGGCTCAGCTATGCGCCGCTGGTCAAGGCCACGGCGCCCGCCGTCGTCAATGTCTATACCCGCAAGGTGGTGCAGGCCCGCGCCGCCTCGCCCTTGTTCAACGATCCCTTCTTTCGCCAGTTCTTCGGCGACCAGTTCGCCCAGGGCATGCCACGTGAGCGCATCCAGCGTTCGCTGGGGTCGGGCGTGCTGATGAGCGCCGACGGCGTGGTGGTGACCAATCAGCATGTCATCAACGACTCCGACGAGATCACCGTCATCCTGGCCGACAAGCGCGAATTCGAGGCCAAGATCGTGGGCGAGGATCCAAGGACCGATCTGGCGGTCTTGAAGATCGAAACCAGGGGCGAGAAACTGCCTTATCTGCAGATGGGCGATTCCGACGCGCTGGAAGTCGGCGATCTGGTGATGGCGATCGGCAATCCCTTCGGCGTCGGCCAGACCGTGACCACCGGCATCGTCTCGGCCCTGGCCCGCACCACCGTCGGCATCACCGATTACCAATTCTTCATCCAGACCGACGCCGCCATCAATCCCGGCAATTCGGGCGGCGCCTTGGTGACGATGGATGGCAAATTGGCGGGCATCAATTCGGCCATCTATTCCAAGGACGGCGGCTCGAACGGCATCGGCTTCGCCATTCCCTCCGGCATGGTCAAGGCGACCCTGGCCAGCATTCTTTCGACCGGTCACGCCGTGCGGCCCTGGTTTGGCGCCACCGGCCAGGAAGTGACGGCCGACATCGCCCAGAATCTGAAGCTGCCAAGGCCCTTCGGCGTGCTGATCGCGCAATTGGCCGCCGATGGGCCCGCCGAGAAGGCGGGTTTGAAGCGCGGCGACGTCGTGCTGGCGGTCGGCCCGCATGAGGTTTCCGATCCGCAGGCGCTGCGCTTTCGCATCGCCACGCTGGGCGTGGGGGCGTCGGCCAATCTGAAAGTGCTGCGCCAGGGCCGCGAGATGACGGTTTCGGTGCCCTTGACGGCGCCGCCCGAGAAACCGGCCCGCGACGCCACCGAGGTGGGTGGGCGCAACCCCTTCACGGGAAGCACAGTCGCCAATCTCAATCCTGCGCTGGCCGAGGAATTGGGCATCGACAGTCTGGCCCAGGGCGTGATCGTTCTTTCCTTGAAGCGCGGCACCATCGCCCATCAGGTGGGCCTGCGTCCCGGCGACATCGTGGAAAAGGTGAACGGCGATTCCATTTCTCTGGTCTCGGAATTGAAGAAGGCCGTGCAGCAGGGCGCCAATGGCTGGGTGATTCAGGTCAAGCGCGAAGGCCGCTCGCTCTCGCTACGGGTGGGCGGCGGGTGAGCACGCTCTTCGAACGCCAAGCCCCGCGCCCGCTGGCCGACCGCCTGCGCCCGATGAATTTGGGCGAAGTGGTGGGGCAGGATCATCTGCTGTCCAGGGAAGGCCCCCTGGGCCGGATGGTAGCGCAAAAGCGTCTGACCTCGGTCATTCTGTGGGGGCCGCCCGGCTGCGGCAAGACCACCATCGCCCGGCTGCTGGCCGAACACACCTCGCTGATTTTCGAGCCCTTGTCGGCGGTGTTTTCGGGCGTCGCCGATCTGCGAAAAGTGTTCGAAGCGGCCCGGGGCCGCCGCCAGATGGGCCAGGGCACGCTGCTGTTCATCGACGAAATCCATCGTTTCAACCGCGCCCAGCAGGACGGCTTCCTGCCTTATGTCGAAGACGGCACGGTGATTCTGGTCGGGGCCACGACCGAGAATCCCAGCTTCGAATTGAATGCCGCCCTTCTGTCGCGCTGTCAGGTGCTGGTGCTCAAACGCCTGGACGACGAAGCGCTGGAGAAAATGCTGGCCAGGGCCGAGACGGAAGAAGGCCGCACGCTGCCGTTGACCGAGGATGGACGGTCAGCACTTCGCGCCATGGCCGACGGCGACGGGCGTTATATCCTGAACCTGACCGAAGAATTGTTCCGCCTGCCGTCCGAACCCAAACTGGATACCGCTGCTCTGGCCCGAACGGTGCAAAAGCGCCTGCCCTTGTACGACAAGGCGCAGGAGGGGCATTACAATCTCATCAGCGCCCTGCACAAATCTCTGCGCGGTTCCGACACCGACGCCGCCCTTTACTGGTTCGCCCGCATGCTGGCCGGCGGCGAGGATCCGAAATTCATCGCCAGGCGCCTGACGCGTTTCGCGGTCGAGGATGTCGGCATGGCCGATCCCAACGCGCTGCCCCAAGCCATCGCCGCCTGGGAGGCCTATGAGCGGATGGGTTCGCCGGAAGGCGAGTTGGCGCTGACGCAATTGGTGATCTATCTCGGCACCGCGCCCAAATCGAACGCCGCCTATGTGGCGGAAGGGGCGGCCAAGCGTGCCGCCCGCGACACCGGTTCGCTGACGCCGCCCATGCATATCCTGAATGCGCCGACCCGCATGATGAAGGATCTGGGCTATGGCGACGGCTATGCCTATGACCATGACGCCCCCGACGGTTTTTCGGGTCAGAACTACTTTCCCGACGGCATGCGCCGCCAAAGGTTCTACAATCCCGCCGAACGCGGATTCGAGCGCGAGATCAGGAAACGCCTGGACTATTGGGAGCGCCTGCGCGACAAGAGGCATCGGGAAAGCAAAGAGGACAAGGAATGACCCCCGGCCTGCTTCTATCCGTCGCCGTCGGCGGCGCCTTGGGATCGCTGATGCGCTATCTGTCGATGGTCGCGGCAGGGGCCTGGCTGGGCGCCGCCTTTCCCTGGGGCACCTTGTTCGTCAACGTCTTGGGCTCGGGCGTCATGGGGCTGGTCATCGAAGGCTCGGCCCTGCGCTGGAATATCGGGCCGGAATGGCGGGCCTTCCTGACCGTCGGCATCCTGGGCGGCTTCACCACCTTTTCCACGTTCTCGCTGGATGTCGCCTTGCTGATCGAACGCCATGAGATGATGAACGCCGCGCTTTATATCGTGGCTTCGGTGGCGGCTTCGCTGGGCGCGCTCTTTGGTACCATGCTTTTGTTGCGTCAGGTGATGGCATGAGCGTCGAACTGGTCACCGTCGAAGCCGCCGAGGCCGAGCTGCGCCTGGACCGCTGGCTGTCGCGCCATTATCCGGGGCTGACGCATGGGCGCATCGAGAAATTGCTGCGCACCGGGCAGTTGCGGGTCGATGGAGCCAGGGCCAAGGCTAATCAGCGCCTGACTTCGGGCCAGGTGGTGCGGGTGCCGCCGCTTGGCGATTTAAGCACCCATCAGGCGGCGCCCAAGCCGGCCCAGCGCATGAAGGAAAGCGATGCCGAGGATCTGCGCCGCTGCGTGCTGTACAAGGATGACGAGATCATCGCCATCAATAAGCCGGCGGGCTTGGCCGTGCAGGGCGGCACCGGCACGCTGCATCATCTGGATGCCATGCTGGACGCCTTGAAATTCGATTATGACGAACGTCCGCGCCTGGTCCATCGCCTCGACAAGGACACGTCGGGCGTTCTGGTGCTGGGCCGCACGGCCAGGGCGGCGTCGAAGCTGGCCAATGCCTTCAAGCATCGCACGGCCCATAAAATCTATTGGGCGCTGGTGGTGGGCTGCCCGATGCCGCGCGAAGGCGTCATCGACGCGCCGCTTTCGAAACGTCCCGGCCGTTTGGGCGAGAAGATGGATATCGATGTCGAGGAAGGCCAGGACGCCGTCACCCATTACCGTGTTCTCGACCGCGCTCTCGACAAGGCCTCGTGGCTGGAATTGGAGCCGATGACGGGCCGCACCCATCAATTGCGCGTGCATTGCCAGGCTTTGGGCTGTCCCATTCTGGGCGACGGCAAATATGGCGGCGCCGAAGCCTTTTTGCAGGGATCGGGGCTTAGCCGCAAGCTGCATCTGCATGCTAGGTCGCTGGAACTGCCCAGGGAAGGCGGCAAGAAACTGCGTATCGAAGCGCCCATTCCCGACCATATCGCCGCCAGCATGGCCTTCTTCGAATTCGACACGCCGGTAGCGAAAAAGGGCAGAAAAGGCTAGGATGGGGCTATGAAACTGAACCGTCGCCATCTTCTGACCCTGGTTCCCGCCCTGCTGGCTTCCGGCAAGGCCAAGGCCCTGTCCTTGGACGAGAACAACGCGTATCTGTCTGAACTGGTGGCCGATCGTTGCGGCGTCACCTCCGAACATGCCCGCTATCTGGCCGAGGCCGACAAGATCCTGATCCAGGCCGGTTACGGCGAGGCCGAGCGCAAGGCCGTGCTGGCGGCCCTGGAATGCCCGGTCTGCGGCTGCGCCATCACTGCTTCCAATACCGGTCGGCCATTGAAATGACCGACCGTATGGCCCCTCGCCGGGCGCGCCCTTGTGGGCGCTTGGCCGCCGCCTCAATGGCGGCTGGAGACCGGCCAAAGAGCCCTTCAAGTTTTGGCCGGTTTTAATGACGAAAACGTGTCTTGTCACCCTGGCCCTGGGCGACAAGCACCAGCATGTTTTCGCGCGCGTCCGTCCGACCTGGGAAGCCTATGCCGACAAGCACGGTTTCGATCTGGTGGTTTTCGACCAGCCGCTCGATGCCACCGACCAGCGCTCGCCGGCCTGGCAGAAGCTGCTGATTCTCGACCATCCCCGGACCCGCGATTTTCAACGCGTGGTCTGGCTTGATTGCGACATCGCCCTCAATCCCCTGAAGGCGCCGGACATCACCCAGGGCGTTCCCTTGGACAAGATCGGCGCCGTGGCCCGCGAAGGATCGACCCCGCCGGCCTGGGACCGCATCCTGGCCGAGGGCGTGCCCGATATGAGCCAGGCCCTGGCCTGGAAGGAAGGCAAGCCGCTTCCCGAAATCCAGGACCGGGCCGCCTATTATGCCGCCTATGGCCTGGAGGATCCCGGCGAGGCGGTGAATACCGGGGCTTTGGTGCTGAGCCCCGCCCATCACCGCGACTTGTTCGCCGAAATGTACCGATTGCCGGGCACGCCCGATCCTCTGAACCAGTACGAGCAGCCGCATCTGTCGCATGCGCTGGCGGCGAGGCGGCTGCTGCATCCCCTTGACCGGCGCTTCAACCGGCTGTGGTTCGACGAAATGTGCGCCCTGTATCCCTTCTTGCTGTACCAGGATCCTCAGGATCCGGGCTGGGAATCGCTGGTCCATCTGTGCGTTCAGGCCGCCTATACCAACAGCTACGCCCTGCATTTCGCCGGTTGCGTGCAGTTTTTGGGCTTTTGGCGCTCGAATATCCAGGATTGGCGGGAATTCACAAGACTTTTCCCTTGATGATGCCCTGAATCCAGAACAGATCGGCCAAATGATCGGCCAAACAAGCTGGCAAAGCATCATTTAATCATTTATAGTCATTAGATTATGAAAAATGAAAAATCGGCCAATTCTGGGCATGTCGAGAGCGTGGATCGCATTGAGCCAACGCGCCTTGAAACGATTCCGCCCGAGCTTTCCGATGTTATGGCCGAACTTGCGGCCAACTCGGCCAAATTGGGCAGCGCCTTCCATCCCAAGACGGCGGCCAATCTGGCCGCTCTGGTGCGGATCATGAACAGCTATTACAGCAATCTGATCGAAGGGCATAACACGCGGCCCCGGGATATCGAACGCGCCCTGTCCGGAGAGTTCGATAAGGACGGCGAACGGCGCAATCTTCAGGCCGAGGCGGCGTCCCATGTCCGGGTGCAGGCCGAAATCGATCGGATGGCCGCCGAGGGGGCCTTGCCGGAGCCTGCGTCTTCGGCATTTATCCAATGGCTGCATCGGGAATTCTATCGAGACGCCCCGTCCGACGCCTTGAAGGTAAGCGGCGGTGGCCGGAAATTCATGATGGAGCCGGGCGAATGGCGGTCGAATCCGCAATACGATGTAGCGGTCGGGAGACATTTGCCGCCGTCAAGCGATAGAGTGGCGGCGTTTATGGACCGCTTTGCCGAGAGGTACCGTTTCGAACCTCTTGGCATGGCGGCGCGCATTCTCTCCATTCCGGCTTCCCATCACAGGCTCAGTTACATCCATCCATTTCCCGACGGGAATGGCCGCGTCGCGCGCCTGATGAGCCATGCCATGGCGCACAAGGCCGGCGTTGGCGCATATGGCCTGTGGTCGATTTCACGCGGTCTGGCGCGGGGTCTCGACAGCCGGGGCGATTACAAGCGGATGATGGACCATGCGGACATGCCAAGGCTGGGCGATTTGGATGGCAGAGGCAATCTGTCGCAAAGAGCATTGACCGATTTCATGCTTTGGTTCCTGCGCGTGTGTCTCGATCAAGTGACCTTCATGTCGGGCCTCTTCGAATTGAACGCGCTTGCACGCCGGTTGCGCGTCTTCGTCGAGCGGAGCGACACACTAAAACCCGAGGCGGCCCGGCTGCTGGAAGAGGCCTTGATTCGGGGCGAGTTGGAGCGCGGAGACGTGCCGCGCATTACCGGACTGCCGGAGCGAACCGCCAGGCGCGTGTTCAACGACGTGGTGGCCACGGGGCTTTTGGCCTCGACCACGCCGAAAGGGCCGGTATCGCTCCGCTTCCCAGTCGAAACCCTCGATTTCCTGTTTCCCAGGCTGTTTCCCGAGACTTGACCTTATCAGGCCTGCCGGTTCGGCTTGCCCGCAAAAATAAGGTAATTCACGTCCAACTCGCCGGTTTTCGACCAGCGGTCCAGGAGCGGATTGTAAGACAGGCCCTGCAGGGCCGAGACCTGAAGGCCGGCTTGGCGCAAGAAGCCGGTGAATTCCGAAGGCTTCAGGAACTTGTTCCAGTCATGGGTGCCCAGGGGCAGCCAGCGCAGCAGCAATTCGGCGCCGACGATGCCCATGAGGTAGGATTTGGTTGTCCGGCTGACCGTGGCTCCGGCAAAAGCGCCGCCGGGCGCCATCAATTGCGCGGCCTCGCTCAGCAGCAGGCCGGGATCGGGGACGTGTTCGACGATCTCCATCGCCAGCACGGCATCGAAGCGCTTGGAGTCTTTCAGCAATTCGTCTGTGGTGGCGTTGCGGTAATCGATCTCCAGCCCCTGCTCGGCGGCGTGCGCCCTGGCCGCCTCGATGCTTTCCCGGGCGGCGTCGATGGCCGTGACCTCGAAACCCAGCCGGGCCAGCGGTTCGGCGATGAGGCCGCCCCCGGTGCCGACATCCAGAAGTGTCAGCCCATTGAAAGGTTGGGGGGATTCCAGGTCGCGGGCGAAATGCCGGGCGAATTTGGCGGTCAGGAAATCCAGCCGCGCCGGGTTCATCTTGTGCAGCGGCTTCAAGGGGCCTTCGGGATCCCACCAGCGGCTGGCCAGCCGGGCGAAACGGGCCACTTCATCCTGGGCGACGGTGGGGGCTTCTGGGGGTGCATGCATCGAAAAACCTATGTTTCCAGCCTTGGCCGGGCTTGCCACCCGGCGCTCCAGGGGCTATGTATAGCCGCCTTTCGGCAAGCCTCAAAATCTTAAGATTTCTCCTCTTGGGCCAGAACCCGGGAGCGGCACTAGGGAATTTGTGCAAATGGCGCGTATCGTTATGAAATTCGGCGGCACCTCGGTGGCCGATGTGGAGAAAATCCGCAATGTGGCCAGGCGCGTCAAACGCGAATCCGAGGCCGGCAACGAGGTCGCGGTGGTGGTGTCGGCGATGTCGGGCGTCACCAACCAACTGGTCGCCTATGTCAACGAGGCGGCCAAACTGCATGACGCGGCGGAATATGACGCCGTGGTCGCCACCGGCGAACAGGTGACCATCGGCCTGCTGGCCATCTGTCTGCAGGAGATGGGAGTAAAGGCCCGGTCCTGGACCGGCTGGCAGATTCCCGTCCATACCGACGCCACGCATGGCAAGGCCCGCATCGAATCGATCGACACCAGCCAGATCGAAGCTTGCATGAAGACCGGCGAAGTGGCCGTGGTCGCGGGGTTCCAGGGCTTGGCGCCCGGCAACCGCATCAGCACGCTGGGCCGCGGCGGCTCGGACACCTCGGCGGTGGCGCTGGCGGCGGCCCTGCATGCCGATCGCTGCGACATCTACACAGATGTCGATGGCGTCTACACCACCGATCCCAGGATCGTGAAAGCGGCCAGGAAGCTGGATCGGATCACCTACGAAGAAATGCTGGAACTGGCCTCGGTGGGCGCCAAGGTCTTGCAGACCCGCTCGGTCGAAATGGCCATGAAGCACCATGTGCGCGTGCAGGTGCTGACCAGCTTTGCGGATATCCCTGGAACACTCGTTTGCGATGAGGATGAGATCGTGGAAAAGGCCCTGGTAAGCGGCATCGCCTATAGCCGCGACGAAGCGAAGATCACCCTGGTCGGCGTCGCCGACAAGCCCGGCGTCGCCGCCGGCATCTTCGGTCCCCTGGCCGACGCGGCCATCAATGTCGATATGATCGTGCAGAACGTCTCGCACGACGGCAAGACCACCGACCTGACCTTTACCGTCGGCACCGCCGATCTGGAAAAGACCAAGAAGGTGATCAACGACGCCAAGGCGGCTTTCGGCTTCAAGGAACTGATCGCCGACGGCAACGTCGTCAAGGTGTCGGTCATCGGCGTCGGCATGCGAAGCCATGCCGGGGTGGCGCTGACCATGTTCCGCACCCTGGCCGAAAAGGGCATCAACATCCAGGTCATCTCGACCTCGGAAATCAAGGTCAGCGTGCTGATCTCTGAGGAATACACCGAACTGGCGCTTCGAGCGCTGCATACGGCTTTCGAACTCGACGCGGCGTGAAGGACATGGAGATGTCGCCCATGCCGCGCCAGATACTGGACCGCCTCTGGGACCGGGGACGCGCCTTTCTGGGCGCCGATCTGGCCATTCTGGGCGGGGCCATGTCCTGGATTTCCGAACGCAATCTGGTCTCGGCGATCTCCAACGGCGGCGGTTTTGGCGTCATCGCCTGCGGCTCGATGGGGCCCGAGCTTTTGTCGGCGGAAATCGAGGCCACGCAAAAGCTGACCGACAAGCCCTTCGGCGTCAATCTGATCACCATGCATCCGCAGCTCGACGATCTGATCGACGTCTGCGGCAAGGCCGGCGTCAGCCATGTCGTGCTGGCCGGCGGCCTACCCAGCTCGGCCGCCATCAAGCGGGCCAAGGATCATGGCGCCAAGGTGATCTGCTTCGCTCCCGCCCTGGTGCTGGCCAAAAAGATGATCCGTTCCGGCGCCGACGCGCTGGTGGTGGAAGGCGCCGAGGCCGGCGGCCATATCGGTCCGGTTTCGACCAGCGTTCTGGCCCAGGAAATCCTGCCCGAAATCCGCGATGTGCCGATCTTCGTGGCCGGCGGCATCGGCAGGGGCGAGGCCATGCTGTCCTATCTGGAAATGGGCGCCTCGGGCTGCCAGTTGGGCACCCGCTTCGTCTGCGCCACCGAATGCGTGGCCCATCCCAATTTCAAGAAATCCTTCATCAAGGCCGCCGCCCGCGAAGCCCAGCCCAGCGTGCAGATCGACGTCGATTTCCCGGTCATTCCGGTCCGCGCGCTGGCCAACAACGCCACCAAGCGCTTCTTGGAAGTCCAGCAGCAGGTCATCGCCCGCTTCAAAAGCGGCGAACTGGCCAAGGACGCCGCCCAGCTCGAGATCGAGCATTTCTGGGCCGGGGCCTTGAAGCGCGCCGTCATCGACGGCGATGTCGAGAATGGCTCGCTGATGGCCGGCCAGAGTGTGGGCATGGTCAACCGCGAACAGCCGGTTTCGGAAATTCTGGCCGAACTGGTCGCCCAGGCCGAAGCGGCGCTGACCGCTCGCCAGGGCATTCCGCAGAAAGCTTCTTAGCATGCCTTCCGTCGGGACCGGCGTGTCCCGGCGGCTTTTGGGCCGCCTTCGGGACGTCATGGCAGGATCGGGTTCGGCCCAAGAGCGGCTGAACCGCACGGTCGGCCTGATCGCCGAGGGCCTGAAGGCGGATGTTTGCTCGTGCTATGTGTTGCGCGCCGGCGAGGTGCTGGAACTCTTCGCCACCAAGGGCCTGTTGGACAGCGCCGTCCATGCCACGCGCCTGCGAGTCGGCGAGGGCCTGGTCGGCCTGATCGCGGCCCAGGCCCGCCCCATGGCTTTTGCCGACGCCCAGAATCATCCCTCCTTCGTGTTCCGTCCGGAAACCGGCGAGGAAATCTACCACTCGCTGATGGGGGTGCCGATCCTGCGCGGCGGGCGCGTCATCGGGGTGCTGGTGGTGCAAAACAAGACCAGCCGCGCCTATACCGACGAAGAGATCGAGACCCTGGAAACCGTGGCCATGGTGCAGGCCGAGCTGGTGGCCGGCGGCTTGGTGCCCAAGGAAGAGCAGATCGCCATCGACGGCAACGCGCTGTTGCCGCTGCGCATCGAGGGCGTTCGCCTGAATGCCGGCATCGCCATCGGCCAGGCCTTCATCCATCGCAGCCAAATCAGCGTGCAGCGGCTGGTGGCCGAGGATTCGGAAAGCGAATTGCCGCGCTTCAAGGAAGCGCTTTCCAGCCTGCACAGCCAGTTGGACGCCTTGTTGAACTCCGCCGACATGGAAGCCGGCGGCGAGCACAGGGACGTCATCGAAACCTACCGCATGTTCGCCCAGGACGCGGGCTGGATAGGCCGCATCGCCGAAGCCATCCAGGGCGGCCTGACCGCCGAAGCCGCCGTCCAGAAGGTGCATGACGACACCAGGGCGCGCATGAGCCAAGTCAGCGACCCCTATATCCGCGAGCGCCTGCTGGATTTCGAGGATCTGGCCAACCGCCTGATTCAGCATTTGTCGGGCCGCGCCGGCGTCGCCCTGAATCTGCCCGACGACACCATCCTGATCGCCCGCACCCTGGGGCCGGCCGAATTGCTGGATTACGACCGCAAGAAGCTGAAGGGGCTGGTGCTCGAGGAAGGTTCGCCGACCATGCATGCGGCGATCATCGCCCGGGCGCTCGAGATTCCGGTCATCGGCCGGGCCGAGGGCGTGCTGACGCGCATCGAGCCCATGGACCAGGTGATCGTCGATGGCGATTCCAACCAGATTTTCGTGCGGCCCGGCGAGGATATCGTCACCGCCTTTCGGGGCACCGCCCTGCTGAGGGCCGAGCGCATCCGATCCTATGCCGCCGAAAAGGATCTGCCGACCGTCACCATAGACGGAACCGAGGTCAATCTGTTCGTCAATGCCGGCTTGCTGGCCGATCTCAAATTCCTGGAATCCAGCGGCGCCCTGGGGGTTGGGCTTTACCGGACCGAAATTCCCTTCATGGCCCGCCACGAACTGCCCGACGTCGAGACCCAGACCCAAATCTACGGCAAGATTTACGAAATGGCTCAGGGCAAGCCGGTGGTCTTCCGCACCCTGGATGTCGGCGGCGACAAGGTTCTGCCCTATTGGAACGGCGCGCCCGAGGAAAATCCGGCCATGGGCTGGCGCTCGATCCGCATCACGCTGGACCGCCCGGCGGTGCTGCGCCAGCAATTGCGGGCGCTGATCCGCGCCGCCCAGGGCCGCGACCTCTCGATCATGTTTCCCATGATCGCCGACGTCTCGGAAATGGACAAGGCGCGCGACCTGTTGGACCGCGAATTGGCGCGCGAATGCGCCCGCGGCGCGCCCAAACCCATGCGGCTTCGCGTCGGCACCATGCTGGAAGTGCCGGCCCTGGCCTTCCAGCTCGACGCCCTGCTCGAACGGGTGGATTTCATCTCGGTCGGCAGCAACGATCTGGTGCAGTTCCTGTTCGCCTCTGATCGTGGCAATCCCCGCCTCTCCGACCGCTACGACACGCTGGCTCCGTCGGTGCTGGTTTTCCTGAAGCGCCTGGTCGAGGCTTGCCGCAACCGCAACGTTACGCTGAGCCTGTGCGGCGAAATGGGCGGCCAGCCCATCGACGCCATGGCCCTGATCGGCATCGGATTTCGCAATCTTTCGATGCAGGTGCCGGCCATCGGTCCGGTGCGGCGCATGGTCCGTTCCCTGGACCTGGGCGCCTTGGAAGCCTATCTGGCCGGATTGTTGACCCGCCCCGACCGCTCGCTCCGATTGCAGCTAAAGGCCTATGCGCGGGATCATGGGGTGGATATCGGGTGAATTTCTTGCTAAACAAGTCAAGCCAATTGGCAAAAAGGTATCGGGCCGTGAGCGACAGCGAAGAACAGACAGCCATTCCAGCCAAAAGCGCGCCTTCCGCCAGCGTCGGCGCTCTCTTGAAGGCGACCCGGACCCGCATGGGTCAGGACTTGAAACAGGTGTCGCAGGCGCTGCGCATCCGCCAATTGTTCCTGCAGGCCATCGAGGATGGGCGCTTCGACGAACTGCCCGGCCCCACCTATGCGCTTGGCTTCGTGCGCAGCTATTCCGATTTCCTGGGCCTCGATTCCGAGGAAGTGGTCCGCCGTTTCAGGGCCGAAACCACGGGCGTCAGCCATAAGGAACTGGTTTTCCCGACGCCGGCCGCCGAAAAACGCCTGCCCAGCGGGGCCATCGTGGCCGCCGCCCTGGCGCTGGGCGTGCTGGTCTATGGCGGCTGGTATGCCGTTTCGTCGTCGCATCGCCCCGCCGCCGAGGCCGTGCCCGAAGTGCCCGACCGTCTGGTCAAGGCGGAAGACGCCAAGAAGGACGAGGCCCCGGCCGAGGCTCAGACGCCGCCCGAGGAAGCAAAGTTGCCTGAAAAGACCCCTGAACCCGTCAAGCCCCCCGAAACCAAGACCCCCGAACCGCCGGCGCCCAAGGCCGAGCCCGCCCCCAAGGTTGAACCGGCTAAACCGGTCTTGCCGGCCCCTTCGGCACTGCCTAGTCCGCAGCCCACCCAGGGTATGGGCGGGTTGGCTATTTCCGCCCAGACCGCCAAACCGCCTGCGCCCTCGACCTTGGCCACCACGCCTGCGCCTGCGGCCAGCGCGGGCGAATCCGTCCCTGCCTCCGCCGGCGATGCTCCGCGCGCGCCCAAGGTCTATGGCCAGACCGACGGCGATGTGCGCGTGGTCATCAAGTCCAGCGGCGACAGTTGGATCCAGGTCCGCGACGAAAAGGGAAATCTGGTGGCGACCCGCCTCTTGAAGAAGGGCGACAGCTACCGCGTGCCGACCGGCATGGGCAAATTGTCGCTGACCACCGGCGATGCCGGGGCTTTGTCGGCCAGCGTCGATGGCGTTCTGGTCACGCCCAGCCTGGGGCCGTCGGGGTCCGTCCGCCGCGACATCGCGCTCGATCCCGACCGCATCAAGCCCGGCAATCAATAGGGGCGCTTGCGAAGGCAAGCCGCCCGGAGTCGTTTTGTCATGAGTCTTCGTCCCTATCGTTTCATCCAGCGCCGCGAGAGCCGCCGCATCCAGGTGGGGCCGGTCGCCGTCGGCAACGGCGCGCCCATCAGCGTGCAGTCGATGACCAACAGCCTGACCTCGGACGCCCAGGCCACCATCGCCCAAATAAGGCGTCTGGAAGAGGCGGGGGCCGACATCGTTCGCGTCTCCTGCCCCGACGAGGAATCGACGGCGGCGCTTGCCGAGATCGTGAAGGCGGTCAATGTTCCCATCGTGGCCGACATCCATTTTCACTATAAACGAGCCATCGAAGCCGCCCAGGCGGGGGCCAAGTGCCTGCGCATCAATCCCGGGAATATCGGGGGCGCCGACAAGGTGCGCGAAGTGGTGAAGGCGGCCAAGGATCATGGCTGTTCGATCCGCATCGGCGTCAATGCCGGATCGCTGGAAAAGCATTTGCTGGAAAAATTCGGCGAGCCGACGCCGGCGGCCCTGGTCGAAAGCGCCTTGGAACACGCCAAGTATCTCGAGGACGAGGATTTCTTTGACATCAAGATCAGCGTCAAGGCCTCTGACGTCTTCCTGGCCGTGGCCGCCTATCGCGGTCTGGCCAAGGCCTGCGATTATCCCTTGCATCTGGGCATCACCGAGGCGGGCGGCTTGCGCGCCGGCACGGTCAAATCGGCGATCGGCATCGGCGCTTTGTTGTGGGAAGGCATCGGCGACACGCTGCGCGTTTCCCTGTCCGCCGATCCGGTGGAAGAGGTCAAGGTCGGCTTCGATATTTTGAAGACGCTGGATCTGCGCCATCGCGGCGTGCGCATCGTTTCCTGCCCGACCTGCGCCCGCCAGGGCTTCGACGTCATCAAGACCGTCGAGCTTCTGGAACATCGCCTGGCCCATATCGCCGAGCCGGTGTCGCTATCGGTCATCGGCTGCGTCGTCAACGGCCCGGGCGAGGCCCGCGAAACCGATATCGGCGTCACCGGCGGCGGCGGCGAAGCTCACAAGGTCTATGTTGGCGGCAAGCCCGACCATAATATCGACGAAGCCCATCTGATCGACCATCTGGTCGAACTGGTCGAGGCCAAGGCCAAGGAACTGCGCGCCATGAAGAAGGGGGCCGTCTGATGGCCGCCCTGCAATCGGTGCGCGGCACCCATGACCAGTTGCCCGAGGAATCGCGCCGCCACCGTTTTGTGGAAGAGAAGGCGCTGACCGTGACCTCGCTTTACGGTTTCGGCGAAATCATGACCCCCATCTTCGAATTCACCGATGTCTTCGCCCGCACCCTGGGCGACACTTCCGACATCGTGACCAAGGAGATGTACACCTTCACCGACAAGGGCGGCGATTCCCTGACCTTGCGCCCGGAAGGCACGGCGGGCGTTTGCCGCGCCTTCATCTCGGGCGGCTTGGCCCAGCATCTGCCGCTGAAATTCTTCTATCGCGGACCCATGTTCCGGCACGAACGTCCGCAGAAGGGCAGGCTTCGCCAGTTCCATCAGGTCGGCGTCGAGTTGCTGGGGGTGGAAAATCCCCAGGCCGATGTCGAAGTCATCGCCATGGCCCGCCATCTGCTTGACGAATTGGGCATCGGCCAGCACACGACGCTGGAACTGAACACGCTGGGCGACGTCGAAAGCCGCGAGAATTACCGCCAGGTGCTGGTGGCCTATCTGCAGGACCATCTGTCCTCCTTAAGCGATGACAGCAAGAACCGGCTGGACAAGAACCCCTTGCGCATTCTCGATTCCAAGGACGAGGGCGACCGCAAGATCGTCGCCAATGCGCCTTTGCTGTCGCAGCATCTGAACGAAGCCTCGCGCGGCTTTTTCGCCAAGGTGCAAGAAGGCCTCTCGGCGCTGGGCGTGCCCTTCACGGTCAATGAGCGCCTGGTCCGCGGCCTCGATTATTACGGCCACACCGCCTTCGAATTCACGACCGCGCTTCTGGGCAGCCAGGGCACGGTGCTGGCCGGCGGTCGTTACGATACCTTGATTTCCACCATGGGCGGGCCGGCGACGCCCGGCATCGGCTGGGCGGCGGGCGTCGAGCGGTTGTCGATGCTGTCGCAGGAAGCAGGGTTGCAAGTGCCCGAGGCGGCGCGCCCCATCGCTTTGGTGCCGATGGGCGAGGCGGCGCAGGCGGCGTTGCTGAAGCTGTCGGGCGAATTGCGCCGGGCCGGGCTGGCGGTCGAGATGGGCTATGCCGGCAATCTCGGCAAGCGCTTGAAGCGGGCCGACAAGGTCCGCGCCCGTCTGGCCGTCATTTTGGGCGACGACGAACTGGCCAAGAAGGCGGCGACGGTCCGCGATCTGGACAGCGGCGAGCAGGAAGCCGTGGCGCTGGACGCGCTGGTTCAACGATTAAGCGGCAAGTAGGCGGGCGTGGGCGAGGGGCCAACCAGCGGCGCCTTTATTCTCGTCGGCGCCAATCACCGCCAGGCGCCGCTCAGCTTGCGCGATCTGCTGTTCGCCGAGGACGCGGAAATCCCTGCCATCCTGAAGGAACTGGCCCTGCCCCAGGCCCTGTATCTGGCCACTTGCGACCGGGTGGAAATTCTTTGTTACGGCGATCCGCAAGACCTGGCGCCGCGCTGTCTGGCTTTCCTTGCCAAGCGCGCCGGGATCGAGGCGCAGGCGTTGGAGCCGCAAATCTATGTCAAGACCGGCGAGGGGCTGATCCGCCATCTGTTCGCCGTCGCCTCGGGGTTGGACAGTCTGGTCATCGGCGAGCCGCAGGTGCTGGGTCAGGTCAAGGCCGCGCATCGCCTGGCCAAGGATGCGGGAACCATCGGCTCGGAATTGGAAGGTCTGCTGCAGGCCACCTATGCCGCCGCCAAGCGCGTGCGCAGCGAGACCAGGATCGGCGAGCGTCCGGTCTCGATGGCGGCGGCGGCGATTTCGGTCGGGCGCGATCTGTTCGGCGACTTCAGGCAGATGACCGCCGTGCTGCTGGGCGATGGCGATATGGGCCAATTGGTGGCCGAGAATTTCTTGAAATCCGGCGTCGGCCATCTGCTGGTTTCGGCTCCCAGGCCGGCCCGCGCCGTCGCCCTGGCCAAGCAGTTCGACGTCCCCAGCGCCCCCTATGACGATCTGGTCTGGCTGCTTTCGCAGGCCGATGTGGCGCTGGTCGCCCTGTCGGCGCCGCTGCCGGCCATCGATGCGCCGCGCATTCAGGCGGCGCTGAAGAAGCGCAAGCGCAAGCCGATGCTGATTCTCGACTTGTCGATACCGGGCGACGTCGATGCCGCCGTCGAGCGGGTGGAAGACGCCTTTCTTTACGACCTCGACGACCTCGAGCGCGTGGCCGAGGAAGGGCTTTCGCACCGTTTCCGCGAGGCCGATGCGGCCTGGCTTCTGGTCGATGAGGAAGTGGCCGATTATCAAAGGATGCAGGCGGGCAAGGCCGCCGCCCCCACCATCGTGCGCCTGCGCACCCATTTCGAGACCATGCGCGAACAGGCCCTGAAGGAAGCCGGCGGCAACGCCGAACGCGCCACCAAGCTGATGATGAACCGCCTGCTGCACGCGCCCAGCGAGATCCTGCGCGACCAGCCGGATATGAAGGCGGCGGAGAAACTGCTCGAGCAATTGTTCCGCCTCGATGACGAGGAGAAGAAGCCTTGAGTTTGGACGCCAAGCTGGACCGGGTGCTGATGCGCCACGAAGAGCTGGAGGCCCTGCTGTCCTCGGGCCAGGTCGATCCGCAGGCTTTCGGCAAGGTCTCGAAGGAGCTGGCCGATTTGGCGCCGGTGGTCGAAGCCGTCAAATCCTACCGCAAGGCCAGGGACGACATGGCCGACGCCGAGGCCATGATGGGCGGCGACGACGCCGCCATGAAGGAACTGGCGGTCGAGGAATATTACCAGCTCAAGGAGACCCTGCCCGGGCTCGAGCATCAGATGCGCCTGATGCTGCTGCCCAAGGACGAGGCCGACGCCAAGAACGCCATTCTGGAAGTGCGGGCCGGCACCGGCGGCGAGGAGGCGGCCCTGTTCGCCTCGGAACTGTTTCGCATGTATCAGCGCTATGCCCAAGTGCACGGCTGGCGCTTCGAGGTGCTGGAAGTCAGCGACACCGGCATCGGCGGCATGAAGGAAGGTTCGGCGGAAATCACCGGCCAGAACGTCTTCGCCAAGCTGAAATTCGAATCCGGCGTCCATCGCGTGCAGCGCGTCCCCGCCACCGAAGCCGGCGGGCGCATTCATACCTCGGCGGCGACGGTGGCGGTGCTGCCCGAAGCCGAGGAGGTGGATGTCAAGATCGAGGACAAGGATCTGCGCGTCGATGTCTATCGCAGCCAGGGGGCTGGTGGTCAGCATGTCAACACCACCGATTCGGCGGTGCGCGTCACCCATCTGCCGACCGGCATCGCCGTGGCCTGCCAGGAAGAGAAAAGCCAGCACAAGAACAAGGCCAAGGCCATGAAGCTCTTGCGCGCCAAGCTTTACGACATCGAACGCGAAAAGGCCGATTCCGAACGCGCCGCCAGCCGTAAAAGCCAAGTCGGATCGGGCGACCGCTCGGAACGCATCCGCACCTACAACTTCCCGCAGGGCCGGGTCACCGACCATCGCATCAATCTGACCCTGTACAAGATCGACCGCGTGATGGAAGGCGAGCTGGACGAGGTGATCGAGGCGCTGACCGCCGACGACCAGGCGGCCCGCCTGGCCGATATGGAATGAGCGGTTCCAAGGACTTGCTGCGCCGGTCCGCCCAGCGTCTGCAGCGGGCGGGCATCGACGCGGCTTTGCTGGAGGTCCGCCATCTGCTGGCCTTCGCGCTGGGGAGACGCATGTCCGAGGTCGCTTACAGCGCCGACATCGATCTGACGCCCGCACAAGAAGCATCCTTCGACAAGCTTCTTGAGCGCCGCGCCGCCCGCGAGCCCCTGCAGCGTTTGCTGGGCCGTTGGGATTTCTGGTCCCTGGAGTTGCAAATGGGCGAGGCGGGGCTGATCCCCCGCCCCGACAGCGAAACCCTGATCGAAGCCGTGCTGGCCCATCGCCCGGACCGTTCCTTGCCGCTGCGCGTCCTCGACCTTGGGACGGGAACGGGCTGCCTGCTGCTGGCCGTCTTAAGCGAATATCCCAAAGCCTCGGGCCTGGGCATCGACATCGCGCCCGAAGCGGTGGCGCTGGCGGCGGGCAACGCCGCCCGTCTGGGATTCGAAGGCCGGGCCAGCTTTCGGCAAGGCGATTGGGCGCTTGGCGTCAAGGAGCGTTTCGATTTGGTGCTGTCGAATCCCCCCTATATCCCCAGTTCTGAAATCGCCGGACTGGAGCCGGAAGTCGCCTGCTTCGAGCCGCTTTTGGCGCTGGACGGCGGGGCCGACGGTTTGGACGCCTACCGCCACATTGCCGGCGCCCTGCCCGGCCTTTTGGCGCCGGGCGGCCTGGCTGTGCTGGAACTGGGGGCAGGACAGGCTGCAAGCGTGGCCGGATTGCTTGAAAAGGCCGGGCTTCGGGTCCGTGGGTTGCGGCCCGACCTTTCCGGCATCGAGCGGGCGATTCTGGCCGAAAAGAGGATATAAGCCTAAAAAAACGGTTGGAATTGGAACCGTTAGCGGCTAGGTTGACCCTATTAAGGCACGCCGCGTTGAGCCAGCTCCGGATGCGTGCCGCAACCTCCACACCCCGGTTCGCTCATTCTATTGCGAATGTGCCTGCCGTTTTGCTCATGTCGGGCTGGGTGCGGACAATCAGGGATACCAAAGTCTTGAACGGCCAACCGATGAACAACAAACGCTCCCGTGGCCGCGGCCATGGCGGGCACCCCCACAATGGCAAAAAACATATGCCGATGCGTCCGCAGACCTTCGACAGCAACGGCCCCGAAGTGCGGGTGCGCGGCAACGCCCATCAGGTGCTGGAGAAGTATCTGCAATTGGCCCGCGACGCCCAGGCGGCGGGCGACCGCATCGCCGCCGAGAATTATTATCAGCATGCCGAGCATTACTACCGGGTCATCAACAGCATGAATCAACAGGCCGGCCAGCAGCAGCGCCGTCCGATGATGGGCACTCCGGCCGACGATCAGCCGCAAATGGGCGACGAGTCCGACGGCGAGAATCAATCAGAGCCCGAGGGCGAGGCCACGGTCGAGACGGCTCGCCACGCGCCGCAACCTCCCGATCCCGTGACCGTGGACTAGCGGTTTGAAGGTTCTCTTTCATTTCGAACCGGGGCAGAAGCTGGCCGCCAAATTGGCCCGCCTGACCCAGGAAACGGTCGAGGTCGCCTTTTGCGCGGAGGCCGACGAGGCGCGGTTCGCTCGCCTTTTGCCCGAAGCCGACGTTCTGTGGCATGTCCTGAAGCCGGTCACGGCCCAGGTCATCGCCAAAGCGCCTCGGCTGCGCCTGATCCAAAAGATCGGCACCGGCCTCAACACCATCGATCTGGACGCCGCCCGCGAGCGCGGCATCCATGTCGCCAACATGCCGGGCATCAATGCCCCGGCGGTGGCGGAACTGACCTTGGCCCTGATGCTGGCCGGCTTGCGCCGCCTGACTTTCACCGACCATATCCTGAAAAACGAGGGCCGGTGGTCGATTCCGCCGGTCGAGCAGGAGCAGTTGGGCGAAATCGGAGGGCGCACGGTGGGGCTGGTCGGCTTCGGCGCCATCCCGCGCCGCTTGGCCCCCATTCTCAAGATGATGGGATGCAAGCTTTTGTATTGGACGCGCTTGCCCAAGCCCGAGGTGGAAGGCATCGCCGAGTGGCGTCAGTTGGACGCGCTGTTGGATGAAAGCGACGTCGTGTCGCTGCATCTGCCGCTGACCGAAGTCACGCGCCATATCCTGAACCGCCGACGTCTGGAACGGATGAAGGAGGGGGCTTTGCTGGTCAATACGGCCCGAGGCGGCCTGGTCGAGGAGGAGGCGCTGGTCGATCTGTTGCGCAAGGGCCGCTTGAACGCCGCCCTCGACGTCTTCGAGGAAGAGCCGCTGCCCAAGGATCATCCTTTGCTGGCGCTTCCCAATGTGACGCTGGCGCCGCACATGGCTTGGCTGACCAGCGAAACCCTGTCGCGCTCGGTCGCCGTGGCGGCCGAGAACTGCCGGCGCCTGCAGTCGGGCGAACCGCTGCTGTACCAGATTTTCTAGATCATCAGTCCTGGTCGGCGTCCAACTGCGCCATGAAAGGCGAGGTCGAACGGCGCAGGACCGAGGGCGGCTTGGCCGGATTGGGCGGAGCCGGGATTTGCGGTCCGCCATCCGCCTTGGTCGGCGGCGGCACGGGCGCTTCTTCCCTGGCCGCCGGCGCCTCGGGCTTGGCAGGAGCCGGAGCGGCGGGAGCCGTAGCTGGCGATGCGGGGGCAGGGGCAGAGGCGGGCGGGGGCGCAGCCATGGCCGGTGCTTCGGGGGCGGCAGGTTTGGCGGCGGCTTCCTCGACGGGCGCGAAGGGGGCCATCTCGATATCGGTCGGGGCCGGCTTGGCGGGCAGGGGATGGCGGGCCATCGGCTCCGTCGTCGTCGTTTCCGGAGCGGCTGGGGCCGGGATCGAGGGCTCGGCGGCGGGGGCCAGGGCCATCGGCGTTTCCGTCGGCGCCTCGAGGCTTTTCGGCGAGGCGGGGGCGATGTCGGCCGGCAGCGGCGCCGGTTCGCGGGCCGGCGGATCGGGGGTTACGGCCACCGTATTGCCGCGTTCCTTGTCCATCTGACTTTTTCCGCCAACCCATTTGTTGCGGACCTGGTCGTAATGGGGCTGGGTCGAGTAATGCGGCTCGTTCAGCGCCAGCTTGATAGCGGTCATTTCGCCGATGGCCTGCTTGACCTGGAAGGCGGCGACATACAGATCGTTGCGGGCGCGGGCCAGCGCTTGCTTGCCGTCCAGCAGATCCTGCCTGGCGTCCAACACATCGATCAGCGAGCGGGTACCGAAGGACTGTTCGCGGCTGACATTGGCCAGGGCGATTTCCGCCGAGGCGACGCGGGCCTCGTTGACCCGGATGCGGTCCTTGGCCAGCGTCATCGAATCCCAGGCCTTGCCGGCGGCCTCGGCGGCGTCGCGTTTGGCCTTTTCCAGCGTGATCGAGGATTGGCTGTGGCTTTGCCGGGCCTGGCGGGTCTTGGAATAGGCCAGGCCGCCGTCATAGATCGGCACCGACAACACCAGCTTGACCGCCGCATCGTCGATGCGGCTGCTGGCGGTGCTGGTTTCGATGTCGCGGGCGACGGTGCCTTGCACGGCCAGCGTGGGCAGCAGCTCGCCGCTCATCAGCTTGATATTGTGCCGGGCCGCCTTCTCGTCGTAGATGGCGGCGGCGATGCCGTAATTGGAATCGAGCGCCAGGGCGATGGCGGTTTCGCGCTTGCCCGGCAGGGCGGCGGGGAAGGTCGGTTGCGCCACCGGCCCGGCATCGTTGCCGACCAGGCCGCGATACATGGCTTCGGCCACCGCCAGATCGGATTCGGCGCTGACGCGGTCGGCCACCGCCTTGGCGTGGCGGGTCTCGGCCTGGCTGATGTCGGTGCGGGTGCGTTCGCCCATGTCGAAGCGCCGGCGCGTTCCGGCCAATTCGTCGGCGATGCCCTTTTCGCTTTCGCTGGTGATGGCCAGCAATTCACGCTGCATGAGGACGCGCAGATAGGCGGCGGCAGTGTCGGTCAGCACGCCGCTTTCGGTGACCATCGAGCGCGCCCGTTCGGCCAGAATCTTGTTCTCGGCCACATTGGTGGCGGCGATGGTGCGACCGCCGCGATAGAGATATTCGTTGATGGTCAGCTTGACGCTTTTGGGATTGCGCGTTTCGCTGGTGGCGTCGGCGGTGGTGTTGGTATTGTCGTAAAGCGTTCTGTCCCAGCCGGTTTCGGCGCTGGCCGTGATGGTCGGGCGCCAGTTGGCCAGGGCCTGCGGCGCCAGCTCGTCGGTGGCGCGGACCAAGGCCTGGGCGGCGCGAATCTGCGGGTTGGCCTGATAGGCCTTGTAAAGCGCTTCTTCCAGCGTCTCGGCGCGAACCAGACTGGCGACGCCTAAAAGTCCGGTTCCGACGGCGAGCGCTAAAAGCGACCGGAAGCTGCGTGTGCCCATGCTCAAATCCCCGAATTCCATATCCAGATGGATGTCTTCAGCTTCCATTCTGCAGTGGAACAGTTAAAAAAAACTCAAGATAAAGTAGGCAAAAATTGCCTAGACCATTGAATCATGGGGCGATTTCGCGCTGGGAGGGATGCCGCCAATGCCCTATATTGTGTTCAGGCCAAGAAAGGGAGAGACAGGGGAGAATGGCGCCGACCGTTTCAAGCCGGGTTATCTTGCAGCGCCCTGCCGGAGCCGCCAAGCCCGTGGCCTTGGGGGAGCGGATCTTCGTTTCCATCGCCAGCTATCGCGATTCCGAGTGCCAATGGACGGTCCAGGACCTGTTCAAGAAGGCCGCCAAGCCCGAGCGGCTGTTCGTGGGCATCTGCTGGCAGGTGGTGCCGGAAGAAGACAGCGACTGTTTCGACATTCCCTCGCCCAGGCCCGAGCAATGCCGCCTCGTCACCTATCATGTTTCGCAAAGCGAGGGCGTGGGCTGGGCGCGGGCCCAGGCCCACAGGCTGTGGCAGGGCGAGGAATATGTGCTGAACATCGACAGCCACATGCGCTTCGTCGAGGGCTGGGACGAATTGATGATCGCCCAGTTGAAGGCCTGTCCGGGCGCCAAGCCGCTGCTGACCTCCTATCCGCCGGGTTACGTGCCGCCCGATCAGTTGAACCCGCCCACCGTGACCCTGCTGTGCGCCGGCTATTTCGACGAGGCCAGCGTGCAGGTCAACAAGTCGCGGGCCCTGCAGCCCGAGGACGCGCCGGCCCGGCCCATTCCCTCGATGCTCTACGCGGCCGGTTTCGCCTTCGCCTCCTCGCAGGTTCTGCAAGACGTGCCCTACGATCCCTTCATCTATTTCCAGGGCGAGGAAATCTCGATGGCGGCGAGGTTGTGGACGCATGGCTGGGATCTGTTCGCACCCAACCAGGTCCTGCTCTATCACGCCTATGGCAAGCACACCAAGCGCAAGACCCATTGGGTGGACAATCGCGATTGGCCCAAGCTGAATGCGCGTTCGCGCGCGCGCGTCGCCCATCTGATCGGCAGCAAGCCTTGCCAGGACGCCGAGGCGCTGAAAGACATCGACGGTTTCGGACTGGGAACGCTGCGCTCGCTCGAGGATTATCAGCGCCTGAGCGGCATCGACTTTGAAAGAAAGACCATCGCCGTTTCGGCCATCGAGGGCCAGTTTCCCCTGGTCCCCTACGATCCCGAGCGCGAGGCCCTGCGCCGCATCTTCACCGATCTTTGGAAGACCAACGGCTACGGCACCTTCGAAACCCATTCCGGCCGGGGCTCGACCCTGGCCGCCACCCGCAAGCTGCGGGTCTGGCTGGCCGGGACGTTGAAACGTCTGGGCATCCGCAGTCTGGCCGATGCCGGCTGCGGGGACGCGGTGTGGATCGCCGAGGCGGTGTCGGGGCTCGATCTGTATGTCGGCATCGACATCGTGGACGAGCAGATTGACATCGATGCCCGGGTGCATCGTGACCGGCGGAGCATGTTCTTCAAGCCGGGCGACGTCACCCGCGACCTGATGATCCCGACCGACGCCATTCTTTGCCGCGACCTCTTGACCCATCTGACCGATGCCGAGGCCGCCAAGGCGTTGAACCTGTTTCGTCGGAGCAAGGCCCGTTTCCTCCTGGCCACGCATGCGCCCAAGGCCCAGGCCCAGGACGTCAAGGCCGGCGGCTGGCGGGCGCTGAACCTGGAGGAGCCGAGATGGGGCCTGGGCAAGCCCATCGAGATTTTTGTCGAGGCCCCGGACGCCGGGAAGACATTGAGCATCTGGCAGTTCCGGAAATGACAGGTTAGACTAGCCCCAAGATGAGCGACGCCGACCCCATTCTGGACGATATTGCCCTGGCCCTGACGGCGCTGGCTGGGCGGATGGATGCGCTTGAAAAAGGACAAGAGGCCGTCGCCAAGGCCCTGCATCAGGAACGCGATCTGCAGCGTCAGACGCTGAGCCTGCTGATTCAATTTCTCGAGCGCCAGACCGAAAGCTTGAAGCGGATCGAGGGCAAGATGGGCGAGGCGCCCGCCGTGCGCCGTCAGGCCACGATCAAAAGCCAGGTTCTGCTGACCAAGCCGACGCCCAAGCCGGCGCCAAAACCGGTGGTGGAGCTGAAACCCGTGCCCAAGGCCAAGCCGCTGCCCCGGCCACCAGCGCCGGTGTCGCCGGCGGCGGCGGTCGAGCCAGAAATCGAGCAGCAGATTTCCGAGGCCATCGGCAATATTTCCGCCATGCTGAAGAAGAAGGAAGGCAAGCGGCGCAAGGGCGGCTGATTACCGCCCGTCGCTCGATGTCGCGGCCTTGCCGTTCTGATCGAGGCCGGCCAGCAGGGTTTCCGTGCGGCCCAGCCAGTGGATGGCGTTGCGGCGACGCTTGTAGGGATCTTCGTCCTTCTGCCAGCGGGCCAGATTGAAAAGCAGCCAGGTGTAGCTGACGGCGACCTTGTAAAGGCGCATGCGCGCCACGCCGGGATGATCCGGGCTTCCGAAATAGGTTTCGATCAACGCCTTGTCCTGGCTGTCGTCGAAGCGGCACTGCGCCGACAGCGCGCCGACTTCCCAATGCGGATCGGCCTGGCCGGAACATTGCCAATCGACCAGAATCATCCGCCCCCCGGTATCGATATAGTTCTCGGGCACCGGATCATTGTGGCAAGGCGCCATTTCGGCCTGGTCCAGCTTAAGCGCCGGTTTCAATCCTGCCACGGCCTTGCGCACCTCGATCAGGCTGGCGAAAGCGGGATCGCCGCCGTCGCTGGCCTCCTTTTCCAGCTTGTCGATGCGCTTGAAGACGTCGAAGGTTGACCGAAAGGGCGGGCCGGCATGCAGGCGTTTCAAGGCGGTCGCGGCGCGTTTCACCGCATCGGCAGCCTTGAACTTGGAATCGTCCATCGTCGTTCCCTCGATCAAGGGCACCAGCATGGTGCCGTCGTCGGGATCGAAATGCAGAATCTGCGGCGCCAGTCCGGCGGCTGCGGCCAAACGGGCATTGTAGACTTCCTCGCCGTAATGTTCGGGAAAGTCGGGAAAGCGCCGGCCCAGACGCAGCACGTAATTGCCGCCCGGCGTCTCGAGGCGAAAAACCGTATTGTGCTGGCCGCCGATGATGGGGCGCCAATTCATGGACAAGGGCTCGCAGCCGCTCAGATGCGGAATGCGCTTTAGTATCGCCCTGATCTTGTCGTCGTCCATGGGGGCACTGTACACGATCTCGGCTGGCTTTCGAACCGTTCCTGAGGCAAAATGTCTTCGAACCTGGGGGGCTAGGGAGATTCTACATGCCGACCGTGGCTGTATTCAATCAGAAGGGCGGCGTCGCCAAGACGACGACGGCGGTCAATTTGGCGGCGCTGTGGGCAAGGCGTGGCCATCGCACGCTGCTGGTCGATATGGACGCCCAGGGCAACGCCACCGCGGCCTTCGGCATCGCGCCCCGGCCCTTGAAGGGCGTCTACGACCTGTTGGTCGAGGCCGCCACCGTCGAGGAAGTGATCCGCACCTCCTGCATGGATAATTTGTGGATACTGCCCTCGACGCCCAACCTGTCGGGTCTTGACGTGGCGCTGTCGGGCGTGCTCGAGCCGCAGCTGGTTCTGCGCCGGGCCCTGGAATCTCCCTCCGCCGATGCCGAGTACGTGGTCATCGATTGCCCGCCCACCTTGGGCCTGCCTTCGGTCAACGCGCTGGTGGCGGCGGGCGAACTGGTGATTCCCACCTTCTGCTATCGCCATGCCCAGGACGGGCTGCATGCCACCTGGGCCAATGTGCGGCGCATGGCCAGGCGCATCAATCCCGTCCTTCGCATCAACGGCGTTCTCTTGATCAGCCCCGACTCCAACGAAGTGTCGCGCCGCACCGCCGACATCATCCGGGCCGAGTTCGGCGACAAGGTTTATCAGACCTTCATTCCCGGCGACAATCTCATTCCTTTGGCCGAGGAGAGCGACATGCCGCTGGTGCTGCTGCATCCCGATGCGCCGGCGGCCAAGGCCTATGAAAAGGCCCTCGGCGAGATCGAACAGCGCATCTACAACGCGTCGCGCTCCAGTCTGCGCAATGTCGAAAGCACCGCCGAGGACGAGGCCAAGGAACTGGTCACGCCGTCTAGCTGGCTCAGCATGATCGAAGAGCCGGGGCAAAGATAAGCCGGCTTCAATCCAGGTAACAAAAAGGCGCCCGCCTTCGCAAGGCGTCCTTTTTGCTTCCGAGGAACGCGCTTACCGCTCGTGGAACGAGTTCTTGAGCGAGACGAAGATCGGCTTCAACAGATATTCCAGCAGAGTCTTGTCGCCGGTTTCGATGTCGGCCTGCGCCGTCATGCCGGGCAGGACGATGTTGACGCCGGGCACGTCGCCAACATAGTTGCGGTTCATCGTGATGATGCCCTTGTAGAAGGTGTTGCTCTTCTCGTCGGTGAAGGAGGTGGGGGAGATCGATTCCAGCTTGCCGGGGATCGATCCGTAGCGCGAGAAGTCGTAGGTGGTCATTTTCACGATGACGTTCTGGCCCGGCGCGATATGGCCGATGTCGCGGCTTTGGATCTTGACTTCAAGCTGCAGCTTGTCGTCGATCGGCACCACCTGGCACAAGGTGCCGCCAGGGGTGACGACGGCGCCCAGGGTGCGAATCTTCAAATCCTGGATCAGGCCCTTCTTGGGCGACAGCACATCCAAACGTTCGACGCGGTCGGCCAGCTTGGACAGGGATTCGCGGACCTGGGCCAGTTCGTTGGTGACGGTGCCCATTTCGTTCGATGCGTCCTGCTTCAAGGTCGCATCCTGGCTGGCCAGGCGGTTTTCCGATTCCGTCAAGGCTTGTTGGCTGCCAGCCAACTGCTGTTCGATGCGGTTCATGTCGCCCCTGGTGGTGATGTAGGAGCGCTGCGTGTCCAGGAAAACCACCCTGGAAACCAGCCCTTCCTTTTCCAACTGGCCGCGGATGCGCACCAGCTCTTCCAGCACCTTGACCTGCTCGGTCAGGCCTTTCATGCTTTCCTCGTACTGGCGGATTTCCGAACGGCGCTGATCGACTTGCGACTTGGCGACCGCCAGCGACGACGAGCGAGCCCCGCGCTGAGCCAGCAGGATCGATTTCTGATCGGCGACCAGATGGGCATAGGTGGCGTCGGCGAAACTGAAATCGGGATCGCGGTTGTCGAGATAGGCCTTCAGGCGCTCGGCCCGAAGGGCCAGGCCGACCTCGCGCGCCTTCATCTGCTCGAATTCCGAGGCCGCCGACCTGGGCGCCAGACGGAACAGGATTTGCCCGGCATCGACCAGTTGGCCCTCCTTGACCAGGATTTCCGAAACCACGCCGCCTTCCAGATGCTGGATCGTCTGCACGGCCGACGAGGGCACGACCTCGCCGTTGGTGACGGCCACTTCGTCCAGGCGCGCCAGGGCCGCCCAGGCGATGAAGGCGGCGACGGCGGCGCCGATCAAATAGGTGGCCTGGCGCACGATGGCCGAGGTTCCTGTCTCTTCAAGGATGATCGCCTGGCTCAAATGCCTGGCTTGGCGGCTGCCGCGGGTGATGCCCTTGCGGGCCAGGCCCGTGAAGGATGCGGAGGAGGAGGGGGTGCTCATGACTCGTTCTTCCGTTCAAGAATTAGAGAAGATCGGGAGGAATTTGCTTGATCACGTCCTTGGCGGCGCCGGCCAGGCGCAGATAGCCGTTCTGGAAAACCAGAACCTTGTCGGCGACCTGCAGATGGCTGGGACGGTGGGTGACGATGATGATGGTGCTTTGGCCGCGCAGCGCGTTCACCATGCTCATGAAATAGCGGTCGCCGGTGAAGTCGAGACCGGTCACCGGCTCGTCGAACAGCAAGATCGGCGCGCGCTTCAAATAGGCGCGGGCCAGGGACAGGCGCTGCATGAAGCTGGCCGAGAAATGTTCCATCCGGCTGTCGCCCAGCTTGGTGTTGAAACCGTCGGGCAGCGACATGATGTCTTCCAGCACGCGGGCCTGGTTGGCGGCGATGCGCAATTCCTCGTCCAGCGCCGTCGGGCTGGCCAGGCGAAGATTCTGGGCGATCGAGCCGAAGAAGACGTTGCAGGACTGGGGCACATAGGCGATGGCCGAGCGAAGGTCGGCGGGATCGATCTGGCGCAGATCGTGATTGTCGATGCGGATGCTGCCGGCCTGGGGCTGGTAAAGGCCGCTCATCAGTTTCAGCGCCGTCGATTTGCCCGAGCCGTTGGGGCCGATCAGTCCGACCACCTCGCCCGGTTGCACGTCGAAGCTGACGCCGACCAGGGCCGGATCGGTATCCGCCGTATAGCGGAAGGAAACGCGAGAGAAGACGACGTGCCCCTTGAACTTCGCCGGCGGGCGGGTGACGGCCTTGATCTCGCGCTCGGGACGCAAGTTCATCAGGTTGTCGATCTGCTTGATGCTGTTGGCCACCCGCTCGAGCTTGGGCATCGAGACGCAAGCCGTCTGCAAGGGAGCCAGCACCCGCCAGACCAGGATCATCGCCGCCACCACGCCGCCGACGCTCATGGCGTTGTTCAGCACCTGACTGACGCTGAAGGCGATCACCGACAAACCGGCCGACATGGTGATGATGTTGGCGGCGGTGTTGACGCCGACCTGGATCTGGTTGGAATGGAAATCGGCCATGGCGGCCTTGCCCGACATGGTGCGGAAGCGCTCCAGCCAGGCGCGCTCGTAGCCGCCGGTCTTGATGACGCGCAGCTTGCCCACGGTCTCGGTCAGGAACTCGCTGCGCTTGCCCATGGCCTTGCCGGCGATCGAGGAGGTGCGCTGCAAGAAGGGATAGGTGACCCGGGCCAGCACCACGAAAACCGCCGCCGCCAAAAGAACGATCAGCACCGAGGGGCCGGCGACCATGAACAGCACGGCGATAAACAGCACGACGAAGGGCAGTTCGAACAGCACGAAGGCCATCGGCCCGTTGAAAAAGTCGCGGACGGATTCGAACTCCTTGATTCTGGCCACCTGCGCGCCCACCGTCGCCCGTTCGGTGAACGAGGCCGAAAGCGACAAGATGCGCTGGAAGACGGCGTTGCCGAAGATATAGTCCAAACGCCCGCCCAGATAGGCCACGGCCTTCGATCTCATGCGCGACAAGAAATGCTCGACGACCAGGGCCAGCAAGATGCCGGCCAGCAGATAGGCCAAAGTCGATAGCGAACCCGTCGGCACCACCTTGTCGTAGACGCTCATCACGAACAAGGGCGAGGCGATGGCCATCAGATTGATGAAGAAGGTCAGCCCGAAAATCTGCCACAGCAGCGGACGGAAGCGTTCAGTGGTGGCCCTGAACCAGCCGATCTGCTTTTGACGGACCAGCAGATCCTCGGTCTCTTCCGAGGCCGGGAAGAAGAAATAGGCGGTCCCTTTTGAATCGCGGCTACTGCCCGACGGTTCGATCAGCGCCTTCTCGCCGTCGAAGGCCAGAAGCTGGCCATCTGGGGCTGGCTTCAGAATGACCATGGCCGGCCCGTCGTCGGGAACGAACAGGCAGGGCATCAGGCGAGGATCGATCTCACCCAGCGTCATGGCGTCGGGGCGGCTGATGTAATTGAGATTGGCCATCACATTGCGAAAGCCGGTCAGGTCCAGCGTTTCGGCGAAATGCGGCAGCGCCTCGGCCACGTATTTCAGGTCGCCGCGCCAGTTCAGCGCCGTCAGCAGGGCGATCAGGCAATTGGCGAAATCGGTGGGCACGGCGAAGCGGCCCAGCACATTCTCGGCCAAACGCAAGCCGCGGTCGGTCGAGGCTTGCTGGGAGCTTGACGAGCCGCTGCTGGGGGCTTCGCTTTGGTCCAACGGTTCCGAGGCCGGAAGTGGGGTGGCCGTACCCTTGGGGCCCATGCGTCCATTGACCAGTTCGAACACCCGGTCGGCCAGCTTGACATAGGTGGGGCGGTGCGTGATCAGCACCAGCGTGCAATGGCCCTTCAGGCTTTCGATGGCGGCGCGGATATAGCGGTCGCCGACGCTGTCCACCGACGAATTGGCTTCGTCGAAAAGCACGATCTTGGGGCCGCGGGCCAGCGCCCGGGCGATGGCGATGCGCTGCACGACGCCGGCGGGCAATGATTCCGAAACGCCCTCGCCGATCGGGGTGTCGTAACCCAGGCGCATGGCCGAGACCACCTCGTCGAGCCCGACCAGCGACGCCACCTCCAAAGCCTGATCCGTCATCTCGGGATCGAACATGGTCAGGTTTTCTAAGATGGTGCCGTTGAAGACCTCGCCTCTTTGGGGGAGATAGGCGACCTGATGCTTCAAAGACTGGCCGTCGAATTGGCGGACATCCTGGCCGTCGATCAGCACGCGCCCTTCCTTGGGGGAGACCATACCCAGCATCAGCGACGCCAGGGTCGATTTGCCCGAGCCGTTCGAGCCTTGAACGCAGATGCATTCGCCGGGCTGAATGTCGATGGTGGCCTGGTGGATGATGTCGGGGGCACCTTCGCCATAGGAGACCGAGGCCTTGTCCAGCGTGATCCTGCCCTTGATTTCGGGCCAGTCGGCCAGGCCGATGCCGCCTTCGCGCTTCAGGTTGAGCAGGCCGGCCACCTTGTCCCTGGCGATGCGGATGGTCTGGAAACGATTCCAAACCCCGACCAGGCGCGACAGCGGCTGCAGCGACCGCCCGGCCAGCATGGTGCAGGCGGCCAGGCCGCCGATGGTCAGATGATTGTCGATGACCAGATTGCAGCCGTAGGCGACGATGGCCACCGTGGTCAATTGCGAGAAAACCTGGCTTAGGCGCATCGCCTCGGCATTGAGATAGGCGGCGTTGTAGGTGTTCTGGGCGTTGGCCGCCTGCAGCAATTCGTAGCGGCGCAGCATCAGCGCTTCCATGGCCATCGACTTGACGGTGTGGATGCCGCGCAGCACCTCCATCACGAAGTCGAGCCGGCGGTCGTCGGAGGTCATGCGCTCCTTGATGGCGGCGCGAAGGCGCTCGCCCAGGCGCAAGGCCATCAGGAAGAAGATGGCCGACATGGCGATGGGAATCATCACCACCCAGCCCGCCAGCAACAGAATGAGGCTGAGATAGATGAGGACGAAGGGCAGGTCGAGCAGGGTCAGCATGGCCTGGCCGGAATAGAAATCACGGATCTGGGAAAGAGCGTTCAGGCGCTCGAGCTGGGCGCCGGCGCCTTGCTTTTCGATTTCCTCGATGCGTCCGGAAAGCAGACGCTCGAGCGCCGCCACGCCCGACATATGTTCGAAGCGGGCGCCGATCCAGCCGGTGACGTAGGAGCGGGCCAGGCGCAGCAGGGATTCCAGGAGGATGGCCATCAGCACGCCGAGGACCAGCATGCCCAGCGTGCCGGTCGAGGCGTTGGGGATGATGCGGTCGTAAACCTGCAGCAGGGTCAGAGGCAGGGCCAGCGCCAGCAGATTGAGAAACAGCGACACGATGGACAGTTCCACCATGTTCGAGCGCATCAGCTTGAAACTGCCGATGCTTTTCGCATCGCCGATCAGGTCCGACAAGGACATGGTTGAAAAACGAGGCTTGCTCATGATCCCGAAAGCTCCTTAGGCGATATTCTGGCTTCCCCCGCCGGGGCAAGAGGCACCGTGCCGACGCGCACCCTTGTGCGTTCGATGCGGGCGCGCAGGCGCGACCGGTCGGCGGTCAGCCATGAAAGAACGGCGGCCTCGCGCAGCAAGGGACGCGAGAAGCTGAAGCGGACCGAGGCGCCGCTTCCCTCTTGCGTCAGCAATTGCGCGCTTACGGCCCGAGACAGCGCCTCGTCCAGCGCCTTCTGGCCGCGCGGCCAGAAGCGGGCCAGCAGGCCGGGTGCGAAGAAACGGCCAAGAAGGGCGGCCAGGCGCAAGGCCTCCCGCACGTCCGGGTCCGGGTCCATCTCGGCGATCAGGCTGGCGTAAAGTCGAAGCGGCATCGGCAAACCCAGGGGAGCGGCGCCTTCGCCCTTGGCGCGAATGCGGGTCAGCATGGCCAGGGTCAGTTCGACGCCGTCGCCGGGACGGCCCTGGGCTTGGCGGACAACGGCGCGCAACAAGCTCTCATCGAGCAGATTGTCGGCATCCAGCCCCTTGACCAGCGTCGCCATGTCCTCCTCGGACAGGGGCGACATCTTGACGCGCTCGAGGGGCGAGAGCCGGCGCAGCAGATTTTCCGGCAAGCCTTTGGTGAACAGCACCAGCCTGAGGGTTGGGTTGGCGGTGCTGAACAGGCGGGCCAGCACCTCGGCCAGCATCGGCGAGGTTTCCTCGGCGTCATCGACCAGCAAGGTCAGGGGATGTTTGTCGGCCAGCCTGGCCAGGGCCGCGCTTAAATCCGGAATGACCGGGACGGGTAAGGAGGGGACGATCAGGCTCAGCAGGGGCTGGCGCACCAGGGGGTTCTGGGCGTCTTGGGCGGCCAGGAAAGCGTCCAGGCGGGCCGCGCGTTGGCTGTCGTCCTCGGCAAGTCCCAGTCCCAGCTTGATTTCCAGGGCCAGACCAAGCCCCGTCGGGTCGGTCCCCAAGCCGCGCCGGCTCGCCGGAATATATAAGGACATGCCCCCCGTGCTTTCGATGCGCTGACCAAGCGCCGAGGCCAGGGTGGTCCGGCCCAATCCGTGGGCCGCCTCGACGGCCAGACAGGACGAGCGGGATGATAAATCTTGCAGCCGGTCCAAAAGTTCGCGCCTGGGCGGGGCCAAAAGCGCCGGCGGCTGCATCTGGGCATCGCCGCGCACCAGGGCGGCGCGGCCAAGTCCGGCGGTGCCTGGCGCGGCTTCGAAATTCAAGACATGGGCTGTCAGTCGCTGGGTGGCTTCGCAGGCCAGCAGGCGTCCGCTGGGCGCGCTGTGGGCCAGTCGCCAGGCATGCGCCAGTTCCGAACTGGCAAGCGGGCGGGCGGGAAAGCCGGTCTGGGCCATGACGACGCCGACGCCGGTGGCGACACCGCCGCGCGGTTTGGGCCCCGGTTCCTCGGATAGGGCCATGTTTTCCAAGACGAAGCGGGCGGCGCGCACGGCCCTGGCGGCATCGTCGCCGCGGGCCCGGTTCAGACCGAAGCGCAATTCGATGCCCTGACCCGCCCGCTCGAAACATTGCCCACCCAGAGTCTCGGCGGCCTGGCGGCCAAGGCCGGCCAGCTTTTCCAGCCTTTCCAGCAGCAGACGGGTGCCCAGGCTTTGCGCCATGGTTTCCGCGGGCTCCAGAACCAGGGCGGCCACGGACAGAACCCGGCACTCGGCGCCCAGGGCGGATGTTTCCTGACTGCCGGTTTTCGAGTGGTGCTGCTGCATGGGTTGAACCGGGGCCGAGGGTTCCATGGGCTCGGCAGCCGAAAGGCCGCGCAAGGAGGCGACGGCCTGAGCCCGGCTGGTCACGTTCAGGCGCCGGAACAGGGCTGCGACATGCTGCTTGACTGTGCCGACCCCAATATCAAGCAGGGCGGCAATTTCCTTGTTGCTGCGCCCCTGTTCGATAAGGGAGACGATTTCTCTCTGCCTTGGCGTCAATCCATCCAGCATATCAATCCCAGTCGCCGTCAACCAAACGCAATATACCCTTATAGCCTTGGGGGGATTCGCAATCTCGCCGGCATTCCGCGACGAACTGGCGGTCTGGGTTTGGCCAATCCTGGCTCTCAGATGCCATCCTGCGGAGGTTATAAGACCTTCTTTCCCGGTCCAAGTTAAACATCCTCAAGGGCCTGCATCCTCCCTACCCCATTGGCGTTTCTCGTCTCGGGGAATCGGCGGATTACTTAGGAATCTAAGTCAAATTAATGAATCGGACAACCATTTTAACATAAAGAAACATGTCGTTAATGTGATGCAATTCGACGAGACAATCCCATCCTGCCGCCAAGTCCCTAGAAAACCAACTATAACCTTTGACGGTGTTCAGAGAATCACCAAGGGAGCGTACAAATATATTTAGTCGCAAAGGATTTTTTCCGAGCGGCTGGCGTCTGTTCAAAGGTTTTTGACGTTCGCCGAACTGTCAGCTCAATGGGGAATGGCTATGGCCGAGGAAAACAACAATCCGACGCAAACAAATAGCGAAGACCGTCTGGTTCTGGACGAGTTGACGGTTCTTCAGGACGTCCCCAACAAAGAGTTGGAGGAGCCGGATCTTCACGCGGACACCGAGGGTGAGTCCGGACAGATTGATGACGGCTTTGGTGTGGCGAACATCCATATGGGTGGACAGGGCGCTGGATTGCCCGAGGGCGGGCGTCGTGGCGACGGACCCGGCATTCCGACGGGCGGCGCCAGGCCGGAACATACGTTGCCGCCGATTGATGCCGATGTAGAAGTCATTCCGCCGGAGATTCCTCGTTTTGATGATGGCACCACAGAAAATTATTTTGGCCCGCAATTTGACCAGGACGGCAACCGCCGTGGCGACGAGCGATTCAATGACCGCGTAGAAGGTGGATTCCGTGGCCCCGAAGACGAGCGCGGCGCAAGGCCTGCGCCCGGCGACGAGGCCTTGGCGCCGCCGCCTGGCCCACAGGCGACGACGGCGACGACGGCCACCACCGCCACCACGGCGACGACCGCGACCACGGCCACCACCGCCACGACAGCGACGACGGCCACCACGGCCACCACCGCCACCACGGCGACCACCGCGACGACGGCTACCACGGCGACGACGGCGACGACGGCCACCACAGCCACCACGGCCACGACAGCGACGACGGCCACCACCGCCACCACGGCGACGACCGCTACCACCGCGACCACGGCCACCACCGCCACGACAGCGACGACGGCCACCACGGCCACGACAGCGACGACGGCCACCACCGCCACCACGGCGACGACCGCTACCACCGCGACCACGGCCACCACGGCCACGACAGCGACGACGGCCACCACGGCCACCACCGCCACCACGGCGACCACCGCGACGACGGCTACCACCGCCACCACGGCGACCACGGCGACGACCGCCACCACGGCGACGACGGCCACCACGGCGACGACGGCTACCACCGCCACCACGGCGACCACCGCGACCACCGCAACGACCGCCACGACAGCGACGACGGTCACCACGGCCACGACAGCGACGACGGCCACCACCGCGACCACGGCGAC
>JACRJC010000039.1 GCA_016215555.1 Rhodospirillales bacterium | reverse complement strand
TGCGCCGACGCCGACGCCCAGTCGAACTTGTGTCCATAACAGGTTCTGTGGACACTTCTCATCTCCCCGTTCCACCAAAGATCACGGCAGAATCGACGAAATGACCGGATTACAGAAGGCGGCCCACGCCGGAGGGATACGAAATCACTGCCGAAATGGTTCGAACATTACAACGAGCTTCACCCGCACAAGGCGCTCGGCTATCGTTCACCCCGCGAGTTCATCCGAACCCGCGTTAACAGGGAGAGCCTGTCCGGGAATTAGGGGGTAACAACACACCGTAATTATATACTGTCACCGTAATTATATACTGTCACCGTAATTATATACTGTCACCGTAATTATATACTGTCACCGTAATTATATACTGTCACCGTAATTATATACTGTCACCGTAATTAAAAGAAAAGAATTAAGTATACTGTCACCGTAATTATATACTGTCACCGTAATTAGTCACCGTAATTGGTTTCGGAATTAATGCTCTGAGAACAGGTCGCGCAGCTTGCAGAACAGGCTCATCAGGCCGGGCGCCGGCGGCGCTTTCAGCCGTCCCGCCAGATAGTCGTTGACGGCTTTTTCGGCATTGCGCTCGCTGGTGAGGCGGGCGTCGATCCCCTTCTTGGCCATGCGCCTTAAGAATCCCTCGCCGGCGCTGCGGCTTATCAGTGCCTGCATTTTCTCGAGCGGATGCGCTCCGTTGGCGTCCTTGTGATGATGGAAGACGTTCTCGGGGTACAGTTCAAGCTTTTCCACCTCGCTTGCCGTTGCGCCCACCTCTCCTTCAAAGATCAGCCAGCGCCGCGTCTGCCCGGCATGGCCGCAGACGGTCTTGTAATCGTTGGACGAGACGGCGATGCGCATGCAGCTCTCCCTAGGCCTTCGCCGGTTCGGGCTTGGCGGGATGCAGGCTCGGCGCCGCCGACATCAGCGAGGTGATGACGGCCGCCAGATAGGGCATCGACTGCACGATCAGCACCAAGGTCCACAATCTGGCGTCGCGGTCATAGGTGCCGTAGCTGTACAGCACGGCGCCCGCCGCCGCCCATTGCAGACAAGCCAGCGCCAATTCTTCCCAGGCGCCCAGGATGCCCTTCCACAAGGCCGCCTTGTTCTCCATCTTGGGCGTGCGCATGAAGGGGATCGATTTGGTGAAGATGCCGTGCAGCACGGCGCGGGCGATGATGAAGGTCAGGCCCATGCCCGCCACCGCCGAGCCGATCTGCTGGCCGACCGTGCATTTGACGCGGGCCTGATACAAGATCAGATGCGTCGCCAGTTTGTAGAAGAAGACGAACAAGGTGGGGATGGCGAATTCCGCCAGCGGGAAGTCGAAATAGCGCGGCGCCGCCACCAGGCCCAGCGACCACAGAATGCTGGCGGCGGTGAAGACCAGGAACAGCCCGTCGGCGATCCAGGGCAGCCAGCCGGCCACGAACTGGAACTTCTGGCCGAAGGTCAGGTTGCCCTTGGCCCAGGGCAGCAGCGTGCGCCAATGGCCTTTCAGGATCTGCATGGCGCCGTAGGCCCAGCGGTAGCGCTGCTTCTTGTAGCCCATGAAGGTGTCGGGCGTCAGCCCCTTGCCGAAGCAGTGGTTGACGTAAACCGAATGATAGCCCTCTTCCAGGAATTTCAGGCCCAGTTCGGCGTCCTCGCAGATATAGCCCTCGCCCCACTTGCCGCAGCCCTCCAAGGCGCTTTTGCGGATCAGGGTCATGGTGCCGTGCTGGATGATGGCGTCGTATTCATTGCGGGCCACCATGCCGATATGGAAGAAGCCGGCATATTCCCAGTTGATCATTTCCTTGAAGGCGTCGTGTTCCCATTCGCGGTGATCCTGCGGCGCCTGCACCCAGGCCACCTTGTCGTCGTCGAAATAGGGGGTCAGCGACTTCAGCCAGTTCGGCTCGACCAGATAGTCGCTGTCGATGACGCCGATGATCTTGGCCTCGGGATCGGTCTGGCTGAGCGCGAAGTTAAGCGCGCCCGCCTTGTAGCCCGGCCATTGCGGCAGATGGAAGAAACGCACTCTGGGGCCCAGGGTGGCGCAGTATTCCTCGACCGGCTGCCAGACCGCCGGATCCTTGGTGTTGTTGTCGATGATCAGGATCTCGAAATCGGGATAGTCGAGCTTCATCAAAGAATCGATGGTCATCTTCACCATCTCGGGCGGCTCGTTGTAGCATGGCAGATGCAGAGAGACCTTGGGCAGCGCTTCTTCCCTTGGCTGGTTGGGATCATGCGGCTTGAAGGCACGCTTGAATTTCTCGGTCCAGGTCAGTTCCGTGAATTCGAAGGTGGAAATCAGAATCACGAACAGCAGGGCGATCTGACCCGGGACCAGCATGGTCCACATGACCTCGGGGCCGGGCGCGAAATCCTTCAGGACCGGGATCGAGGCCGCCCACATCACCACCGAAGCCGAGGCCATGGTCATGGCGGCGAAGAACAAACGCCCGCCCAGCTTGATCTGGCTGCGCCGCCACAGGAACCAGACCAGGGGCAGGAAGCCCATGGCGGTGGCGGCCCCGGCCAGCACCGGCCATTCCTTGATCTCGACCACCGGGCCTTCCATGGGGAATTTCTGGCGCCGGTCGGCGTCGAACAGGCCCCAATGCGCGCCCACCGACCATTCGATTTCATTCTTCCAGGGCTGGTCGAAGGCCTCGATGATGTTGTAGTCGATGTTGGTTTCGGTGGCGGTTTTCAAGAACTTGCGCAGGAAAAGGGCCTGATTGACCAGCGAAGGTTCGGCGCCGCCGCGCATCTTGCCCGAGCTGGGCCAGCCGACTTCGGTGATCACCACATGCTTGCCGGGGAAGGTGGATTTGATTTCCTCATAGCGCTTGATCAGGTAATCATTGGCCTCCTCGACCGGCACGCCTTCCCAATAGGGCAGGATATGGATCGAAATGTAATCGACCTCCTTGGCCAGCTCGGGATATTTCAGCCAGACATACCAGGGCTCGGCGGTGCTGACCGGCACCTTCACCCGCTCCTTGACGCGCCGGATATAGCGCACTAGCTGGGGCAGGGTGACGTCGCCGCGATGCAGGGCCTCGTTGCCGACAATCACCCGATCGACATTCTTGAAGTTCCTGATCTGGCCCATCAGGCTGCGGATTTCCGCCTCATTGCGGCCCAGGCGGGTGTCGATCCAGGCCCCGGCCAGAACGTGGAGGCCATAACGCCGGGCCAGCTCCGGCACCTGTTCCAACCCGTCGAGGGCGGTATAGGTTCGCACCATCCCCACCTTGCCGGCGAGAATCTTAAGGTCGCTCTCGACGTCGGACAGCGAGGGATAACGCCCGATCTGCGGGTTGTCGTCCTTCTGGAAGGGGCTGAAGGAGACGCCTCGTATCTGGCCCTGCCAATCGACCCCGGAATGGGGGCGGTTCAGCCAGGCCCAGGCGGCCAGATTGACGATGACAATCAGGGTAAGGACGATGACGCCGGAAAATCGCATGAGATCAGGAGGCCCCAGAAAAGAGAAAACAGGGCCAAAGCCCCGCATTGGCCAGGCTTGTACCCCTGGATCGGGGCCAAACTATGGCGAATTCCAGGTAAAACTTAGCAAAAAGCCCGGCCCGGCGCCAGGGGGCCGCCGGGACATAGCCCTGGCGATCCGGGCTTGCGGGCCGTGGGAAATATGCTAGGTTTGCCGCCCTTAAGGAGAGGTGGCCGAGTGGTTGAAGGCGCACGCCTGGAAAGTGTGTGTACGGGAAACCGTACCGAGGGTTCGAATCCCTCTCTCTCCGCCAATAGCTTTTCCAGACATTCTCCCCCGTGCTGGCAAGGGCCTGAAAAGCCCAGTCTTGGCGCGGTTATTGGGCTGTGGCCGTTGACCTTGGCGGCCCGGCTTGGCCCCGATTTCACCCAAAATCCCTTCTCTCCGGCCCATTTTCTCCAAAGGCTGTTGACTTCGCCGGGAAGGTACGGAAATTCGCGATTGAAAGTTCAAGCGCTTGCGAGCGATGGAAGACGGAGGTTTCGCAGCTTCGTTTGGCTGCGAAAGGGGGAAACGAACTGAAAAGCCAACATCTGCTTTCGGAGCGGGACTTGACCCTGGCCGGACGACGCCCCTATGCTGACGCTCTTGAAGGTTGCCAGGGACAAAACGATGCGCTTGTTGGGCTTTCTGGTCGGATTGCTTGCGCTAGGCTTTACCTGGCCCGCCCTGGCGGATGAAAAGTTCGACCCCAAAGAGGTCCGCGTCATCACTCCGACCAGCGCCACATCCAATTGCATCGGCAATCCAAAAACGCCCATCTGTGCCGTGGAGACATTCCTGGCCTGCCGGGTACGAAAAAAGCAAGAACTTTGCGATCTGGTCAACATTCACAATGAGTCTCTGGAAGGCGAACCATCCAGCATCTCCTATCGCATCATGAAATCTCACATCTTCACCAAGCACGAAATTCCCAAAGACATGGAAGATTCCACTTGGATGAAAACGGGATATGCCCATGTTGCGATCAAGAATTACAGCCTCAAACTCGACTGGTGCCCGAAAGGATGTTTTGTCGATTTTTCCTTGCGGCCAACCCCAAGTGGTTGGGAAGTTTTCGAATCAGTTTCGGAAGGGGTGGACTGATACCCCACCCCTTCGCGCTTCAAAGATCATGGAAACAGTATCTTTGTCGGATCCTTGAAGTCTTTGCCTTTCTTGACATCGACATGGACATGATTGGTCATCTTGTCCCTGCCCCTCGGCTTGTGCTTTTTCGATAAGTCCTGGGCGGTACCGATCGGCGATCCGGCTTTGACGCGATCTCCCGCCTTTACACTGGGGTCGACATAAAGAACGCGAACCTCATGACCGTCATCGGTGCGGATCAAAACGCCCTTGAAGGTGCGGTCACCATAGGGGTCGATATTGTTCCGCTCGACGGTTCCCTCGGCCGGACTTGAGACAGCCCCGCCCGGTTCGACTGCGATGTCGACGCCGGTGTGGGGATATATTTTTCCGTCCGGTTTCCGACGTCGGGCTCCATAATGGCCACAACCAAAATCCGCGCCATCACAGCCACGCATTTTTCCATTGGCGACCGGGTTGCTCATTTTCGGCAGATCGGAAGAACCCTTCAGCGTTCCGCCCGTGCCGGTTCCCGGTGCTGCGCGATCATGGTCGGAGACTTGGACGACATTGCCATCTCGGCTTTGCGAATAGGCCCGGACATGAACGATGGCCTCCGGCCCACCTTCGGGATCGTTGGCATACATGTGCGAACTGCCCGGCACATAAGGGCCGGGATAGACGCGTTTGAACTCGCCCGAAACATGGGCGACGTAGGCGTCGTGTTCGGGGTGATTGTGATCCCGGTAACGCTGGTCGGCGACGAGCGTCCGCAGGGCCTCCCTTATCTGGGGACGTGTAGGACTGGACATGACAGAAACTTCCTATGGTGGTTTACGATTAGATAATAACATCGCATTGAGGGAGCATTGTCAATATAAATTCCTATGCACAGATATGTGGTCTTATACACAGGCCGAATATCAACATGCTGTGGCATCGCAACCTATGGCGGCAAGGTGGAGAAGGTTCATCTGGAAGCGCCTGCGCTCCGCCACATACCCATATGGGTGGTTATATATCACGGGCAACGCCCTAATTTCCCCATAAAACCCGCCATTTTTGCACTCACGCCAGACCAGATAAGCAACTCTTTCGGGTTGCCTGTGGACGCGGTAGAGGTCATTTCTCTGTTCGGGCTTTTGGCGGTCTGGGTTGGGGGCGTTAACGAAGCAGAGACGCGGACAAAGCCCCGTTCCGCAAACGGTCCTTCTGCCTCATTATCTCTACAACGCAATGCGCGATTCGATGACGTCATAGTCGGTGTGCAGATCAGCCCCGTCGCGCCGCACCAATCCCGCCGTCGCCAGAATCTCGATATCCGCGTGGGCCCGCTTATAGTCGCGTTTCAATTCACGGGCCAATGCCGCAACGCTGACGACGTCGTGATGATGCAGGTAGCGCAGCAACTCGACCCGCTTTCCCGTCATGACCCGTGCGAACACATCCCATGAGGCGAAGGTCACATGATCCTCCTTCACGGCTTCTCCGCGCTCGGCTCGATGCCATGCGTCGGTTAACCCTCCCGTATCAATGAGGAGATCGGGCGCCAAGGGCGGCTCGTGGGGCGCGCTGACACCGGTAAAGCTGAGAATTTCCCCAGAGACAGCCTTGCGATAATGCCCCTTGGGGTCGCGCAAGGCGCAAACCTCGGGGGAAGCTGAAAGGTAAATTTCAAAGAACATGTCCCCGGCGGTTTGGCGAACCGCATCGCGGTCCTTTCGGTAAGAGGCTGGCGCGCCCGTAAACGACAATTGACACTCTTAATTAGATATATCATGATGCAGAAGACTGTTACGCGTTCTATCATAAATACTATAGATGGAGGGGTGTAGTAATGGATCCATTTCTCGGAGAAATTGCCATTTTTCCCTATGCCGGGAAAACAGTGCCAGGTTGGCACTTGTGTGACGGGACTCTGTTGTTCATCTCAACCAATCAAGCGCTCTATTCACTGATCGGCACCACCTATGGTGGCTCGCAGGCCGCGAACAACTTTGCCCTTCCCGACCTTAGGGGGCGAACACCCGTGGGGTTTGATTTTCGCGCTACTAGCTATGACATCGGCGCCATTGGCGGAGCCGAGACGGTGAGGCTTGACGCCACAACGGTGGCCGCCCACGGCCATGACTTCGCAGTGAACGACCAGCCCGGAACCGCTGTGGGATCGAATAATGCCATCTATGCCCAGTCTCCCATGGGAAGTCCCATGTACGCCCCTCCCCCCTCGTCTGGCGCGGTCACCATCAGCCCGGACATGATCACCAGCGCTGGGGGCGGCACGTCACACAACAACATGCAGCCCTCTATGGCGCTGGAATTCTATATCGCCACCACGGGTATCTACCCATCGCGCCCATGACAGGCGCACAAACAGTTTTCAGGAGAATGTGATGGCTGATGCCTTTCTCGGTGAGATTCGTCTGTTCGCAGGGGTCAGGCCCCCGTCAGGCTGGATGTTCTGCACAGGAACGATGCTTCAGATAAACGATTATCAGGCGCTGTTCTCGTTGTTGGGCAACAAGTTTGGCGGCTCGGCGCCCACAACCTTCGCCCTTCCGGATTTGCGGGGGCGCATTCCCATCGGCACCGGGAAAGGCCCACAATCGACGACGACCTATCCAGAAGCCTGGACCGGCGGGACGGCGACGGTCACGCTGACGACCGATAATCTGCCCTCTCACAGCCATACGATCAGCGTAAGTGGCGCTGACGCCACAACAAATGTTCCGGATCCCTCCGTCACCTTTGCGGTCGTGGCCTCCCCCCTGCGGCTCTATATCGACGGGGCGCAAACGACCTCGGGGACGGTCCCGTTCGACCCAGATAGCATCGTGGCGAATAGCGGGAATACCTCCCATGAAAACCGCATGCCCTGCCTAACGCTGAACTACATCATTTGTGTGACGCAGGGCAGCTATCCAGGATTTCAATGATGCCAGTGACTGCAATTCGGAACAGGAGTGACCAATGAGCGAACCATTCATCGGCGAAATTCGTTTCTTTCCGTACGTTCAATTCACGCCGGTGGGGTGGCTGCCCTGCGATGGCTCCAGCTATCAGGTTTCACAATACCAGGTCCTCTACGCAGTGATTGGCGCCCAGTTCGGCGGAACGCTGGGCAAGAGCTTCTGCGTTCCCGACATGCGTGGTCAGGCGGCCGTCGGCGTCGATGCCACGGGCATCCGCTGCCCCGGTTCTTCGAAGGTGGGGGTGACATTCGGAACAAGCGCAGTCACCCTGAATACGACAAACACCCCCTCTCACAGCCACGCATTGCAACGCAACAAGCCCCTTGACGGTTACAACAGCCAAACATCGGCGCCAGCGATAAATTCCGACCTAGGCGGGTTGGCCACGTCGAAAGCCACCCCGTTGGCAATTTTCACCACCGGCGCCGCGCCCAACTCCATTCTGGCGGATGGAACCATCAACACATACGGTGCGATCAATCCTGCTTCGCACGAGAATCGACAGCCGTTCCTGGTCATGCGGGCAGCGATTGCCTGGGATGGTGTCTTTCCTGTTCCCGCAGACTGATGGTCGGAAGCCGGGCCTGGCGGTCGTTGCGGCCTTCGGGTCCGGCTGCTTGCCACCAGCCAACCATGCTGCCGATTCCCTACCCGCCATCGACCTTCCCCGGCCTTGAGGCGCCGCTATCCGGCTTTCGTCTGCGCCCAGCAGGGGAAAGCGACGCGCCGTTCCTGAGGCGGCTTTACCGCAGCCTGCGCGCAGACGAACTCGCCCTCTCTGGCTGGAGCACAGAACAGAAGACGGATTTTTGCGACGGGCAATTCGATCTTCAACATTGCGACTGGGTCAGCCGCTTCCCGCGGGCCTGGTTCCTGATCGTCTCTCATCGCGGCCACCCGGTGGGGAGGTTCTATGTCGATCCGCCTGGCGACTCCTTTCATGTCATCGACATTGGCCTGCTGCCCAAGTGGCGCGATCAACAGCTGGGCAGCGCGCTGATCGGCACGCTGCAAGGCACGGCCAAGGCTTGCGGCAGGGCCGTGACCCTGTCGGTTCTTCACACCAACCCGCGCGCCCAGACCTTCTACCGTCGCTTGGGGTTCAAAGCGGAAGTGGCGGTGTCGCGTCATCTGCCGATGCGCTGGGTGCCCGACGCACAGTTATAGGTTTGGCGGCGGAGGGGCGTCATCGATGGCCAAGCGCACCGTTACCGGAGCCTCCATCCGCAGGGCATCCAGAGGCTGACCTTCGAGAAAGACGACCAGACTGCCGTCATTCTCGCGGGTGCTGGCGATGATGCGCCGCGTGCCGTCGGACAAGACCACCTCACGACCAACCACCATATCTGTCTGGGCTTCGGCGGTTGCCGGCAGGAAGAAAGCGGCGGCCCAGTCGCGCGCAACGCCGTTGCACCAGTTGTGGTCGTTGGCCATCGGGACGATATAGACCCTTTCGCCGGACTGCTTCGCCTTCAGGACGTCGCCGCAGGCGGCTAGCCGCTCGCGCGTGACGTCGCAGCACCGGTTCTCCATCATTGCCCTGCTGTAAAAGACTTGGGCGGATTCGTAATCTTTCTCGATATCGAAATAATAATTGCCGATCAGTTCACTTTCGTTGGGGTACGCAGGAAAGGCATAACGTATCCCCAGGCTGTCCAGGTGCTGGCAAAACTGCTGGTATCTGCGCAAACGAGTGATGTAGGTGTTGGACCCGTCCTTGCTTTTCCAACTGTTGCCGTCCGGCCCAAGCACGATGCCAAGCTCGCCGGGTCGTTCATAGCCCGCGGAGCCAGGGGTGAATCCGCAAAAGCCCGGGCTGTTGTTGATCGAGGCGTGCTGCAAATAGGGGGCATTGCGCGTGAAGAAGCGCAGATCATCGAGAAAGTCGTCGTGCGACTGACCGGGAATGCCGAACATCCAGTTTAATCCCAGGGGCAGTCTGACCTCGTAACTTTCCCTGATCAAGCGATCGAGGTTACTGCCTTTGGCCAACACTTTGCCGACATTCACCATGAAATCGACGTTCGAATGCTCGGCGCCAAAGCAAAGGTGCACGCAACCCGAGTCCTTGATCTTTTGCAACAGGGACTTCGTCATTTCCTTGCGCACGACCGCCTGGCCGATCCATTCGATCTTCAGGCCGCTGGCATTCACCAGGTCGCAGAACTGCTCCAGATGGTCGATCTTGCCGTTGACCAGGGAATCGGTGAATTCGAACCGCCGGACGCCGTGGCGTTCGACATGATGACGAACCTCGTCGAATATTCTTTGTCCTCCTCGTGACCGGAAGCGCTGCCAAAACACCTTCTCGTCGCAATAATGGCAGCGGTTGGGGCAGCCGCGCGAGGTGCTGACGGGCAAGCACAAAGGCTGTTGGTAGGCATCCAGGGGAAAGCCATCGAAGTCGGCGAATGGCAGGGTGTCGAGATCGCGGATCAAACGCTGCGGAGCGCCGTAGCTGACTTGCTTTGACAGCAAAGGACGATCCACCGGAACCGGGCTGCCAGCCCTTACGGCTTCAAGCAGGGCGAGAAAGGTCTCCTCGCCCTCGCCCTCGACCACATAATCGACTTCCGGAAGGCCGATCAGGCGGCGGGCGCTTGCCGCCACGCATTGCGGGCCGCCAAACACAACAAGACGCGACGGGGCGCGTTGCTTGATCTGGCGGGCGAGCAGCCGGCTGATCATCTCGGTCGACCACAGCACTGAAAAGCCAACGACCCGGGAGCCGGAGGTCAATATCTCTTCCAGGCAATCGTCGAACAGGTCCTTGTGCTTTACGTAGAATGCCTGAGCATGGTCAATCTCGCCCCAGCGGGGCTGATTGAGCCCCCAAAGCTGCGCCTGACCGGCCGCCGCCAATTCAGCATACGCCTTGATGTTGATGTCCTGCTTAAAGACATCGTACCCATGTTGCCGGAGATAGGCGGACAGGCAGGCGATGCCGTAGGGTGGGCCGCCGACGCCCCAGAACGGGGCCTGGACCAAAGCAACCTTCATGTGTCTCCTTCGAATGGAACGGCGGTTGTCACGAGAAAGCCGACCATGCTTGCTTATACCAGCTTGCAGAATGAATGACTCATTTCGCCGGAGCGATTTTTCGCGGGCAACAGGCGCGGAACGCGCGGCTGTGTGGTTCACAGTAAGCGGTCCGCAACACATTGCCCGCGAAAAAGCGCCCGGCCTGCGGTAGGGCCAATCGCCATGCCGGGTTCGTTAGGCCGCTCGACCGTAGCCCCGCTACGCTCGTCGCGGCCTGCCTGCCCGGACATGGCGATTGGCCGCCACGAAATGGGTTATTCATTCTGCAAACTGGTATTAGAGCCTGCCCGGCTCGAGTAAACGCGCCCGGGCATCGCCCGTCAAGGCTGATCGCAGCCTTTGCGTGTGTCGCCCACCAAAGATGAGCCGCATCGCATTTATTCATCCTTTATTTCATGCTTCCTCACCAGTTCAAAACACTGATAGGCTACCCATCACAGATTTAGTTTACGCCCGCAAAGCCCGACCATGAAACCGACGCTCTTGTTTGTACGCGACTTTCGCCACTTCACCGGCGGTCACCTCAAGTTCAGCCATTATCTGAATCACGCCTTGCTATCGGGGCTGGTCGATCCCCTTTTGTATCTCACGCCCGGCAGTTCGAACGCTTCGGACAATCTTTTTTTGTCCCGTGGACTTACCCCGGCGGCGTCGATCCTCCAATGCGACGCTTTTTTCACCGCCGGCCTCGATTGGCAGATTCTGGACGAGGCGGGCATCGAAACGAGCGGTCGCCCGGTCATCAATCTGATCCAACATACCCGCCATGCCGATCCCGCCGATCCGCGCTACGCCTTCCTGACAAGGCGTGCGTTGCGCATTTGCGCCAGCCCAGAAGTCGCCCTGGCATTGCATGCCACTAGGCGGGTCAATGGGGAAATCGTCACGATTCCTTACGGTGTCGACCTGGCGGATTCTCCCCCCCGCCAGACGGAACCGGCGCCTGGGAGTCTTTTCATCGGCGGCTACAAGAATCATGACATGGCGCGCGCCTTGGCCGGTCGCCTTGGCGGGCGCTTCAACATCGATCTGGCCCTGGACATGATCCCGCGCGAGGACTTCCTGGCCCGTCTGCGCAAGGCCGCCTTCTGCATCCTGCTGCCCCATCCCTCGGAAGGTTTCTTTCTGCCTGCCATCGAGACCATGGCGCTGGGTGTGCCCGTGATCGTGCCCGATTGCGTCGGCAACCGTTCCTTTTGCCGCCATGAGGCAACTTGCCTGATGCCGAATTACGCGGTGGACGATCTGACCGCCGCAGCCCTGCGCTTGGACGGCGACCCGCAACTGGCGGCAAGGTTGCGAACCAATGGGCGGGCAGAGGCTTGCCGTCAATCCTTGGAATCCGAACGGCGGCAATTTATCGACGTTCTTGTCCGCTCTCTGGATCAAATGCGCTGACCATGCGTCCCTACGATCCACAAAGCCCCCTGGTATCCATCCATATTCCCAAGGCAGGGGGAACCACCCTTCAGCACATCCTTCAGCACTGGTTCCCCGGCGACCGGCTGCGGCTTCATTACCGAACAGACGACATGCCTGAACCTTTTCACCTGCGGGCTGGCGATTGCGTGCACGGCCACTTCAACGGAGCCCGCGGCTTTGGCGTCTCGCAGTACTATCCCAAAGCCAGTCAGTTCATCGCCTTCATGCGCGACCCTTTCGAACGCTTCGTTTCGCATTGGTTTTTCATGCACAGGAAAAAGAACAATGGCGAGCGAATCCCCGAACTCGAGACAAAGCCCAGTTTTGAAAGTTGGTTGCATGCGAGAGCGGAGGAACAACGAACTGGGACGAACTCGTATTCGCCGGTCTGGTTTTTGCCCCATCCTCCCGGCGCGGCGCCTCTGGCCCGCCAACTTGACGAATCCTTCGTCTTTCTTGGTCTGACCGAGCGCCTGAACGAATCGGTTGCCCTTCTGGCCAACATTTTGGGCAAGCCTCCGGTATCCGTGCCGCATCTGAACGCGACCCCGAGTCCCGGTGATCGTCTTGTGCGCTGGCGAGGTTATTACGAAAGCAACTTTGCCGACGAATATGAGCTGTATCGCATGTTCACCGACCGCTTTCCTGGCTAATGCCAGCTTGCAGCGCCAAACCGTTGTCCAAGATCCTGGCCGATGGCCTGGTGGACGGCGGCGCTGGGATGTCCGTCTTGCTCGGATAGACGCAACGGCACCGTTGAAGGGATAGCGGCGACGACGGGCGATTCGTCGATCAATTCGACCCTTGCAGGCATGGCTTGGCGAAGCTCCTCGGGAACAGGAAGCGCAAGGCGAGGCTCGTTGTCCTTGGCCAGGGGTTGTGGAATATTGACCACCACCAGCCGCGCGCCCACTTCATCGGCGGTCTTTTTCATCTCTGCCAGCAGAAAAGTCAGAGCCGCCTGGCGCAACTCGGGCGTATCCGACCAGGAAGGCGTGGTCAGAAGCGAAAGCGCCGAGCCCCCCAACAAGACAAGCCCGCGCCACCCATCGGCCAGACCTTCCGGCTTATCCAGGCCAGCCAGAACATATTCGCTGACCGGAAGGCTCCAAGCAGCGGAAGACGGCGCAGGGCGGATTTCCGGACCATTGTTCCCAAAGGCCACATAGGCCTGGGCGCGGCAGATCGGCAACGGCGTCGGGGCGCAAGGCGAAAGGTTTCTGCCAAGATGCGGCGGAATGAAGCCATAGGCGACGAATTTGGGATGAAGCCCGGTCAAGCGCCGCAACGCCAGCAGCGAGCCAACCGTGCCATAGGCCTGAACACCTACGTTTACGACAGAAAGCCCAGAGACCTTTGCCGCAACGGAAGGATAGGCTTCTTCGGCGGTAACGCCATGCCCGAAGGTAAAGGAACAACCTATCGCCACGCCATCGGCTGCGCTCAAAGCGGTTTGACGAAGGGCGGGCGACACGCGAAGGCCTTGAGGATTGGCGGCCACATCGACAAAACGCTCGGTTCCGCGCACATGAAACGAACTCAGGGCGCCGGGATTGAGGGAAAAGCCGATGAGGGAGTCGTGGATCATGATCGGGTCGCCGTGCGACCAACTTCCCCATTTCTGCCTTAAGGCACGGTATTCGCCTTGAGCGTAATAATAGATTCCCGCCAACCCGCCTGACGTCAGCAGCAAGGATATTAAAGCGACCGCCAAAATGATGCGTCTGTCTCGTCTCATTCAACGCCAATCGAAAATTGCATCCCATTTCCATGCATATCGCATGATGGGTTCTCTCGCAAGAATGGCTCTCGCCAGGATATGACTGTCATCCTAACGCCCGCGCATTCGTAAGGGTTGCACCATTGACGGTCAAGTGTATCATCGGCTGGCGTCAATTGAATGAGTGTAAACGTGGGGATGGCCGCTTGGTCAAAGCATAGATGGAATTCATCAGCACCGACATCCCAGACGTCCTGGTTATCGAGCCAAAAATGTTTGGCGACAAAAGAGGGTTTCTGAAGGAAATATACAACGTCGAGCGGTTCACCAAAGCCGGGCTCACCCAACCGTTTTTGCAAGACAACTACACCCGCTCGGTCAAGGGAACGCTACGCGGCCTGCATTTCCAGCACCCTCGCGCGCAAGGTAAACTGGTGCAGGCCGTCTTCGGCAGCATCTGGGATGTCGCGGTCGATATCAGGTCCGATTCGCCCAGTTTTGGCCGGTGGGTTGGCGTCTTGCTGTCTGAAGAGAATGGACGGCAACTTTGGGTGCCGCCGGGATTCGCCCACGGCTTTTGCGTCCTGTCCGAACAGGCGGACATCATATACAAATGCACTGATCTGTACGCCCCCGAATGTGAATATAGCATCTCCTGGAACGATCCCGAACTGAACATCCGCTGGCCGCTTGAAAACCCCATTTTATCACCACGCGACACCAACGCGAAGCGACTGGCCAATATGGCCGTCTTGCCTACCATGGCTTGCCCATGAACCGGGTTCTGCTTTTGGGCCGTTCTGGGCAGATTGGAGGCGCCATCGAACGCGCCCTGCGGGACGCGGTCGATTTGACCGCCCTGTCGAGGGCCGAACTGGACATCACTGACCCCGTGGCGGTCAGCGCTTGCCTGAAGGAACTTCAGCCGCAACTGCTGATCAATGCCGCAGCCTGGACGGCGGTGGATAAGGCTGAGCAGGATTCCCGAGAATGCGACCGGGTCAATGCGATCGCGCCGGGTCTGCTGGCCAGGGAGGCGGCATCCCTTGGCGCTGCTTTGCTACATTTCTCGACCGATTACGTCTTCGACGGCTCTGGTGACCGGGCCTGGACGGAAGTCGATGAGGCGCGTCCCTTGAACGCCTACGGTCGCGCGAAACTCTCCGGCGAGCAGGCCATCCGAACGCTTCATCCCGCCCATTTGATCATGCGCACCAGTTGGATTTATGACGTCAACGGATCAAATTTCCTGCGCACCATGTTGCGCCTGATCGCCGAGCGAGAGGAACTTCGCGTTGTCGCCGACCAGTATGGCGCCCCCACTTCAGCCGATGCCGTGGCCAGTGCCGTAGCCGCCGTCCTGGCCAAGGCGGGCGGCGCCTTATGGCCATATTTTCTTAGCTCCGGCGGGCTGGTTCATTGCGCCTGCCGGGGAGTTACCACATGGCATGGATTTGCGCAGGCCATATTCCGGGAAGCCAAAGAACGCCGTCTGCCGATCACCGCCAGGAATATCATTCCCATAGCAACCAAGGACTATCCGCTTCCTGCCAGACGCCCGGCCAACTCGCGCCTATCTCTGGAAAAGATGGAGACGTTTTACGGTATCCAAATGCCAAACTGGCAAGACGCCCTCAAGAAGGCGCTCGACCGATCACAACAAGGGCCGCCTATGGCCGGCATGCAACAAGCGAGAAGCGCGTGACCACCGACAGCGCCGCCAGCGACATTGCGCGAACATCTGCGCCGAGACTCTGCATATTGGTTGCCGGGCAAGATCAAGCCGCTAGCGAGACCATCGCGCGAACCCTGGGCCTGATGGGTGCGGTGCTGCTTTGCGACGACCAGAAGGGAGAGGGGGCGGCAAAACCCATCGTCACCATCTTTGAGCGTTTCTTCAATGCCGTCGGCGCCAATCCTGACGCCCCCGTCATAATTTCCCCGGCATGCTTCAAGGGACAAGCGGCCCAGATCTGCCGCCAGGAGCTGGCGGTCCTTCTCGACGATCACTTCGGTTCCTCTCGCCTTTTCGTGATTTCCTCTTCGCATCTCGACGGCGCCTTCCCCTTGTGGCTGGCAGCTTTGGAATCAATGCAGGTTACCCCCCGTTTGGTGATCCCGGTCACTCATCCACAAGAGTGGAATAGCCGCCACAATCGCAGGCGCCGACTGGAGCCAACAGAGAATACGGCATTAGCCCAATGGCTGGTCGCCATGCTGGCGGTGGAAAGAGAGTCTCGAAACGTCCAGCGGATCTTCGCGAACTATGACGCCTTCATTGCCGCCCCCGGACAAGCGGCGCAGGACTTGAGCGAGAAGCTGGCCTGTTTGCCAAAGAGACAAGCGGTTGACGCATCGTCGCAGATCGAGCGCTTATGGCAAGACGAGCAGGCGGCCTATGGCCTCCCACGACCCAGCAGCGATGAATTGCCGGAATGGATTGGAGCCGTCTATGACTGGTTCAGGGAGGCTGCCAGAAAAGATGCCGAACCAGATCCAGAGATACTTGAACATGTCTTCCAGGAATTGACCAGGGCCACCGATGTGTTTGCCCCCTGGTTGGGATACAAGGGGCAGGTCGAGCGGCAACTGACGCAACTTCAGCAAGCGCAAAACACAATGGAGCGCGAAACATCTCGCCTTCGAGACGAGATGATCCAAAGTCGGCTGGATAAAGAAAAAGTTCAACAAGAAATAATGGCTATAAGCGAAAGGGCGATTCGCCTGGAAAGCGAACGGGATAGTCTAAGACGCGAGATCGAACGCGCCAGCGAAGAAAGAGGCCGTCTTGCCGCGGCGCAAACGAGTCTGCAAGGCGTGACCGAAAGGCATCTGGCCGAATTGACCCGCGAGATGGCGCAAGCAAAAGCCGTTCAAGAAAGCGCGCTGGCGGCCTTGGCCAGCATCTTGTCGTCCCAGCATTGGAAACTATCCTTGCGGCAAAGGCTCGGGGGACTGGCAAGGGCCCTCGCGCAGGGCTGCTTTCGCCAACGGTTGCGAGAAGACCGTGACATCTGCCTGATCGCCAGATCCGGCCACTTCGATGCTTCGTATTATCTAAAGCGATATTCCGATTTGGTAGGAAAAGGAATCGATCCTTACGCGCACTATGTCAGACATGGCGCCAGGGAAGGCCGATGGCCGCATCCTCGGTTCGACAGCCGTTATTATCTATGCGCATACCCGGATGTGGCTGCGGCAGGAATGAATCCATTGGCACACTTTATCCGGTTTGGAAGTGCGGAGAGCCGCCGGACGCATGCCGGAGATAATTCAGACAGCCCCTATAAATGGGGAATCGACCACCTACTTGCCTCGCGCTTGTTCGGCGACACGCTTGAGCAGACTTCGTCATCCTTTCAAGTCGTTCGCAAAAACCCCAAGGAAGTCTTTGGCCACCCATGAAAGTCAAAGCACCCCGCGTCGTCGTCGTATTGGGCATGCATCGCAGCGGCACCAGCGCGATCACGCGCGGACTTTTCGTGCTGGGAGCCGATCTCGGCGACAATTTGATGGCGCCAGGGCATGACAACGAAAAAGGATACTGGGAGGATTTGGACGTTCTTTCGGTAAATGAAGAAGCGCTTGATATCCTAAAAGCCAAGTGGGACAGTCCAGGCATCATAACCGACAGGGCGCAGATCGCACTTGCCGCTTCCGGTCTTGCCGACAGGGCGGGTAGAATTCTTCGTCATAAGGCCAAGCGGGGTAGCATCTTCGCGATGAAGGATCCGCGCACGGCCAGGCTCATTTCCTTCTGGCAACATATATTCGCCAAGTTTAAGTTCGATGTCAGCTATGTCCTGGCCTGCCGCCACCCGATTAGCGTCGCCCGCTCGCTTGAAACCCGTAACGGTTTCGATCCGGCTAGGTCATGTTTGCTCTGGCTTCAGCATGTCGTTCCCATGTTACAAAAGACCCAGGGGATGCCTCGAATCGTCATCGATTACGATTGCCTGATGGACAATCCAAGACATGAGTTGAGAAGACTTGCCGAATTTCTGCACACACCGTTCGATGAAAAGATACCCGCAATCGCCCAATACTGCGAAAATTTTCTTGAGGATCGCCTGAGGCACCACCGAAGCGATCCAGACGAGTTGGATTCGCGCCAGAACCTGCCGCCCTACATCCGTGAAATCCACGAATCCTTGCAACGCTTGGCACAAGATGAAAATTTGCGGGAACCTGTGAAGGCTCTTGGCAAGGCAACGGCCTGGATCAGCCAAAGCGCTTCGGTGGCCGATCTTCTGCAACGGGCCGAGGCGCTGGCGGCATCGCGGCAAGAAAGCCTTCAAAAGCGCGAAGGCGAACTGGAAAGAATGCATGGTCAGCTTTCAGAAACGACGGACCGGACTGGCGCTTTGATCGCCGCGTTGGCAAACAGCCAGCAAGAGAACGCCCTGCTTCTAAACAAGTTGCGCCAAGCCCAGGCGCAGGCCGAGGAATCAAAAGCAAGGATTGCCATTGGCGAAGACAGGCTTCATGCCGTCCTGGCTGAAAGAGACGAATTGGACCGCCGGAACGACGCCTTGGAAAAGGAAAAAAGCGCGCGGGACGATAAGCTGGACGAGCTGACCCGTCAGAATGCCGCATTGGAAAAGGAAATAACCGGGCGTGACGGCAAGCTGGGCGAACTGGCTTGCCGGAACACTGCCCTGGAGCGGGCGATCATCGCGCGTGACGACAAGCTTGGCGTTCAGGCAATGCACTTGGCAAGCGCGCTTGACGACGCAAGCTGCTTTGAAGCACGGCAGGCGACGGACCAGCAAAATATCGTTGATTTGCGGCAAGAGCTACTGCGCCTTTCTGAAGCGCTTGAGCAACGCGATCATGAACTGAAGAATATGCAAGCAGTCAAGCTAGAGGCCGAACGTCTTGCCGGGCTTTCTCACTCGCTTGAGCAGGCTCTCAAAGCGGCCCAAACAGAAACGACCCAGCAAAGCGAGATGGTCCAGGCCGAGCGTGACCGTGGCCGATCTCTTGCAGACGCAATAACTGTGCTTGAAAAACAGCGCGCAAGCCTGCGCGCCGAGATTAATGACCGCGAAAGGGTCATCGCCGAGATGCGGCTATCGGCCAGTTGGCGTCTGACCAAGCCATTGCGCTTGACCGCATCGGCCCTTGCCCGCCGCGGCAGGAACAAAAGAGCCGCAAATCCCGCCAAACCACCAAGCTCCATTCCGGCAAGAATCGAAGCCAGGTCGGCTCCGGTCGCAATCGTGCATGATGGACTTGACGGTGGCGCCCTGCTGTTCAACGCCTCCCCTTCGCCCGATGTCTCCATCATCATCCCCCTTTACAAGCATTACGAAGACACAATGGCCTGCCTGCGATCGATTTCCCAGAACTCGGGCGCCGGCTACACCTATGAAATCATAGCACCCGATGACGGCATCGACGAACCCATCGCGCATCTTTTGCCTATGGCGAATGGCCTTCACGCGTCGCTTAACGAACGCAACCTTGGTTTCGTGTGGAATTGCAAGACAGCCGCACGTCAGGCCAAAGGACGCTACCTTCTTTTCTTGAACAGCGACACGCTGGTTGGGCCTGACTGGCTGGCCCCCCTGGTCCGGATCGCAGACAGCGATGACAAGATCGGCATCGTCGGAGCGAAACTGCTGAATCCTGACGGCACGATACAGGATGCCGGCTGGTCGGTTCTGGCCAACGGGTGGGGCGTTCCCATCGGGCGCAACGGCGATGCAAGCGAAGAGCGTTACAACTATGTGCGCGAGGTCGATTGCGTTGTTGGCGCTTGCCTGCTGACAAGACGCTCGCTCTACGAGGAAGTTGGCGGTTTCGATCCGATCTACGCTCCAGCATTTTATGAAGAATTCGACTACGCTTTTACCCTGCGCAGCCGCGGATACAAGGTCATGTACCAACCCGCCAGCCAGGTTGTGCATATGGGAAGCGCATCTTACGGCGTGGAAATGCGCGACCGTCTATCGGCCATCAATCACGACAAGTTTGCCCGCAAATGGGATCTTGCACTTCAAAGCCAGCCTGCTTCGTGCGAAGACGAATTCCTGGTTCGCGAAAGCGTTGGGCATCGCCCCATCATTCTATGCATCGATGACAAACTGCCGGAATACGACCGACACGCCGGCGGCTTGACGATCGACCAGTACCTCACGCTTCTGCTGCGCATGGGTTGGCGAGTCGTTTTTGCGCCTTTTGACGGCGAACCTCGCGAACCCTACGCCCAAAGACTGCGCCAAAAGGGGATTGAGCTGGTCACGGCGCGGACAGGCCTAGCAGATTGGCTGGACAAACGCGGCAGGCATTTGTCCGTGGTCTGGACCGCACGCCCCGAAGCAACCTACTCTCTTTTGCCCTTGCTGCGCGACAAAACCCAGGCCCGCATCCTGTATTACACCCACGACTTGCATTACTTGCGCGAACAGCGCCGCTATGAGATCGAGCGCGACCCGAGCATTCTTGTTACCGCCGCGACGGTCAGGAACTGGGAATTCAGCATTTTTTCTTCCGTCGATCGCATCATGTCGCCCAGCGAAGAAGAGGCGCAAATCATCCGCCAGGAAATTTCAGGCGCAGACGTGGTGTGCATTCCGCCCTATCTGTATCCCCCTGGCTCGGGCAATCTGAAAACGCCAGACGACTTTAAGCCGCTGCAAGACATCGTCTTCGTTGGCGGTTTTCCGCACCTCCCCAATGTCGATGCCGCTCTCTGGCTGGTCAACGAGATCATGCCGCTGGTCTGGGCGGAAGAACCAGAGGCAAGACTGCTTCTTATTGGCAACGCGCCACCGCCTCAAATCGAGACTTTGCGCGGGCCTCATGTCGTCGTCACTGGAATGGTGCCCGATCTGGCCCCTTACTTTGAAAACGCGCGCTTGTCTGTCTCGCCGCTGCGCTATGGCGCTGGCGTCAAGGGTAAGATCGTGACCGCCATGCAGTCCGGCGTTCCCATCGTTACCACCTCGCTAGGCGCCGAGGGAATCGGCTTAACCGACGATCACCATGCCTTGATCGCCGATGACGGTAGGGCACTGTCGGACCGCATCACCCGTCTGCTTCGAGAGCCTGAAACCTGCGCCCGTTTGGCGAATGCCGCAAGCACGCTGATTGAGGAAAGGTTTTCCGAGACGGCGGGCGAGACCATCATGAAGAGAATCCTGGCCTTCCACGAGGCCCAAGATTCACCCAATGCACGCCCTTCGGATTTGGCCGCATATTTCTGTGGTCAACCCTGGACAACTATCGAGATCTATGATGGCGGCGTTTTTCCTTGCTGCCCGGCCTGGAACCACAACACGGCCATCGGCAACATATTTACCGACGGCCCGCAGGACATCTGGAATGGTTCGCAGGCGCAACTTTACCGCAAAGGCGTTTTGAACGGCAGCTTCGATCAGTGCGACAAGGAAAAATGCAATCTCATCCTTGACCGCCGCCTTTCTTTGAGAGACGAAGTCGAGTCCAAGCATCTCGGCCATGTAATGCGTGCGGCCATCGACCGGCAATGCCTTGTCATGGACAGTGGCCCGCGCGTCGTCAAGCTTGGCTACGACTCCTCTTGCAATCTGGCCTGTCCATCCTGCCGGTCCAAAATCATTGTGGCGGACAAGAACGAGCAGGCGCGCCTTGACGGCATCTTTCAGCAGCGCGTTCTTCCCGTGCTTGACAACGCCGAGCTATTGCTGCTGAGCAGCGACGGAGATCCATTTGCGTCCCGCCATTATCGGCAGGTTTTGAAAACAACCGCCGCGCGTTTCCCTGGAATGAAGCTGGGACTGTCCACCAACGGCCTGCTGCTCGACGAAAAGGCCTGGAACGACTGTCTGCTAGAAGGTCGCGTGGCGCAGATTCAGCTTTCGATCGATGCGGCGACAAAGCAAACCTATGAGAAACTGCGAGCACCGGGAAAAATTGCCCGCCTGCTCGACAATCTCGATTTTCTGTCCCAGCTAAGAAGCCAGCGGCGCTTTGGCCGACTTGAATTTCTTTTCGTCGTTCAGGCGACGAACTTCAGGGAAATGGCCGATTTCGTGCGAATGGGCGAGAAATATGGGGCTGATGCCGTTTCCTTTCTGCTGATCGATCAATGGTCGCGTGGAATGACCGGCGCCAGCTACCGTCTCGCCAAGGTCTGGGATGCCGAGCATCCTGATTATGCCGAGTTTGCTCGACTCCTGACCGATCCGATTTTCAGTTCTCCCATTGTCCAACTGAACGGGTTGAGGGGCATCCGCGAAGGAATTCAGCCGCCAGAAATCACTGTCACCAACCAAGGACAAATCGAACGCAAGGGGCACGAGTCAAAGCAAAACTCGGCGCTTGTGAAGTTTCTATCGGTCTTCAAGCATTCGCTAACCCGGCCCGAGAATCTCGACCATCCCGACATCGTCCTGGTGCAAGCGCCCGGCTGGGGCGTGAACACGCCGCCGCTGGCCACCGCCATGCTGACCGCCTACCTTAGATCCTGCAACTTCAAGGTGCTTCCCCTTGACCTTAATCTCGAGTTCTTTGCAGCACGCCCAACCGCCTTCGAGCACGCCTGGGACATGGAACAGGCGCTTTGGTTCTGGAAAACCCGGGAAAGCGTCAACGCCCTGCTGAGCGAATTGGAAGCGCTGGCGCAAGGCTTTGTCGAGACCGTTGTAGCCTCAGGCGCCAAGGTCGTCGGATTCACCCTTTACGAATCCTCCTGCCTTCTTAGCTTGGATCTGGCGCGACGGTTGAAGGCGCGGAATCCCGACCTTCTCGTCATCATGGGCGGCCCTCATGCCAGCAAGGACATTGCAGGGACAAGCCTCATCGAACATGCGGCCGTTGATGCTGTCGCCCAGGGCGAAGGCGAGGAGCTATTGGCAGAGGTTTTGGAGCGCCTTCGCACGCACAGATCGCTTGACGACTGCCCGGGCCTGTTGCTGAAAAGGGATGCCAAGACGGTTTTCGACACCGGCCCCAGAAAGCAGATTACGCCATTGAATGGCCTGCCGGACGCGGATTTCAGCGACTATAGCTTCGGGGCATATTTGACCCCGAACAAACTTCCCATCATGGGCAGTCGAGGCTGCCCCAATCGTTGCATTTACTGCTCGGAACGTGCCTTTTGGATAAGCTTCAGGTTCCGTTCAGCCGAATCTATCTTTGCCGAGATCAAAAGACAGTTGAAGCTTTACCCATTTCTCGATTTTGTCGAATTTCAAGACAGTCTGGTCAACGGCAAAATATCAGTTCTTGAGCGTCTGGCCGATCTTATCGTGCAATCTGGCCTTAAAATTCATTGGTCCGGGCAGGCGGTCATCCGCAAGGAAATGACTTTGGAACTGCTTGTCAAACTCAAGCGCTCGGGTTGCGTTTGCCTTGCCTATGGCCTGGAAACGCCATCCCCCCAGCTGATGCGCCATATTGGAAAGCGGTTATCGCTCAATGCCGATATCGACGCCATCGCACAGGCTCATGGCCGCGCAGGGCTGGATGCGGTCTACAACGTCATGTTCGGCCTTCCCGGCGAGACCGAGGACGACGCCTTCGCCGTCCTGGAATTTCTGCGCCGCAACAAGAAACACAAGCTGGTGGTCAATCCAAGCGCCAGCTTCTGCGGTTTCAGCCCGGGGACCGAGGGCTACGAGCGGGCCGACGAGTTCGGGATGGATTTCAGCCAAGGATTCCAGTTCTGGCGCAGCACAGATGGAACCAACACTTACCTGACCAGACTGAAACGCTTCGAGGACTTTTGCCGCCTGGTGGCAGAGCTTGGAATCGAAACGACGTATCCGGCGACCCGGCTGCTCGACCGCAACAGGACGCTGGGCAGATATCACGAGACATGCGGGCAGCCCGAGAGGGCCAGGGGCTACTATAAGGACTGGTTGCTGGAACATCCCGAGGACGTTGAAATTCGCGATGCTCTCACACGTGTTCTTTCCGCGCTTAAGACAGAGGGCGAAATACCCATTCCCTATCCGCTGCCGCCATCCAACGACCAGAACTGGAGCAACGGCATCGCCACTGGCTGGACATCGGCCTTCATCGTCGAGGTCACCGAAGAAGCACGCCGCGACATGCTGGCGGGTAGGACGGTTCTATTTCCGGCAGGCGAAGCCAGGGAAATTGTCAGAACCGAAGTGGATCAGGGATCGCTGATCGTATATTTTTCCGGCCCGCCGATTGATGGCGCAATACCCGGTCATTCGCCCATCATAAAGGTCATGCGTAAAATATATTTCGGAGAGGCCGCAACCGCCTAGCGCAAGATCATTCGAATCCAAGGCACTTCGTGGCGCGGATTAAAACGTGAATCTGCTAGCCTCCTACCGGCGCCCCATTCATCTTTCTATCCGCCTGGAATTCCTCCAGCGTGTCCGCGATAGCCCCTATGCGGCGGATGCGCCCGTGCTCCAACCACACCACCTTATTGCATATCCGTTCGATCTCGTTGGGCGCATGGCTGGAGAAAACCAAAATGCTCGTTCTTTTTCCCAGTTCGCAGATGCGTTCCTCCGATTTGGCTCGAAATTCGGCGTCGCCAGCAGAATAGATTTCGTCAAGCAGCAAAATATCGGGTTCTTGCGCCGTCATCAACGCGTAAGACAAGCGCAGTTGCATACCGGCGGAATAGACTTTGACCGGAAGGTTGAGATAATCTCCCAGGCCAGTGAATTGCTCGACTTCCAAGACCAGATCCTTTCGGCGCTTGCCGGGGATCTCAAGCAGCATGCTCGCCCGCTCGATGTTTTCGTAGCCCGTCATCTCGGGATCAAGTATCGAGCCCAGGCTAAGCAAGGCCGCCGTTTTTCCGTCGATGACGATACTACCGGAAGTCGGCTCGCGGATTCCGGCCAGAATGCGCAGCAAGGTCGATTTTCCGGCGCCATTGTGGCCGATCAGACCGATACGGTCGCCGTCCTTCAGCGCTAGGTCGATACCGTCCAGCGCGCGGACATTCAGGTGCCCGCGCCCGCGCTGCGAAATAACGCCGCCTATGCCAAGCTGCATCAGTTTGCGCCTGAACGAGCGTTGCGCCCCATCATAGACCGGAAAATCGACGGACACCTTTTCAAGGATGATGCTGGGCATGCGCTATAACCAATAAGAAATGCGGTGACGATACGCACAAAACAGGCCAAAGGACAGAATCCCCAGCGCCGCCGTAAAGCCGCAGGCAATTTCCAAAGACAAAGCCTGCGGCCAGCCTCCCAACATGGGTGCCCTGATGACTTCCAGCAGGTGATGCACGGGGTTGATCGTCACCCACCATTTGCTGGCGTCGGGAATGTCTTCCGGGCGCCACATGATCGGGGTCATGAAAAACAACAATTGCATAACGACGCCAGCGGAGGGCCCCAGGTCGCGGAACCGCGCGCCAAGAATCGCCAGGATCAGCCCAACGAAGAAGGCCGAAGCGAACAGCAGCGGCATAGTCAGCAGCAATAGCAGGAACGCAGGCTTCAGGCTGCCCCCCAGGATGAAATAGGCTGCCCAAGCGGCTGCAAAGTTATGCAAGAAGACGATGCCGTTGCGCACGATGCATCGCAGAACGTAAACCGGAAAAGGCAAGCGAAGCGCGTTGATGATATGCTGGGCGCTGACGAAGGCGCCGGGGCCATCTGAAACCACCGAGGTTAGGAAACCCCATGCCACCATGCCCGCAGCCAGATAAGGCAGATAGATGCGGACGTCGTTCTTAAGGACGGCGCTGAACAGCATGCCCATGGCGATAAAGGTTCCGGCCATGCTGGCCGTAATCCATAGCGGCCCCAGATAGGTTCTTTTGTAGCGGATGCGAACATCTTGAATGCCCAAGCTCAGCCACATGCGCCATGCCATGACGCCTTGCACAAAATCTTTGCGGGCCGCCCGGATCGCATGGCGACGGTCCTCGCCGTCTACAAAGGGATTAAAGGCCGATGAAGAGAATGCCATGACGGTTATGTATCCATTGTCGTTGATCAGACCGGTTCCATGACTTGGCAGCCAGAGGCCGAGGAAACTTGCGGCAAGACAACGATGGCGCGCCGGGAAATTTTGAGAGGATCCCAAACCAGAAATCTGGCCAAGACACCCAGAGAAATGCGCCGCTGTTCAAGAATGCGCTTTCTGTCTTTCCACAATCTTGCCCGCGCCAGTCCCAAAAGGCCCCAGACCAAGCCCTTAAGTCTTGCCCACCGGTTGGGGGTCCGTGCCATCAACCATGCCTGAGCCGCCAGAAATAGCGGCAGCGCCAGCAGCAGCAACGGGGTGGGCATGCAGCGCATCAGCATGTATACGCCATTGCGCGTGCTGTGGAAAATCGTAAAGGCGCTCCTGCGCCCGGCAATGGCCGAACCGGCATGAACAACCTTGGCATCCGCCACTTGCACGATGCGCCCGCCTTGCAGACGCAGGCGAAATCCCAAATCGACGTCTTCGAGAAAGCAAAAGAACGTCTCGGCGAAACCATCGACCGCGGCGTAAACGTCGGTGCGGTAAAGCGCTGCAGCCGCACAAGGCGAAAAGACATCGATATCCTGCTGAATCTGGGGGAGTGGGGCGCCGAAACCGCCGCGCCAGGCGATTCCGAAGATGGAATAATTGTCTCCCCCTCCATCCAGCAGCCTTTCATCCTCGGCCATCAGTTGGGTTGTGCCAAAGGCGACCGCGTCGCGGTGCGTTTCTGTTGCCGCGCGCAGACGCTCCAGCCAGTCGGAATTAGGCACGGCATCCGGGTTAAGCATGGCCAGCCAGGGCGTGTGCGCCCCCTTGGTTCCCAGATTGCAGCCCGCAGCAAAGCCAATGTTGGCGCCCGCCTTCAATAAGCGGAAGCGGGAGTCTGGCAGGCGCAGCCCAGCAATCGAGCCATCGGTCGAAGCGTTATCGACTATCACCGCCTCGAACTCGGCAAAGGTCTGTCGAGCCAGCCCGTCAATCGTGGCCTGAAGCCATTTATCGGCGTTGTAGTTGACAATGACGACCCTGACCCATGGTGTCTGCGAAGCCATCCTTCAGTTCCCTTTGCCAGCGGCCAGACGTCGGGCAAGCCGCGCCCCGTCTTTGGGTGCGGCCTGAATTGCCACCAGCAGAAAGCGCAACAGCAGCATTGCCGATATCAGATACAGGCTCCAGGCGGGATAGGAGGAACGAAAATGCTTGAGGAAATATATGATCGAGCTTCGGGTCTTATGCCACTCGACGAAGCAGCGTGACGTGTCGCTGGTGCTGCGTGCATGGTATACCGGCACATTGCCGCAATAAAGAACCCGCCCGCCCGCCAGCAGAACGCGCAAACAAAGATCGATATCCTCGATATGCAGAAACATGGCCTGATCGAAACCGGACAGTGCAGAAAATCTATCGCGAGGCACCACCATGAAGGCGCCCGAGATGGTCGGCATCTCGACCGGGTGGTCGGGCGGCGCCCCGTCTTGCAGATGAAAGCGCTTGAAATAGGGATGTGAAGGCGCCAGCCGGTCCAGTCTGGCCAGTTCGACGATGGCGCGCCATGGCGTCAACACCTCGCGCCGCCCGCCTTTTTGTTCGCTGCCATCCATGTTAAGGAGGCGGGCGCCGAGCAGCCAGGCATCGGGATAATCCGCGATGGCGCCTTTAATGACGTCGAAAGAACCGATTGGGACGATCAGGTCGGGATTGACGAATGCAAGATACTCGCCTCTCGCTTGAGCCGCGCCGAGATTGCAGCCCGACGCAAAGCCAAGATTGCGGCCAGGCCGCAGCAGGCTAATTTTGGACTCGGTCGATGCAAGGCGGTCAAGGTCGCAAGCCACCCGGTCCGGATTGCCATTATCAACCACGATGACCTCGCAAACGGACGGCTGCTCGACAAGGGCCGCCAACGAATCGAACAGCACGGAACCAGTTCGAAAGGTCACAACTATGGCTGAAAATCTCGGATCAACCGGTTGATCAACGATCCGCCTATTTTTCGCCATGGTCATTTCTGGGGTCAATGCTTTGAAATTCATAACAACTTGACGAGGATCGACACGAAAAAAGGATATCATCCTTCAGTTGATCCGTTGACAAAGTAACACACTTTCACACATTATGGCAGTTAATGGTTGTTAGCGGCGTGGCGACGCAAGGCATGGGGTTATCCGATTGAGTGGTTACGACTATCTGAGAAGGCTTGGCCTGCTGGGGAACGGGGTTGTTGCACTGACCTTATGCTCTGGCTCTTTTGCTTTTGCAGCATCCGACGTTTCCAATAGCAGCTCAGCTTCAAATCAGGCCACGAGTTCAGTGGTCTCTTCCGTTGCCTCAACCCAAACCGCAACTATTATTAGTTCTGCGGCCACAGGGGGTTTTTCGGTCGGGGGCGGCACGGGCGGTTTTTCTCCTGGCGGCGGCACGGGCGGTTTCTCGCCTGGGGGTGGTACTGGCGGCGGCGCTACGGGCGGTGGGGGCACAGGCGGCTTTTCGCCTGGCGGCGGCCAGGGCAGTGGCCAGGGAGGAAGCGGTACCGGTGGTTCCGGGGGCTTTTCGCCTGGGGGCGGCGAAGGCAACGGCCAGGGCGGCGGCCAGGGTGGCAGTGGGCCTTCCAGCTTCAACACCCGCCAGCAAGGCGTTGCCGGCGGCGATGGCTCTGCGACGATGGGGGTTTGGGCCCAGGGACTATGGGCCAACATCGACAAGACCGAGCCCTACATGAAGATGAGCGGCAACGCCTATAGTCTGATGGCCGGGATGGACAAGCTGTTCGCCGACCGTTATCTGGCAGGTCTCGCCCTTGGCTGGGAGAACATCGATCTCACCACCAACTTCAACAACGGCACTTATAAATCCAAGGGGGTTACCCTTGCCCCCTATTTTGCGTACAAGATCACACCGTCCTGGACCGTCGATGCCACCTTCGGCTATTCGTGGCTCGATTACGACACAACCAGCCAGTACGGATCCATCAGCAGCAACTATTCGGGCAACCGGATGATGGGCGGCAGCAACCTGACCGGCGTTTACGCCCTGAATAACTGGCGCCTACAGCCCAAGATGAGCGTTCTTTACACCCGTTCGACGCAGGAATCCTATACCGACAGCGCCAACGTTGCCGCCGAATCCAGCGCCAGCAATCTGGGGCGCCTCGCGGGCGGCGCCAAGATCGGCTATGCCTTCGGCAACTTCCTGCCCTATGCCAAGGTTATGGGCGAGTGGGATTTCAAACATCCCAATGCTGTCTTGAAGGGCGATGGCCAAATGTCGATCGTCGATAACGCCGGCATGGTTGGCGGCCTGGGCCTCGAAGTCAGCAAAGGTGGATTGACCGGCAGCCTGGAAGTAGAAAACAACTCACTGTTTCGCCAGGAACTGAACGTATGGATGGCGATCGCCAGGGTCCGTTGGGATTGGTAAAATCAAGGGGGATTCCGGCCGTCCTGGTTAGCCTTGCCGTTTTTGCCCTGACCGCCTGTAGTTCAGCCCGCCAGGAGGCCGATGCCCTGGCAGCGACGCGCCAGCTAACGCCTCAAGTGATTGATGCCGGTTATTTCGATCTGCTGACTTACGTCCCCCGAAGTTGGACGCCGCAAGCCCCACTCAACGTGTATATCGAAGGCGACGGCTATGCCTGGATTCGCCGCGACCGGCTAAGCGATGACCCGACGCCCAGAAAGCCCGTCGCCCTGGAATTGGCCGTGCAAGACAGGTCGCCCAATGTCATTTACATTGCCAGACCCTGCCAGTATGTGACGGGCCAGGCTAGGCGCCACTGCGCCCCGGACTATTGGAGCGTTGCGCGCTATTCCGAAGAAGCCGTCGCCGCGATAGACCAAGCGATCGAGCACTTCCGCCGCCTTTCGGGCAGCGGCAAAATACGTCTTTACGGATACTCCGGGGGAGGGACAATCGCCTTGCTGGTCGCCGCCAGGCGCAAGGATGTCGAGCGGGTCGTCACCGTTGCCGGCGTGTTGGATACGGCGGCTTGGACACGCCACCATGACATCACCCCTTTGTACGCGTCGTTTAACCCAGCCGATTTTGTCCAGGCTTTGTCCGGAGTGCCCCAAACCCATTTTTCCGGGAACGACGACAAAGTGGTTCCCCGGGATGTCGCGCAGAGCTATCTGCGGCGCTTTCCAGAAGGGCAAACCCCGCGACTGGCCGTCGTTCCCGGTCAAGAACACGATTGCTGCTGGGCCGACGTTTGGCCCAAACTTCTGTCAGGCTTGTAACGTGCCGCAAGCCGCTCTGGCTTTCCTGTCGCTGGCACTCGGACTTTTGCTCCCCCTTGGCTCGTTGCCAACTTTCGCGCTCGGCGTTTGGGACAAGGCCGAACCGCTGGTCGTCGCCTTTCACGCAGGCGCCGCCCTGGCATCGCTGGCCATATTGCTAGCGATCATCCGCCAGCCGTCATCGACGCTCTTACGGCTTGGGCATCCCTATGTGCTCCTGCCCCTAGGACTTGGCCTGTGGTCCTGCCTAACCTCTCTCTTCACCGAGATGCCGGTCGTCACCTTGCTTGGCGCGCCGCAATCGGGCTTTGGCGCCCTGTGGTTTCTTGATAGCGCCGCTTATACCGGGGCCGCCCTGCTGCTTCAAGGTCAGCCCCGACTGTGGCAAGCGCTTCGCCAATTAGCCTTGGGAACGGCGCTTGCCACGGCCGCCTTAAAGGGCTGGGATTGGTACAGCTTGTCTCGCGGCGAAAACCATCTGTTGATTTTTGTGAGCAGTTACTATGGTTGGTTGGCCTTGGCGTTGCCTTTGCTGTCGCAGGGACGAGGCCCCTGGCAACAAGCAGCTTTCCTGGGCGTTGCCGCCTTGCTTGCCTTTGGCTCGCAAAGCCTTGCCGTGATCCTCTTGTATTTAGTTGAAGCTGTGGCGTTCTTGTTCCTGGCCCGCCAGCCGCATCTGATGAACCGCCTGTCTATCAAGGGTGCGGCAATTTTGGTTTCCCTGGCAGCCACGCTTCCCTGGCTGATTCTCCACGGATTGCCTTTTGTAAGAACCATCCCGTCGTTGCGGGACCGCTTCCTTATCCAAGCCCTGGTTCAGTCGGATATCGACGCTTATCTTGAACGGCTTCTGACCGGTCATGGCTGGGGCCGAACCCAAGACGCTTTTCTGGTCTGGCTCAATCAGTCGGGAGAGCGATTATGGCAACCAACCTGGACTTTCCTTCGCAGCGACTATTTCCATAGCCACAACTGGGGCGTGGAGGCGCTGCATGCCGCAGGCGTGCCAGGACTTCTTCTGGCATTGGCAGCTTTCATAGCGATCCCCATCTTCGCCCGCCGCAGCTGTTTTCCTCAAGCGACGGTATTCGCCATCGTCTGGACACTGCTTGCAGGCACTTGGTTTCCCCTTTGCTTTTCGGTTCCGCTAGCCGCCCTGGGATTGGCCGGAATGGCGGACGACACCTCATGGCTTCGGAATCTGCAATCCAGGCTGGCCGCCCTGCCGGTTCTAGCGATGGGAATGGGGCAAGCCACGGCCTGCTTGCTTCTACTGCTCTATGGCCTGGCTTTTTCCACCTTGAAACAGGCATGGCAGATGACCCCGCCCCTTGCGCTATCCGTTCCCCTGGACATCCGCCAGGATGATCGCGAAGCCTCCCGACTGATCCAGGAAACGCTGGACCGTTTCGGCAACCGCGCCGCCGCGGGCCAGGATAGCGCTGGCATGGTTCCCTCAATCGGGCGAATGCTAGCGTTCCTTGGCGACCGGGCAGCTGCCGAACCCACTCGGTTGCCGCCGCTTGTCGTCGGGCTTTCGGCAATGGCGCACATCCATGTGACCAAGGATCTGAGCTTTGCGGCGTTGCCGAACCAGCTTGGCTTGTGGCGGGAATGGCTGGAAGCGTTGCTGGTTCTCGCCCCCCAACGCTCTGACCTGGCCATTCCTTACCTGACAGCCGCCATCGAACAAGGTAAGATTGAGGACGCGATGGCGCTGACCGACAGGCTGCTGGCCGTCTCGGCGCAGGATCCGGTTGGCTTGCATTACAAAGGGCTCGTCTTGCTGATGTCTGGCAACCGGGAGGGAGGCATGAACCTTGTCCGCCTGGCCCTGGATAACGGCATTGAGCGCTTCGTCCAGATCGATTCAGCCACGCGCGCGCTTTTCGAGCGTCCATGACACACCCCGAGCGTCAACATGCAAGACAGGAGAGCCGCCACATGTTTCGAACCGTCTCAATGATTGCCATCGGCCTTATTGCCTTGTCCGCAACGCCGCAGGCGCTTGCTCAGGCGCCGTCCATTGCCGTTACCCCTGTCACTAACGCTGAAATCAACCGAGGCGCCGCAGAAGCCACGACAAATGCGGCCGCGCCGATGACGCAGCGCAAGGTGGACAACGCTGAGAAAGACAAACCGGCGCCAGAGAAAGAAAGCACGCCCGCCGTTAAGACTGAGCCGTCTGCGGGAAAGTGACGTTCCAAGCCGGATTCAGGCCCACAAGGCAGTAAGATCCCGCCCGAGCCGGATCGAAAGCGCTTCAATCTCTCTGACATAGAGCGCCTTTAGAAACGGTCTCAACGCCGGACGCAAGACATGGCCGCCACCCGCGAAGACGGGCCTGCTGAGATGTGCCATCGACTGCCGAGCAAAGAAGGCGCCATCGACCCCTAAGTGATCGGCCAATTCCATAAGCGTTTCCTTGGGGTGATCGAGAATATCATCGAAGATAATGACATGAAGCTGCCGGGAAGAATAAACGGCAAGCCAATTGTCCAGGCAAGCCGTATAGCTTCCGCGCATGAGGGAGGCCTGAGTCTTGAAATGGTCCAGGAACCAAACGTCAGGAACATCGTCAATATCCCGCTGCTCGCGCGCAAGCTCCATCAAAGCATGTGACCAGGCGCGAGCCACGGGATCGCGCAAGCTGAAAAACAGCCTCGCCTCTGGCGCAAAGCTGTGAATGGTTCGAATGATCGCCGGATCGAGGATGGCGTAGGCTGGGGTGATTTCACCTTGTTTCCGCTCATCTTGAGGAAACATCCCAAGCCAAGCCCCCCCCCGTTCGGCGCTCATATCCCAGAAATGCAGTTCCTTACCGCCCGGAAAATGGATGGATGGGTGGGCGTTAAGATGCTCGTACAGCCAAGTCGTCGCAGCTTTCTGCGCGCCGATTCCCAGAAAATCAATCACGGTCGCCCCTTGCCGGAGAATGAGAGAAATGGGCCGCTGCCGGTTCTGTGGCCAGGCGGTTAAGCTTGCATGGCTCTCCTCTCAAAGTCCATAGGCCGTGTCCCACCTCCTGCCCGGCTCAGCCGCCGGGCAAGATGGTCTGGTAGAGATTCTCGACGACCAGCAACGGCTGCTGGTCGTCGGAGCCGAACAGGGTCAGTTTGAAGCTGTTCACGGCGCCGTTGGCGAGGTTGGGCTGCTCGTTGGCCAGCCAGTTGCCGACCGTGTCGGCCACCACGGAGACGAAAGTCGGCGTCTGGGTGGGGTCGATCGCGACCGCCACTGGCGGCAACAGGCAGACCGGCAGGCTGACCGGAAAGTTGGGAGTCAGCGGATAGACGAAGCTGGCGGTCATGCTGGCCTCCACCGACACGGCGCCGTCGCCGCCCGTAAACAGTCCGGCGAAGAAGCTGGTCAGTAGATCCTGCAAGTTGTTGCCGCCTGTCATCTGGAAATCCTGATGGTCGAGACGCGGTACGGCGGGCCCGGAGAAGCTGACGCTGGGCGTCGTGAAGATGAAGGCCGAGTTGGTCGATACGCCGCTGGCGTCGAGCGGGAAAAGGAACTTGTTGCGCTCGACCAGAATCGAGGCGAGGCCGTTCTGGTGCAACAGTACATCGAGGCCGGGCAGCATCACCGTGCGCTGCTGCACCGCCTCGGCCTCCTCCCAGGTCATGAACTGGGCGGGCGACGATCCGGTCAACTGATAGCGGTAGGTCAACAGCGAGATGCCGTCGGTGGACGCCGTCGCCACCGCTGTGTAGCTGTCGGGGAGAATCTGCATCACCGGCGTGGGCAGCGTGACGCCGCCCGATGAAATCGTGGCAGCCGCTTGGTTCCAGGTGGCGGCGGATCCGTTGATGGTGACGCTGAGCAAATTGGTCACGGCGTTTCCGCTGCCGTCCTGGGCGAGCGCGGTTTCGAAGTCGAGCTTGATCAACTGCGGCGGCGCCATGGCGTCCAGGCTGTTCGCCTGCACCTGGTTGGCATAGGCCGCAGCCACGTCGCCCAGATAGCTGGCGAAACTGGATGCCGCCTTCTGGGCGCCATCGATGATGCCCTGGTCGGTGGTGTCGGCGTCGATCTTGTTCAGATAGGCCCTGAAATCCACAAGGATCAGCGGATAGGCGGTGACGAACTGCGCCAGCGCCGTGAAGAGGTCGGGGCCCGTCCCAGGCGCCGTCAGTTCGGAGCCGGTGTTGGGCAGGTTGAGCTGGATTTCGGTCTGTACAGAATCCTGCGCCACAAAGGGATAGGTGTAGGTGAAGGAATAGTTCCAGCGCGCAAGGTCGAGCGGAACCACCGGCGCCGTGTCCGGCTGCGCCGCCAGCTGGTTCTGCACCGTCGGCGGCACCGGCAGGTTGCGATTAACCACCGGGATGTCGGCAGCCTCGGCGGGATTGAGGCCGTAGACATAGGGGCCGGTGACGAAGACCAGCCACTGGCTGTCCATATAGCCGTCGATGCCGGGCACCGTCGCCTTGTTGAACTCCAGATGGGTGACGGCGAAGTTCAACGTCAGCGGCACATAGGCCTGAGCGTCCACGTTCTTGGTGCTGAAGAAGAAGCTGAGGCGCGGATCGACCGGCGTGCCGCCGTCATCGACCTGGCCCAGCGGAATGCGCGCCGCGCTCAAGGTAAAGTTCTGGTTGGCGCTGGCGTTGTCCGAGATAACGCCCTGCGGCTGGCCGTAGAGGTCGGCTGGTCCGGCGGCTCCCGGCTGGTTGGCACCCGAGACGTCCGTCACCTGATAGACCACGACGGCGCTGGCGGCGTAGGCCGAGCCGATCTGGTTCAGCAACTGCTGGCGGAACTTATTCTTGGCGGACGCCTTGGTCGAGGCGTCGGAAGCGCTGGTCGATAGGATCGGAGCCACCGTGCCGGAGATGGTGTCGGCCAAGCTTTCCTTGGCGTCCAGCACCTGTCCCAGATAGCCGTCGGTCATCGGATTCTGGGTGCCCAGAAGCTCGTCTAGGATGAAGGCCTGGGTGGAATCGCTGGCCGACAGGAAGCTATCGACGGCGTTCAGACAGGTCTGGAACCACTGGTTCTGATCGACGCCGGTGAAACTCAAGGTCACCGGCTTGCCGCTGGCGTAGTCGGTGATGGTCGCCTTGCGGCTGACCAGCGAGTTAGCCACCGGGGCCGCCGTGTAGTAGCTGGGCTGGTTCTGGGTGATGTTGAAATAGATGCCTTTGCCTTTGGCTGTGCCGAAGCGGACCGCCCAGAGCTGCATCGAGCCCGAGCCGCCCGAGGTGTTGGTCCCGGAAACCTGCAAGCCCTCGCCCACTTTCATCTGCCAGTCGGCGCACTGGAAGGCGGTTTCGAATCCCTTGGCGAAGGAGAGGAAGGCCGGCTGCGAACCGGTCGCCACCTTGTCGGGCTGCGGCAGGATGGCGCTTTCCGCCGATAGGCCGCCCGCGCAAGCGGCAACCTGCGGGTCCACCAGCACGGCGGCGCGCGACAGCGTCAGGCTGACGTTTAGCGCGATGATGTCGCCCGAGGCCAGGCCACCGACCAGCGGCACGGCGACAGAAAGCGTCGCCGTGGGACCGGTGGCGGGCACCGCTCCGCCGCTCGTTATGGCCTGCAAGCACTGGACGCAGGCGCTGACATAGCCGCGCACCGCCGCCGCCTGGGGGTCGGTCAGCGTGACGCCGGGCTGGGCAAGCATCGAGTTGGACAGACTCATGCTGACCGCGTTGCCGGTGACGCCGGGCACGCCCAGTCCGGTATAGTCCTGGTTCAGTTGGAAATATATCTTCTGGTAAAGGGCCAGGTCGTTGGCCACCTGATCCGGGTTGCTGGCGTAGACCGAGACCGAGAAGGACAGGTTGACGTTCAGCGCCGGCGAACCGGCGGCGCCGGAATAGATGTAGTTGGCGGTGGTGTTGGACCAGGACGACAGGCCGATCAGCAGGTCGGCGTAGAGCAGGCTGACAGCCGCGCCGTTCAGGGCGCCGCCGTAGCTGCTAGGCGTCTTGTTGAACGGCGTCAACGTGGTGTTGCCGAACAGATCCTGCCATTGCAGGGCGATCTGGCAGGGCGTGCCCACGCCTACATAGGGGTTGGCGCTCTGCGACGGCAATCCCGGCGCCGGATTGGCGGGTGCGGGATTGACCTTGGCGAATTTCTTGAAGCCTAGCGACTGGTCGTAGGTGAAGTCGCTTGCCGCCTGAGCGGCGAAGCGCTGGCGGTTCTGACGCTTGCGCTGGGCGTGGCTGGCGAAGGCCTGCGGGGGATTGGTCTGGGCACCCTTGTCCTGCGGACCGAAGGGCAGGCCCATGGGGCTGACGTTGAAGAAGGCGTTGGCCTGAATGCCTGCCGAAAGGGTGTTGTAAAGCGAGTACATGAAGGCCGGGGCGTAGTTGGGATCGCTCGGATCGTCGGGCGGCGCCCCCATGTCGGTTCGTGTCAAGCTGAAGCTGACGTTGCCGGGCGGCAGTTGGTTGCGCAGGTCGAAGCTTTGGGTGTCGATGGTCAGCACCGAGCCCACCGGGAACAACCCGACGATATTGAGCGCCATCACCGCGATGGCGTCGATGCCGACGCCGTAATAGGCGGCCAGGGTCGGGAAACGGTTGCCTGGCGCCGCCTGCGCCGACAACTTGTAGCTGAAGGGCGGAATGTAGAACACCGAACCCAGCGCCACGGCGACGCCGGGGTTGAAGTTGGCGATGTCCTGGGCGCTGATGGCGGTGGCGACGCCTTGCGAGTAGTAGGCCGCAAGATTGCTAAGCGTCTGACCGGGATTGGCGAGGTCGGCCTCGGTAAGCTGGCGCTGCAGCCCGCTCACCGGCAAGATGACGCCGTCCTTCAGGGCAAGCGTTGGATTGTCCTCGGCGATCCTGCCCGGCGTCGCCCCGTAGATGGCTGAGACGCTGGCCGGGCTGGCGACGTCCGAAACCTTGATGGCTGCCGACGAACCGGTGGTGGAGAGCGACACCATCTGTAGGACGTCCGACGAGACATTGATGTAGTCGGTGCTCACGAAACCGTTGACGAAACAAGGCAACGCGTTGCCGAAGCTGGCGGCGCCGCTGGCAGCGAAGCTGGCGACCATGGACAGGGTGGCGGTGCCGTTGGCGTCGAAGATGTCGCCGGGCAAGCCCTCGCCGCCATCCACCACCTGGTAGAACAGATAGTAACCGCCGCTCTTCACCGTGCTCTGCTCCCACAGCAACTTGATGAACTCGGCAGGCGGATTGGCGATGCCGCGCGGCGGCGTAACAGCGGTGGCCATCCTGAGGCCGGCCATCATCGCCATTTCGGGATTGGTCTCGGTTGACAGATTGGTCTGGGTGATGAAAGTGAGGAACTCCTCCGCCCCCAGCGTTGACAAGGCGGGCGGCTGCGTCTGCTGCTGACAGCACAAGAACAGGCCGGAGAGGATCGACGGCCCCATGGTGTTGACCGCCGTCAGCAACTGTTCCAGCGTCTTGGCGTTGGCGCTGTTGGTGCCGGTGATCTCGTAGACGTTGGGCAGCGACGGCGCGTTGGCCGGGCCGTTGGGCGTGTCCCCCGCCCCGCCCGAGGACGCGCCGGACAATGGCAGCCGTTTTATGGTGAAATCGATCCGCGTCACCCAGGCCCAGTTTGCGAGGTCGGCGTAATCGGTCTGGTTGCTGGCGGGTGAGGTCTGGCCCTTCTGAGGCTGGAATTGCGGCAGCAGTGGAATCTCACCCGGCAGCGAGCCGAACAGCGCGTCCAGGCTGGCCTGGCGGGCCGCCGTCAGTGCGAGCACGCTGGAGGGCAGTGGCCACAAGGTCGCCTGAGGCTGGTTGGTCGGCGACGAGTTTGGACGGTCGGTGATCGCCTGCAGGGCGGCCATGTCCGACGTCACCCAATAGGTGAAGTTAGCGGTCGCCACCGCCTTGGGCTGCAGCAGCGCCGGAGGTACGCAAGTGAATCCGGGTGACGGCTGGAAGTTGCCGCCCTGCGCCCAAGCCAGCACCTTGCTGAGGTTGTTGTAGGCCGTGGAGAGGTCGAGCGACGCCGAACTGCCGGATGCGCCGTTGAACTGCACGAAGCCGAGGCTGACATTGTTCGACGTCGCCGCTGCCGACATCGTGACCGGGAAGTTTGCAAGGCTGGCGGGCGCCGCGGTCGGGAACTCCTGGCCGATGAGCTGGTAGAGGCCGTAGGAACTCTGTGTGCTTGGGAAGAGAAACTGGGGCGACAACGACAGCCCCGAACTGACCGGCAGGTTAAGACCATACATCAGGAAGCGCGACACCATGCCGGCGGTCTGGGCGACTTGGTCGGTGTCGGTGATGGCGTCCCACAGCTGGGATACCGTCCAGGCCTGCATGTTGGACAGGGTCAGCAACCCTTCCTGGTCGTTGACCGAGAACAGGCCGGTCACGCCCTGGCTGGCGGTGGCCAAGTCCAGCACCGTGGCGGCAAACTGGGCCGCGACGCTGTAAAGCGAGTCCGTACCGACGGTGGTGTAGGAGATGGGGGCCACCGACACCGGCTCGGCGGAAATCAGCAGTGTGGCCGAACTGGCGATGGCGGGCAGTTGCGCCAGTTGGTCGGCCGTCATGCCGAGTGCCGCGCCGATGCTCTGGAAGCTGTCGCCGGGCGCCGTCGTGTAGGTGCTGACGGTCTCGCCCGCACGGATGATGCGGGACTGCCAGTTGGCGGTGATCAGGCCAGAGACCGTGGTCTGCCAGCGCTTGTTGCTGGCGGCTGGATCGCTGAAACGCGCCGCGATGGCGGTCATCGTGTCGCCGTTCTGGACGGTGGCGCCCAGCACCGGCGTGGTGAGAACGATCCCGGGGGTCAACAAATGCTTTTGGTTGGGCGTGGCGACGTCGCCGACGCTGAGGTCGTTGGGTGCGACATTGTTGACAGTCACCAGGATGGTGGAGATGCTGTCGGTGGTCTTTAGCGGCCAGGCGAAGGAGGCCAGCAGGTTTTGCGCCGCCTGCAAAAGCTGGCGGCCGATCATGGTGAAGTAATCGACGAAGATCATGGCGGCCATGGATTCGGCAGGGCTGGCGTTGGCCGCCCTCGCCCTGCTCTTGCTGCCGCCGAGGTTGTTTTCCTGCTCGATGCTGGCTTCCACCTGGGCAAACAGGGCCGCGACGGCGGCGCGGTAGGTGTCGTCGCAGGTGGCGTAGCTTGCGAGGTCGATCCCCTTGGTTCCGCCGCCCGAAGGATTGGGAACGGTCAGCGACAGGCCATCGAACATCGGGAAGATGGTCGAACCGGCCTTGAACTTCGCCACGTCGCCCGAGCTGGTGGCGTAGGCGGGCGTCTCGATGTTCAAGACGACGTTAGAGGCCAGGAAGCCCAGCAGAGCCGTGATGGTGAGCGGCGGGTTGGCGTTGTCGGCCAGGGCGGCGATCCAGGCTTCGAGCTGGTCGGTGCTGATCGTCTGGCCGGAAGCCGCCGCCAGATCGACGGTGCTGCCGCTGGTTCCGCTCATGGCATCGACCAGCCACGTGAAGAAGTCGGCGCACAAAAGGTCGAACGAGGTGTTGCCCGATCCGCCGCTTCCAGCGGTGGGGGCGTCCATCGCCATCAGGAAGACGAAGGCGCCCTGCTGCTGGCTGTAGGCGCTGGCCCCCCGGGGCGCCAGCACGGTAAATTGCGGCGCCATCAGAAGGTTGAGTTGCGGCTTGGTGTTGGCGGCGCGCAAAACCAACTTCGGCGCCGGGCGGACGGCGGCGGCCAGGGCCGCCACGCGGGCCCGGCGCGCATGGTGTGCCGAATAGAGCAGACCGCTCACCGCCTGATTGCCGACGCTGTCCCACGGCGCCGTTTGGTTGCTGCCGATGGAGAACGACGCCGTCACGGTCATCGAGAAGGAGAAGGAGATGCTGAACGAGAACAGACCGAGGTCGATCTTCACCGACACCTTGACGCTGACATAGGCCGAGGCGGTGACGGGAATCTCGCGGTAGGATTCGTAGGTGATCTGCAGCGACAGGATGATTGTGACGTTGACCGAAGCCTGGATGATGGCGAAATCCACCTTGCCGGCCAGGATGCCGATGACGCCGATGGTGCCTGTCAGCTTGAAGTAATACTGGTCTTGCATGCTGCCGTCGCCTTGCGCCGTCAGGCTGCGCGAGCCGGTGACGGCCAGGGCGGTCCCGGCTCCCGGCAACAGGAACGACGACGGATAGGGATGCCAGGCGGCGATCACGCCCTCGACGATGCCGAACACCGTCAGCGAGAAGCTGGCCGACAGCGGCCCTTCCGAGAATTTGTAGCCTAGCCCGATCTCCAAGCCGACGCCGAAGGTGATCACCGGGTCAAAGGTGCCCTTGTTGGTGGGCGGCACCATGGTCGCTGTCGAAGCGCTCAGCTTGCCGAAATAGAATCCGCCCGCCCCCATCACCGGCACGCCCGAAATAATGGCGTAAAGCGCGAAGGATCGGCTGAAGTCGTTATTGTAGGGGAAGCCGATGTCGATCAGGAAATCGCCGTTGGTGTAGATCTCGACGGATATCTGCGGCAACGTCACCGAAACGGCGCCGAAATTAAGGTTTCTGATGCTGTCCGGGAACGTGTAGTCGATCTGGAAGAGCCCGATGTCGTCGGTGATCTTCTTGTAGAGGATGTCGATCTGCAGACCCGCCAGTCCGCCTGCCTTGGTGCCCGCCAGCGCCAGGCGCAGCCCATAGAGGTTAGGATCGTTGAAGACGACCATGGCATCGACGGTCCAAGCGCCGGCAACCTGCAGAAAGCCCATATGACCGGCGATCAGCCAGTTGTTGGCCTGGTTGTAGTAAGGCAGGCCGTCGGGCTGCTTGTTGGGATCGGGGTTAACCGGGTTGGTGTCGCCGTCAGTCGATGGCATGCTCGACAAGGCGTCGATCACCGCCTTGGTGGAATCGAAGCTGGCCGAGCCGGTGATACCGATGCGCTGGCCCAGCACCAACAGGTAGACCTTGAAATAGTCATCGCCGCGTCCGGGCACCGGCGGCATCTGGGTGACGTCCTGGCCGCCAGGCTGCATCAGGCCGCCGAGGTCCAACACCGACGAGCCTTCGATCTGCAGCGTCACTTTGCCCTGCGTGGTGCGCAGGAACTTAAGCCCTGTGATCTTGACGAAGCCGAGGTCGATGGGGCTTGAAAGCTCGTAACCCGCCGACAGGCGGTTTGTGACGCCGTCCTGCAGCGACACCTTGACCCACAGGCCATCCAGCGAGATCTGGTTCAACAAGTCCCAAGGCGAGTCGAGCGTGAAATACGGGTTGCCCAGCGTGCGCACCAGGGCCTGCAGGAGCGAGCCGACGGTCCAGCCCTTGAGCGTAAAGGCGATCTCCTTGTCGGCGCTGGTGTAAGCGGCCGTGAAGCCTTCCCAGGTCAGGGAAAGCGTCTGGTTGCCTTGGGCGTCGAATTTGTAGCCGAGGTCGAGCTCGAGATTGATCGCCGGATAGGTCCATTTCGACAGCACTGAACCCGAGAAGGCGCTGCCGTCATAGGCCAGGTGGATGATGGAATCGAGGTCGCTGATCAGTTGGTCGCCCAGGCTGAAGGCCCACAGGAACTCGACGTCGATGATGTAGCTGCTCTTGCCCGACGAGCCCGAGGGAATCTTGGCCGCCACGGCGAAGGTTTCGATGGTCAGCTGGCCTGGCAGGAAATCGGGGAAGCTGTAGCTGCCGCCCGCCGAGAAGAACTGGACAATCAGGTCGTTGACCGACAAGGGCTGCGACAGCGAGGCGTCCAGCGTCCACAAGGAAGGTGAAACCGTTCCGTCATAGCTCAGCGTCACCAGGGTCTGGTAGGGACCGACGCTCAACTGGCCGCCGACGCTGCTCTGCCAGGCCGAGGAGGCGCCGCTCGACGAGCTGTCGGTCGGCGTGCTGGCGCCGATGCTGATCGTGCCGTTGGACACCGACAAGATGGGATAATTGCTGATCGTGAGAAAGGACAGCGACAGATCGAATTGGCTGCTGAAATTGAAGCTCTTGCCGCCACCGTTGACGGAGAGCGCGATATCGGACAGGCTGGCGGAAATCGAGGGCGGCAGGGAAACCAAACCGCCGCTCAAGGTCGACAGGAAGTCGGCAAGGCTCGCCGTGCCCGCGAAGCTGGCGTAGAAGTTGAACCCGGAATCGAACTCGACCGTGAAGACGCCGTCGCCCTGCCCGTTCGGCCCCTTGAAGATGGCAGGCGCCAGGGTGAACTGTGTCTGGAACTGAAAGGTTTGCGAACGCGTGCTCAGCAGCGGATCGCGCATCGCCCAGTTGAGGCTGAAGGCGGTCATGGTGAAGTTCAGGCTGGGCGGCGCGATGGGAATCGGAGTCCAGCTCATCGGTTGCCAGTTGCCGATCCGCACGGCGACCTGATCGACCAAAGGCGGCGAGATGCGGCCCGACAGCGACAGGCCCAGCAGTCCCACATCAGCCAGGAACTGCTGGAGGACCGCAGGCACACCGGTGAAATAACTGCCCGAGCCGCCGACCAGGGCGGCGATGGAATCGGGCGTCAGCGGCTGGCTGGCGCCGGTGGCGGTCAGCCCGATGGCATATTGGTTCGATCCGCCGATCGAGGACGGCGACAGCATGACGTTCAGCACGTAGGGCGACTGTTCGACGGGCGTCGAGCCGACGCTTAGCAGCGCCGACATAGTGAAGCTGGCCGCCTGGCCGGAGGTGTCGTCGGCGTCGCCCGATGGCGCAGGAACGAAAAGCGTCAGGCTGGGATTGGCGACATTGAGGTAGAAAACCTCGAACTGGCCGCGTTGCAGCAGTGCCGACAGGCTGCCGGGCGGGATCAGGACTGCCTGCTTCGTCTCGTCGGTGACGTTGTAGGCCGACATGTCCAAAGCGCCCAGCAGCGACAGGTTCTGCCCCGTCTGCACAGAAAGACCAGGGAAGAGGGAAACCACCGTTTGCGCCGAGGCAGGCATCTGAACGGTGACCGCAACGTTCAGATAGGGACCGCCCGTAACCTGCAAGCCATCGCTGGCTTGGCCCCAGGGATAGACGCCTCCAGCGGTCGAGAAGACCATCAGCGGAGCAAGCGGCGTCAGTTGGTTGAACGGCCAGCCGTTCATGAACTGAAAGGAATCGGTCCAGGTCCATTTGCTGGGCGCGCTGGCGACCTGCACCACCAAATTCGTGCCGTCGAGCGCGAAGACCAGGCTGGCCGAAACCGATATCGGCGCGCTGGCGCCCGGGAACGGCGCCGTGGCGTTGGTGACGGTGAAGCTGTCATTCGACACCGCGCCGACGTTGGAGGGATCCACCGTGACGGTAAAATCATCGACCGTCGCCAGTTGGAAGGTGGCCAAGATATCCTTGTCGTAATCGGTCGGAACCGTGACCGAGCCGTCGTTCAACCCCTTGGTGAGGAAGGCGGCGTCCAGGGCGAAGGGGCCGGTTCCGGCGGCGGACTTGACGGCTTGTTGCAGGTTGTCGATTGCGCTCACGACCCAGTCTCCTCATTCCCCTCGCGATCCGTGTCCAGACCGCAGCTAGATGTTTGCAACAATGGCAAAATGGTCGCTGGTGCTTCTGAGATGCCCATAATTGGCCCAGCCGATCAGGTTGCGGCGATCCCAGACGTTGGGCGTGAGTGGCGCGTTGGGTGCCGGGGGAATTGGCGCGCCGGCAAGGGGGATCACCCAGTTGACGGGATCGGTCATCTGCGAAACCAGATTGGCCGGCAGCGGTCCGCCTTGTGGAGCGCCGCCCGGCGCCGGAACGACTCTGTTGAAAGGAACGCCGGTGATGGTGTTCATGACGGTGGTGTCGTAAGCGCCACCCCCCGCTAGCGGCCAGACCAGGATGTTGTCGATGGACTCGAAATCGGCCACCATGTTGCTGCCGATATAACCATAACCGGGATAAGGCGAGTTCACTCCGCCGCCCGACCAAAGGAAACGGGAATTCACCCGCAGATTGCCGTCTTCACGGATATGGGTGGCGAAATAGCCCTTGAAGGCCGGCAGGGCTACGCCGCCCGGAGCGCCGGGCGAGGTCAGCAGCGGCTGGTAGACATAGTTCGGCGGATTGTTGAGGAGGTTGTAGACCCCGGCATTGGCCCCGGTGGCCGGATTGAGCAGGTTCTGGTTGAAGTCGCCGCCGATGACACGCGTTTCGTTGCCGCCAAGGGGGGCCACCACGTCAAACAGATAGGTCAAAAAGGTCATGTACTGTGCGGGCAGCCCCCCCTGCGGCGGCGGATGCACGACGAAGATCGACAACTCGCGTTGCACGGCCCCCATGCCGTCGGCCCGCGTAAAGGTCGCCATGTAAGGCTGGCGGTAGGGACCGTAGTCGACGAAACCGGCGGGGGTCAAAGCATAAGGATAGGCGGGCGACGGCAGGAAGTTGACGCGGGCAGCTAATCTATCTTCGGCCAAGCCGCCATTGTGCTGCGCCCCGGCTGGAACATTGCGGGTCACCACGCCCGGCATTTTCAGGAAGTCGCGCATGTCCGGGTTGCCTATGCCGACATTCGGATAAGCGTTGAAGACAACGCCGAGGCCAGGCGCCCTTGACGCGCCGCCCCAGCCGCCGACCCAGCCGTTGGGGCCGGTGAAGAAAAGTTCGTCGCCACCCGCCAGATTGCCCCGGTAAAAGACGCCGACGGTTTCGCTGCGCCGCGCCGTTCCAACCCGCAAGGGCGGCACCAGGCGCCATCCGGCGGCGCCATCGGCGGCCCTTAGCCGACCCAGCATGTAGATCAGCCCTTCCATGCCCCCGGTGTTGGTGGCCAGCATATTGGGCGCTGAATCACCCGAACTGACTTCGAAGAAGATAACGATGTCGGCATCCGCAGCATCGAGAACCCGCGCTACCACGCCACGCCGCATATGGCTAGCCTCGTCGTCTTGCAGCCCGCCATGTCCAGGGGTTACGTTGAAGCTGGGATCATCGACCTTGTTGATGCCGAACTTGTTGAGGTTCCAAAACAGCACGCGGGTCATGAAGCGCCTCCCGGGCCAGACAAACGGTGCGCCGGGGGCGGCGGAAGCCGGGTTAATGTTTGGCTGTTGCTGTTCTGGGCCGCCCAGGCGGCGTACCAGCCCAGGCTGCCGGTATTGTTGGGATCGCCAAACAGGAAGAATTGGATAGTGGCGTCGGGCGGCAGCTTGGCGATGCCCAGGATTTTGATCCCGATGTCGTCGAGTTTGAGGCAATAGCCGTATTTCGTGCTGCCACTGACCAATTGGCGGATCAGCGAGATCGAACCCACCGACACTTTAAACACGCCTTGCAGACTGAACAGCTTGGCGCCCGGGCTGGCGCCGGGCAGGCTGAGGCCAATGAAGACGGCGTTCTGTTTCGAATTGGCGGTGGCCTTCGCCGACCAGGCCAGCAATAGGTCGGATTCGAAGCCCGCGGTCGAGGCCAGGGCGCCCGGCCCACCCATGGTCACGCGGTAGACCACGCCCTGCCAGGGATCGTCCAACATCGACAGGTTGAGCGACGAAGATACCGGCAGGAAACCATAATTGGCCGGCGTCTCGCCGGGCCCGGCAGTGATGAAGTTCTTCATCTGCAGTCCGAAATTGCCGAACAGGCTGCCGCCGCGCAACGAACTGGAAGTCAGGTCGTAACTGATGTTCGAGGTCGTGACGGCGAAACTCTGCACGTTGGGGGTGGCGTTGGGCGAACTCAGCGTGATGCTGTAATTCGAGAAGGCCAGCCCCGCCCCTAATTGCAGTTTGGGCGTACCCGGCGCGCTGCCAAAGGACAGCACATCGAAGTCGCTGCCGTCGTTGGCCAGCAGGGAGACGAAATCGAACGCGCCCCAGACCAGGAAACGCGACGCCGTCGTCGTGCTGTCGCTGGAGAGGGTGTTGAACTGCACGTGGTTGAAGGCCACCGCTTGCAGGGCGTTGCTGTTAAGCGGGAAGACGGTCGTCTGGTCCTGCTGGAAGACGTACGAGCCTGCATTCGAGCCGTTGCCGCTTTGCGCGACATAGCTGCCGGTCAACACGATGGCGTTGGCCGGCATCAAGGAGCCGTTGCTGATACCCGGCACCGCGTTGCTGACGGCGCTGGTTACGGCGGAACTGAACAGCGAAGCCACCGACAACTGCACCCGGCTTTGGAAATCGGCGAGCCGCGAATTGACGAACAGGGCCTGCAGCAACAGCACGGTGAACTGGAAGTCGCCGTTGACCGCCACCGCCACCGGCACGTTGGGATCGACGCCGTTGGCCAGGTTCTGCGCGTAGGACGGCAGCTCGTAGTCAATCAGGCCGAAGAAACTTGATTCCCCGTCCATGTAAAGTGGCTGCGCTGCCGTGGGGTCGGCCAGCACGCGGCTGACCGTGAAGCCGAAATGGTGGGCGGTGAACTGCGAGAAGTCGATCCCGGCCGCCAGCCCCGCGATCTCGGCAGGCAGATCCTTAAAGGACAGGCTGGCGTTCAACACGATCACTCCCTTCCAGCCGGGATCCTGCGCCAGACTGGCGAAGTTCTTGTAGTAGTGCGCCGAGGGCAGCTTGCTTTCCGACTTGGCGATGGCGTCTTCGATGTAGGCTTGCAGCCACTGCGCCAGGCCGGCATAAGCGATCGAGGCGGCGCTCGCCGAAGTGCCGGGAGCCAGCGAGAAATCCTCGGGCGATGTCCACAGATTGGGATTCTTGACCCGGTCGAGCAGCAAGCCGCTGCAGAACTTTAGGATCATCACGTTGGCGTAGCTGGTCGGCGTCACCCCCTGTCCCACCGGCGCGCTGAAGGTCCATCCGGCGATCTTCGCCGTGTTGTTGAAGCTGCTGAGATTGGTGGGATCAACCGCTGACAGGAAAAGCTGGTTGGTCTGCAGGGCCGATTCCAAAGGTTCGGAAACCGGCTGGGCGAAGGAGAAGGGCAGATAGCCACCCGCGCCGTCGCCAGATTGGCCAAGCAGCACATTCTGGTACGCTCCGCTCTGGCTGTCGCTGGCGATCAGGAAGCCCTGCGGTGAGGTGGAATATTGCGCCGTAACCGCACTCGCCCCCAGCATCGCCACCTTCTTGCGGGCCAGGTTGCGCGCCTGCCTGGCCCGCACCGCCTGCGAGGAGATGATCTGCTTGCGGGTGGGAACGATGATCTGGCTTTCATAATCCTTCAGCGTCTGGGAGGTCTGCGCGTTGGTCTGTGTTAAGCCATAGGGGATCAGCGGAAACGGCGCCACGCTGCTGCCGGTGAAGCCCAAGAAAGGCGGCATCGACTGCAAAATGGGCGGCGAAGCGCTGGCCAAGGCCGGTTTGGCGGGTTTGCTGGTTTTGGGGCTTTTTGCCCTGGCGGCCTTCGTGCCGCCGTTCCCCGTTCCCACGCCGAAAAGCGGGCTGCCTTCCGGCTGCGCCTGATAGAGCGTTTTCGCCGTACCCGAATTCAGCAGGGTGGCCCAGGCGGTCTGGTATTTGGCCGAGAGACGGGGCGACAGGTTGCCGCTGCCCGATTGCTGGAGACTGGCCGGTTGGTAGGGAAAGACCGGCGCATAGGCCGGTTGCGACGGCATGAAGCATAAAAGGCTGTTGTCGGCCCCCGGCGCATGGCTGGAGAATCCGATGCCTTCAGATCCGAACAGGCCGCCCAGTAGGCTCAGAGGCTTTCCGGCGCCGACGGTGGCGGCCGACACGCCATAGGTTCCCGCCGGAGCCAGGTAGACGGTCCAGGTTCCCGCTCCGGCGGCCATCGGAGAGGCGGAAGCGAACGCGAAACCGCCGGCTTGCGGCGGCGGCGTCACGTCGGCGGCGTTGGCACCCACGGGCGTCAGCGTGACCGCGTTGCCCTGCTGAAGCGCGTAGCCGCTGGCCAGTTGAGGCCCTTCCTGAAGCACGATGCCGCTGCGCAGGCAGCCCGAGGCCAGGGCGGCGGTGGCGATCTGGCTGTTGACCGGATCGCTCGGGTCGATGCACAGCTGTGCCTGCAGACTGGACGGCATGCTGCTGGCGAATACCGGATAAAAAAGGGACTGGTCGGCGCCGTTGGCGTTGTAGGCGTAGTGCAAGCCCTGCAACAGCCCCTGTGGCGGCGGCGCGAAAAGCGTGTTGGTCGCCAGCGTGGCATTGAAGATGGCGCAGCCGGTGCTGGTTCCCGTCAACGGCAGCTGCATCGTCACGTCGTTGGCGGTAACGACCGTCGTCGCCTGCTGCTGGGTCTGCAGGTTGATCAGGGGATTCGTCGAACTCGGATAGCTGAGCACCAGTTGCGCGTTGGTCTCGTCGGCGGTGATGACAAGAGACGCGTTGACGTTAAAGGACAGGTTGGCGCCCATCCAGGCGTTCAGGTTGGTGTTGACGACCCAGCCGCTGAAGCTGGGGCCGAACTGGAAGCCGTAATTGGCAAATGCGCCGAAATAGGGCGCGGTGGCACTTTGCAGCCAGAAGAGGGCGCGGTTTGCGGAAATGCTGTTCTTGATGTAGATGTTCAAGAGCTGCACAAAACCGGCCGGGTCGCTGTCCAGCACGGACGGGCGCGAGACGCAGAAGATGTAGGCTCCGTTGTAGCTGCCGTTCAGTGAATCCGTGATGCCGATGCTGTCGGGCAGCGTCACCTGCGCGGTGACGAGATAGCCCGCCCAGCCCACCGATCCGGTCTGCCCCATTTCGTAAAGCGGCGTCGGGTTGCCCTTGGGATCCTTGACCTGAACAAATTGCACCGGGTCCGTCATCTAAGGCGCCCTCCCCCCGCTTGTCTGCGGCGCCACATAGGGCCATGCCGCGATGGTGCCGGCATATTTCACGTGTTGATGGTCCGAGGACGAGAAGACGCCGTCCAAGCTTACCCCGCCCATCTGCGCGGGCGTGGCCGGGCGCATGGTGAGGAGCATGTTGGGCTCGATCGTCACCGTCCCCACCGCAGCGCCCTCGGTGAACTGGCTGCGGTTCGCGCCTTGCGTCAGGCTAGTGGTGCGGAGGATCTGTCCCACGGTTTCAAAGGTCGCCAGGACGGTCTGTCCCTTCGTGTATTGCAGGTCGATCTCGGCATTCAGTTCAGGAGTCAGCCAAACCGTCCAATGCTGGAGAATTGGCGGGCTGGACCACGACCAGTCGGCGATTTCCTGGCGGTAAGGCAGGCTTTCGGTCTTGCAGTCGCCGGAGGCGGTGCGGCATTGGGTGACGGTGAAATCGCCTTCGAGCGAGGACACCTCGCCCGCATAGCCGAAATAGGCGAAAAGCCCGCCTTCGACCACGTTGGGACCGGCCTGCAGTTTCAGCGGATAGACGTTGTCGTAGGGAGTTAGCGCCTTTTCGCCGACCACCCGCCCGCCCAAGAGGATGGAAAGGTTCAGCGCCGCCTTCTGTCTGTCCACAAGGATACGCAAGGCCATGTCGCCAAACTCCCGCCTGACGGGGACACCCGGCTCCACCTTGAGCGACGCAAACTCGTCGCCCCGGGCCGGCCAGTTGGTCAGGACAATCGAAACGAACAGAAACGCGAACACGAAAGGGACAGGAACGGCAGAGCGGCGGAACCGGAGAATACCGGCCTCGAAGCAAGCCCCGGGTGCAGACTGCCCGTGTTGGGGAGCCCGCAGACTCGGCGCACCCTTCCCAACCGACAGTTTAGACACGACACCTCTCACAGACCTTTCCGGCGAAAGGATTTGGAAACGCTTCCCGGCGGGAAGCGTTTCCTCCTCGAGAAGCATCCCGCCTGAGATGCCCTTACTACTGGCTGAAGATGACCAAGCCGCTGTAGGTCGCTGTGCCCGAGACCTTGTCGATGATCTGGCCGCTGAGCGTGATGTTGTAGGCCGTGCCGCCCATGGCGTTAAAATTGATGGCCAGCCCCTTGACGAAGGTCACTTGGCCGTTGCCGACGTCGTTCGGCAAAGCCTGGGTGACCATGGCGTTCGAAACTGTCGGCATCCACCAGACGGTGCTGTTCATCGGCGCCATGAAGCGGACCTGAGTTGATTGGTTGGCGTCTCCGCTAGCAACGGCGGTGCAATTCGAATTGGCGGTCAATTGAGTGGTCTGCGAAGCCATAACGTTCCCCTTTAGATAGTAAAGACGATACGGTCTTATATCACCACGGGCGATGGCGGATCAAGCTCGATTCGCTATCATAAGGTGTGAAATATGTTACGCCTTTAAGCAGCGCACACATTGTTTAAATGTTTAATGTATTATTGGTTGTTGCCAGCAAGCGCCAACTTGGATCAGATCGCATTAATCTTTAGATAATTCAATGGCCTGAAGCGTTATTTGGGTGGTTCCGTCCATGAGCAAGGTTTTCTGGCTTACCGACGATCAGTGGCAGTTGATCGAACAGCATCTGCCCTACCGCGCAGCGGTCAAACGGCGCATCGATGAGATCAAACGCCGCACCGAGGTGGTCGGCATCTTCCCCAACGAAGAGGCCATCACAAGGCTCGTCGGCGCTATCTTGCTGGAACAAAACGATGAATGGGCCGTGCAGCGCGCCCGTTACATGACGCTGGAAACCATCGCCGCCTTGAGCGATGATCCCTTCGTCAGGCTGCCCGCCGTGGCGGCATGACAAACCGGCCAAGTCAAGCCGGAGAGAGTGAGATCATCGCCGCTCTTACACCACGTCCGGGGACAGTATCTATTTACGATTGCCATGCATCGAAGGACGAAAGCTTGATGCCGTACATCATCCGCAATGGTCAAGGAAGCATCATCGGAGTCAGTTTCGAGCCCACCGAGGATACGATTGAATATTTGCCCGGGGCGCATCCCGAGGTTACGGCCTTTCAGGACCGGGAAAGGGAAAGGGGGGGTGACGAACTCTCGGCGACGGATTTCAGCATGGCCCGCGTCACCGAAGATCTGGTCGAGCTGCTGGTCAGCAAGAAGATCATCGATCTGTCCGAACTGCCCGAGCCGGCCCAAAGGAAATTGCGGCTTCGCAAATCCCTGCGCGTCGGATCCAGCGGGGATGGATCCTGATTAATTCCGGTTAGGCCGCGCCATCGACCGCTGCCCCCTTGACCCAGGAAACGAATTCCGGATCGCGGCTCTGGATATGGACGACCAGCCAGTTGGAGAGGAAGTCCAAAAGCTCCTTGGCGTCGGCCAGGTTGGCGTCGATGAAATACTGGGCCGTTAGCTGGCAGACCCGATCCGAAAACTCCTCGTGCAGGCCTTCATGTTCGGTCAGGCCGGGGAATCCGGCCTTCGCCATCATTTCCTCCTCGCGCCGGAAATGATAGCTGACATATTGCGCCAGTTGGGCCAGGACGCGCTCGATGACGTCGGCCGGCAAGCGCTGCAGGGCGACGGCCTCGACCTCGTTGATAAGGGCCAGCAGCTTTTGATGGTCGGCGTCGATGGAAGGCAGGCCGATGGACATGGTTTCTTGGGACCAGACGATGGGCATGGGGCCTCTCCTTGCGCTGTCTCGTCATAACATCAGATCGACGCGGGGCTGGGAATTGGGGACGGCATCGACTTTGGGCAGGCACAAGAACAGCCGCCCGGGATCGATGCCCGATTTTTCGGCCAGCGCACTTTTCACGTTGGCGGAGCGCTTCTCGGCCAATTGGGTCAGGGCCGCCAGGTCGGGCGGGGTCTTCTCTGGCTTAGCTTCCAGGCTGACCAGCTTTTGCATCTTGTAGAACACGCCCAGTTCTTCTTGCTTCTTCCCGGCCAGCAGCACCGGCCAGTCCAGATCGGGTGAACTGGCCGGGCACAGGGACAGTTTCAGGCCGGGACGCTCGCGCAGCAGCTTGCCGACGATCTCGAGCCGGGCCAGGGCCTCGCTTTCCAGCTCGTCGGCGCCGGGCGTGAAGGGCACAGGGGCCAGAAGCGGCGAGCCGGCGTCGGCCAGCCCATCGATCAGCAGCAAGACGGGAAACACCACTTTCAGGGTCGTCACCGCCGTTTGACGCAAGGCGCCGCCGATGGCCTTCGACACCGCGTCGCTCAGGTCGAACTGCGGATCCGACAGATTGCCGCCGACGGGGATCGACAGGCGGATGCGGTCCTCGCCGTCGCGCAACAGATCCAGGACCAGGGCCACCGGCATGCCGGTCTGCTTGGCCAAGGGGGCGTTGGGATCGGGTTGGGCGGCGAACAGGTTGGAGAGGGCCAGATCGACCCTGCCTTCCAGATCGCCATTCTCAAGGCGGGCCGAAATCTCGCCGTCGAAATGCCCGGTCTGCAACTCGACCCCCAGGGCGTCGGCCGCATAGGGCGACAAGGGCGGCAGTTCGAAGGCCTTGACGTTGGTGGAGAAGCGGGCCGTGACCCCCGAGGCGAAGGGTTTGGCATGGCCCGAAAGCGACAGGCTGGCATTGCCGGCGCGGGCCTCGATCTCGAAGGGGCTGTCCTGGCCGGGCTTGTCGGAATCGAGATTGGCCAGCGACAGTTTCACCTTGTCGAAGCTGATGGAAACCGGCTGGCTGGGGGTGCGGTCTTCGAAGTCGAAACGGCTGTTGCCGGCGATGGCGAAACGATCCAGGGCCAGACGCGGACTGGCGCTCGCGGCTTTGGGGCCTTGCTGGCCGGGCGACGCCGGTTCCTTGGCGGGTGGTTGGGTCCGGCGGGCAATCTTGACCAGCAGATCGTCGATGGTCAACGCCTCGGCGACGAAGCCGCCGGAAGCGGCCAGACGGGCCTGGGTCAGGCGAAGGGCGCCGGCATCGAATTTCGGCGCGTTCAGGATCTCGTTTTTCGTCCCCGGCTCGGCAATCACGATGTTCCGTGCCGCCACGGCAAGATGGGACGACAGCCGGATATCCCCATTGGCGTCGCGCCCCGCTTCGACCAGACCGTCCAACCCCGCCTGGGTCAGGCGGCAGCTGAAACCGGCGCTGTCGATCGGCAGGGAACCGCTGTCCAGCTTGCCCTCCCAGCGCAGGCCGAGCCGATCCGACGCCAGATCGAGGGTCAGACGCCCTTGTCCCGCCAGACGTTCCGGCTGGGCCGCCAGTTCGGCATTCTTGAAACGCAGGGTCTGGAGGGAAAAATCGCCCTGCCAATCCAGACGGCCTGCGGTTCCGTCCCAATGCAGCCGCTCGGTCGTGGCTTGGGCCAGGCCGGCCCCGCCCTCGGTCTGGCCCTGGGCGAAGCTTGCCTCTCGCAATTCCAGCCGGCCCTGACCGTCAAGGCTGGCGGTCGTGCCCGCCAGCTTGAGATCGGCCGTCAACCGCCCCTCCAGCATGCCGCTCAAAAGCGGCTCCAGCAATTTCAGGTCGAGATCTTGCAGCGTCAGCCCCGCTTCCAGCGAGGGCGAAGCCGCGAAGGGGACGGCGCTTCCCGTCAGATCGAAGCTTGCGCCGTCGATCCTGCCTTTGATGTGAAAGCTGGCCGTGGAATTGGGATCGGCGCTTTTCAGATTGCGAAGCTCGAGCCGCTCGAGCTCGATCTTCAGGCCAAGAGGCCCGTCGGCAAAGGTGATGCGGCTGTCCGACAAGGTCAGGGAATCGATGTCGAAATTCCAGACTCCGTCGCCGCCGGACTGGCCGCCGCCCAGATCGATGACGGCGCCGTTGACCAGCAGTTTGGCGCCATCGCGCTTCAGATCGATGGTCAGGCCGGCCAGATTCAGCGATTCCACCGAGACCTCGCGCTTGAGCAGGGGCAGCCAGCGGAAGGCAAAGTCAAGGCGGTCGAGCCCCAAAGCCTGGCCGATGCGGGGGCCGGCGCTGAAGCTTTTGATGACCAGGCGACCGTTGAAGAGGGCGATGTCGGCGCTGGCCAGGTGAATCTCGGCCATGCCGAGCTGGCGCAAGGCCTTGTCCAGCCCCCAGCGCAAGCCGGCTTCAGGCAGGAAAGCCAGCAGGGCCAGCAGCATTGCCAGGGACAGCGCGCCGGTGCGCAGGGCCCGCCGGACCCGGGGGGTCAGGCCTCGCCAGCTTGTCGAAAGGCCGGTCCAGGCGGCGGCCAGGCTTGGGGGGAGGGCGGTTTTCATCCGTTCAAATTAACAAGCAGAAACGTTGCGCATCAAGGCGCCCTTTCAAAAAGGATGGACTTATTCTAACCTTTCCGGGCCAGGAGGGGCAGCCGATTTCGGCAGGCAGGCAAAGGGGGGAACATGAGCGATCAAGCCGCAGAGGCCCGCGAGGCGGCGATCCGCCACATCAACCGCAAATGCGAAGTGGTGGCGGTCTCGCTTTTATGGTCGCAGACGGTGGATTTGTTCGCTTCAAGCGTGGCCGAGGAATTGCGCCCCGTCCTCGAACGATTGCGCAAATTGTCGCCCGACGCGGTCAAGGTATCGGTGGACAGCATCGAGCGCCGGGACCAGGGCTGGGTCGTGACCATCGACGGCTCGACCGGCGAAGAGGTGACCCTGACCGATTCCCAGATCGGCGACACCGCGCGCACGCCCGGCGGCGGGCTGTTGAATTTGGCCAGCGACATGAAAGTCCTGCTGGCGGCTTTCGGCGCCGACGTCCAGGTGCCGCCGATCGAGCATCTGTCCTGGGCCGATACGGCGCCCATGTTCGGCGCCAAAGCGGTGCCGGGGCGCTCGCGCACCTCGCTGATCCTGCAAGACCAGGGCTTCGCCAAGCTGATCCTGACCGAAAAGGGGCCAAGCTGGGATCGCGGAAATGTCGATCCCTTCAAGATCGAGCGCGAGTTCCTGCAAGGGCGCAACGCCTTCATTTTCATCGGCCAGGAACCCGTCGATTCCCAAAAGTTCGAGCAAGTGCGCCGCATGAAGATGGGCAATCCCTCGCTGAAGGTCTTCTGGCTGGTCGGCGGCAATCAGTTGAAGCAGCTCTTCACCGAATACCGCGATTTCATCAGTGTGGTCGATGTGGTCAGCTTCAATCTGGCCGAGGCGGGCGGCTTCTTCGGATTCGAACCATTGCGCAAGCATCACCACGACGCCTCGGAACTGCGCAAGATGATCGCCCGCGAAATCAGCCGCCGCACCCTGGAACTGGGGGCCTGGCACGTCGTCATCACCGATGGCGCCAGGGGAGCCAGTCTGGCCCGCAAGGCCAGGGGCGGGCTGGTCGATTTCGTCTATTCGCCCCTGATCCACGAAAACGTGGTCCAGGTCGATCCCAAGGTGCATGAGGATACCGGCTGCGGCGACAGTTTCGCCGCCGCCATCGCCGCCTATTTTCTGTCGAATCCCGAGCGCTTCAAGCTGAACGAGGCGGCCAATTTCGCCCATTACGTGGCCGGAATCGTCTTTCAGCGCCCACGTCCCAATCTGATCGCCGAGGATCTCGGCTATGTCAAGGCGGCGCTGGACAAGGCTCAGGCCGGTGGACCGCTGGTCGCCCAGCGCCAGACCTTCGACCGCACCCGCAGCCAGATCAGGCCGGCTCTGGTGACGCCGCGCGGTCCCGCGAACCGTGTGTTGGTGCTGCTGGTGGGCGGCGATCCTGCCGACCCGTCGCAGCCGCATGTGACCGGCGCTGCCGCCGCCCTGTGGCGGCTGGGCGAATTGATGCGCAAGGGCGACTATCCCTTGGCGCCCCTGGTGCGCATCGTGCCGCGCATTTCCACCAATCCGGCGGCCAAGGGCAAGACCTGGCTGCATTTCGTCGAGCGGACCGACCTGGACCGCATGGTGGCCGAGGGCGTCTTTTGCAAGGCCGTCGGCAATCAGGAGGACGAACCCAGAAACGGCGTGCTGCTAAGCGACCTTGCCGGCCTGGAGGGCGTCTATCTGCTGCGCGCCGGCCTGTGGGAGGCCATCGAGATCCTCTCCAGCGAGGATTTCGCCGAGCTGTTCGGCGACATCAAATTCTGGCATTTCGCCACCGAGAATGTCGACGAGCGCATCGCCTGGCATGCCCGCCAATGGGGCGTAACCAAGGAACAGGGCCAGGAGATCGTGCGCCAGCAGTTGCGGGAATATGTGGTTGAACATATCGGGCCGCAGGTGCGCTTCAGCCATGCAAGGGCCACCAATCTCGAGGAATTCTACAAGGAAATGACCGAGCAACTGATCTTGCGGGTCGATGAGTTGCTGGCCGGCATCTTCCGCCGGCGCTGACGGGCGTTAAGGGGCCTCCTCCTGCGACGTCGGCAGGGTGAAGGTGAAGACGCTGCCCTTGCCCAGCGCCGATTCGACCCAGATGCGCCCGCCATTGCGCAGCACGATGCGCTTGCAGATGGCCAGCCCGACGCCGGTGCCGGGATAGCCGCGATTGGCGTGCACGCGCCTGAACAGTTCGAAGACGTCCTGTTCGTTGGGGTCGAAGCCGATGCCGTTGTCCGCGACCCTGAATTCCCAGAAATCGCCGGCGCGCCTGGCGCCAACCTCGATCTGGATGGGGCGGGCGGGGTGACGAAACTTGATGGCGTTGGAAATCAGGTTCTGGAACAGTTGCATCATCTGCACCTCGTCGGCGACGACGCTGGGCAGATCGTCGATCTTGATTTCGGCCCCGCATTCCTTGATGGCGCTGTACAGATTCTCGATCGCCGAGCGGCAGGACTGCGACGAGGAAATCAAATGCGCCGGCCTGATGCTGGCGCCGGTGCGCGAATAGGTCAGCAGATCGTTGATAAGGGCGTACATGCGTTTGGCGCCGCCGACCACCAGATCGAAATATTCCTTGCCTTCGGGTCCGATGCGGTCGCGGAACTTCCGGTCGATCAACTGGGTGTAGGTGGTGATGTTGCGCAGCGGCTCTTGCAGATCGTGCGAGGCGATGAAGGCGAAGCGCTCGAGCTCGGTGTTGAGCTGGGTTAGGTTATCGACGGCGGCCTGCAGGGTTTCCGAGGTCTTGCGCAACTGGGCCTCGCTTTGGCGCAAGGACCGTTCGGCCTCGATGTTCGAAACCAGATCCATGACGAAGCCGGCCAATTCCTGGACGACGACGGCGTCGCCGTCGGTATAGGGGGTGAACTTGTTGCCGACGCCGGCGATGGCGACGACGGTTCCCTGGCGGACGACCGGCACCGTCAATTCGCGCCGGATTTCGGCGTGGCCCTCGGGCAGGCCCCTGCGGCTTTCGGCCTTGGCGTAGTCGTTGTGAATGACCGGGGTCCGCTTGCGCAGACAGTCGGCCCAGATGCCGGCCTTGCTGACCGGATAATGCCGCTCGTAGTCGCCGGCCTTGCACATATGGGCCCGGGTGTTGCTGGACCAGGCCTGCAGCTGCAGATTTTCCTGATCGGTATCGACGAAATGGAAGAAACCGATATGGCTGCCCGTCGCCTCCTCGGCCATGTCGAGGGCGGCCTGCAGCAATTCCTCGATCTTGCCCTCCTGGGCCAGTTGCGACAACTTCAACCGCCCATGCAAAATCAATTGGCTGCGCCTGCGTTCGGTGATGTCCTGGATGGAGCCGACCATGCGCAGGGGAGCGCCCTGCTCGTCCAGTTCGACCTCGCCCAGACCGTGAACCCAACGCTCGATGCCGTCCTTTTGGCGGATGATGGGATAAGCCTTGTCGAAGGACCGCGTGCTGTGCAGCGCCTCGTGCAGATAGACGCGCATATCCTCGCGCTGATCGGGGCGCACCAGCGCCAGCCAGCTTTCGGCGTCCTTCCGGGACGACGGTCCGACGCCGAGGATCTCATCCATGATCTGCGTGCAGGTCCAGGCGTCGAAGCGCGCATCGTAGATGTAGCTGCCGATGCGCGCCACCTTCTGGGCGTCGAGAAAGGCGCGCTCGCGATTCTTCCTGTCGGTGATGTCAAGGTCGGTGCCGACGATGCGCAGGGGTTTGCCCGCGGCGTCGCGGGCGAAGACCATGCCCTGGGCCTGAATCCATTTATAGGTTCCATCCTTGCAGCGCAGGCGGTATTCGGCGCTGAAGGTCTGGGATTCGTTGTTGTCGAGCCTTTCGATCTGGTTCCGGCACAACTCGGCGTCGTCGGGATGAATGCGGCTGGTCCATTCCGACATGCTGTTGCCGATCTCTTGCTCGGCATAGCCCAGACGCTCCTTCCAGCGGCGGGAGAAAAACACCTTGTTGGCGGCTGGCGTGGCGTCCCAGACGCAATGTCCGGCCCCTTCCAGCGCCAGAATCCAGCGCCGCTCGTCCTCGGCATGGGTGATGGCCCGGCCGAGATCGGCGGCCAGATTTTCCAGGAACTGGATTTCCAAAGGCGCAAAGGCGTCGCTTTCGTTGGAGCAAAAGGCGATGGCGCCGCCAAGCTCGCCATAAATCTGGATCGGCAGCGCCAGCACCGATCCGAGGCCCTGTTTCACGGCGGCCCTGCACCAGTCGGCCCCGCAATCTGTTGTTTTGATGTCGGCGCTGAAATAGCGTTCGCCCCGAAGCAGGGCCGCCGTCACCGGACAATGGCTCCCCTCGTCCCCAGTCAAGTCAAGATCGTTGAAACGCGCATCGCCGGCGCCAGCGGTTTCCAAGGCCACCAGTTTGTCGCGGCGTTCGTCGACCCGTCCGATCCAGACCATCGAATAGCCGCCGGCCTTGATTCCGATCTGGCAGACGGATTTCAGCAAGCCGGCTATTTCCGGCGAGCGGATGATAGCCTGGCTGACGTCGCTTAGAACCTTCTGCACGCGCTCGAGACGCTGCGATTTTTCCCGGCTGCGGTTCTGGTGCAGTTGCACGAGGCGGATCAAACCATAGACCAGCAGCGTGGTGACGCCGATATAGGCCCAGCCCTTGTAGGTCTGGAACCGCGTCAGTTCGTAGGCATCCTCGGCATGGCGGATCGAATACTGGTCGCTGTAGAAAATCCACAGCATGCCCGCCAGGGCATAGACGCCCGCCAAAAGGACCGCCTCCACCTGTTGCGGCTTGTTGCGCATTCCAGTTTCCCAAAAAAGGAAAGCATAGTCCTTTTACGGCATGCTTCAAGCATTCTACAAAAGAGAGCGCGACCATCGCCCAAACGCGAATATGCTCGTATGAATATCAGGCCGGTTATGAGGGTTGGGCCAGCTCGACCCACCACGATGCCCCAAGGGCCAGGGCCGCGTCGTTAAAGTCGTAAGAAGGATGATGCAAATTCGCCGCCCCGGCCTTGCCGGTTCCCAGCCAGGCATAGGCGCCCGGCTTCTCGCGCAGGAGAAAGGCAAAATCCTCGGCCCCCATCGAGGGCGGCAGATTGGCGTGGACTCCCGGCGCTCCGGCCACCTTTTGCGCGGCCTTGTGGGCCAGATCGCTTTCGGCCTCGCTGTTGATGGTGGGCGGGTAGCGCCGGTCATAGGAAAAGCGGGCCGAAATGCCGAAGGCGGCGGCCAGGCCGTCCGTAATTTCCCTTAAGCGCCTTTCCAGACGATCCTGGGTTTCGGGCTTCAACGCCCGCACCGTTCCCTGCAGCAAGGCGCTGGCCGGCATGACGTTCCAGGTTTGCCCGGCCTGGAGGCGGGTGATGCTGACCACCGCCGAGTCCAGGGGGTCGGTTTCACGGGCGACCGCGGCTTGCACAGCGGTCACCAGATGCGCCGCCGCCAGCACCACATCCTGGCCCAGATGGGGCATGGCGGCATGCGTCCCCTTGCCGCGAAGCTCGATCTCGATCAGGTCGCAAGACGCCATCATCGGACCGGGGCGGACCGCCATTTCGCCCGCCGGCAGACCCGGCCAATTATGCAGCCCAAAGACGGCCTGGACGGGAAATTTTTGGAACAATCCCTCCTCGACAAGTTTCCTGGCTCCGGCTTCGTTTTCCTCGGCAGGCTGAAACAAGAAATGCAAACAGGGGCGGTTGCCTTCGCGCCCAGCCAGAATCTTGGCGGCTCCCAGCAGCATGGCCATGTGGCCGTCATGACCGCAGCCATGCATCTTGCCTTCGTGCCGCGAGCGGTAAGGACAGCCGGGATTTTCCTCGGACATCGTCAGGGCGTCCATGTCGGCGCGAAACATCAGGGAGTTGGGGCCGCCTTGCAGGCTGCCGACGACGCCGGTGCCAGCCAGTCCCGTCGTCACCTCGCAGCCGAAGCTTCTCAGCAGTTCAGCGATGCGAGCCGAAGTGCGGTGTTCCTGATAGGCGGTTTCGGGATGGGCGTGGAAGTCCTGCCGCCAGGCGGTCATCTCGGGGATCAGGTTTAAAATGTCGGGGTCGAGTTGCATCGCGGCCAGGATAGTTCAAAAGGCGTGGAATCGCCAAGCTCGGCAAAAATTGCCTATTTCCCTTTCTCTGGCGGCCTGTTTGAAACTGTGTTAAATTTTTCTTTCCATTTTAAATGTTGGCGTGGGGCACTGGGGTGGCAATCGACCCTCTTCTTTCCCAGGCGACATCCCGCGTTGTTGAATTGCAACGTGGTTCGGGCGACGAGAAGCGCCGTCAGGAGTCAGCCGCATCCTACTTGTCCCGGCCCTCCCAGGATGCCGGCGGCCCTGACGCTGCCGCCAATGACGGCGCCGGCGGATTGCAGGGCGTCGGCGGGCGGGCCCGGGGAAGCGCTGGGGCCAGTCTGGCCGGCAATCCGCAGCAAGAGACGGGGCGCGAAAGGCCTCGTTCGGATTTCTTGCGTGAAAAGGCAGAACTGGCGGGCAGCGATTCGCGCTCTCTTTTCGCCTCGGTCGGCTTCTCGGCGCAGCAACTGACCGAACAGGATCAGCAAGAATCGCCAACGGCCGCCGGCTCGGCCAGATCGATCCAAGCCTTCCAGGCCTATGGCTCGGCCCAACGTTATGATTCGCGCCGTCAGGCCCCGTCGGGCCCGCAGCTCGTCACCGAATCCGGCGTTTTGATGGGTTTCGGGGCCATCGACGATTTGTCCCGACTGGATGTCACGGCGTAATCGACAATGCTTGCTGTAGTTTGTTAACAAACGATCACGGCGAATCGCGTCAACATCTTAATTCATCTAACTTAACATCCCTATCGCGGGTAGAATAGCGCCCCTTGGTATTGTAACCACTTAATAGGATTGCCTTTTAGCGTTTATCTGCGTACTAATTCGCCGGGCGTGAATATTCTTGCGCGCCAGCTGAGTGAACGAGCTGAGAGATGACCAAGAAGATGGCGAAAGGCGGAAAACCCGCGAACCGCGCCGGCGACATCGACCGCCATGTCGGCGTGCGCATCCGCGAGCGGCGCGTCATGCTGGGCCTGTCGCAGCAGCAGATGGCCGACATGATCGGCGTCACCTATCAGCAGGCGCACAAATACGAGCGCGGCATCAACCGCATTTCCGCCGGACGGCTGTACGAGATTTCCCAGGTGCTGGGGGTGCCGGTCAGCTTCTTCTTCGAAGGGCTGGAAGAGCAGCGCGATCCCGACCTCTCGGCCCGCCAGCGCATGTGCCTGGAACTGGCCCGCAACTTCTCGATGATCAACAACGAGCGCCATCAGGACGTGCTGTCGCATCTGGCCCGCGTCCTGGCCACGGAAAGCTGATCCCAAGCTGATCCCAAGCCGATTAACGCTTTCTTGGGGCGCTTCGTGCGATGACCTTCTTCTTTCCCCTTGCCGAGAGATCGTCATGTCGCGCGCCAGTCTTGCCCTGTTTTTCCTGCTGATCGGATCCAATGCCTTTGCCGAGCCGGCCAAGCTTTTGTCGCGCCATGGCGATTGGGAAGCCTATAGCTTTGGAAGCGGGGCGGCGAAGGTCTGCTATGCGGCCAGCCCCGCCAAATCCAGCGCGGGCGAGGTGCCGGGGCGCAAGGCGGCCTATGTCATGGTCACGCACGGACCCGGCAAAAGCGCCCATGTGCCCAGCATCACGCTGGGCTATGAGATCAAAGAAGGAACCGATGCCGAGGCGGCCCTGGGCTCGGCCACCCTCCGTTTCTACACCAAGGACGACACCGCCTGGGCCCGCGCCGGCGACGACGACAAATTCCTGAAAGCCCTGCAGAAGGAAAAGACGCTGACCGTGAAGGCGGTTCCCGCCAAGGGCAAGCCGACCACGGATACGTATGCGCTGTCGGGATTCGCCGAGGCCTATCGCGAGATCGGCAAGGCCTGTGCCGTCAAATGAAAACCGGCCGTCTGGCGCTGGCTTGCCTGCTGCTGGGCGCGGTCGGCATCGCCTTTGCCCCGATTCTGGTTCGTCTAAGCCCCTTGGGGCCGTCGGCCACCGCTTTCTATCGCCTGCTGCTGGCGCTGCCGGTGCTGGCTTTGTGGCTGGCCTGGGAGACGCGCTTGCGCAAGCAGGCTCCTTTCCAGAAGGGCGACGTCAAGGGGCTGTTGACGGCGGGAGTCTGCTTTGCCGCCGATCTGGCGGTCTGGCACTGGTCGGTGCTGCTGACCACCATCGCCAACGCCACGTTGTTTCCCAATTTCGCGCCCATCTATGTCACCCTGGCGGGGTGGATTCTGTTCAGGCAGGGCGTGCGTCCGCTTTTCATTCTCGGCATGGTTCTGGCGCTGGGCGGCGCGGTCTTGCTGATGAGCGGGAATCTGAGCCTGGGCGGCGAGCATCTGGCCGGCGATCTGCTGGGCCAACTGACCGCCGTCTTCTATGCCGGCTATATCGTGGCGGTGGGGCGCCTGCGTCAACGGCTTTCAACGGCGGCCATCATGACCATGAGCGGGTTGGTGACGACGCCCTTGCTGCTGCTGGCCGCCCTGGCTTCGGGCGAGGCTTTGTGGCCCCAGCCCGGCCAGGGCTGGGAGGCGCTGATCGCCCTGGCCCTGGTCTCGCATGTCGGCGGGCAAAGCCTGATCGCCTATGGGCTGGCCCATCTGCCCGCCTCGTTCGGCTCGGTGGTCTTGCTGCTGCAGCCCCTGGTCGCCACCTTGCTGGCGGCCGGGATGCTGAACGAGCCTCTGACCCTGCTGGTGGCCGCGGGGGGCGGCGTCATCCTGGCCGGCATCGTTCTGGCCAAACGGGGGAGTTGACGGCTGGGGAGTTGACGGGCGCGTCAATCGCCCCCATAAATTTGGTATGACCAGTTTTGCGATTTCAGAACGCCAAGACGATGGCCTGCTGTCCGAGCGGGTGGCCGGGCATCTGCGCCGCCTGATCGACGAAGGCGTGCTGGGCGCCGGCGAACGCCTGCCCGGCGAGCGCCAACTAGCCGAGGCCTTGAAGGTTTCACGGGTTTCGGTGCGGGCCGCCCTGCAATCTCTGAAGGCGGAAGGCTATCTGGAAGCCCGCCAGGGCGGCGGCACCAAGGTGGTCTCGACGGCCCGCACGCTGGAATCGCCCCTGGCCGGTCTGGTTCGCCGTTCACCGCAGAATCTGAGGGATCTGGTCGAGTTGCGCATCCTGCTCGAAGGCTGGGCGGGGCAACGGGCCGCCCAGCGCCAGGATGCCAAAGCCCTGGCCGCCATGGAAATGGCTGTGCGCTCGATGGAGTCCGACGCCAAGCGCAAGCGCACCGTCGCCGACGATCTGACCTTTCACAAGGCCCTGGCGCAAGGGGCGGGCAGCGCCGTCTATGACCATATCCATGCCGTCGTCGGCGAGGTCATGGCCGGGATGGTGACCCATCTCAGGCAGGGCGTTTATGAAACCCCCGAGGAAGCCAGGCGTCTGACCCGCCAGCACCGCGCCATCCTGGAAGCCGTGAAAGCGGGCGACGGCGCCTTGGCGCAAGAACTGATCGGCAAGCATATGTCGCAAGTTCTGGCCGTCTGCGGAGCAGAAGACAAATGAAGCTGCTGCCTTGGGTCATGTGGGGATTGGCGGCGGTTTTCTATTGCTATGGATTTTTCCAGCGCGTGGCGCCGGGCGTCATGGTGCAAGAGCTGATGCGCGATTTCGCGGTCGGCGCCACCATCACCGGCATCCTGTCGTCGCTTTACTTCTACGCCTATGCGTCCTTGCAGATTCCCATCGGCCTGATGCTGGACCGCATCGGGCCTCGGCGCATGCTGGCCGTCTCGGCCCTGATCGCCGGGCTTGGCTGCTATCTGTTCCAGGCCGACGGCGTCAATCTGGCCTATGTGGGGCGCGCGCTGATCGGCGTCGGCACCGCCGTCACCTGGGTGGGGGCGCTGAAGGTGGCGTCGGTCTGGTTTCCGCCCAAACGCTTTGCCCTGCTGACCGGTCTGACCATGGCCATGGGCATGGCCGGCGCCGTCGGCGGACAGGTGCCCCTGGGCCTGGCGGTGGCCGAGTTCGGCTGGCGCGGCACTTTGGTCGGGGCGGCCATGCTGGCCGTCGTCCTGGCGGCGGCCTTCGCGCTGATCGTGCGCGACCGGCCCAAGGATGCCGGCCCGCAAAGCTACGATCCCGAGGAAGGCACCAAATTATGGTCGGGCGTCCTGCTGGCGCTGAAAGAGCCGCAGACCTATTGGACGTCGCTGTTCGGCGCCCTGCTGGCCGCCCCCATGCTGACCTTCGCCGGCCTGTGGGGCGTGCCCTATCTGATGACCCGCTATGACGTCGCCCGGCCCGAGGCGGCGGCGTCGGTATCGATGATGCTGGTCGGCTGGGGCATCGGCTCGCCGATCTTCGGCTGGCTGTCCGACCATTGGCGCCGGCGCAAGCCGCCGATGCTGGCGGCGTCCGGCGTTTCGCTGGCCATCACCCTGGTCTGGCTTTATCTGCCTCTGCCCCTGGGCCTGTTGTCGGTCCTGCTGCTGGTGCAGGGCACATGCGCCGGCGGCATGGTGCTTTTGTTCGCCACCGCGCGCGAACACAATCCCAATTGGGCGGCGGGGGCGACGCTGGGCATCGTCAATATGGCGGTGATGGGCACCGGCGCCATCTTCCAATCCCTGACCGGCTGGTTGCTCGATCTCGGCTGGGCCGGCGATTTGCTGAACGGGGCCCGCATCTATCCCCTGGCGGGCTGGCAATCGGCCTTCCTGGTGCTGCCGGGCTGCCAGATCGCTTCGCTGATCGGCGCCTTGATGGTTCGCGAAACCTTCTGCAAGCCGCAAAAATGAGTCCCGCCGGGGCTCGGCTTTTGGCGCTGATGAAGACCGGTTTGGACGCCGCCGATCCCGCCCGCTCTCTCGCTTCCTTTCTTCCCCATCCGCCCAAGGGCCGCACCGTCGTTGTCGGCGCGGGCAAGGCGGCGGCCCGCATGGCCCAAGCGCTTGAGGAATCCTGGCCCAAGGACGCGCCGCTGTCGGGAATCGTGGTCACGCGCTATGGCTATGGCGGACTGCCCTTGCGCCGCATCGACTGCGTGGAAGCGGCGCATCCGATTCCCGACCAACAGGGGGAAGCGGCGGCCAGGCGCATTCTGGACAGCGTGCGGGGGCTCGGCGCGGAGGATCTGGTCTTGGCCTTGATCTCGGGCGGCGGCTCGGCGCTGCTGACCTTGCCGGCGGACGGGCTTTCGATGGCCGAGAAGCGGCGCGTCACCAAGGCGCTGCTGGCTTCTGGAGCGCCGATCCAAGACATCAACATCGTGCGCAAGCATCTGTCGGCCATCAAGGGCGGACGTCTGTCCGCCGCCGCCCATCCCGCCTTCGTGCTGACGCTGGCGGTGTCGGATGTGGCGGGCGACGATCCCGCCATCATCGCCTCGGGCCCGACGATCGGCGACCCGACGACCATCGAGGATGCGAAAGGGGTTTTGCGCCGCTACGCCATCGATCCGCCGCCGGTCTTTTCGGAATCACTCAAGCCCGACGATCCAAGATTGGCAAGAGCCGACTATCGCCTGATTCTGAAGCCTGCCGACATGCTGGCCGCCGTCAGGGCCGAGGCCGAAAGGCAGGGATTGTCCGTGATTGATCTGGGCGACCGGGTCGAGGGCGAGGCGCGAGAAAGGGCCAGGGCGCATGCCGAACTGGCGCTGGCCGCCAGGCCGGGAACGCTGATCCTGTCGGGCGGCGAGCTGACCGTAACCTTGAAAGGGCAAGGGCGGGGCGGGCCGAACGGCGAATATCTGCTGGCTTTGGCGCTGGCGCTGGCGGGGGCACCCAACATCCATGCCCTGGCCATCGACACTGACGGCATCGACGGCAGTTGCGACAATGCGGGGGCCTGGATCGGACCCGAGACGCTGGCGAAGGCCCAGGCCCTGGGGCTGGACGGAGCGGCGCATCTGGCCGCCAACGACAGTTACGCTTTCTTTGCACAACTGGGTCAATTGATCGTCACCGGACCCACGCGCACCAACTTGAATGATTTGCGTCTGCTGCTGGCTAAATAAGACTCGATCCAGTATGCTGGCGTATCTCTCGGGGGGAGTACGAAATAGATGCGCCGCAGCCGCAATGCCAAGATCATCGCCACGTTGGGTCCGGCCAGTTCGACGCCGGAAAAAATCGCCGCCCTGTTTCGGGCCGGGGCCGATGTTTTCCGCCTGAATATGAGCCACGGCTCGCATGCCGAGCACAAGGCCCGGCTTGACGTCATCCGCGCCCTGGAAGAGGAAACCGGGCGGCCCATCGGCGTGCTGCTTGATCTGCAAGGGCCCAAGCTGCGCGTCGATACGTTCGAGAACGGGCGGGTGCATCTGGAAGCGGGGGCGGCTTTCCGGCTCGATCTCGATCCCAAGCCCGGCGACGACAAGCGGGTCGGGCTTTTGCATCCCGAGATTTTCGCGGCCCTGAAGCCGGGCGAGGAACTGTTGCTGGACGATGGCAGGCTGAAGTTGCTGGTCGAGCGTTGCGGCGCCGACTATGCGCATACCCGCGTCATCGAGGGCGGCGAGCTTTCGGATCACAAGGGCGTCAATCTGCCCGGCGTGGTGCTGGGCCTGTCGGCGCTGACGGCCAAGGATCTCGAGGATCTGGAATTCGGGCTCGAGATAGGCGTCGATTGGATAGCGCTGTCCTTCGTGCAGCGGGTCTCGGACGTCACCGAGCTGAAGATGAAGGTGAAGGGCCGGGCCGGCGTGCTGGCCAAGCTGGAAAAGCCCTCGGCGGTGATCGGCCAGGAACTGTCCGGCATCATCAACGAAGCCGACGCCGTCATGGTGGCGCGTGGCGATCTGGGCGTCGAATGCCCGCCCGAGCGCGTGCCCATCTTGCAAAAGCAGATCGTGGCCGCCTGCCGCCAGGCCGGCAAGCCGGTGGTGGTGGCGACGCAGATGCTGGAATCGATGGTCCATGCGCCGGTGCCGACCAGGGCCGAAGCCTCGGATGTGGCGACGGCGGTCTATGACGGCGCCGACGCCGTCATGCTGTCGGCGGAAACGGCGGCGGGAGCGCATCCCCTGGAAGCCGTCTCGATCATGGACCGCATCATTCAAAGCGTCGAAACCGATCCCTTGTTCGAGCGCATCCGCTCGTCCGATCAGCGCGATCCGACGCCGACCATGGCCGACGCCATCGCCAGGGCCGCCCGCCAGGTCGGCCACACCATCAAGGCATCGGCCATCGTCACCTATACGTCGTCGGGCTTCTCGGCCCTGCGGGTGGCCCGCGAGCGGCCCGACGTGCCGATCCTGGGCCTGACGCTACGCGCCAGCACGGCCAGGCGCCTGGCCTTGGCCTGGGGCATCCATATGGTGCATACCAAAAACGACATCAAGAACGTGGCCGAGATGGTCGAGGTCGCCACCCATGTCGCGGCCCAGGATTTCGCCAAGCGCGGCGGCCAGATCGTCATCGTGGCCGGCGTTCCCTTCGGCGCCGAGGGCACCACCAACATGCTGCGCGTGGCCAGGGTTTAACCTTTGTTCACGGGTCGTGCGGAAATGTGCCACCCGAGGGCAGCCACAGCCGCCCGTTCTCGACACGTACGGTCATGCGCGGCGTGCAGCCTTCGTCCGGCGCAGTGGCGGAACCGCTTTCCAGATCGATCGTCCAGCCATGCAGGGGGCAGACGACGACCTTGCCGGAAACAAGGCCTTCCGACAGGGGACCGCCACGGTGCGGACAGCGGTTGACAAGGGCGAATACGCCATCATCGCTTGTCCGGAACAAAGCAAGCTGGCCGGCGGGCGTTTCCACAATCCGCGATCCGCGTATGGGAATGTCATCGAGTTTGCCGATTTCTATCCAAGCGCTCATCATTCACTCCACTACCGCCAAGGATTTGAATTCGTGGGCATCTGCCCCCCTCCCGGCCCTTTCGAACCAGGGGTCGTCTTGGGAATAGCGTTGCGCATGCGCAAAGCGCCCCGCCAGCGCCTTGCGGCCTGCCGCGTCATCAACCAGGCGCTTCTTGACGTAGGCGATACCCATGCGTTCAACCCAGGGCGCCGTGCGCTCCAGATAGCGAGCTTCCTCCCGGTATAGCTGCAAGAAAGCGGCGCAAAATTCCATAACTTCTTCTTCGGAGACGGCCCTAGTCAACTGGTCGGTGACGCGGACCTCGATGCCGCCATTGCCGCCAACCATGATGTCGTAGCCGCCTTCGACGCACACGATGCCGAAATCCTTGATCGATGCCTCGGCGCAATTGCGGGGGCAGCCGGACACGGCCATCTTGAATTTGTGCGGCGTCCAGCTTCCCCAAGTCATCTTTTCCAGCTTGACGCCCAGGCCTGTCGAGTCCTGAGTCCCGAACCGGCACCATTCCGAACCGACGCAGGTCTTGACGGTTCGCAGGGATTTTCCGTAGGCATGGCCAGATACAAGGCCGGCGGCATTCAGATCCGCCCAGATCGCTGGCAGCCGTTCTTTCGGCACGCCCAGCAGATCGATGCGCTGCCCGCCCGTGACCTTGACGGCCGGAACACCATGTTTCTCAGCCGCGGCGGCAATGGCTCGCAGCTCCGCCGGGTTGGTAAGTCCTCCCCACATTCTGGGAATGACGCTGTAAGTGCCATCTTTCTGGATGTTGGCATGCAGGCGTTCGTTGACAAAACGCGATCTTGAATCATCCACATATTCCCCCGGCCAGGCGCACAGCAGATAATAATTTAGGGCCGGGCGGCATTTGGCGCAGCCATCGGCGCTTCGCCAGGCCAGAGCCGAGAATACCATCTCCTGGGTCTTCAGCTTTTGCGTCAGAATTTCTTTGCGCACGGCATCGTGGCTCAAATCCGTGCATCCGCACATCGTTTCAGGGAGCGGCGCGGCTGCGCCCGTGACATGGGCCAGAATGGCCTGAACGGCACTTGTGCATTGCCCGCATGAGGCGCTAGCCTTGGTGTGGGCCCGCACCTCATTTAGCGTTGTCAGTTGCTTGGATTTGATAGCGGCGGCGATGGCGCCTTTGCTGATGCCGTTGCAGCCGCATATCTGGGTGTCGTCGCTTAAGTCCGCGACATCGGTTTCCATGTCTTTGTCATGGGCGCAGGCATGGGAAAGCGCCCGCCCAAGCAAAATGCGGTCGCGGAACGGCGAAATATCGCTGTGGTTCCGGATCAGCTCAAAATACCAGCCGCTCTCGGCGACATCGCCATACATCACGGCGCCAACCAACCTTCCTTCCCGCAAGATCAGCTTGCGGTAAACGCCCCGGCCCGAGTCGCGCAACACCAGTTCGCTGTCGTCGTCGGATTGCGTTGCCAGTTGGCCGGCAGAAAAAACATCGATGCCGGTGATCTTCAGCCGGGTCGATAAGGGCGGCGTGGTATAGGAAGCCGTGGCGTCTCCCGCCAGCCTGGCGGCGCAAACCTTGGCCTGTTCCCACAACGGGGCGACCAGCCCGAAGGTTTGCCCGCCATGTTCGACGCATTCGCCGACGGCGTAAATATCCGGATCGGAAGTTTCCATGCCGTTGCCGACAGCAATGCCGCGATTAATGTCAAGCCCGCAGGCTTTCGCCAGGGCCACATTGGGGCGGATGCCGGTTGCCACCACGACCAGATCGGCGGGGACGCTTCTGCCGTCGGCAAAAAGCAGCCCCTCGGCGCGCGTCTCGCCCAAAATCTCTTCTGACTGGGCGTTCATGAAGAAATGCAGGCCGCGCTCTGTCAGTTCCCGTTGCAGCAAAGCGGCGGCTTCCCGGTCAAGCTGGCGCTCCATGAGCGATGGCATCAGATGCGCGACGGCAACATCCATGCCCCGCCGTTTAAGGCCCCAGGCGGCTTCCAGGCCAAGCAGGCCGCCGCCGATGACGGCGGCCCGGCGCTTCGTCTGCGCCGTCTCAAGCATCGCTTGGACGTCGGACATTTGGCGAAAGGCGACGACGCCGGGCAACTCGATGCCGGGCAGCGGCGGCATCAGCGGCTTCGAGCCCGTTGCGATCAGCAGCTTGTCGTAAGGAACGGTATGCCCTGAAGCCGAGGTGACGGTGCGAGTTTTCCGGCAGATCGACAGCACGGCATCGCCCGCATGGAGCGTGAGGCCGTTCTCCTCATACCAGGAGTGTGCGTTGATGGCGATTTCCTCGGCTGATTTATCGCCCGCCAAAACCGAGGACAGCATGATGCGGTTATAATTCACAAGCGGCTCGTCGCCGAAAACGGTTATGGCGTAGCCTGCCGGGCAGCGGGCCAGCAATTCCTCGACCGTTCGCATGCCGGCCATCCCATTGCCGATTACGACCAGACGGCGCCGGTGGGGTGGATGCATCATTCTTGCCTCCAGGCGGGACGTCGCACGGGCGGCGGTGGAATGTAATTTTCCTGGCCGTATCCGGCGACTTTCCCAAATACGCCCGTAGTGGGCGGAAAAGGTGGGTGTCAGCCCGGAGTAAAAGCAAGTCCCGTGCCAGAATGGCGGAGATATATTTAAGCCAGAATCGCAAGCGATCAAGCAAGAAGCGCCTAGAAATTAACCATGCAACATAGGTGTGCCTAAAATATATGCACTTGTGCAGGGGCCAATACTTGAGGTTGACGGCCCTCCGAGAGACTAATGCTTGATTAACATCAAGTCAAATATCGAATCTGTGACTTCTATTCTTTTCGGCAATAAAAACGGCGCCCGAGGGCGCCGTTTTCGTTTGAGTGGATGAATGCGTCCTTACTGGAGGACGATTTCGATCCGGCGGTTCCTGGGCTCGCGGGTATTGGTGGGCGTCGGAACCTGCAGCGACGTGTCGCCCTTGGCCGACATGACGATGCTCTTGGCATCGACGCCTTCCTTGACCAACGCGGCCTTGACGGCTTCGTTGCGCTTGGTGGCCAGAGCCGAGACGAGCTTGGCATGCGCCGCCTTGATCTCATCAACTCCGCCCTTGAGGGCGCGTTCCTCGACTTTCTGGGGTGCCGGTGGATTGCCCAAGACCGACGAACGGGCGCGGCTGTTGAAGAAAGTGACGGAAGACCAGTCGCCCTCGCCGACTTCGAAAGCCGCGCGTTCGACATACCGCTTATGCAGGGCTTGGCTGAAGGCGCTGCCGGCCGGCTTCATGGCGGCGACTCCCGCCGTATCCCAGTCGTTGGTCCCGGCGGCGCAGGCCGACAGCATGATTAAACCCCCATGACACTGGCGGCAGGCCAAGGACGAATTCTTCGGCCGGTGAGGAGGGAATCTTGGAACTATTCCCATTTTCCGCCAATCGACCTAATCAGAAATCCGTAAGTCTTTCCCAAGAGTTATAAAGATATCTGTCGAATATTTCCCGATTTTACTTTTCCCGGAGCCCGAAGCGCCTTATATCCCCGGCATGAACGGCGCTCTTCCCCTAGATTTGATCGGCCTGGATCGCGGCGAATTAAGGGATTTGCTGGCCGAACTGGGCGAGAAGCCCTTCCGGGTCAAGCAGCTCTGGCATTGGCTGTACCATCAGGGGGCTTGCGATTTCGAAAGCATGACGACGCTGGGCAAGGATTTGCGCCAGCTTCTCGGGAAAGGTCATCTTGCCGGGCGGCCCCGGATCGTGCGCGACCAGCAATCGATGGACGGTACCCGCAAATGGCTGCTGGGTTTCGACGATGGCAACGAGGCCGAAGCCGTCCATATCCCCGACATGGACGAGGAGGGCGGCGCGCTGTGCGTGTCCACCCAGGTCGGCTGCACGCTGACCTGCCGATTTTGCCATACCGGCACCCAGCTTCTGGTGCGTAATCTGGAAACCAGGGAAATCCTGGGCCAGTTCATGGCCGCCCGCGATGCTCTGGGTGAATGGCCGACGCCGACCGACGGCACGCGCAAGATCACCAATCTCGTCGTCATGGGCATGGGCGAGCCCCTGTTCAATTACGAGAATCTGAAAAAGGCGCTGCTGATCCTGATGGACCCCGAAGGGCTGGGTTTGTCGCGCCGGCGCATCACGGTCTCGACCTCGGGCGTCGCGCCGCTGATCCCGAAGCTGGGCGCCGACACCGGGGTCAATCTGGCGATTTCCCTGCATGCCGTCACCGATGATCTGCGCGACCAATTGATGCCCATCAACAAGAAATATCCGCTGGCCCAATTGCTGGCGGCCTGCCGCGATTATCCCGGCCTGTCCAACGCTAGGCGCATCACCTTCGAATATCTGCTTCTGAAGGGCTTGAACGACAGTCTGGCCGATGCCAGGGAACTGCTGCGCCTGACCAAGGACATTCCCGCCAAGTTCAATCTGATCCCCTTCAATCCCTGGCCGGGCGCCCTCTACGAGACCCCGGCTCTCGACAAGGTGAAGCGCTTTTCGGACTTTTTGTTCGAACAAGGGGTTTCGGCGCCCATCCGCCGCCCCCGGGGCCAGGATATCCTGGCCGCCTGCGGCCAGTTGCGTTCGGAAAGCCAGCGCCAGCGTCAGTCACTGGCCAAAGCCCGCCAGGCTGCCGGCATCGACGACGACGATCACGCCCCGATATCACATAATTGACCGATTATTGCCGCGCTTTGACTAGGGGAAAGTCTGAGGCCGTGCTATTTTAGAAAAAATATAAAGATTATACGGCGATCACTGCCGCGCTCTTGGGATTGGAACAGGTGCTGAAGCAGCCCGACTGGAAGCTGATCCGGATACCATTTCTTGAAATGGATCTCGCGCATGCCTGCGACCTGAAATGCCGGGGCTGCACCCATTATTCGAATTACGGGCTGAAGGGGAGCGTTCCCTTTCAGGAGGGCGAGGTCTGGCTGCGGGCCTGGGCCACGCGCCTGATGCCGGGGACCTTTTCCTTTTTGGGCGGCGAGCCCTTGCTCAATTCCGATTTGTTGGCTTATCTTCGATTGGCCCATATTTTGTGGCCCGACTCGAAGCGCATTCTGATCACCAACGGGCTTAACTGCCATCTGCGCCCCGGCCTGTTCGAAACCCTGGCCGAAACCGGAACCCGCCTGGACATCAGCGTCCATTCCCACAAGGACCAAGCCTATCTCGACCGCTTCAATCAGGCGCTGGTCGAGATCGAGACGGCCCGGCTGCATAGCTCTTTCGAGGTCATGCTGCGCACGCAGGAATTTCGCTTCTACCGCACCTATCGGGGCGAAGGCCCCGATATGCGCCCCTTCGAGGACAAAAACCCCGAAGCCTCCTGGCAGGCCTGCCAGAACAGCTCCTGCTGCACGATCCATCAAGGGGCGTTGTGGAAATGCCCGCCCCTGGCCTATCTGGGGCTGGCGGCCAAAAAGTTCGATCTGGACCGGCAGGCGGCCTGGCGGCCTTACCTGGCCTATCGCCCGGTTCCTGTCACCGCCAGCGAGGACGAGCTGGTTAATTTCTTCATGACCGCAGCCGAACCCGCCTGCGCCATGTGCCCGGCCAAGCTCGACTATTTCGAGCAGGGCCGGATCACCAAGGAAGAGCAGCCGGCTCTTGCCGGCGTTTGAGCCTTGCTCCCACGCCCTGTTTGCCTATACTGCCGCTCGGATTTCACACTTTTGAAGGCATTTTCCCATGACGGCGAAGAAAAGCGGCATCAAGAAGGTCGTGCTGGCCTATTCCGGCGGTCTTGACACTTCGATCATCCTGCGCTGGCTGCAGGATACCTATGCCTGCGAAGTCGTGACCTTCACAGCCGATATCGGCCAGGGCGAGGAACTCGAACCCGCCCGCAAGAAGGCCGAAATGATGGGCATCAGGGAAATCTATATCGACGATCTGAAAGAAGAGTTCGTCGCCGATTTCGTCTATCCGATGATGCGCGCCAATGCGCTCTACGAGGGCGTCTATCTACTGGGCACCTCGATCGCCAGGCCGCTCATCGCCAAGCGCCAGATCGAGATCGCCAGGCAAACCGGCGCCGACGCCGTCTGCCACGGCGCCACCGGCAAGGGCAACGACCAGGTGCGCTTCGAGCTGACCTATTACGCGCTCAATCCCGCCATCAAGGTGATCGCGCCTTGGCGCGAATGGGATCTCAATTCGCGCACCAAGCTGATCGACTATGCCGAGAAGCATCAGATTCCCATCGCCAAGGACAAGCGCGGCGAGGCCCCCTATTCGATGGACGCCAATCTTTTGCACATTTCCTATGAAGGCAAGGCGCTGGAAGATCCCTGGCACGAGCCCGACGAGGACATCTGGCGCCTGACCGTGTCGCCGGAAATGGCGCCGGATCAGCCGGAATATCTGGAGGTCGATTTCGTGGGCGGCGACGCCGTGGCCGTGAACGGCGAAAAGCTCTCTCCGGGCAAGCTTCTGGCCAAGCTCAACGAAATCGCCGGTCGCCATGGCGTGGGGCGTCTCGATCTGGTCGAAAACCGGTTCGTCGGCATGAAAAGCCGCGGCGCTTATGAAACGCCGGGCGGCACGCTGTTGCACATGGCCCATCGGGCGGTGGAAAGCCTGACCCTCGACCGCGAGGCGGCGCATCTGAAAGACAGTCTGATGCCCCGCTATGCCGAACTGATCTATTACGGCTTCTGGTTCGCCCCCGAGCGCTTGGCCCTGCAGGCCCTGATCGACAAAACGCAAGAACGCGTCACCGGCACCGCCCGCCTGAAGCTTTACAAGGGCCAGGCCAGGGTGGTGGGCCGCAAATCGCCCCATTCCCTCTATCGCCTCGATTATGTGACCTTCGAGGAGGATTCGGTCTATGACCAGCACGACGCCGAGGGTTTCATCAAGCTGAACGCCCTTCGCCTGCGCCTGGGCAAGATGGCCGAGGGGAAATAAGCCGCCTTTGCGGCGGCGGCCAAGCAAGCCGAAGGCTTGCGCAAGGCCGAGGGGCAAAACGAACATGCCCGCGCGGCGTTTGAGCGCGGTTAATAAGAACATCCTGATACATAAATTTATTTTGCCCAGATTATTTTTGTAGGGTGTTGACCGGGGAGGGTAATTTCGTTACCTCTAGGCTGGTTGACGTTCGGGGAAACAAGGAACGAAAAGTTCCGGCCCGGGCCTGCATCAGGTTGTTGGAGGAGGCGACTGAAGATGGCGTTTAGCCTTATCGGGGAATCCGTATGGGCCGGCAGGCTTGCCGGCTGGGGTGGGTTGGATGGCTAGAGGACTGCCCGATCTGTCCGTTCACGACACTTTTCCCAAGCTTTTGCTGCATCACGCCGCCGCGCGGGGCCAGCAGCCCGCTTGGCGCGAGAAGGATTTCGGCATCTGGCAGACCTGGACCTGGAACCAGGTGGCCGACGAGGTGCGCGCCTTCGCCCTGGGCCTGAAGGCGCTGGGCTTCCAGCGCGGCGACCGTCTGGCCATCGTCGGCGACAACCGCCCGCATCTGTACTGGGCCATGCTGGCCGCGCAATCTTTGGGCGGCGTTCCGGTGCCGATGTATCAGGACGCCGTGGCCAACGAAATGCGTTTTGTCCTCAGCCATGCCGAAGTCCGCTTCGCCGTCGTCGAGGACCAGGAACAGACCGACAAGCTGATCGAGATCAAGAACGACTGCCTGACCCTGGAACATGTGATCTATAGCGACCCCCGGGGGCTTCGCAATTACACCCAGCCTTTCCTGACCAGCTACGCCAAGGTGCAGGAGCTGGGCCGCGACGAGGCGGCCGGCTTTTTCGAGGATAGCATCGCCCAGGGCAAGCAGGACGATCTGTCGGTGATTCTCTACACGTCGGGCACCACCGGCCAGTCGAAGGGCGTGATGCTGACCTTCTGGAACGTCATGATGTCGGCCAAGGGGGCGGTCGAATTCGACCATCTGACCGCCAACGAAGAAGTGATGGCCTATCTGCCCATGGCCTGGGTCGGCGACCATATCTATTCCTTCGGCGAGTCGCTGGTCGCCGGCTTTTGCGTCGCCTGCCCGGAAAGTTCGAACACGGTCATGCACGATCTACGCGAACTGGGCCCCACCTTTTTCTTCGCGCCGCCGCGCATCTTCGAGAATCTGCTCACCCAGGTCATGATCCGCATGGAAGACGCGAGTTCGATCAAGCGCGGCATGTTCCACTACTTCATGGACGTGGCCAAGCGCTGCGGCGCCGCCATTCTGGATGGCCGCCCGGTCGGCTTCGGCGACCGCCTGCTTTACGCGCTGGGCCGTGTTTTCGTTTACGGGCCGCTCTTGAACGTGCTGGGCTTCTCGCGCATCCGCCTGGCTCATACGGCGGGCGAGGCCATCGGCCCCGACATTTTCCGCTTCTACCGCTCGCTGGGCGTCAACATCAAGCAAATCTACGGTTCGACCGAGGCCAGCGTCTTCATCACCATCCAGCCCAACGGCCAGGTCAAGGACGACACGGTCGGCGTACCGGTGCCCGGCGTGGAGTTGAAGATGACCGACAATGGCGAGGTTCTGTTCAGAAGCCCCGGCGCCTTCCTGGCTTATTTCAAGAACGATGAGGGCACGCGCAGCACCAAGACCGACGAGGGCTGGGTGCATACCGGCGACGCCGGCTTCCTGGACGATGACGGGCACTTGAAGATCATCGACCGCGCCAAGGACGTCGGCAAGCTGAACACCGGCGGCATGTTCGCCCCCAAATATATCGAGAACAAGCTGAAATTCTTCCCCTTTATCAAGGAGGCGGTAGCCTACGGCGATCAGCAGGACTATGTCGCCTGCTTCATCAATATCGATATCGAGGCGGTGGGCAACTGGGCCGAGCGCCGCGGCCTGGCCTATTCCGGCTATACCGATCTGGCCTGCAAAAGCGAGGTTTACGGCCTGCTCACCGACTGCGTGAACAAGGTCAACCAGGATCTGGCGGATGACCCGCATCTGTTCGAATCGCAGATCAAGCGCTTCTTGATCCTGCACAAGGAACTGGATGCCGACGATGGCGAACTGACCCGCACCCGCAAGGTGCGCCGCGGATTCATCGCCGAGAAATACGCCGAATTGATTTCGGCGCTTTATTCCGACAAGACCCATTGCGCCATCGAGGCCCAGGTGACCTTCGAGGACGGGCGCAAGGGCACCATCAAGGCCGATTTGCGCATTCAGGAATCCGAGCGGTATCAACCTATGAAAAAGGCGGGCTGAGATGAGCGGCTCTTCCCATTCCAAGGTTATCGGCGACGTCATCTTGAAGTGCGACAATATCAGCCTGTCCTTCGGCGGCGTGCGCGCGCTGACCAACATCTCCATCGATGTGCGCGAACACGAGGTTCTGGCCATCATCGGCCCCAACGGCGCCGGCAAAAGCTCGATGCTGAACGTCATCAACGGCGTCTATCATCCGCAGCAGGGCACGGTGACCTACCGGGGCGAAACCCGGCGGGCCATGAAGCCGCACGAAACGGCGCAGCACGGCATCGCCAGAACCTTCCAGAACATCGCCCTGTTCAAGGGCATGAGCGTGCTCGACAACATCATGACCGGGCGCTACACCAAGATGAAGCGCAACTTCCTGTGGCAGGCCTTGTATGTGGGGCCGAATTTGAAGGAAGAGATCGAACACCGCGAAGTCTGCGAGCGCGTCATCGACTTCTTGCAGATCGAAAACATAAGGAAGACGCCGGTCGGACGCCTGCCTTATGGATTGCAAAAGCGCGTCGAACTGGGACGCGCCTTGGCCGCCGAGCCGCAATTGCTGCTGCTCGACGAACCGATGGCCGGCATGAATGTCGAGGAAAAAGAGGATATGTGCCGCTTCATCCTGGACGTCAACGACGAGTTCGGCACAACCATCGTCCTCATCGAGCATGACATGGGCGTGGTGATGGCCATTTCCGACCGCGTCGCCGTGCTCGATTACGGCAAGAAGATCGCCGACGGCCCGCCCGAGGAAGTGCGGGCCAACAAGGACGTCATCGACGCCTATCTCGGCGTGGCGCATTAGGAGGGGCAAAGGTGGCATCGGACCTCAATTTCTTCTTCGAAGTGCTGATCGGCGGCCTGCTGTCGGGCGTCATGTATTCGCTGGTGGCGCTGGGATTCGTCCTCATCTACAAGGCTTCGGGCGTCTTCAATTTCGCCCAGGGCTCGATGGTGCTGTTCGCGGCCCTGACCTTCGTCGGCATCATGGAAATGGGCGTGCCCTTCTGGCCGGCGCTGCTGCTGGCCCTGATCGTCATGATGCTGCTGGCCGTCGGCATCGAGCGCGTGGTGCTGCGCCCGCTGGTCAACCAGCCGCAGATTTCGCTGTTCATGGCCACCATCGGGCTGTCCTATCTGCTGGAAGGTCTGGGCCAGGGCCTGTGGGGAACCGAGGTCCGCGCCCTCGATCTCGGCATCGAAGACCTGCCCAATGAATGGATCCAGGAAAACCTGAGTCTTCAAATCAGCACCTTCGACATCTTCTCGGCGGCTTCGGCGGCGGCGCTGGTCGGCCTGCTGGCTCTTTTCTTCAACAAGACCAAGGTCGGACTGGCCCTTCGCGCCGTCGCCGACGACCATCAGGCGGCCCTGGCCGTGGGCATTCCGCTTCAGCATGTGTGGGCCATCGTCTGGGCCGCCGCCGGGCTGGTGGCCCTGGTCGCCGGCATGCTGTGGGGCTCGCGCCTGGGCGTTCAATTCTCGCTTTCGCTGGTGGCGCTGAAGGCCCTGCCGGTGCTGATCCTGGGCGGCTTCACTTCGGTGGCGGGCGCCATCGTCGGCGGCCTGATCATTGGCGCTTCCGAAAAACTGGCCGAGGTCTATATCGGAACCTTCACCGGCGGCGCCATCGCCGCCGTCGAGAACTGGTTCCCCTATATGCTGGCCCTTCTCTTCCTGCTGGTTCGGCCCCAGGGGCTGTTCGGCGAAAAAATCATCGAGCGGGTGTAACGCATGCTCTATCGCGAATCAGGCCAATTCAAGACCAGCTATCCGGCCGATCAGGCGATCTTTCCGATCCGTCAGGACCGCATCGCGCTGTCGCTGCTGCTGATCGCGGCCTTCATTGTGGTGCCGCTGGTGGCCGACGAATATTGGCTGGGCTCGATCCTGACCCCGCTGCTGGTGCTGTCGCTGGCCGCCATCGGCCTCAACATCCTGACCGGCTATGCCGGGCAGTTGTCGCTGGGCACGGCGGGCTTCATGGCCGTCGGCGCCTTCGCCGCCTACAACCTCAATCTGCGCCTGCCCGAGCTGCCCTTGATCGTCGATTTCCTGCTGGCCGGCGTCTGCGCGGCGGCGGTCGGCATGGTCTTCGGCCTGCCGTCCCTGCGCATCAAGGGCTTCTATCTGGCGGTGGCCACTTTGGCCGCGCAATTCTTCATCGAATGGGTTTTCACCCATGTCGGCTGGTTCACCAACTATTCCTCGTCGGGCGTCATTTCGGCGCCGCCGATGACGGTCTTCGGCCTGTCCGTCGATACGGCGGTCGAGAAATATCTGCTGACGCTGGTCATGGTGGCGGTGCTGGCCCTGGCCGCCAAGAACATGGTGCGCTCGCGCATCGGGCGCTCCTGGATGGCTGTGCGTGACCGCGACGTCTCGGCCGAGGTCATCGGCATTCCGCTGCTGAAGACCAAGCTGTCGGCCTTCGGCATCAGCTCCTTCTATTGCGGCGTCGCCGGGGCACTTTGGACCTATTGCTATCTCGGCACAGTGGAACCGGCGGCCTTCGACCTCGCCCGTTCCTTCCAGGTGCTGTTCATGATCATCATCGGCGGCGTCGGCTCGATCCTGGGCAGTTTCCTGGGGGCGGGCTTCATCGTCTTGTTGCCGATCCTGCTCAACAACATCGCGGCCATGATCGGGCACGGCACGCTGCAGGCCGACACCATGGCCAATCTGGAACACATCATCTTCGGAGGCCTCATCATCTTTTTCCTGATCGTCGAGCCGCACGGGCTGGCCCGGTTGTGGCAGATCGCCAAGGAAAAGCTGAGATTGTGGCCTTTCCCTTATTGACGTCAGGTTTAACAAGAGCAACATCAGCAGTCAGGCGAATTAACTTTGGGAGGATAATGCAATGAAGAAGACCATTACAGCCGGCCTGGCCATTGGGGCCGCGCTGATCAGCGGGGCGGCAACCCCCACCCCTGTCCAGGCTCAGGCCATGGAACAGTTCATGCCCATCCCCATCTACCGCACCGGCCCCTACGCCGCCGGCGGCACCGGCTATTTTGGCGGCATGATGGACTATATGGCCATGGTCAACGAGAAGGACGGCGGCGTCAACGGCGTCAAGATGACCTGGGAAGAATGTGAAACCGCCTATGACAACGCGCGCGGCGTGGAATGCTATGAGCGCCTGAAGGGCAAGGGCCCGACCGGTGCCGCCATGTTCCATCCGCTATCGACCGGCATCACCTATTCGACCTTCGAAAAGGGAACCGCCGACAAGGTTCCGGTGGTGTCGATGGGTTATGGCCGCGGCGACGCCATGGTCGGCTCGGTCTTCCCTTACACCTTCCCGCTGGTGACCACTTACTGGTCCCAGAACACCGCCAAGATCAAGTTCATCGGCATGAAGGAAGGCGGCATGGACAAGTTGAAGGGCAAAAAGCTCGTCAACGTCTATCACGATTCCGCCTATGGCAAGGAGACCATCGACATCCTGAACAAGCAGGCGGCGATGTACGGCTTCGAGGTCAAGCACTTCCCGGTCGCCCATCCCGGTCTCGATCAGAAAGCGATCTGGCTGCAGATCAAACAGATTGCCCCCGATTGGGTCATTCTGCGCGGCTGGGGCGTCATGAACCCGACGGCGATCAAGGAAGCGGCCCGCATCGGCTTCCCGCGCGAGAAGATGCTGGGCGTCTGGTGGTCGGGTTCGGAAGAAGACATGCGTCCCGCCGGCACCGCCGCCAAGGGCTTCCTGGCCGCTGGCTTCCATCCGGCCGGCAAGAACTTCCCGGTCCTGAAGGACATCGAGAAGTTCGTCCATGCCAAGAAGAAGGGCAATGTCGAGACCGAGCGCATGGGCACCATCTATTATAACCGTGGCGTGGTGTCCGGCATCGTGTCGTTGGAAGCCATCCGCATCGCCCAGGAGAAATTCGGCAAGAAGCCCCTGACCGGCGAGCAGATTCAGTGGGGCCTCGAGAACCTCAACCTGACGGCGGCGCGCATCAAGGCTTTGGGCGCCGAGGGACTGGTGCAGCCGTTGAAGACGTCCTGCAACGATCATGAAGGTGGTGGCGCGGTCAAGTTCCAGCAGTGGGATGGCGAGAAGTGGAACGTCGTTTCCGACTGGATCGAGGCTGATAAGGCGCTGGTCCGCCCGCTGGCCGAAGAATCGGCGGCGAAATACGCCAAGGAAAAGGGCATCACGCCGCGTGACTGCTCGAAGGCGATGTAAGCGAATACGGGCGCGGAGCTTCAGGGTTCCGCGCCCGCCTTTCTTTAAACCAGGGAAAATCGAATGACTGAGCCTTCGAGCGACCTTCTGGTCATCAACAATATCGAGGTCATCTACGACCACGTGATCTTGGTGCTGAAGGGCGTTTCCCTGTCGGTGCCCGAGGGCAGGATCGTGGCTCTGCTGGGCGCCAACGGCGCCGGCAAGACGACGACCTTGAAGGCGGTTTCGAACCTGCTGCACGCCGAGCGCGGCGAAGTCACCAAGGGCAGCATCGTCTACCAGTCCAAGCGCATCGACGCGCTGACCCCCAACGATCTGGTCAAGATGGGCGTGGTCCAGGTCATGGAAGGCCGCCATTGCTTCGAACATCTGACCGTTGAAGAGAATTTGCTGACCGGCGCCCATACCCGCAGAGACGGGCGAGCCGAGGTTCTGAAAGACCTGGAAATGGTCTATCGCTATTTTCCGCGCCTGAAGGAAAGGCGCAAAAGCCAGGCCGGCTACACGTCGGGCGGCGAGCAGCAGATGACGGCCATCGGCCGCGCGCTGCTGGCCCGGCCCAACATGATCCTGCTCGATGAACCCTCGATGGGCCTGGCCCCGCAATTGGTCGAGGAAATCTTTGAAATCGTCTCCCAGCTCAACAAGCAAGAAAAGGTCAGCTTCCTGCTGGCCGAGCAGAACACCATGGTCGCCCTCAAATACGCCGATTACGGCTATATCCTGGAAAACGGGCGCGTGGTTCTGGACGGCGAAGCCAAATCGCTTCGCGAGAACGAGGATGTGAAGGAATTCTATCTCGGCCTCTCGACCGCCGGGCGCAAAAGCTTCCGCGACACCAAGCATTATCGCCGCCGCAAGCGCTGGCTGGCCTAGGAAAGGTTGTGCGTGGATAAAGTCGACATCGCCGTTTTCCAACTTGCTTTGATATTCTTTCCCGGAATTATCTGGGCCCTGATGCACCGTGCCTTCTGCGAAAAAGAACGAGGGTCTGAATTCTATTTTATCCTCAATTGCTTCGTTTTCGGCGTCGCAACCTACGTCATCACCTTCTCGCTTTACGATGCGTTTGGCCATTTGCACCCGGTGGCGCGGTTCTTTGCCGATGGCCAGACCCCGGCGTCGGTGTTCTCCTTCACAGACCTTCTCGTGACCTCAGGCGTCGCCATTGTCCTTGGATTGCTTTGGACCTACGGCGCCACATACAAGCCGCAATATTGGTTCATGCAAAAAATCAAGGCATCTAAGAAATATGGAAACGAGGATGTATGGGATTTCACCTTCAACAACCCAGCGGCTGAATATGTCAATGTTCGAGACTTTGAGAAGCAATTGACCTATAGTGGCTTGGTCAAAGCGTTCTCAGAGAGCGGGAAAATGCGCGAGCTTCTCATAAGCGAAGCGCAGATATATAATTTCGAAGGCGCACTGCTTTATGAAATGCCGCTTGTCTATCTTGCGCGCAGCTCCGACGATATCCATATCGAATTCCCTGGGGTTGAAGCAAAATTGGAGGGAGGATTAACCCATGACAAATAGCAAGCCAAACGCTCGGGGCATCCCATTTGTCGAGGGTTATCTGAACAAGGGGGGGGTCAACACCAGCTTTCAGACCACAGTTCGCCCGGCGCCACCCCCGCCGTTGAAGCCGGCTGCCGCCCCCCCTCCGCAAGCGACAACGAAAATCCCCCCCCCAAAAAGGTAAGGAGACCGGGCGTTGACCGATTTCTATGACGCGCTGGAAACCCGCGAACCCTCCAAGCGCGAAGCCGATTTCTTCGCCAAATTGCCAGCCCTTCTTCAGCATGCCAAGGCCAACGCGCCCTATTGGTGCAAGATGCTGGACGGCATCGATCCGAAAGCCGTGACCAGCCGCGAGGCGCTGGCCAAACTGCCCGTCACCAGAAAGTCGGAGCTGATCGATCTGCAAAAGGCCAACCCGCCCTTCGGCGGTATGCTGGCGGTGCCGGTTGCCCAATTGTCGCGCATCTTCGTTTCGCCCGGCCCCATCAACGACCCCGAAGGCCCCGAGATCGATTTCTGGGGTTCGGCGCGCGGCCTGTACGCCGCCGGATTCCGCAAGGGCGATGTGGTGCTCGATTGCCTGGGCTATCATCTGACGCCGGGGGCGCGCATCCTGGAAAGCGGGCTGATGACGCTGGGCTGCCCGGTGATTCCGGGCGGGGTCGGCAATTCCGAGCAGCAGGCCCTGGCCATCGCCGCCATCCGGCCCTCGGGCTATGCCGGCACGCCCTCCTTCCTGCGCATTCTGCAAGAAAAGGCCGTCGAGCTGGGGCTCGACATCTCCTCGATCAAGAAGGCCTGGGTGTCGGGCGAGGCGCTGCCGCCTTCCTTGCGCGCGGAATTCGACGCTAAGGGAATTTCGGTGCTGCAGGGCTATGCCTCGGCCGATCTCGGCCTCATCGCTTATGAAACCCCGGCCCGCGAAGGCCTGATCGTCAACGAGACGCTGTTGATGGAAATCGTGCGCCCCGGCACCGGCGATCCCGTGCCCGAGGGCGAGGTCGGCGAGGTGGTGGTGACCAATCTGTGCCATGTCTATCCGCTGATCCGTTTCGCCACCGGCGATCTGTCGGCTGTGGCGCCGGGCCCCAGCAAATGCGGGCGCACCAATATGCGCATCAAGGGCTGGATGGGCCGCGCCGACCAGACCACCAAGGTCAAGGGCATGTTCGTCCATCCCCAGCAGATGGCGGAACTGGCCAGGCGTCATCCCGAATTGCTGAAACTGCGTCTGGTGGTGTCGGGCGAGAAGGGCAATGACGTGATGACCCTGAAGGCCGAAACCGTGGGCGGCGCCGAACTGGCCGCCAAGGTGCGCGACAGCCTGCATGCCGTCTTGAAGCTGAACGGCGAGGTGGAATGCGTGCCGCCCGGTTCGCTTCCCAATGACGGCAAGGTCATCGAGGACGTCCGGAAATACGACTGATTGCCCTGTTTGTTGACCGCAGAGGGCGCGGTGTCCGCAGAGTAAGGCGCAGAGGAATAGACCTGCGTTCCTCGGCGTCCTCGGCGTCCTCGGCGGACTCTGCGGTTAACAACTTGTCGTTTCATGCTATAAACCCAGGGCATGAGCGAGTTCATTGCCGAGAATCTGACCTGTGTGCGCGGCGGGCGCGCCGTCTTCGCGCGCCTGTCCTTTCAGCTCGATTTCGGCCAGGCTCTGTTCCTGCTGGGCCCCAACGGCTCGGGCAAATCCTCGCTGCTGCGCCTGCTGGCGGGCCTGTTGCGCCCCACGGCGGGGCGTCTGGTCTGGGATGGCCAGGATATCGCCGAAGACATGGAATCCCATGGGGCACGTCTGCATTATGTCGGCCATCACGACGCCGTGAAGCCGGTGCTGACGGTGGCCGAAACCCTGCATTTCTGGGCGCGCCTGCACGGACATGATTCCGAATCCAGGGTCGGCCAGGCGCTTGACGCCTTCAACATCGCAAGACTGGCCGAAGTGCCGGGCCGCCTGCTGTCGGCGGGCCAGAAACGGCGGGTTAATCTGGCCAGACTGATCGCCGCCCCCGCGCCATTATGGCTGTTGGATGAGCCCAGCGTGGCGCTCGACAAGGCATCGGTCAAGGCGCTGGAAGCGGCGATGGCCGCCCATCGCGCCCAAGGCGGCATGGTCATCGTCTCGACCCATGCCGACATCGATCTGCCCGACGCCGCCATCTTGCATCTCGACGATTTCGCCCCCCCCAATCAGGAGGCGGCATGAAGACGGTCCCATATTGCACGGAAAGCCGTTTCCCCCGGCGGCCACTGAGGCCGCGGCCAAGCGAACGGAGTGAGCGCCCGGCGAGGGACAATAAAACATGCGCCGATTTCGCCCCCCCCAATCAGGAGGCGGCATGACCATTCGGGCATGGCATCCATTACCCCTCACCCTGCCCCTCTCCCGCAAGGGGAGAGGGAACGCAGGATGCACAATCTACTTTCTCCCCGGCGCGGGAGAGGGTGGTGAGCGCAGCGAACCGGGTGGGGGGGCAACGGCATGAACCGTTACTGGGAACTCTTGAAGCGCGAATTGCGTCTGGCCCTGCGCCAGGGCTCGGACAGTATGATGGTGGTCGGCTTCTTCGTCCTGGCCGTGATCCTGTTTCCCTTCGGCATCGGGCCCGAGCCCAGCATCCTGGCTCGCGTCGCCCCCGGTCTGGTCTGGGTCAACGCCCTGCTGGCCGCCATGCTGTCCCTCGACCGGCTCTACCAGGCCGATTACGAGGATGGCTCGCTGGAGCTGCTGATCCTGACCCCGGCCCCGCTGGAATTGCTGGTGGCGGCCAAGGTCACGGCCCATTGGCTGACCACCGGCCTGCCTTTGATGGCGGCGGCCCCGCTTTTGGCCATCTTCTTGAATCTGAACGCTTATGATCTGGGGGTGCTGCTCCTGACCCTGGCCGTCGGCACCCCGGCCTTAAGCCTCATCGGCTCGGTGGGGGCGGCCCTGGTGCTGGGGGCCAGGCGGGGTGGGGTGTTGATTTCCTTGCTGGTTTTGCCCCTGTTCATCCCCGTTCTGATCTTCGCCGTGGGTTGCGTCGATGCCGCCCAGCACGCCTTCCCCTGGACCGGGCAATTGGCCATCCTGGGGGCCATTCTGCTGGGTGCCGTGCCCTTGGGCCTGTATGCCAGTGCGGCGGCCCTTCGCCAGGCCGCGGAATAGATAGCATTTTTTTCCAGCCGCCATTGCGGCGGCGGCCAAGCACCCGCAGGGTGCGCCCGGCGAGGGGCAAAAAAAGAAGCTTTTTTCCAGCCGCCATTGCGGCGGCGGCCAAGCACCCGCAGGGTGCGCCCGGCGAGGGGCAAAAAATGAATCTTCTGGAAAACCCTCTTTTGACCCGTTAAAACACCCCCATGTTCGGACTGCAAAACCCAACCAAATTCCTGAAATTCGCCAAGCTGGTCGGCCCCTGGTTCGCTCTGGCCACGGTGTTGCTGATCGGTTCCGGCCTGTGGATCGGCCTCTTCGCCTCGCCCGCCGACTATCAGCAGGGCGAAACCGTGCGCATCATGTATGTCCATGTGCCCTCGGCCTGGATGGGCATGTTCGCCTATACGGTCATGGCCGTGGCCAGCGCCATCGCCCTGGTGTGGAAACATCCGGTCGCCGACCATGTCGCCAAGGGCTCGGCCCCGCTGGGGGCTGGTTTCACCCTGATCTGTCTGGTAACCGGGGCGCTGTGGGGCAAGCCGATGTGGGGGGCCTGGTGGGTGTGGGATGCCCGCCTGACTTCGATGTTGATCCTGTTCTTTCTCTATCTCGGCTATATGGCCCTCTCCGGCGCCTTTGACAATGCCGAGCGCGGCGCCAAGGCCTCGGCCATTCTGGCCGTCGTCGGCTGGGTCAATGTGCCGATCATCAAATTCTCGGTCGATTGGTGGAACACGCTGCATCAGCCGGCCAGCGTCACCAAAGCCGGCATGCCCTCGATCGATCCCGCCATGCTGATTCCCCTCTTGTTGATGGGGGTGGGCTTCACCACCTTCTACGCCACGCTTTTGTTGTGGCGCGTGCGCTCGGAAATCTTGCAGACGCGCATCCGCAACATCAGGCTGGCCCAGATTCACGGCGAAGGTTGATGGTGGCATGAGCGATCTTTTTTCCATGGGCGGATATGCAAGCTTCGTCTGGCCCTCCTACGGGCTGGCCTTTCTGGTAATGCTGGCCCTGTTCATCGACAGCCGCCTGCGCCTGAAAAAGGCTGAAGCCGAATTCGAGAAATTGGACGCGGTCAGGAAGGCGGCAAGGGATCAGCGTTCATGACGCCCCGCAAAAAACGCCGCTTGATGCTGCTGCTGGTGGGTCTGTTGTTTCTGGGCGGCGGCGCCGCCCTGGTGCTGACCGCCTTTCAGGACAATATCGTCTTCTTCTACAGCCCCACCGATCTGGCCACCAAGCAGGTCAGGGCCGATCAGCGGCTGCGCATCGGCGGCTTGGTGGAAGAGGGCAGCGTGGTCAAGGAAGGCAAGACGGTGCGTTTCAAGGTCACCGACACCGCCAAATCGACGGATGTCGTCTTTACCGGCCTGCTGCCCGATCTGTTCCGCGAGGGCCAGGGCGTGGTCGCCGAGGGCCATTACGCGAACGGCGTCTTCACGGCCACCGACGTGCTGGCCAAGCATGACGAGAAATACATGCCGCCCGAAGTCGCCGACGCGCTGAAGAAATCGGGCCAGTGGCGCGATCCCGCCACGCAAGGCAAGGAGACGGGCAAGTGAGATTTGAAATGCCGCGATCAGCGGTCCTTTCGGCCGCGGCCAAGCTTGCCGAAGGCAAGCGCCCGGCGAGGGGCACAAAGAAGTGATCACAGAAGCGGGTCATTTTGCGCTGGCTTTGGCGCTGTTCGTGGCCCTGGCCCAGGCTGGCTTGGGACTGTACGGCGCCCAACGCGGCGACAAGGGCTTGATGGCGGCAGCCAGCGGGGCCGGCGTAGCACTTCTGTTGCTGGTCGGCGTCGCCTTCGCGGCCCTCACCCATGCCTATGTGATTTCCGATTTCTCGCTGGTCAATGTGGCCAGCAATTCGCACTCGGCCAAGCCGATGCTGTATAAAATCTCGGGCGTGTGGGGCAATCACGAAGGCTCGCTGCTTTTGTGGCTGACCATCCTGGCCCTGTTCGGCGGCGTCGTGGCGATCTTCGGCAAGGGCCTGCCGCCATCCTTGAAAGCGCGCGTGGTCGGCGTGCAAGGCCTGGTCGCCGGCGCCTTCGCCGCCTTCATCTTGTTCACCTCGAACCCCTTCGCCCGCATCGCCCGCCCGCCGATGGACGGCAACGGCCTCAATCCATTGCTGCAGGATCCCGGCCTGGCCTTCCATCCGCCCTTTCTTTATCTCGGTTATGTCGGCTTTTCGATCGCCTTTTCCTTCGCCATCGCCGCCCTGATCGAAGGCAAGGTCGATGCCGCCTGGGCGCGCTGGGTGCGGCCCTGGACTTTGGCCGCCTGGGTGTTTCTGACGCTGGGCATCGCGCTCGGCTCGTGGTGGGCCTATTACGAATTGGGCTGGGGCGGCTGGTGGTATTGGGATCCGGTCGAGAACGCCTCCTTCATGCCCTGGCTGGCGGGAACCGCGCTTTTGCATTCCGCCCTGGTGGTGGAAAAGCGAGACGCGCTCAAAAGCTGGACCATCTTGCTGTCCATCCTTACGTTCTCGCTGTCGCTGCTGGGCACCTTCCTGGTCCGCTCGGGCGTCATCACCTCGGTCCATTCCTTCGCCTCCGATCCCGGACGCGGTCTGTTCATCCTGGCCATGCTGGCGGCGGTGGTCGGCGGTTCCTTGATGCTCTATGCCATCCGCGCTCCCGGCTTGAAGTCGGGCGGCCTGTTCCAGCCGATCTCGCGCGAAGGCGGGCTGCTGTTCAACAATCTGATCATGAGCACGGCGGCCGGCTCGGTGCTGCTGGGCACGCTGTATCCCCTGTTCGTCGATGCCTTGGGCGGCGGCAAAGTGTCGGTAGGGCCGCCCTTCTTCAATTCGGTCTTCGTGCCCCTGATGGTGCCCTTGATCGTTTCCATGGCCATCGGCCCCATGCTGACCTGGAAGCGCGGCGATCTGTGGACGGTGCTCAAGCGCTTGAAATTCGTTTTCGCCGCGGCGCTGGTTTTTGCAGGAATCGTCTGGCTGCTGGCGGGCGGCAAGATGGGCGATCTGGCGGCGGCGGGCGGCATGGCGCTGGCGGCATGGCTGTTGCTGGGCAGCCTGTGGGAGTTGGGCGAGCGGGCGCTTTTGTTCAAGGCGCCCTGGGCCGAGGCGCTGGTTCGCGTCCGACAGATTCCGCTGGCGGCCTGGGGGATGACGCTGGCCCATGGCGGCCTGGCGCTGGCGATCCTGGGCGTGGTCGGCTCGTCATCCTGGGTGGAAGAGCGCATCCAAAACATGAAGATCGGCGAGACGGTACGCCTGCATGACGTCGATGTCCTGCTGGAATCGGTGGAAGAAGTGCCGGGCCCCAATTACGGCGCGCTGAAGGGCACCTTCTTGCTGTCGCGCGACGGCAAGGAATTGCTGCGCCTAAGTCCCGAGCGCCGCCAATATCAAACCCCGCCGCGTCCGACCAGCGAGACCGCCATTCACTCCACCTGGCTGGGCGACTATTACACCGTGATCAGCGAGCCCGCGCCCGGCGGCAGCTATGTCACCCGTTTCTATTGGCAGCCTTTGATTCCCTGGCTGTGGGCGGGGGCTCTGGTCATGGCGTTGGGCGGCTTGGTTTCGCTGCTCGACCGCCGGCATCGCGTCGGCGTTCCCGTCGGGAGACGAACGAAATGAAAAACCGCTGGGCCTATCTTCTGCCGGTCATCCTTTTCCTGGGCTTGCTGGGCTTCTTCACGCGAGGCCTGTTTCTCGATCCCAGGGCCATTCCCTCGGTGATGATCGACAAGCCGGCGCCGCAAATGGATCTGGCGGCATTGCCCGGGCGCGGCGATACGGGGCTGAAGACCGAACATCTGAAGGGCCAGGTGTCGCTGGTCAATATCTTCGGCTCGTGGTGCGTGTCTTGCGTGGCCGAGCATCCGTACCTCATGAAGATCAAGGCCCAGAAGATCGTGCCCATCATGGGCATCGACTGGCGCGACGATCCGGTTCAGGGCGCTTTGTGGCTTCAAAAGAACGGCGATCCCTATGATCGCGTCGGCGTCGATCCCGCCCCCGGTCATGCCTCGGTCGATTTCGGCGTCACCGGCGCTCCGGAGAGCTTCATCGTCGATAAGGAGGGCCGCATCCGCTACAAGCATGTCGGCATCATCGACGACAGGGTGTGGAGCGAGATTCTGCTGCCTATCATCCGGGAGCTGCAGAAATGAAACGTCTTCTTTTTGCGGCGGCGATTCTTGTCTCGACACCCGCCTTCGCCGTCGATCCTGACGAAATGCTGAAAGACCCGGCGCAAGAGGCCAGGGCCCGCGAACTAGGCGCCGAACTGCGCTGTCTGGTTTGTCAGAATCAATCCATCGACGATTCCGACGCCGATCTGGCCAAGGATTTGCGCCAGATTGTGCGCGAGCGCATCGCCAAGGGCGATTCGGACAGCGCCGTGAAACAGTATCTGGTCGACCGCTACGGCGATTATGTGTTGCTGAAGCCGCCCTTCAACGCCAAGACGCTGCTGCTGTGGCTGGGGCCGCTGGGTCTGGCGCTGGCAGCGCTGGGCGTGGGCCGGGCCTATTACCGTCGCCAGAAGCAAGAAGTGGCGCCGCTTGCCCCCCTGACCGACGACGAGAAGAAGCGCCTTGAGCGCGTGATGAAGGACCAGGCCTGATGCTGTGGATTATGGCCGCCCTGTTGACCTTGATTTCGGCCTTTCTGATCGCCAGGCCCCTGCTGAAGGCGGCGAAGGAGGGCCACGATCATCGCGCCGATTACGACGTCGCCGTCTTCAAGGACCAGTTGGCCGAGTTGGAAGAGGAACATGCCGAGGGTCTGATCGACGATGGCGCTCACGAGGCGGCCAAGCTGGAAATCCAGCGCCGTCTGCTGGCGGCGGCGCAGGCGGGCGAGGGACTATCCAAGCCCCTGGGGCTCAAATCGCGCCGCATTCTGGGGGTGGCCCTTGCCGTTCTGCTGGCCCTTTCCGGCGCCGGTCTTTACGCCCTGCTGGGCAGCCCCGGCATGCCGGACCGTCCCTATATCGACCGGCTGGCGCAGCGCCTGGGCGCCAATGTCGAGACCGCGCAGAATCTGCAAGACGATGTGGCGCGCCTGACCGAACGTCTGGGCCATACGCCCAAGGATGCCAGCGCCTGGCTGTTGCTGGGCCGCGCCCAGCGCCAGTTGGGCCGCCATGCCGAGGGCGCGCAATCGCTGCGCCAAGCCCTGTTGAACGGCGAGCGCGATCCGGAAGTGATCGTCGAGATGGCGGAATCGCAAGTCTATGCGGCGCAAGGCGAGATCGCGTCCGATGTCCGCCAGGCCTTCGAGACCGCGCTGCTGGCCAGGCCCGATCATCCGAAAGCGCTGTATTTCCTGGGGCTTGAACGCTTGCAGGAGAATGACGCCAAGGGGGCGTTGAAACATTGGAACCGCTTGCTGGCGTTGTCGCAAGCGGATGCGCCCTGGCTGCCCATGCTTAAGCAGCGCATCGCCGAGGCCGAGGCGCGCCTTTCCGGAAAAATGCCGGCGGCAGACGGGGGTGCCCCCGATGTCGGGGCCATGCTGGCCAAGCTGGAAGCGCGGCTGAAGGCCAATCCCAAGGATGCGCAGGGCTGGACCATGCTGGGCCGTTCCTATGCCGCCCTGGGCGACATCGACAAAGCCAGGGACGCCTATGGCCGCGCGCTGGAATTGTCGCCCGCCGATCTCGACCTCAAGCAGGCCTTCGCGGTGATGCTTTATGAATCGGCCCGCATGAGCGATCCCAAGGCCAAGGTGCCGGTCCAGGCGGCGAAGCTGATCGCCGAGGTGCTGGCCGCCGATCCCCAGGCCATGGACGCACTGTTCATCGCCGGTCAGGCGGCGCTGGACAAGGACGACAAGGGTCAGGCCAAGGCTCTGTGGTCGCGCCTTTTGGAGCAGCTTGATCCGCAAAGCGCCGATTACGCCGATCTCAAGAAGATGATCGGGGGACTCTAAATATCGCCCTCATGCGTCAAGCGTTTGTCCTTCATGACGGCTCATCCTTCGAGACAGCCGCTGCGCGGCTTCCTCAGGATGAGGTTCGTAGGTTTGTTTCATACCGTTATCCTCATGCTGAGGAGGATGCGCAGCATCCGTCTCGAAGCACGAGGATAACGGGCGCTTTCTGCAAGTCGCTCTAAACCGCGCTGGTGGTGAATCCGAAGCGGCCCTCGGCGAACAGCTTCAGGCAGGCGTCGGCGACGTCGGGATCGTAAAGCCGCCCGCGATTGCTGGAAATTTCAGCCAAAGCCACGTCGATGCCCAGCGCCGCGCGATAGGGCCGGTTCGAGGCCATCGATTCGATGACGTCGGCAACGCAGATGATCTTGGCCTCGAACAGAATGTCGTCGCCCTTCAAGCCGTCGGGATATCCCGATCCGTCCAAGCGCTCGTGATGTTGGCGCACCATCTTGGCGATCGGCCAGGTGAATTCCACATCCTTGATGATGTCGTAGCCGATCACGCTGTGGGTTTTGATGAGCGCGAATTCGGTGGCGGTCAGGCGGCCCGGCTTGTTCAGGAACGAGGAGGGAATGGCGATCTTGCCGATATCATGGATGACGCTGCCCAGTTCCAGTCCCTCCAGCCGCTCGGGCTCGAAACCCAGCTCGCGGCCGATGGCGGCGGCCAGTTCGGCGACCCGCTGCTGATGGCCGGCGGTGTAGGGGTCGCGCTTTTCGATGGTCAGCCCCACCGCTTGAATGGTCTGCATCAGGGCGCGGCGCAGGCGTTCTCCGGATTCGCGGCGTTCCTCCTCGGTGCTCATGCGCTCGATGGAATAGCGGATCGAGCGGCGCAGGGTTTCGCCGTCGCCCTGGCCCTTGGCCAGGTAATCCTGGGCGCCCGCCTTCATGGCGGCCAGGGCCGTGCTTTCGTCGGCCAGGCCGGTCAGCACGATGATCGGGGTCATGGGCGCCGATTCGAGAACCGCCTCGACGGTGCCCAAGCCGTGGGAATCGGGCAACGACAGATCAAGCAGAATGATGTCGAAGGGCTGGCGGGCGATGGCTTCCAGTCCCTCGGCCAGACGCAAGGCGAACACCGGCTGATAACCGTCGTCCGAATGTTCGGCCAGCATCAGCTCGATCAGGCGGGCGTCGCCGGGATTGTCCTCGATGACCAGGACATGAATTTGCTTGGGGACCATATGACGAATATTCATGCTTTCAAGCCCCTTGCGCAAGAACTCTTGCGTTGACGGAGCCCCTTGGCTGGGTTCTTCTGACGCCATGTCCGGACCATCAAAACCAGACGCCCAGCTTATCTCATCCAAGGCCCAGCTCGTGACCTGGCTGGAGGAGGGCTGCAAGCCAGAGGCGCAATGGCGCATCGGCACCGAGCACGAGAAATTCGCCTTCGATCAGGTCAGCTTCCGGCCCCTGCCCTACGAGGGGCCAAGAAGCATCCAAGCCCTTCTGGAGGGGCTCCAGGTTTTCGGTTGGAAACCGGTTTTCGAACAAGGCAAGGTCATAGCGCTTTCGGGCCAGGACGGTTCCTCGATCACGCTGGAGCCGGGGGGGCAGGTCGAACTGTCCGGAGCCCCCTTGGAGACCATCCATCAGACCTGCGAGGAAGTGCACGAACATCTGCGCCAGGTTACGCAGGTGGCCGACAAGCTGGGCATCGGCCTGGTCGGGCTGGGCTTCGATCCCAAATGGAAGCGCGACGAGATACAATGGATGCCCAAGGGCCGCTACGCCATCATGCGCGCCTATATGCCCAAGGTGGGGACGCTGGGTCTCGATATGATGCTGCGCACCTGCACCGTGCAGGCCAATCTCGATTATGCGAGCGAGGCCGACATGGTGACCAAGTTCCGCACCGCCCTGGCCCTGCAGCCGATCGTGACGGCGCTGTTCGCCAATTCGCCTTTCACCGAAGGCAAGCCCAACGGCTACTTGAGCTATCGCAGCCATATCTGGACCGATACCGACATGGCGCGCTCGGGCATGCTGCCCTTCGTCTTCGAATCCGGCATGGGCTTCGAGCGCTATGTCGATTACCTGCTCGATATGCCCATGTATTTCGTCTATCGCGAGGGCCGCTATATCGACGCTTCGGGCCAAAGCTTCAAGGATTTCATGGCCGGAAAATTGCCGGCCCTGCCCGGCCAGAAGCCGCAATTGGGCGACTGGGCCGACCATGTCACCACCGCCTTTCCCGAAGTGCGCCTGAAGCGCTATCTGGAAATGCGAGGCGCCGACGGCGGTTCTTGGAGCCGCATCTGCGCGCTTCCCGCCTTATGGGCGGGGTTGCTCTATGACGGCGAGGCTTTGGCCGAGGCCTGGGACATGGTCAAGGATTGGAGCATCGAGGAAATGGCCCAGTTGCGCCGCGACGTGCCAAAGCTGGGTTTGAAGGCGCCGTTTCGCAAGGGATTGGTGCGCGACCAGGCGCTGCGCATGCTCATCATCGCCCGCGAAGGTCTGATCGGGCGGGCGAGGGAAGATGACGTGGGCCGCGACGAAAGCGGATTCCTGGATCCGCTGGACCGCATCGCCGAGCGGGGCATCACGCCCGCCGAACAGCTTTTGGCTTCGTATAACGGCCCTTGGCGGCAGTCGGTCGATCCGGTCTATATCGATTATGCTTTTTAACCGGTCCCTCATGCGCCGGGTGTAATTGATGGAGCGCAGCGACTGGCCCATTGAGGGCCCGCGCGGAATTCCGCGCGAAAGCCAAGGGCGGAGCCCGCCCGGCGTCTGAGGGTCAATTTTTAGGCAAGGTAAAGCGGAAAGTCGAGCCCTGGCCCGGTTGCGATTCGATCCAGATACGCCCGCCATGGGTATCGACGATGCGCTTGGCCAGGGTCAGGCCAAGTCCTGTGCCCGGATATTCGCTTTGACCGTGCAGGCGTTTGAACATCTGGAAAATCTGCTCGAAATGCTTGGGCTCGATGCCGATGCCATTGTCGGCGACAAGAAATTCCCAAACGCCTTCCTTGGCCGTGGCGCTGACATGGATCTTCGGCTTGCGGTCCTTGGCGTGGAACTTGAGCGCATTGCCGATCAGATTGAGGAAGGTGCGCCGCAATTCGCTCTCGACGCCGCGCACGGTCGGAAGATTGTCCACCGTCACCTCGGCATCGGCCTGGGTGATGGCCGGCTTCAGATCGGCCAACGCCTCGGCCAGCAGGATGTTGAGATCGAGGCCGTCCCTGGGCTCGCCCTTGCGTCCGACCCTGGAATATTCCAAAAGCCCGTCGATCAAGGCCCGCATGCGCGTCGCCCCGTCCAACGCATAATTCATGAATTCCTTGATCTCGCCGTCCAGCCTGTCGCCCAGGCGGCGCTCGATCAGTCCCAGATAGCTGGAAATCATGCGCAAGGGCTCGTTCAGATCATGGCTGGCGATATAGGCGAATTGCTCGAGTTCCTTGTTCGAGCGCTTGAGCTCGTTCACGACCCGGTCCAGCTCGGCCCGTTGCCGCTCGACGGCGTCGAGAAGCCGGCCCAGGCCGATGACGCCGCCAACCATCAGCAGCGAGATCGCCAGCGCCGTCACCTCGGCGGGCAGATTTCCGCCTGCGCTGCCCCGGTCGATGGCGTCGTACAAAGAGATCAGCCGGCGGATCGCCATCAGAGTCAGGGCCGAGCTCAGGCAGCCCCAGGCCCAAAGATGCTGTCCGCTTTGCCGGATGCGCCGTAGCGACAGAAAGGCGGCCAGCGCTTGCAGGAGAACGGACAGGACCAGAACGACGCTCGTCAGCATTCACATCTCCCCTTTGCGCCGTTATACCGCAAAAAGGGGCAAAAGATTAGTGCGCTTCTGAAGGAGCCTTGCCGGCTTTGACGCTTTTAATCCAGGGCATGAAGAAAAGGGCCAGGAAAAAGCCGATTGAGAGCAGAAGGAAGGCGTCGGCGAAGGTCAGCACCCAGGCTTCGCGCTCGATCAGGCGGGACAGGGTTTTCAGGGCGGCGGCATCGGCGTCGCCGGCGATCAGGCCGCCCAGATAGGCCGACATGCCGTCCAGCATCTGAAACACCTGGCTGCGGGCGGGGGTCAGCGACTCGGCCAGATGGGCCTTATGCATGTCAAAGCGCTCGATCAGGGCGGTGTTGATGGCGGCCAGGCCGATGGCGCCGCCCAGATTGCGCATCAGATTGAACAGCCCGCTGGCATTGTGCACTTCCTCCTTGGGCAGGGTGCCCAGGGCCAGCAGATTGATGGGCAGGAAGCACAGCATCAGCGAAACGCCGCGCACCGCCTGGGGCAGGAACAATTCCCAGAATCCCCATTCGTTGGTCATGGCCGTGGTCATCCATAGGCCGATGCCAAAAAGGACAAGCCCCAGGCCCAGCATCAGGCGGGGCTCCATCTTCTTGGACAAAATGCCGGCGATGGGCGCCGACAGGAACTGAAAGGCGCCGGTGACGATCATGGTGACGCCGATGTCAAAACTGTTCATGCCGCGCACGCGCCCCAGGAACAGCGGCAGCAGATAGACCGAGCCGTAAAGGCCGGAACCGATGATGAAGCTGTACAGGCAGCCGATCGAGAAATTGGCGTTCCTGAAGGCGAACAGATCGACGACTGGATGCGCATGCACCAATTCGCGCCAGACGAAGAGAATGGCGGCGGCGGCGGTGACGGTGGCCCACCAGACGATGGTCTCGGTCTGGAACCAGTTGTCGGCGGGGCCTTCTTCCAGCGTGTATTCCAGCCCGCCCAGGAACAGGGCCATCAGCAAGATTCCGGGAATGTCGATGCGTTTCAGCATCTCCAACCTCGGCTGGTCGATGCGCACGAAGACGGTGACCAGAACGCAGACCAGGACGCCGACCGGCAGATTGATCAGGAACAGCCAATGCCAGCTTAAGAGATCGGTGATCCAGCCGCCGACCACCGGCCCCAGGGTCGGGGCCATGGTGGCGACCAGGCCGATGATGACGCCGATCATCGGGCGCATATGCAACGGGAACAGCATGAACATCGACGAGAAGACGGTGGGGATCATGGCCCCGCCCAGAAAGCCCTGCAAGGCCCGGGCGACGATCATCGAATTGATGTCCCAGGCGAAGGCGCATGCCAGGCTGGACAAGGTGAAGGTGAAGGCCGAGGCCAGGAACAGCCAGCGCGTGGAAAAGACCCGGGCCAGCCAGCCCGAGAGCGGAATCATCACCACCTCGGCGATCAGGTAGGATGTTTGCACCCACGAGATTTCGTCGCGGCCCGCCGACAGGCCGGCCTGGATTTCGGACAGCGAACTGGAAACGATCTGGATGTCCAAGATGGCCATGAACATGCCCAGCACCATGGCCAGGAAACCGATCCAGTCGCCCGGGGTCAGTTTCCGATGTTCGTCGGTCACGGCAGGCTCGTCGTATCGACCTTCACCACCGCCGACAGGCCGGGCATGATGCGGCCCGCCAGGGGGGAATCGGCGGGCAGGGCGATGCGCACGGGGACGCGCTGCACCACTTTGGTGAAATTGCCGGTGGCGTTTTCGGGCGGCAGCAGGCTGAATTTGGCGCCCGAGGCCGGGGCCATGCTTTCAATGCGGCCCTCAAGGGGCTGGTCGGGGAAGGCGTCGATTTTGACGGTCGCTTTCTGACCCGGCTTCATATGGGTCAGCTGGGTTTCCTTGAAATTGGCTTCGATCCACACCTTGTCCAGCGGCACCACCACCAGCAATTGGGTGCCGGGGCGGACATATTCGCCGGCCTGGGCCGAGCGGTTGCCGACCACGCCATCGACGGGGGCGCGGATCACGGTGTTTTCAAGATCGATCTGGGCCAGTTCCAGCAGGGCTTCGGCCTCCTCGGCCAGGGCCCGGGCCTGGGCCAGTTCGGCATCCAGCACGCCGACCTGCCGCCTGGCCGCCTCGACCCCTGCCTTGGCCCGGCTCAACTGGGCGGCCGTGCGTTGGGAATCAGCCTGGGTCTGGTCCAGTTTCTGGCGCGAGGCGAACTCGTTCTTGACCAGTTTCTGGGCCCGTTCGAAATCGCCACGGGCGCGCTCGGTGTCGGCGGCGGCGGCATTGACGTCGGCGCCGGCGGCGCGGATCTGGGCGTCTTGCAGGCGCAGCCGGGCCTCGATCTGGGAAAGCGACTGCCGCCTGGCCTGGGCCATGGCCTGTGCCTGATCGCGCTTGGCCTCGTAATCGCGCGATTCAAGGCGGATCAGCACATCGCCTTTTTTGACGGATTGATTGTCGCTGACCTCGACGGATTCGATATAGCCCGCTACCTTGGCGGCGAGAGCCGTGATGTCGCTGGCCGCATAGGCGTCGTCGGTGCCTTGGATGTGGCGTTGGCTCCACCACATCCCAACGCTGACCGCCAGGATCGACAGCAAGACGAGGGCGACGGCGGCGATGCGCTTTTTGATGGGCGGCGGCATGGGCGATGCGAGCGATCTTGCGTATTTGAACTGAACGGTTTAGTTTAATACGCCGAAGATGGATAAGGGTCAAGAAGCGATGGCGGCAAAGTCAAGTAAGGCCTCGATCAGCAAGGGAAGCCAGATAAGGGCCGCTGCCGGGCGGCTGTTCTTAAGCCAGGGCTATGCCGCCACCAGCATGGACTCCATCGCCGCCGCCGCCGGCGTCTCCAAGGCCACCCTTTACGCCCATTTCAGATCCAAGCAGCTTTTGTTCGAATCGATGGTGCAGGAGCGGTTCCGGGCCGAGATGGAGGAAAATCTCAAGCCGCTGCAGCTTGGCGACGATCCCTTCGAAGGGTTGGCGGCCGTCGGACGGCGCTTTCTGGCCATGCTGATGTCGCCCGACGCCCTGGCTGCCTTTCGGCTCGTGCTGGCGGAATCCGTCCGGCTGCCGGAATTGGGCGAGGCCTTCTACCGGTCCGGTCCCGCCCGCACGCTCGAAATGGTGACTGCTTATATAGAGTATTTGAACGAGCGGGGCCGCCTCAAGGTGGAGGATCCGGCCCTGGGCGCCGACCAATTCCTGGGCATGCTGAAAAACAAGGGCCATATGAAATGCCTGCTGGGCCTGGCCCCCTTGCCGTCGGCTGCCGATATCGATCTTCTGGCCCGGGCGGCAGCCCGTCTATTCGTAGCGGGTAACGCGCCGGCACGCCCCAAACTGTAGGTGTCTTTCCCCATTTTCTTCCCTCTGCGGGTAAGCGCCGAGAAAGGTCAATCTTTCCCTTGACGGGAGGGGGCTTGCTGCATAGGATGCGCCCCTCTTCGGGGAACCGGTGGTAGGCAATCGTCCTAGACGCGGTTATCTCGTTCAAAAAGCGCCAAAAACCGGCGCAGCCTGAACGGCGTAACGCCTCACAGATTGGTTCTCGAACATGGAAACGACCGGGCTACCCCGGTTGTTTGTTTTTGACTCGCCCGGTTTCGGCCGGGCCGATCCGTGTTGAAGAAATGTTTGGTGTGTAGACGTAAGGCAGGCAACGAAGGAAAGACGAATGCCGACGATCAACCAGTTGATCCGCAAGCCGCGCGAACCCAAGGTGACGCGCAACAAGGTTCCGGCCATGCAGGAATGCCCGCAAAAGCGCGGCGTCTGCACCCGCGTCTACACCACGACGCCCAAGAAGCCGAACTCGGCTTTGCGTAAGGTGGCCCGCGTGCGCCTGACCAACGGGTTCGAAGTCACCAGCTACATTCCGGGCGAAGGCCACAACCTTCAGGAACACTCGGTGGTGATGATCCGCGGCGGTCGCGTCAAGGATTTGCCCGGCGTGCGCTACCACATCATTCGCGGCACTCTGGACACCCAGGGCGTCAAGGACCGCAAACAACGCCGTTCGAAGTACGGCGCGAAGCGTCCGAAGTAAGAGGAGACTTTAGATGTCGCGTCGCCATTCCGCCGTTAAGCGCGAAGTGCAGCCGGACCCCAAGTTCGGCGACATTGTCGTCACCAAATTCATGAACTGCCTGATGTATGACGGCAAGAAGTCGGTTGCCGAAAGCACCGTCTACGGCGCCTTCGAGCGCATCGAAGCCAAGGCCAAGGCCGACCCCTTGAAGCTGTTCCACGACGCCCTCGACAACGTCAAGCCCGCCGTCGAAGTGCGCTCGCGCCGCGTCGGCGGCGCCACCTATCAGGTACCCGTCGAAGTGCGCACCGACCGCCGTCAGGCCCTGGCCATTCGCTGGCTGATCGACGCGGCCAGGAAGCGCGGCGAGAACACCATGGTCGAGCGCCTGTCGGGCGAACTGATGGACGCCGCCAACAATCGCGGTTCGGCGGTCAAGAAGCGCGAAGACACGCACCGCATGGCAGAGGCCAACAAGGCCTTCTCGCATTATCGCTGGTAAGGACGGATTTCGATGGCCCGCACGACTCCTATCGAGCGCTACCGCAATATCGGCATCATGGCCCACATCGATGCCGGCAAGACGACGACGACCGAGCGCGTTCTGTATTACACCGGCAAGTCCTACAAGATCGGCGAAGTGCATGAAGGCACCGCCACCATGGACTGGATGGAGCAGGAGCAGGAACGCGGCATCACCATCACTTCGGCGGCCACCACCTGCTTCTGGCGCGACCACCGCGTCAACATCATCGACACCCCGGGCCACGTCGACTTCACCATCGAAGTCGAGCGCTCGCTTCGCGTCCTCGACGGCGCCGTCACAGTGTTCGATTCGGTCGCCGGCGTCGAACCGCAGTCGGAAACCGTGTGGCGTCAGGCCGACAAGTACAATGTGCCGCGCATCTGTTTCGTCAACAAGATGGACCGCATCGGCGCCGATTTCTATCGCTGCGTCGATATGATCAAGGACCGCCTGGGCGCCCGCCCGATGGTTCTGCACATGCCGATCGGCATCGAAAGCGACTATCTGGGCATCGTCGATGTGCTGCGCAACAAGGCCATCTTGTGGAAGGATGAAAGCCTGGGCGCCGAATTCTACGACGCGCCGATTCCCGCCGAGCTGGCTGAAAAGGCCGCCGCCTACCGCCACGACATGATCGAAGCCGCCGTCGAAATGGACGACGACGCCATGGAAGCCTATCTGGGCGGCCAGGAACCCGACGAGGCGACGCTGATCAAATGCATCCGCAAGGGCACGATCGCCATGACCTTCGTGCCGATTCTCTGCGGATCGGCTTTCAAGAACAAGGGCGTGCAGCCCCTGCTCGACGCCGTCATCGACTATCTGCCCAGCCCGGTCGACATTCCGCCGGTGCAGGGCGTCAAGCTGGGTTCCGACGAAGCCATCACCCGCACGAGCGACGATGCCGAGCCCTTCTCGGCCCTGGCCTTCAAGATCATGACCGACCCCTTCGTGGGCTCGCTCACCTTCGCCCGCATTTATTCGGGCGTGCTGGAAGCCGGTTCCTACGTGCAGAACACGGTCAAGGACAAGCGCGAGCGCATCGGCCGCATGCTGCTGATGCACGCCAATTCGCGCGAGGAAGTCAAGGAAGGCCGCGCCGGCGACATCGTGGCGCTGGTGGGCCTCAAGGACACCACGACCGGCGACACTTTGTGCGATCCCACCAAGCCGGTGATCCTCGAGCGCATGGAATTCCCCGAGCCCGTCATCGAAGTGGCCGTCGAGCCGAAGTCGAAGGCGGATCAGGAAAAGATGGGCATGGCCCTGGCGCGTTTGGCCCAGGAAGATCCCAGCTTCCGCGTGACCTCCGATGGCGAATCGGGCCAGACGGTCATCAAGGGCATGGGCGAGTTGCACCTTGAAATCATCGTCGACCGCATGAAGCGCGAATTCAAGGTCGAGGCCAATGTCGGTGCCCCCCAGGTGGCCTATCGCGAGACCATTTCGAAGGTCTACGAATGCGACTACACCCACAAGAAACAGTCGGGCGGTTCGGGCCAGTTCGCCCGCGTCAAGATCGTGTTCGAGCCCTTGCCGCCGGGTTCGGGTTATCAGTTCGAAGCCAAGGTGGTCGGCGGTTCGGTGCCCAAGGAATATATCCCGGGCGTCACCAAGGGCCTCAATTCCTCGATCGACAACGGCGTGTTGGCCGGGTTCCCGGTCACCGACTTCAAGGCCACGCTGGTTGACGGCGCCTATCACGAAGTCGACTCGTCGGCTTTGGCCTTCGAAATCGCCGCCAGAGCCTGTTTCCGCGAAGGACTGCCCAAGGCCGGCCCCAAGCTTCTGGAACCGATGATGAAGGTCGAAGTGGTGACGCCGGAAGATTACATGGGCGACGTCATCGGCGATCTCAACAGCCGCCGCGGCCAGGTCAGCGGCATGGACAGCAGAGGCAACGCCCGCGTCATCACCGCCCAGGTGCCGCTGGCCAATATGTTCGGCTACGTCAACACGCTGCGCTCGATGAGCCAGGGACGTGCCCAGTACAGCATGCACTTCGACCATTACAGCGAGGTGCCGAATAACGTTTCCGAAGAAATCCGCGCCAAGCTGGCCGGTTGATGGATAGAAGGTTGGGAGAGTAGGATCATGGCAAAGGCGAAATTCGAGCGGAACAAGCCGCACTGCAACGTCGGCACGATCGGACACGTTGACCACGGCAAGACGTCGCTGACGGCGGCGATCACCAAGGTTCTGGCCGAGACGGGCGGCGCCACGTTCACCGCTT
>JACRJC010000037.1 GCA_016215555.1 Rhodospirillales bacterium | reverse complement strand
CACATTGCCCGCGAAAAAGCGCCCGGCCTGCGGTGGGGCCATTCGCCATGCCGGGTTCGTTAGGCCGCTCGCGGGCTTTGCCCGCAAAACCAATGGGCCATCATTGACGGCACCCGTAGCCCCGCTACGCTCGTCGCGTCCTGCCTGCCCGGTCATGGCGAATGGCCGCCACGAAATGGGTTATTCATTCTGCAAACTGGTATAAGGAACATTCCGACAGAATGCTGCTGGCTTCCGCAAATCGATCCTCGGCGAAGCGCTCACCCGCATATTGGCCATAGTCCTTGTCGTGACGGTGATTGTGCACATGCCACCAGTCGGACAAATAGGCGATGACGGCATCGTCATAGGAAGGACGGCGCACTTCGCCCAGACTGGGCAGGACGGCATCCATCCAAGCCGTCAGCAACCCATGCTGCTCGCGATGCTCGCCGGTCTTGGGATAGCCCAGGCGTTCCATCAAATGTTCCTCGCGGGCGAAATGGCGCTTGGTCAGATGATCGAGGAATTTGACGGTCTTGGGCAGGGTCGCTCCCCGGCGAAGAAACCGCAACTCGTTCTCGAGCGTGCCCAGCGCGATGAAGATCAGATTGTGGTCGTGGTCGAGTTCGGCCAAGCCGACGCCGTGCGATGCCTGATTCCAGTCGGCGACGCGCCGGAAAGACGGACCGGTGGAGATTCTGGATAGATGCGACATGCCAACCTCCGTTTCAGGATTGACCTGAAGGCGAAACTGCCACCCGGAATGGCAAAAGGGAAGTTAACTTCTCGTGTCAGTGACAAGCCGATGACGGGGGCATTGCGCCCCCGTGACCGTCACATCTTTAGCAGCTTGTCCGACTTGATAATATTCTGGTCGAGTCCCGCATCCTTCACGGGATCGAGGCCGAAAGCCACCGCCATCAACTGGCTGTAGAAGACGACCGGGATGTTGAAATTGGTGCCGAACCGCTTGTTGATCTCGGGCTGGTACATTTCGACATTGGTCTGGCAGAGCGGGCATGGCGTGGAAATCACGTCGGCGCCCAGCTTTTGCACTTCGTCGAGCAGCTCCTTGATCAGGTGCAGGCCCTTGTCGGGGCTCATCACCGACACCGAACCGCCGCAGCAATGGGTGCGCAGCTTGAAAGGTAGGACTTCGGCCCCGCAAGCTGCTGTGAAGTCGTCAAGAAAAGTGGGGTCGTCGTAGGTGTCGAACTTGTTGGCGCGCTCGGTGTTGGCGAAGGGGCGCACCGTCTGGCAGCCGACATAGCCCGCCACCTTCAACCCGGTCAGCGGCTTCTTGACCTGGGCCTTGACGGCCCCCATGCCGATGTCGGTGACCAGCATCTCGCAAATATGGCGCACATGCAGCGAACCGTCATAGCTTTTGCCAGCGGCGCCCAGGGCTTCGTTCAAATCCTTCTTCAGAGATTCGGAACCGCGGATCGATTCGTTCACATAGTGGGTGTTGAGATAGCAGGCGGCGCAGGGCGTGATGATGTCCTCGGGACCGGCTGCCTGGGCATTGGCCAAATTACGGGCCGACAGCGCCGAATTGGCCAGATGACCGCCCTCGATATGGCCGACCGAAGCGCCGCAGCAGTTCCAATCGTCGATATCGCGAAGAGCCACGCCCAGCGGCCCCATGATGGCGCGAAGCGATTTGTCCAGATGGACCGCCGAGGCTTGCGAGCTGCAACCGGGATAGTAAGTCAGCGTGCGGGTCATCGCTTTAGGCCCCTTTTCCATGGCGTTCTTGAATCTCCGCGGCCTTGGCCAGGATCTTCTGCAGTTCATCCTTCGCCTTGATGGCGTGCGGCATGCCCAGATGCATGCGCTTGGTCTTGATCATGTTGAGGGCGATGGCCTGATTGCCCAAGCCGCGCTTGATGCCCTCGCCGATGCCGAACGAGAAGTAATATTTGCCGGTGACCAGCCGCTCGTCGGTGCGGCCATATTTGGCCGCCGACCACCAGAAGGCCTTGGCGAAACGGGCATTGTCGGCCTTCTTGGCCGGCTCGTAGCCTTCCTGCACGGCCAGATAGGCCAGATCGTGCAAGATGTAGGTGATGGGCACCTTGCGCGGACAACGGACCACGCAATTATAGCAAGACACGCAGTTCCAGATGGTGTTCGAGGTCAGCACGGCTTCCTTCATGCCGGCGCGGATCATCATGAACAATTTGCGCGGACCATGGTCCATCTGCTTGCCGATCGGGCAGGAACCCGAACAGGCGCCGCACTGCATGCACATGCGCAAACGCTCGCCGCCGTCGATGTTCTCATAGACATAGCGGGCGAAGTTGAGATCGTAAGCGCGTTTCGGCGTGGGAGAAATCGTCATGATTAGAATCCCTTGAACGGGTTGGGACCGACCGCATCGATCTTGGCCACGAGTTCGTCGATCACCTTGGGCAGGCGCGCCCCATCGGCGATGCTGGCATCCACCATCGTCACGCGCTCGACTTCCAACTGCATGCTTTTCAGCGTTTCGGAAATCTTGCTTAAGCGTTCCTTCGCCATGGCGCTGCCCTTGACGAAGTGACACTGATAGTCGTCGCCCGGTTTGCAGCCCATCAGGATCACGCCGTCGTAACCCGACGACAAAGCGTCGGAAATCAGCAGCAGGCTCATCGAGCCCAGGCAGCGCACAGGCAGGATGCGGATGAAGGGCGAATATTGATGCTTGGCGATGCCGGCCATATCCAGCGCCGGATAGGCGTCGTTCTCGCAGGCGATGACCAGGATGCGCGGCTTCTCTTCGTCCTCGTCGGGAATGTTGACCGCCTTGACCATGGAAGACAGCATCTCGACCGTGTAATTGTCGAACGAGATGGTGCGCACCGGACAAGCGCCCATGCAGGTGCCGCAGCGGCGGCAGCGCGTGGGATTGACGACCGGATAGTCCTTTTCGTTCTCGTCGATGGCGCCGAAGGGGCATTCCACCGTGCAACGGCGGCATTTGGTGCAGGCGTTGAGGTTGATCTTGGGATAGCTGAGATCGCCCACGCGCGGATGCACGGCATGGCCCTGGGCCGCGTTGCGGATGACCTGAATGGATTTCAGCACCGCGCCCATGGCGTCTTCGTGAACTTCGCCCATGTCCATCGGGCGGCGAACCGGACCGCAGGCATAGATGCCGGTGCGGCGCGTTTCATAGGGGAAGCAGATGTAATGCGAATCCGAAAAACCGTCGGCCAGCATCGGCAGATGCGGACCCTGGCGGTATTGCAGATTGAGCAACGGACCACCCGGCGGCACGCTGGGCTCGGGCTTGTAGTCGCCCTCGGCGGGATAGGGATTGATGTCGGCGGTCAACAGCTCGGCCCCGTATTCCTGGGCCGGAGCATCGGGATCGGTCGAGTTCGGCACCATGCCGGTCGCCAACACCACCATGTCGAGCGGACCCAGCGGCACATCCTGCTGCAGCAACTCGTCGGCGACGGTCACCGTGATGCCCGAACCGTTCTCGACCTTGGTCGCCTTGCCCTTCATGAAGATGACGCCGGCTTCCTGGGCGCTTCGGTAGAATTCTTCCGTCGTCCCCGGCGTGCGCATCTCTTCATAGATGACATAGACCATGGTCTCGGGATCGGCCTTGGTCAGTTCGATGGCTTGCTTCAGCGACACCGAGCAGCAGACCGACGAGCAGTAAGGCAGATGGTTGGGATCACGCGATCCGGCGCATTGGATGAAGGCGACGGCCTTGGGCGAAGAACCCGCCTTGGTGGTCACCTTGCCGGCCTTCAGCTTGGCTTCCATCTCGACATTGGTGACGATGTCGGGGCTGGCGCCGTAACCCAGATGCGACAGTTTGGTGGCGTCATAGGGGCGGAAACCGGTGGCCAGGATGATGGCGCCGACGGTGTGGGTGCTTCCGTCGCTCAGTTCGACCTCGAACTTGCCCGGCATGCCCGATGTCTTGGCGACCGTGGCCCCGGTAATGACGCGGATCGACTTGGTGGCGTTCACGCCCTCGATCAGCTTGGGCAGCGGATTGGGCTGCGGATCGTGATAGGGCGGCTTCGAGGGAACGATGCTGGCATAGCCGGCCGCATTGCCGCCCAGCGCCGCCTTCTTCTCGACCAGCAGCACATCGTGCCCGGCCTTCGAAGCCTCGCTTGCCGCGGTCAGGCCGGCATAGCCGCCGCCGACGACCAGAATGGTGGTCGAGAACTCGCCCTCGGTGAAGGGAACGGGCTGATTGACCTTGGTGGCCATGGTCATCATCATGCGCATATTGTCTTCGGCCATCATCTGGGTGTCTTCGTCACCCGCCGGGTGGCTCCAGATCACCTGCTCGCGCAGATTGGCGCGGATGGGCGTCATGCCCGGCAGCATGAAACGGTCGGTCATGACGCGGGGGCTGCATGCGCCGATGACCGGCAGCGTCACGTCGCCGGCTTCCATGTCGGCCTTGATGACGGCCAGACCGGCTTCGCCGCACAGGCATTCGTGCGACTTGACGGGCTTCTTGAATTCCTTGCTGACCACGCCTTCAAGGGCCTTGACGTCCAAGGCCTCGCCGATGCCGCAGCCCGAGCAGAGATAGGCGCCGATTTTCTTTTCCATGTGCCGATCTCCTTAGGAACGCACGGCCTGCACGGCGCGAAGCGCCGCGGCAGTAGCAGACTGAACCGACATCGAGACGTCCAAGGGCCCGGTGGCGACACCGGCCCCGAAGACGCCCTCTTCCGACACCACGAAGCCGTACTCGTCCATCTCGGCGCCGGCCGGGGGCTGGGCCGAAGCCTGCATGCCGGTGGCCAGAACCACCAGGTCATAGGCGTTGGCGTAAACGTCTCGCGACAGCGTGTTTTCGCCGCAGACCACGGGCTCGCCGTTGGGGCCCTTTTCGATGCGCGACGGTTTCGACTTGATCCAGCGGATGCCCTGATCGGCCTTGGCCTTGCGATAGAAGGCCTCCAGCTTGTCGTGGGCGCGGATGTCGATGTAATAGATGTCGACCTCGGCTTCGGGATATTGTTCGCGCACATAGGCGGCATGCTTCATCGACGCCAGGCAGCAGATGCGCGAGCAATAGGCCAGATGGTTGAGATCGCGCGAGCCCGCGCACTGGATCAAAGCCACCTTCTTGGGGGCCTCGCCATTCGAAGGACGCAGCACCTTGCCATGCGTGGGGCCGTCATGCGAGGCCAGACGCTCCATCTCGACATTGGTGATGACGTCGGCAATCTCGTCATAGCGGTACATGGTCAGCTTGTTGGGGTCGTAGGGACGCCAGCCGGTAGCCCAGACCACGGCGCCGACGGAAAGCGTGAAGCTGTCGCTCTTCTCGTCCAGATCGACCGCGCCGACCTTGCAGGCGGCCTTGATGGCCTGGCCTTCCGGCGTGCCGACGACCGAGGCATCGACGATATAACGCATCGGGAAGGCCATGCTGTGCGGAAGATACGCCGCCTTGACCTTTGAGAGATTGTAATTGAAGGGATCGGCCACCTCGCTGGTGGCGGCAGTCGCGCAATCGCCGCAGGCCGTGCAGGCCGGGGTGACGAAGCGCGGCGTGGTCGTCACGGTGACCGTATAGTCGCCGGCGGCGCCCGAAATCCCCGACACCTCGGCCATGGTGAAGACCTTGATGCGGGGATTCTTCTTGATGCGCTGATAGTTGATTTCCAGCCCGCAGGTCGGATGACACATCTTGGGGAAGTAGCGGTTCAAGGCCGCCACCCGCCCGCCCAGCGTGGGCGCCTTTTCGATCAGGACCACTTCCGAGCCGCATTCCGCGGCTTCGAGAGCGGCACTGATGCCGCCAATGCCGCCGCCCACCACAAGGACGGTCTGGCTTTTGGGTTTGTCACTCATAGGCACCTCACACTTTGCGGGCTGATGTTCCAGACCAAGCTTACTTGCTCAGGCTGGCATAGTACTTGCGAAGAATTTCCACCACTTCGGGGCGCGAGAATTCGGGCGGAATCGGCTCGCCCTTGCTCAGCATTTCGCGCTGCTTGGTGCCGGAAATGTTGATCTGATGCTCCTTGCCGTGCGGGCAGGTCTTGGCGGTGGCCATGCCGTAGCACTTGGTGCAAAAGAAGGTGATGTCAATCTTCAGGGCCTGGGTAACCAAAGCGCCCGGCCACAACTCGTCGAAAATATGCTGGGCGTCGAAGGGGCCGTAATAATCGCCGACGCCGGCATGGTCGCGCCCGACGATCAGATGCGAGCAGCCGAAATTCTGGCGGATGAGCGCATGGATCAAGGCCTCGCGGGGGCCCGCATAGCGCATCTCGATCGGATAACCGGCCTGGATGACCGTGCCCTTGACGAAGTAATTGTCGATCATGGCGCCGATGGCTTCGGTGCGCACTTCGGCGGGAATGTCGCCTTCCTTCAGCTTGCCCAGCACCTGATGGATGAAAACGCCGTCCGTCACTTCGACGGCGATCTTGGCCAGATGCTCGTGCGAGCGGTGCATCGGATTGCGGGTCTGGAAGGCGGCCACCTTCGACCAGCCCTTTTCGGCGAAGACGGCGCGCGATTCGGACGGGCGCAGATACAGGCCCTTGTACTTGTCGGGATAGACGCCTTCCGACAGAGCGCGCACGCGGCCAGCGATGTTGACGGCGGCCTGCTCATTCACCTTGGCGACGCCCGGATGCTTGGGATCGGTGGTGCGATAGACGTGGCTGTTCTCGAAATCGCGGTCGATGGTGTATTTCTCGGAAACTTCGAGGATGGCCATGATCTCGCCGGTCTCGCCATCGACCAGGGCGGCTTCCTCGCCGACGCCGATCGAATCGGCCAGCGCCTGCGAGGCGGAAAGGGTGATGGGAATCGGCCAGAACAGGCCGTTGGCCATCTTCATCTCGGCGCAGACGCCCTTCCAGTCGGCGCTTCCCATGAAACCGTCGAGCGGCGTATAGGCGCCCATGGCCAGCATGATGACATCCGAGGTCTCGCGCGACGTCATCGGAATCTTCTTCAAGGAAGCCGCCCGCTTCAACTCGGGACTGCGCTCGATTTCGGGCAGCAGCAAAGGCTTCAAGGATTCGCCGCCATGCGGAGGCACAAGCTTGGACATAGTCTCTCCTTCCCCATTTGGTTTTTATGGCCATCGACGCAAAGACGCAATGACCCGTCATTAGGGCCGCCTCATATGGTCGGTCCCGAATATGCGCCCTTTATGATATAAAATGACGGAATCTGCAAAGGAGAAATAACTTTCGAACCCCGATAATCCTGGTGACAGTAATTACGGTGGTAATTACGGTGACAGTATACTTATTTACAAATTACGGTGACAGTATACTTAATTCCAAATTCCGGAATTAAGTATACTGTCACCGTAATTGTACACTGTCACCGGAATTAAGGGATGGCGCGGACGGTGGGCAGTTCGTCCCATCTTGTGGTCCAGGCCGGCGAGCGGTGGGATGATTTGCCCTGCCAGACCTTGGCCAGACCGGCGGCCAGGGGCTTGACCGTATCGCGGCCCATGCGGTTGTTCAGGGCATCCATGGCCGCCATCAGCCGCTCGGCCTTGTCGCGGGCCAGGCTCCCCCGCCCGAACAGCGACGGCGTGATCTGCGCCTCATCGACCAGACCGGCCAGCAGCACGCCGGCCCGGGCAAAACGCACGCCGGGCCGCCAAAATCCCTCGGTCAGCCGCCGCGCCTCACCCACCAGCAAACGCGTGTCCGAACTGGGCTCGGCCAGATGAAAACCGGCGCTGCCCGAATAGCGTTCCCCCAAAGGCGCGAAACGGTTGGCGTCGGCATAGGCCTGGACATAGGAAGCCGCCAACCCCTCCGAACGGATCTTCTCGCCGGCGCGATGGGCGAAGGCGGCCACGGCCTCCAGCAACTCGTCCAGGCTGGCGACCGGACGTCCAAACGAGCGGCTGACGACGGCGCTTTGACGGGGTGCCGGCAGATCGTCGAAATCCAAACAGGGCTGCCCGTTCGTCTCGCGCACCAGACGCTCGCCGACCACGGTGAAAACGCGCCTGGCCTTCTTGGGATCGAGGGCGGCCAAATCACCGGCGGTGCGCACCCCCATGGCGATCAGGCGCGGCGCCAAACGGCGCCCCACACCCCACACTTCGTCGATGGGAATCTGCGCCAGCACCTGGGCGCGCACGCGAGAATCCATCAGGCTGGCCACGCCCTCGAAAGCCCGGACCTTCTTGGCCAGATAATTGGCCAGCTTGGACAAGGTTTTGGTGGGGCCGAAACCGACGCCCACGGAAATGCCGGTCCAGCGCTCGACACGGTCGCGGATGCGGGCCCCCAGGGCCAAAAGCTCGTCCTCGCCGCCCGCAAAGCCCGGCCAGGCGAGAAAGCTTTCATCGACGGAATAGACTTCCAGATCGGGCGTGAAATCTCGCAGCACCTCGACCACGCGCCGGCTCATATCGCCATACAGTTCGTAATTGCCGGAAAAGACGCGCACGCCGTGCGCCGCCACCAGATCCTTGATCTTGAACAGGGGCGCGCCCATGGGAATGCCCAGCGCCTTGGCTTCGGGGCTGCGGGCGACGGCGCAGCCGTCATTGTTGGACAGAACGATGACGGGCCGACCCTTGAGCGTGGGATCGAAGACGCGCTCGCAACTGGCGAAGAAATTATTGCCATCGACCAGCGCGATGGGCGGCGTTGAGAAAGCCATCGGAATCTGCCCTCAGCCGTCAGCGGTCAGTAAAAATACAAAAGCCACCAGGAGGCAAAGATGCCGACGGGAAACAGCGCCTCGCGCAGGCTGGACGGCTGCCCGGCCTCCTCGGCCTCCTCGACATTCCCGGCGCCCGGAATTCTCGCGCCAGACATCATCCACCGCAGACGGTTCATGCCCTATCCTCCCCGCTCGTCACCGACCAGGCGGCGAATGGTCGCCACCACCACGCCCCAGATTTCGAAGCCGCTCTCGGTCGGGGCCACGCAAGAACGGAATTTCGGATTTTCGGCGTCCAAAAACAGGCGCCCGCCGCGCAGGCGCAGGCGCTTCATCACGAAGGCGCCGTCCAGCACCGCCACCACGACATGGCCGGGCCTTGCCTCGACGGCGCGATCGACGATGGCCAGATCGCCGTCCAGAATGCCCGCCCCGACCATGCTGTCGCCGGCGACGCGCAGCATGAAGCTGGCCGCCGGATGGCGAATGAGCAGCGCCTGTAGATCAAGCCCCACCGCCGCATGGTCGGCGGCCGGCGAGGGAAAGCCCGCCGCCACCGCCTGATCGAAAAAGGGGACGGTGGAACGGATGGGGCCGGGCGCGTCGCCCGCAATTGGCAAGCTGATGTTCATGCCCCAAGAATAGGGCACGAACAAGAACATGTAAAGAACATTATGAGAATTATTACGGCAGATTGCCAAGTTTGACGAGTTCGAACAAACGCTTCACCTGACCCTTGACGCCCTGCAGGGAAAAGCCGACGCCCTTGTTTTTGGCCTTGTCCTGCAGCATCAGGACCATCCCCAGGCCCATCGAATCCATGAATTCGACCGCCGACAAATCCAGGACCAGCCGCTGGGAATCCGCCCCCTCGAGCAGCGCGGTCAGGGCTTTGAACCCCTCGAAGTCGCGCGACGTGACGCGCCCGGACAAAAAAGCCGTTTTGCCCTGGGCATCGCTTTGAATGCGGTACTCCATCTCCCCCTCCCCCCACGCGTCAACATAAAGTCTATGGGAAACAGTAGAAGGAATACAAAAACACGTCAAATAGATGCTGCGATTAGCCAAAGATAAAAATAAAAATTGAAAGTATTTATCAGGTCGATTGTTTCAGTTTTAGAGCGAATTTCATTTATTGATGTTTCATTTACCAGAAGCGATTTTCTTGTGATTTATCGATTTACCCGTATGGTAGATTTAAGGCCGATAAAATACATGCAAAAACAGAGGGGCCCCAGGCCCCTCTGCTTCGGATATTCCAGGGAAAGCGCCGCCTTCAGGCGGCCATCGGAAAGCGGGCCAGCGACATGATCCGCTTCACCTGCCCCTTGGCGTTCTGGATCGAAAGCCTGTTTTGGCCTCCGACCGCATCGCGAATCAACAGCAGCATGCCTAGGGCCGAGGAATCGATGAATTCCACCGCTGTGAGATCAAGCGTCACCATCCGCCCGGACTTTTCCTTGATGGTGGCGATCAGGGCATTCATGTCGGCGAAATCGGCGAAGGTAATCCGCCCCGCCAGGGCAATGTTCATCCCGTTGGCTTTATTGTCGATGGCATATTTCATGGACGTCCTCTCTGTCGCTTTTCTGGTTGCTTGCGGCTCGTTGCCACTCGGCATCGAACCGGTTGCCATCATTAGAAAGGGTACAAAAAGGAAGGTCAAAGAAATAATAGCCATAAAATTTTAAGGACAAAAAGTTATAGAACAGGTCTTAGAAAATGCCGACAAAGCAGAATCAATTCATGAAGAAGTTATTTTGTATTTATCGGCAATTTTATGCAAACCCTATCCTTGATTCTTGACCTGGGTTAGGACGTCCAAAGCTTTCCTCAACAGAATCAAAAGGGGGCGGATGGTGCCGCCCCCTGGTTAAACGACAGAGACTTGCGGAAGCTAGTGGACAAAATCTGACATAAGAGTCCCGCAAAGGATTCCCCAGAAGCGCTTGATATGCGAGTCTGCGGGATGCTTGAAGGAATCATCGTTGAGGTAAGCGCCACTGACCGCCGCCGCCTTGAAGCGGTGGCGGGAGATCGCAACAGCCCGCAGAAGCACGTCT
>JACRJC010000036.1 GCA_016215555.1 Rhodospirillales bacterium | reverse complement strand
CTGTCCGGTTTAATTCCGCCGTCGCTTTCTTCGCCTCATCCTGAGGAGCGAAGCGTCTCGAAGGATGCGGCGAAGAAATGGAAAATACGTGGATATTGCTATTCGGAGCCGTTGCTTCGCTGCTTTCTCATCCTTCGAGACGGGCCTTCGGCCCTCCTCAGGATGAGGTGCGTATTTCAAGTCCAAAAAATTATCTGCCCGTCTTGCACCGCGGTTTCTAAAGAGAATTTCTCACATCGCCAAATTTAAACCGGACAGCAGTGGGCTTGTCCCGGCAATCCATGGACCCCCGGGTCAAGCCCGGGGGTGACGGAGAGTGAAGGCTGCACGCGCCGCCAAGTGTTGACCGGTGCGGCTGGCTTGGCGCTGTCGCTGCCCTTTGCCCGCATGGCCAAAGCCAACGAAACTGAAACCAGCATCGAAACGCCGGACAATCTGTTTTGCGCCTATCCGGCAGCCAAACCTATTTCGTCCGCGAGGCGGGTTCATCCGGCCCCTTCCTGCTGGTGCATAACAAGTAGCCCCTCTTGACGGGATGCTGAGGATGTTATATTTTTATATAACGCCTTTTGTGAGAGTGAGCTATGCACACGACAATTCTGCGCAAAGTTGGCGGATCGGTCATGCTGGCCGTGCCGCCTGCCGTTCTCGACCTTCTGCACCTCTCTCCCGGCTCAACGGTGGGAATCGGTGTCGATGAGGGACGTTTGATCGTTGAGCCGAAACCGCGCAAGCGCTATTCACTGGACGAGTTGCTGGCCAAGTGCGATGCCAAGGCCGGACCCAGCCAGGAAGAGCGCGAATGGCTTGAAGCCAAGCCGATGGGCGGCGAGTTGTTGTAATGGAGCGCGGCGACATTTTTCTCGTCTCGATTGACCCGACTTCCGGTCACGAACAGAAGGGAACGCGCCCGGTTCTTATCGTCTCGCCTGCCGCTTTCAACAAGGTGACCAAGGTTCCCGTGGTCTTGCCGATCACCAGCGGCGGCCAGTTCGCCCGCACGGCGGGTTTTGCTGTTTCGCTGGAAGGGGCGGGGACGCGCACCACCGGCGTCGTGCGCTGCGATCAACCGTGCGCTCTCGATCTTCCTTCACGTAAAGCCCGCAAGCTGGAAAAGGTTCCCGATGCCATCATGGATGAAGTGCTGGCCAAGCTGACTCCGATTTTTGATTAGAAGACCTGACCCGTCTCTGCATCTTGTTCGTGGAATCGCAAGCGAAACAACTGACGGCACTTTAACAATCCCGCCAGCCTCAAGCTACTTCCAGATATTTCTCGCCCTTGACCTTGCAGACCGGGCATTCGTCCGGCGCGTCGCCGATGACCGTATGGCCGCAGACGGGGCAAATCCGTATGGCGGCGCTGTGAATATCCTGGCCCGACTTGACCGCCTGCAGCGCTTGCAAGAACAGGCCATAATGCACCTTCTCGACTTCCAGGGCCTGGAACATCGAACGCTCGGCCCGCTTGTGGCCCTCGGCGACGGCCCTGGCCAGCATGGGCGGATACATGTGGGTGAATTCATGCTCTTCGCCGGCAATGGCGTCTTGCAGATTGTCGGCCGTGCTTTTGACGCCGTCCATGGCGCGCAGGTGCGCATGCGCATGCAAGGTTTCGGCGGCGGCGACGGCGCGAAACAGCTTGGCCACCATCGTCATCCCGTCGCGGGCCGCCTGCTCGCCGTAAGCCAGATATTTGCGGTTGGCCTGGCTTTCGCCGGCGAAGGCTTCCTTCAGATCGTCTTGCGTGCTCATAATGCGTCCTCGCTTTGGTCGATGGGAAAAGCCGGCGCATGATATCCGGCAGAGCGCGGTGAAGAATTGAAAAGCAGTCTCCGTCAGCCGGTCGGCGGCTTCTTTTTCGGCCCCGGTTTCTTCTTGGCCAGGCTGCGTCCCAGGCGGTTTTCCAATGTTGTGACGAAGGCGCCGTCGCCCAGCGGGCGTCCGGTCGAGATATGGCGGCGGATTTTGACGGTCTCCTCGTTCATCTCCCGGCTGTCGCCGGCGATGAAGTTCTTCCAGTCGGGCACCAGGGCGAGCAGGGGGGCAACCAGGGCCAGGGAATCGTTCGCGCCCTTCAGATGGGCCCTGGCGCTGCTGAAGGCCCAGTCTTCGGGGGCTTGAACCAATCCTGCCCGCACGGGATTGCGTTCGATATAGCGGGCGGCGGCCAGCAGATGGCTTTCGTCCATCACGAAGGAAGCGAAGCGTCCCTGCCACAGATGGCCGGTCAGGCCCTGGCTTGCGTTGATCTTGCGGGTATAGCGCCGGTGCGCCTCGCCCAAGGCCTGGGCCAGGCTGGATTCGGTTTCGGGCACGGCGATCAGATGCAGATGGTTGGGCATCAGGCAATAGGCCCAGATCGACAGGCCGAAGCGGGCGCCGCTCTCGGCCAACAGGTCGAGATAAAAGCGGTAATCCTCCTCGCCGAAGAAGGTGGGCTGCCGGCGGTTGCCGCGCTGGGTGACATGGTGGGGCAGTCCGGGGGCGACGATGCGGGCGAGGCGGGTCATGCGGGGGTTCCTTCTCGGTTGCGGAGTTAAGTATGCTGTCACCGGAACGCGCTGTCAATTAGGTATGCTGTCACCGTAATTATTACTTGGAGAGGGCAAGTAATGGATCGCGTTTGTCTTAAGACGGGGTGCGACTCGGGACGACTCGAGGGCTGACGTCGAGCCGGGTGAATATTTGCCTGATCACACAAGATGTCGGTTTTGCTTTGCCGGACGACCCCACTCCCTTGCGGGGCAGTGCGCATCAAGCCTTTGAAAAGCCTGCAAAGCCGGTTGTTAACCATTTGCCCTTGGCAAAGACGAAAAAGCCCGTAAATCCAGGCGTTTCAAGAATTAACCAAATCTTAGCCGGGCAAATGATAGGCAGAAGCGTCGACACATGCATGAATCGGGCTTTCGGTTATGAGTGTTCTTTTCAAGGCGCTGGCAAAGGCGGCCGAGGCCAATAAGGCCCGGCGTCCTTCGGCTGTCGCCGCGAAGCCGGGGCCAAACAAAAGCCCAGCGCCGGGATCCGGCAAAAGCCCAGCGCCGGGATCCGGCAAAAGCCCAGCGCCGGGATCCGGCAAAAGCCCAGCGCCGGGATCCGGCAAAAGCCCAGCGCCGGGATCCGGCAAAAGCCCAATGCCGGGATCCGGCAATAGTCCAACGCCGCGCTTGGAACCCAATTTTCAGTTCGAACCCGAGATCGATCTCGACCACCCATTCCAGGCTTTGGCCCGCGCGGCGGCGGGCCGGGCGGGGCACGGTCCCCAGCCTTCGACGAAGCCGCGGCTTGAGCCAAAACTTGCCCGTCCCACCGCCGCCGCCAAGCCGGCCGGTCATTCGGCCATGTGGCGGGCCTTGGCCGCCGCCGCCAGGCCGGCGGTTCTGGCTTCCAAGCCCGCCGGTCATTCCGCCATGTGGCGCGCCCTGGCCGCCGCCGCCGCCGCCGCCGCTCGGCCATTCCCGGCGGTCATGCCCGCTCCCGCCTATCCCGGTCTTCCCGGCGGCGCGCTTGGCGGCCAGGCCCAGCCGCGCCCCGCCCAACCAGCCGCGCCCAGACCCGCCGCGCCGCCAATGCCAGGGCCGCGCTTCTCGCTCCCCAATCTCGATGGGCTCAAGCGCCTGGGGGCTTTGGGCGGTCGCATCCGCTTAAGCGGCCAAGGCGAAGCCAAGACCGGCGCGCGCCCCTTCCGCCTGGTCTTGCTGGCCTTGATCACGCTTTTGGCCGGAGGGCTGGGCGCGCTCTACTATCTGGGCGAGGACGCCCAACTTCTGTTCGAGGCGCTGGTGGGTGAGGAGCAAGTGCGCCAGCCCCCGGCCACGCCCGCGCGTCCGTCCCGGCCCATCGTGCAGCAGCCCAAGGACGTGGTGGAGCCCGAGCGCCCGCCCGCTCCCGCGATCGAGGAAAAGCCCGCGCTGGCAGCCCCCCCAGTGCCGGCGCCAGAACCGGCTCAGATGGCGCCGCCTTCGGAACCCATCGCCAAGCCCGCCAAGCCCCAGGCCAGCGCCGCCGACGCGGCGTTGGACAAAGTGTTGAGCGAGGCCCAGCGCAAAACGGTTCAGGAAAAAGACATCGCCGACAAGGCGGCCAGCGATCTGCCCGGCCTATTGGCCGAGGTCAAGCAAAGGAAGGCTCAAAGCCCCGCCCAGCCGCAGATCGAGGTGCGCAAGGCCACGGGCACGCCCAGCGTGGCCGCGACCGACAAGGAGTCGAAGATCGAGATGGTGCGCGTGCGTTCCAGTTCCTCGCAATCGCGCGAAGATGCCGAAACCGCCTATTCGCATCTGCTGGCCGGGCGTTACGAAGCCGCCTCGCTGCTTTACGCCGAGGTGCTGAAGCGCGAGCCCAAGAATCTGGCCGCTCTGACCGGACGCGCCGCCGCCCTGCACAAGCTGGGACAGTTGGGCGAGGCCAGGGGGCTGTATGAGCAAGTCCTTGCCCTGAACCCCGGCAACCGCGAGGTGCTGTCCAACCTGATGGCCATCTACGGCGCCGAGGATCCCAGGGACGCGCTGCGACAGTTGGAGAATCTGCAGCGCGACAATCCTGGCTACAGCCCCATTCCGGCGCAGATGGCCTCGCTGCTGGCTCAGACCGGCGATGTGCAGACCGCCATCCGCTATCAGGGACTGGCCGTTCAACTGGCGCCCGACAATATTCTCTACCGCTTCAATCTTGCCGTCATGCAAGACCGCGCCGGCATGGCCGGCGAAGCGGCCGGTTCCTATGAAACCGTCCTGACCATGGCTTCGCGCTCGGCCAGCATTTCGCTGCCCATGCCCGTCGGCCAGGTCAAGGAACGGCTCGACTATCTAAGGACGAGGTGAAAGATGCCCTATCTGGCTCATTTCGGGTTGAACAGGAAGCCCTTCGCGCTGACCCCCGACCCCAAGCTGTACATGCACACGCCCGACCATACGGGCATCGTGCAGGCGGTAATCTATGCGCTGAAACAGCAAGCGGGCGTCATCAAGGTGGTGGGCGACGTCGGCACCGGCAAGACGCTGCTGTGCCGCATCTTGCTGCATGTCACCGTCCACCAGCAGCCGATGGCCTATATCAACGCTCCCGAGCGCGACGAGGAGCGGCTGGTCGATACGGTCTGCGCCGAGTTCGGCGTCCAGCCCGGCCCCCGCGAAAGCGCCTACGAGGCGCTGCGCCATTTCCTGCTGGAAAAGCACGCCCAGGGCCATATGCCGGTGCTGATGGTCGATGAGGCCCAGGCGCTGGGCATTGAGGGACTGGAGTCGCTGCGCCTGCTCTCGAATTTGGAAACCGAGCAGGACAAGCTGCTGCAGATCGTGCTGTTCGGCCAGCCCGAACTGGACATGCTTTTGAAGCGCTACGAGCTGCGCCAGCTCAATCAGCGCATCGTCCACAGCTTCTATACCCGCAGGCTGACCACGGAAGAATCCGATCTGTACATCCGCTTTCGCCTGTCGCGCTGCAAGCGCAAAGGCAACCGGCGCGACCTGTTCTCGAAAGGGGCGCGGGCATTGATCGCCAAATCCAGCCGCGGCATTCCCCGCCTTATTAATATCCTGTGCGAGAAATCGCTGCTGGTCGCCTATGCCGAGACGGCGCCCAGGGTCGAGCGGTCGCATGTCGAGGACGCCATCGCCGATTCCAAGGATCTGCTGTTTGCCCCCGTCGCCATGCTCGACAAGACCACCACCAGGCGCGTGCTGTGGGCCGCCCTGGCCGCCGAGGCGGCGCTGGCCGCCGTCATCGCCCTGTTCTTGCTGCCCATCGGCGGGATCGATGGCCGGGCCATGCTGGGGCGCATCGTCGGTCGCACCATCGAATCGCCGCTGGCGATCACCCAATCGATTCCGCCAGCGGTAACGCAGACGGCGTCGCTGCCCGGCCATGAGGCCGGCGAGCCGCCTTTGGACCGCTGACGTGCCGAGTGGGGCGGAAATTTTTCTATACGCCGTCTTCGCCGTCTTCGGTCTGATGACCGGCAGTCTGGCCGGCGCCCTTTCCTACCGCCTGCCCCGGCGCCAGCCGGTGATGATCGACCGTTCGCGCTGCCCGTCCTGCAAAGCGACGCTTAAGGCCCTCGATCTCATTCCCGTCTTTTCCTGGCTGTTCTTCAAGGGACGCTGCCGTCATTGCCAGGCCAGGATTTCTCCCCGCTATCTGTTGATCGAACTGGCGGTCATGGGATTGTTCCTGTCGGCGCTGGCGACCGCTCCCAATCTGTGGGCGGCGATCTGTCTGGCCTATCTGGGCGGCGCCCTGGCGGTGCTGGCGGTGGCCGATCTCGAACAACGAATCCTGCCCGATCCCATGCAGCTTTGCGCCGCTCTGCTGGCGCTTCCCTGGCGCTATGTGACCGGAGCCGATTGGCAAGACATGATTCTGGGCGGGCTGCTGGGGTTGGGCCTGGGGCTGGGCCTGCGACTCGGCTATTGCCGTTTGAAGGGCCGGCATGGGCTGGGGCTGGGCGACGTCAAATTCCTGGCTGTGGCCGGGCTGTGGCTGGGGGTCGAGAATTTCCCGCCCTTCTTGCTGACGGCGGGCCTGATCGGCGTCGTTTTCGGCCTGATTTGGCGTTTTTTCGCCAAGACGCCGGTCTTTCCCTTCGGCCCCGCCCTGTGCGTCGCCTTGTTTCTCACCCTGTCCTTTCTCTACTAAGACGTCGCATTCACCGATTCTTAGGAACTGCCTCTCTATGGTTAGATACCAGAGTGAGGCGTGAAAAAATGGCTTCGGCGCACAAGGGAAAACAAAAGATGGAAAGCAGGACGGGCGGGCGGAAAATCGCCGCCGTGGCGCTGCTGGCCGCCCTGTGCCTGCCCGGCTGCGACAGCAAGGAATTGAAGTACGACCGAGGCTCCGGCCTGTCCAAGGAAGATTACGACGGATTGAAGGATCGCGCGCCGGTGGCGGCCAAGCCCAAGGAAGCGCCCAAGATCCCCGATCTGCAGCCGGTGCTGGCAGCGCCCTCGCCGCCCAATTCGCTGGAGACGCGCCTGGTCTCGATCCAGGTCAGCGACAACATCCCGCTCAAGGATGTGCTGCTGGAACTGACGCGCAAGGCCAGCGTCGATCTGGAGCTTGATCCCAACGTCACCGGCGGCGTCATCTTTTCGGCGCACGAGCGCCCCTTCCCGCAGGTCATCGACCGTCTGTCCGAACTGGCGGGCCTGCGCTACACCTTGAAGGACAATGTGCTTCGCGTCGAAGTCGATACCATGTTCCAGCAGAATTACCGGCTCGACGCCATCAACCTGATCCGCAAGTCGGCCAGCAAGGTGGAAACCAACACCAATGTCTTCGCCGCCGTCAGCGGCGGTTCGGGCGGCAGCGGCAATTCCTCGTCCAGCTCGGTCGATGGCTCGTCCGAGGCCGATCTGTGGAAAGAGGTGGGCGAGAACGTCAAGCAGCTTTTGCAGAACACCGATCCGCGCAACCAGCCGACGCTTTTGCAAAGCCAGATGGGCCGGGTCAATCCCAACGCCACCAGCGCGCCTGCCGCCAGCGGCGGGGCGACGGTCCAGAATGCCAGCTTCAGCGTCAACAATCCCCTGTCGATGCGGCCGCAGAACGTCACCAATCCGGCGGCGGCGGCGGCCGAGATCGCCAAGGCGACCACCGACGCCGTCAATCAGGCGACCAATGACGGCGCCCCATCCGGCAGCGGCGCCGGCGGGCAGGGCGGCAACGCAGGTGCCGCGGCAAGCAGTTCGGCAGCCGCCTATACGCCGCCGACGACGCTCAGCTATTACAGCCTGAACAAGCAGGCGGGCATCGTCACCGTCTTCGGCACCTCGCGCCAGCACAAGCTGGTCAAGCAATATCTCGAACAGGTCAAGGCGGCCATCGGCACCCAGGTTCTGATCGAGGCCAAGGTGGTCGAAGTGACGCTGGCCGACGCCTTCAAGACCGGCATCAACTGGCGCACCATGTTCGACAAGAACTATAATTTCGCGGCCCCCTTGGGCATTTCCAGCACCTCCGCGACCGGCACCACCACCACCACCCTGCCGACCATCGGGCCCGCCTTCGACAGTTTCACGAAGGCGACGACGGGGGCGCTGACGATGGGTTATCTCAGCACCGACATCAATGCGCTGGTGTCGCTGGTCAAGGAATATGGCACAGTGCGCACGCTGTCCAGTCCGCGCCTGACCGTGCTGAACAACCAGACGGCGGTTCTGAAGGTGGCCGAGAACGAGGTCTATTTCAAAACCGACATTCAGACCACCACCAACAACGGCGTCAGCTCGACCACTTATTCCAGCACCATGAACACGGTGCCGATCGGCCTGGTGATGACGGTGCAGCCTTCGGTCAATCTGGACAATGACGAGATTTCGCTGGGCCTGCGCCCGACCATTTCCCGGATCGCCAGGCGGGTCAACGATCCGGCGGTCGATCTGCAGGCGGCGGCGGCGGGCACCAACGTGACCTCGGCGGTGCCGGTGGTCGAGGTGCGCGAAATGGATTCGGTGGTCACCATTCCCACCGGACGCACCATCATCATGGGCGGCCTGATGCAGGAACGCGCGCAGAAGGACACTCAGGCCATCCCCGGCGCCTCCGACATCCCCCTGTTCGGCAATCTGTTCAAGGCGCAGTCGGACAGCGTGTCGGTGACCGAACTGGTGGTCTTCATCCGCGCCAGCGTCATCAGGTCGCCGGAAAAGAGCGTCAACACCGCCGACCGCGATCTCTATCAGAAATTCACCCGCGATCCGCGCCCCTTGACGTTCTGATCCCGCTTTGAACGTCATGCGCGGGCTTGTTCCGCTTAGCCCGGTTGTGAGCTTTGCGCAATCCCCCCTCGCCCTGACCCTCTCCCCCCGCAAGCGGGTGGAGAGGGAATTCGTTAGGGAATCGGTTGATTTTGATTTTCCTCCCTCTCCCCCATTCTTTGGGGGAGAGGGTCGGGGTGGGGAATTAGCTCAACAGGACAGTCATCGACATGATCCGCGCCCCTTGACGTTCTGACCATCCACTGAAAAACTTGCGTAAAGTTGCGTCCTCATGCTTCGAGACGCTTCGCTCCTCAGCATGAGGAGGTATATGATTTTCGGGTAACCTCACCCTGAGGAAGCCGCATAGCGGCTGTCTCGAAGGGTGGGGCGCGGTTGGACGTTCGGGAAGGTGAAGCTTCATGCAGGCTACCTTGCGCTATGTGTTGCTGACGGCGCTGCGCGACCGTTTGTTCCTGACCATTCTGGTTCTGGCGGCGCTGATCTATCTGGCCGCCGGTTTCCTGGGCGATGCCGCCCTGGCCGAGGGGCGCGATCTAAAGCTGTCGCTGGCGGCGGGCAGCGGGCGGGCCGTGCTGGTGGCGGGTTTGCTGACCTTCATCGCCTTCCATGTCCGGCGCATGAGCGAGAACCGCGAATTGGAAACCCTGCTGGCGCGGCCGATTTCGCGCACCGGCTTCGTGATGGCCTATGGGCTGGGCCTGGGCGCAGTCGCCGCCCTGCTGGCGCTGCCGCTGGCCTTGGGCCTGCTGTTTTTTGCGCCCGATATCGGCGGCCTGTTGGTCTGGGGCCTGTCGTTGCTTGAAGAGGCGGTGATCGTGGCCGCCCTCGGCCTGTTCGCGGCTCTGGCCCTGGAAACCGCCGTCTCGGCGGTGCTGGCGGCGGGCGGCATTTACATCCTGGCCCGGCTGATGAGCGTCTTCATCGGCATCGCCGAGAAGCGCCTGATTGAAAGCGAAACCCAAAACCAGACCCTGGACCTTCTGGTGCGCCTTGGCTTGAAGGCGCTGTCGATCCTGTTGCCGCGCCTGGATGTCTATGCGCAATCGGCTTGGCTGGTCTATGGCCCACCGGCGCTGGAAACGGTTTTCTTTCTGCTGGCGCAAACCTTGGTTTATGTGCCGCTGCTGCTGCTGGCCTCGGTCTTCGATCTGCGGCGCAAGAGGTTCTGATGCTTTCCAGGCCGCATCCCGCCACCTGGACCTTGTTGGGCGTTCTGGCCCTGCAGGGGCCGGTTTGGCTGTGGGGCCAAGATCATATGTCGCGGGAAGAAATCGTGCCCGCCCCGCCATCGGCCCTGGCCCTTGAGGTGGCGGCGATGGGCGATGGTCAATTCCTGTTCCGCCTGCTGGGGCTGCGCCTGCAAAGCTTCGGCGATTCGGGCGGCCAAGTGACGCCCCTGGTCGAGTATGATTACAAGCGCTTGCAGGGCTGGTTCCTGGCCATCGACGGGCTGGACCCGACTTCCGATTACATCGCCGTCATCGCCGCCCATTATTACGGCGTTACGCCAAAGACCAGCGATCTACCCCATGTCATCGCCTATTTGCGCAGCCACGCCGCCAAGCAACCCGAGCGCAATTGGCGCTGGCTGGCCCATGCCGTCTATCTGGCCCGCCACCGCCTGAAGGACAACCGCCTGGCCCTCGAGATCGCGCTGGAACTGGCCGCATTGCCCTATCCTGATTTACCGCCCTGGACCAAGGCCATGCCCGCCTATGCGATGGCCGATCTGGGCGAGCGCGAAGCGGCGATTGCGCTGCTGTCGGCGATTATGCAAACCGATGCCCAGCATCTGACGCCCGAGGAGATGAAGGGCATGATGAAAAGCATCCAAAAATGGCAACGCCAGGATGGGGAGCGGCGATGATTTGGCTCTTCAACCTTTGCTGTGGAAGTGGGTTTGATTGCCGACATATTTTTCACCTCATCCTGAGAAGGGGCGAAGGCCCGTCTCGAAGGATGAATATCCGTCAAGGCCCGGTTCATTTCCTTTGCCCACCCTTCGAGACGCCTGCGTTCCGCAGGCTCCTCAGGGTGAGGAATCTTGTTGACCTATTTCCATTTGCAGCGTCGAGGAGCCCATGAGTTCCCTTCCGGCGCTGTCGCTGACCCAGGCCGTCCAACTGATGGGTCTGGTGCAATGCGCGCTGCTGCTGGCCTATCTGGCTTGGTGCGGCGGCGACGGCAAGCGCCGTTTGCTGGCCGGTTTTTTCTTCCTGGTTCTGGCCGCTAATTTCGGATTGCCCGAGGGCTGGATCGAAACGCCCGCATGGCTGTCCGCCCCAATCGCCGCCCTGGCCGGATTCCTGGCCGCCGTCAGCTATCTGCTGGCCGGACAAATGCTGGAAGCCCGCTTCCCGCCCTGGCGCCATTTCCTGATTCTGCTGGTCCCGGTTGGCGGAGCGCCCTTGCTGGTGGCGGGCGAGCAGGCGCCTTTGCTGGATCTGTGCGCGGGCACGCTGTGCCTGGAAGGCGGGGACGCCGCCAATCTGTGGCGGGTGATTTCGGGGGGCGTCATCTTGCTGGCGGTCATGCTTTTCGTGGAAAAGCGGTGTTTGAATTTCCGCAAAGGCGCCGAAGTCCTTGCCGGGCCGGAAAGCGGCATCCCCCAACAGCGCGAGCGGCGCGGCCTGGCCCTGGGGCTGGTGCTGGTCAATCTGGCCGTGCTGGGGGCGGTGCTGGCCGAGTTGTTCGGGCTGCTGGCCGAGGACGAGGCCGAGTTCGTCGCCATCGCCATGGGGCTGGCCTTCATCTATCTGGCCACCAGCGCCATGTTTCGCATCTTTCCCGAATCGGCGCAGTTTTCCCTGCATGCGGGCGCGTCGTCCCCGTCCCCGGATAAGGAGGCAGCGCTTTCGGGCGGCGGTCCGCCCCCCTTGTCCCTGGACCAGGGCGATCTGGCCCTGCTGGCCCGCATCCGGGCCTATCTGACCGACGAAGCCCCGCATCTGAAAGAGAATTTCCACAGGGGCGACATGGCCAGGGCGCTGGGCGTGCCCGAGCATCGCTTGTCGAAGGTGGTCAATCAGGGGTTCGGCAAATCCCTCATCGACGTCTTGAACGAATTGAGGGTCGCCGAGGCCAAGCGTCTGCTGGCCCTGTCCGACCAGCAGATCACCCAGATCGCCTTCGCCTCGGGCTTCAACGCCCTGCCGTCCTTCCACCGGGTGTTCAAGAAACTGGCCGGTTGTTCGCCCAGCGAATGGCGGGAGCGAGGCGAGGTCAGGTCTTGATTATTTCCTATCTCCCTATAATTACGGTGACAGTATACTTAATTCACCAAAAAATGAATTAAGTATACTGTCACCGTAATTCCAAAAACGAATTAAGTATACTGTCACCGTAATTCCGTCACCGTAATTCCTTGCGCCTTTATCCTCGTGCTTCGAGACGGATGCTGCGCATCCTCCTCAGCATGAGGATAATATCTTGAAACAATGTAACAATCCTCATCCTGAGGTGCGAGCGGAGCGAGCCTCGAAGGATGGAGGCCATGAGTCATTCATGTGCAAAATGGTATTTATCGTTCAAGATTAACGCAACGGCGTTTGATTTAACACGAATTGAGGCTTCGATAACCTACCCGATGGGTTAATCTCAAATCGTAAAATAATCCATCGATAACAGAAATTATCTTCCCTCAAATTGCAAACTAAGCAGACTTTGCGGGGGATTCGTAGGATTCTGTTAACCGACACGGCCTTTAATGGCCATGAGTGAAATAGGGTCTTGGTCTTATGCCCGCCGGGGTGGGTGGGGCGAGTGGCCGGGGCGGCAGAGGTCGGTAAACGGAAAGGATCGGGGCATGTTGAAATTTTGGAAGATGCGGGCGGATCGTGGGGCCGAGGCCGAAGCGGGCTTCACCCTGATCGAAATGTCGATCGTGCTAGTCATCATCGGTCTGCTGATCGGCGGCGTTCTGAAGGGCCAGGAGCTGATCGACAGCACTAGGCTGAAATCGGTCGTCGCCCAATGGGATGCCGTGAAGGCGGCCACCAACGGTTTCCAGGATCGCTATAACGGCATGCCGGGTGATTATTCCACGGCGACGACCGTCATCCGGGCCACCGGTGTCGAGAATGGAGACGGCAATGGCGTGATCGGGACGACGAGTACGGCGCCGCTGGCTTCAGGCAGTGGAACTGGGGCTGCGGGCGAGAATCTGAACTTCTGGGCGCATCTTACCGCCGCCAATCTGCTCTCGGGCGTCCAGTTATCTAGCCTCGCAACGGCGCAGGCTGCGAATGCCAACGGCATTCTGGCCGGTCGAATTGCGAATAGCTTCTTTATGGCCATCGATGCGACGTCTAACGGCCAATACAGTGTTTGGGTGCGTTTCCAGTCTGGAACCGCCCCCGGTTCAACGGTGGACATTCTTACGGAAAAGCAGACGGCCGAGATCGAGCGCAAATACGACGACTCGTCTTCGATCACGGGTTCCATCCATGCAGACAATCGCAGCGCCACGGCATGCGGTGATGCGACAGGCGCTTACAATCCTCTTCAAACCGCCAGGAACTGTACGTTGCTGTTTGCGCTGCAATAAATATTGTCTACATAAGAGTGATTGTTTCGAACGGGCGGGGATTTCCCCGCCCGTTTCGTTTCGGCCTATCGTCACCGACCTCCACGTATCGTCATGCCCGGACTTGTTCCACGGCTGTCCGGATTAATTCCATCGTCGCTTTCTTCGCCTCATGCCTTCCGGAGCGAAGCGTCTCGAAGGATGCGGCGAAATCAGGGAATTGGCCGACCTCGCCCTTCGAGACGCCTGCGTGCCGCAGGCTCCTCAGGGTGAGGTCCTATTTTGCGTCTCTGTTTTGCGCTTCAGACAGAGATGGCTTCATTCACAGGGCTTCAGTTTCATTCCAACGCGGATGAACCGGATAGCCGTGGACTTGAAGAAAGCACCTCACCCTGAGGAAGCCGCGTAGCGGCTGTCTCGAAGGGCGAGGTGACGTTTTCCTTCTATCGCCCATCCTTCGAGACGCTTCGCTCCTCAGGATGAGGTGGAATTCGTCCCGTGTCCCAACCTGTTTTGCCCGGACTTGAAAAAAAAGCACCTCATCTTTCGAGACGGGCCTTCGGCTCTCCGGAAGGCATGAGGTAATAAAAGCACGCCCCTCTTTCTCCTTAACCCCCTGTTAGGCTGCATTCCCTAAACTGGATTGCCATATTTTACGCTAGGATGTGGCAAGTCGGCTCTTGTGACGGGACGGGCATGGCGGCAAGCGGCAACACGCCTTCGGGCGGTGGACAGGCAGGATCGGCAGGGCAGGAGGCGACGCGCCAGCAACAGGCGGCGGCGATCCGCTCGGCTGTGCGCCAGATGACCGGCCAACCCCAGCCCCAGCCCGAACCCCAAGCCCAACCCCAGCCCCAGCCTCAGCCGCAAGTCCCGCCAGTCAGGCCGCCCGCTGACGCCCAGCCGCCCAGGCCCCCGTCTTCCGGCCTGTCGCTGGAAATGGGCGGCGATATCGGCAGCCTTAGCGCCGCCGCCAAGCCTGCCGTTCCCGCTGCTCCCAGGACCGCCCCCAGTTTCCAACTGGGCGACATGGTCGGAGCCGCCCCCGCTGCTGCTGCCGCCGTCGCGCCGCCGCCCGCTGCCAGACCGGCGCCCTCGTTCCAGCTTGGCGAGATGGTGGGTGACGTCGCACCCACATCCGCCCCGCCAGCGCCAGCCGCCGCGCCGCCGTCCGCTTCCGGTTTCCAACTGGGCGGCCTGATCGGCGAGGAACTTCCCTCGGCTCCGCCCACGCCACCGCCTGCGCCTTCTTCTTTCCAACTGGGGGCCGAACTGGCGCCGGCAGCGCCTGTGCCGCCACCCGCGCCACCACCACAACCACCACCACCACCACAGGCCCAGACGCAGCCGCATCCGCAAGCGCAGTCGATGCCGCCGCCCGCTGGCGGTGGCGGCGGACCTCCCCCCGGCGGTGGTGGCGGTGGCGGCGGTCCTCCTCCCGGCGGTGGCGGTGGCGCGCCCCCTGGCGGCGGCATGGCCCGCATCGGCGATAAGCTGGTCGATATGGGACTGATCTCGAAGGATCAGTTGCATGTGGCGCTGTTCGAGAAGAAGCGCACCAACAAGATGATCGGCCAGACGCTGATCGATCTCGGCTTCATCACCGAGCAAGCACTGTCCGCCGTGCTGGCGCAAAGCTCGGGCTTCGAGCGTTTCGATCCCAAAAGCACGGTCGTCGATCCCGACCTCATCAAGAAATTTCCCAAGGAGGTGGCGGCGCGCTATCGCGTCTTTCCGGTCGCCATCGACGGCCAGCAGGCCCGCCTGGCCATGGCCGACATCTATGACGTGCTGGCGCTGGATCAGGCAAGGCGCTATTTCCCGCCCGGCGTCGAAATCTCGCCCCTGGTTTGCGGCGAAACCGAAATCAACGAGGCCATCGACCAGTATTTCGGCTACGAACTGTCGATCGACGGCATCTTGCGCGAATTGGAAACCGGCAAGCACGACACATCGACGGCGGCCATTTCCAGCGATGCCGGTTATGTGCATCCGCTGGTCCGCTTGGTCAACGCCCTGGTGCTGGACGCCGTGAAGGTGGGGGCGTCGGATATCCATTTCGAGCCCGAAGGCATGTTCCTGCGCCTGCGATATCGCATCGACGGCGTGATGACCCAGGTCCGCACCATCCACAAGGACCACTGGCCCGCCGTTTCGCATCGTTTGAAAATCGTCTCGGGCATGAATATCGCCGACAAGCTGAATCCGCAAGACGGACGCTTCAGCATCACGCTGGGCAACCGCAAGGTCGATTTCCGCGTCGCCGCCATGCCGACCTCGCACGGCGAAAACATCGTGCTGCGCATTCTGGACAAAAGCAAATCGCTGCTGGGCATTCCGCAACTGGGCCTGTCCGAAAACAACGAAACCCTTCTTTTGAAACTGCTGAAGCGACCCGAGGGCATCATCATCGTCACCGGCCCCACCGGTTCGGGTAAAACCACCACGCTGTACGGCATTCTGGCGCATATCAATTCGCTGGACGTCAACATCATGACCCTGGAAGACCCGGTCGAATATGAACTGCCCTTGATCCGCCAGGCCCAGGTGCGCGAAGGAACGGGCATGAATTTCGCCGATGGCGTGCGCGCCCTGTTGCGCCAGGATCCCGACATCATCTTCATCGGCGAGGTGCGCGACAAGGACACCGCCACCATGGCGCTGCGCGCCTCGATGACCGGCCACCAGGTCTTCACCACCTTGCACACCAACGACGCCGCCGGCGCCCTGCCGCGCCTGGGCGATCTGGGATTGGACGCCACCTTGATGGCCGGCAACATCATCGGCATTCTGGCCCAGCGCCTGTCGCGCCGCCTGTGCCAGGTCTGCCGCGAGATAAAACCGGCCTCGGTCGAGGAATGCCGCATCCTGGGCGCCGATCCCGACAATCCGCCCAAGATCGGGCATGCCAAGGGCTGCGAGGCCTGCCGCCACACCGGCTATAAGGGACGCTTGGCCCTGCACGAAATCCTGCCCATGAACAAGGAGCTGGACGAAATGGTCATCGAGGGGGCGTCGATGAACATGATCCGCCAAGCCGCCCACAAATACGGTTTTATCCCCATGGCCGACGACGGCATCGGCAAGGTGTTGAAGGGTTTGATCAGCGTCGAGGAGCTGATCGGCACCGTCGATGTCACCGACCGCTTGTAGGGGAAGGGGATAGCGCCGCATGCCGCTTTACAATTACCGCGCCATCGACGTCAACGGCCGTTCCGTTCGCGGGCAGTTGAACGCCTCGAACGACCTCGATCTGTTCCAGCGCCTGAGAGACACCGGCTTCGAACTGATTACCTCGTCCGAAGTGCGCCAGAACAAGCTGACGGCGCTGTTCGCCCCCAAAATCCAGCAGCGCGACCTGATCCAGATGTGCGTGCATCTGCAGCAGTTGAATTCGGCGGGCGTTTCCCTGATCGAAGGCCTGGCCGATGTGCGCGATTCGACCGAGCAGCCCAAGCTGCGCGATCTGGTCAGCGAAATCCACAGTTCGGTGGCGGAAGGCAAGTCGTTGTCCCAGGCCTTCGGCTCTCATCCTCGGATATTCGGTCCCGTCTTCACCTCGCTGATCTCGGCGGGCGAGGAAAGCGGCAACTTAAGCGAGGCCTTTTTGCAATTGGTCAAGCATCTCAAATGGACCGAGGAAGTGACCACCAAGGTCAAGAAGGCGACCCGCTATCCGTCCTTCATGCTGGTGGTCATCCTGGGCTTGTTCTTTTTCATGATGACCATGGTGGTGCCGGAAGTGATCGGTTTCCTGAAGGGCACCGGCCAACCGCTGCCGGGCGTGACCCTGGCCCTGGTCGCCACCTCGGACTTCGTCATCAATTACTGGTACGCCATCCTGATTTCGCCGGTGCTGATCTTCATCGCCGTGCGGATCATGATGGGCTCGTCCGAGGAGTTCCGTTACCGCGTGCATTATCTGATCCTGCGCGCCCCAAAAATCGGCGAGATGATCCGCAAGATTTCGCTGGCCCGCTTCTCGCACTTCTTCGCCGTCATGTTCCAAAGCGGCGTTCCCATCTTGCAATGCATCGACACCGCCACCAAGGTCGTCAACAATCTGTGCCTGACCAAATCGCTGGAGACGGTGCATCGTACCGTGCAGCAGGGCAATTCCTTTTCGGCGGCCTTAAAGAACACCGGCGAATTTCCCAGCCTGGTCATCCGCATGGTGAAAATCGGCGAGGACAGCGGCAATCTTTCCGAGACCCTGGAGAACGTAACCAGCTTCTACGACAACGACGTCAATGACGCCGTCGATGGGCTGATCGCCATGATGGAGCCGATGCTGACCATGATCGTCGGCGCCCTGATGGCCTGGATCATCATGGCCATCTTCGGTCCCATGTATGACAGTTTCAGCAAGATGGGGATCTAGCGTGGCCCTGCCCCTGCATCTGCTGGTTCGCAAGTTCGTGCTGGTGATCGGCGACGAAGGCGCCGTGCTGGTGCATGTGGTGCGCGGCAATGTCAAGGACGCCTGGTTCGTGCCCGCCGACGCCGAGGAAGGGCCCGAGGCGATCCGCGAATTCCTGCTGCGCGACAAGAAGGCGCCGTTGGTGGTCGAGGCCGATGTCGTCGAGCAGCTTTTCCGAGAAGAGCTGCTGCCCAAGACCAATTTCCTGGACCATCCCAAGGTTCTGAAGCGCCGGCTTGACATCGCCTTCCCCGGCGAGGAGATGAAATCGGCGCGCCCGCTGCCCAAGAAGGGACCGGCTGGACAAAAGCCTTTCTTGTTCATGGCCCTGCCGATGAGCGACTGGCTTAGGAAATGGGTGGCGTTTCTCGAGACGGTGACCAATCCGGTCGAAGCCTTCGCGCTGCTGCCCATGGAATCGATCGGCCTGGTCGAAGCCCTGGCCCCCGAGGCCGAGGCCCAGACCGAGAAACACTGGCGCATTTTCGTCAGCCAGGAAGTGACCGGCGGCTTTCGCCAGATCATTCAGATGAACGGCCAATTCATCCTGGCCCGCATGACGCCCAAGCCGGCCGAGGAAGATACGGCCGAGGAAATTTCCCAGCTCATCGAGCGCGAATTCAAATCCTCGATCAGCTACATCAAGCGTCTGGGCTATCAGGAAAGCGACCATCTGGATCTGGTGGTGGTGGCCAGCGCCGCTATCCGCGACCAGCTTTTCTTGCGCGAATTGCCGGTGACATCGCTGTCGATCCTGACCCCGTTCGAAGCAGGCAGGCGCCTGGGCTACGACAAGGTCGCCGATCCCGAAAGCCCCTATTGCGACGTGCTGCATGCGGTGTGGCTGGCCCGCAAACGAAAGGCGCCGATCCTGCTCTCGACGCCGCCGATGGCCAAGAAGCGCCAGATGCGCCAGATCGAGCAGGCTTTGCCAATCGTCGCCGCCGTGGTGACCATCGGCCAGTTCTATTACGCCGGCGACATCGCCCTGACCAATTACGAATTGTCCAGCCAGATCGATGGCAAGAAGACCGTGCTGGCCGAACGTGAAGGCCGGTTGCGCCAATTGCAGCAAGAGATGAGTTTGTCGGAAATTCCCTTTGACCGGCTGACCGCCATGCTAAGTGCAAGGCGTGGGCTGGAAGGCATGACGCTGGACTGGCCCAGCGTTCTGATGGCCTTGGAAACGGCCCTGGATGGCCGGGCGCTGGTCACGAAGTTCGATCTTGAGGTCGATACCGGCGGCGCCAAAAAGGCCGATCCCAAAGCCGGCAAGCCTGGCGTTTCATCGGCCAATCTGCCTTTCAAGCTGGAAGTCGCGGTGCGGTTCGTCGGCGTCGGCGACAATCTGACCGAGGTCGTGGCCAGCGTCAAAAGCCTTGAAAACCGCTTGAAGGAAGCTTTCCCCGGCCTGGGCGTCGAGGTCAGGGACATGCCGGCCAACGTCAAATCCGAAGGCACTTTCTCGAGCCGCGGCAAGAAACTGGAGTCCAGGGGAAGCAAGGACGTCACCGCCACTTTCCTTATCAGGAAGGGTGGCTAGGATGAAGATCGACCTCAAGCAATTGGCGGAGGGCGGCGGCGCCAAGGCGATCTCGCTGCCGATGCTGTTGTCCGGCGTCGTGCTGGTGGCCAACCTCGTTTTCTATGGCCTTTGGCTGCCCGACATCGAGGCCGGAACGGCGCTGCTGCAAGGCGAGCAAGGCAAGCTGGATGGCGAAATAGGTGGCCTTGACGGCAAGATCGCCGAACTGCAACGAAATCTGAGCCGTCTCGGCGAATTGACCGCTTCCTACAAGGATGCGCTGGCCAAAGGCTCGTTCGAGCCCGAGAACCGTCTGAAGACCAACGAATTGCTGGCCGATGTCAAGGCCCGCCACGTGACCACTCCCTGGCTGGAGAACTCGGCCAATTACAAGCTGACGATCGATCCCGGAAACGCCTTCGCCTTTTCGGCGGACGGGCAAAGCCATCAATGGTTCGCCAGCCTGGTCAAGTTGGACATCGATATGATCCATGACCAGCCCTATTACGAATTTGTCTATGACGCCATGAACAGCCTGCCCGGCTACGCGCTTTTGAAGCGCATGAAGGTCGAACGCAAGGGCAAGGCCGATTTCATGAAGGACATGGAAAAGGGCAGGAAGGAGGGCAAGGCCCTGCTGCCGGTGGCGGGCAATCTCGATTTTCTGTGGGTGACCTATCCCGCCGGCAAGGACGAGCCTTTGCCCAAGGGGCGCAAATGAGACCCGTCGCTCTTCTGTTGCTGATGGCCCTGCTGGCGGTGCAACTGGTTCTGGCCGAGGAAACGCCGTCCCAGGCCGCTTCCGAGGAGGCTGCGCCCGCCAAGACGACGCTGCTGGGGCGCGCCATGCCAGCCTTTCCAAAATCCTTGATGTTCACCGAACAAGACAGACAGCGCATCGCAGCGCTTCTGGCCGACAGGCCGGTGGCGGCGGCGACGGCCGGCGGACCGGCTGCTGCGGTGGACGCGCAGGCGCCGGAACTTCGTCCCAACGTCTATCTGTCGGCCCTGGTCTATACCAGCCCCGGCGACTGGTCGGCCTGGATCAACGGCCTGCGCTTCCGCCCCGGAAGCGCCGAGAAGGGGGTTCGCGCCGTGAAGGCGACGCCGCGCTGGGTCGAGATGGATATCGACACCGTCGAAGGCTTGACGGTGCGGGTGCGCTTGTCGCCTAATCAGACCTATCTGAGCAGCCAGGACAAGATTGTGGATGGGATCGTGCCATGAGCGCCGCCTTGCCGATCGACATTGAAGACGCCAGCGCCGATTACGGCGGCCCCAAAGTGTTCGAGCATTTGAGCCTGTCCGTCGAGGCCGGTGAAATCTTCGGCCTGATCGGCTTGAACGGCGTCGGCAAAACCACGTTGATCAAGGCGCTGCTGGGGTTGGGCGAGGCGACGGGCGGTTTTCGGTTCTTCGGAGATGACGCATCCAAGCCGGAAAGCCGCCGCCATCTGGCCTATCTGCCCGAGAAATTCATGCCCTCGCATCTGCTGACGGGCTGGGAGTTTCTGAAGCTGACGCTGGATTTCTACAAGCTGAAACTGGACCGCGAGGCAGCCAAAGAATTGGCCCGGGGCCTGGCGCTGGACCCCGAGGCCTTGTCCAAGCGCGGACGCCAACTCTCGAAGGGCATGGGGCAGAAATTGGGGCTGCTGGCCAGCCTGTTGACCGGTCTGCCGCTGCTGGTTCTGGACGAGCCGATGAGCGGGCTTGACCCGCGCTCGCGCATTCTATTGAAGGACCGGCTGGTCGAGTATCGCGCCAAGGGCGGCACCATCTTCTTCTCGTCGCACATTCTGTCCGACATCGAAGAGATTTGCGGGCGCATCGGTATCCTGCATGGAGGAAAGCTGATCTATGTCGGCCCCCCCAAGGACTTCATCGCCCGGCATGGCGCCGTTTCGCTGGAACGCGCCTTCCTGTCCGCGATCACCGAGGCGGAGGAGAAGAGGGGTTAACCGCAGCGTCCGCAGCTTGATTTTCCAAGGCCTCACCCTTCGAGACGCGCTTTGCGCCCTCAGGGTGAGGGACAATTTGAATCAATAAGCCGCCTCATGCCTTCCGGAGGGCCGAAGGCCCGTCTCGAAGGATGGGAGTTAAAGCGACAAGCTGGATGTATCGACGCTGGACAAGCCCTCGCCGCCGCCGGTCATCTGCTGCTTCATGCGCAGCTTCAGGTCGCTGGGGCTGTCGGCCTCGGCCAGGGCGGTTTCCTCGTCGATCAATCCCTGCGCAAACAGGTTGAACAGGCATTGATCGAAGGTCTGCATGCCCAGATCGGTGTTGGCGGCCATCACCGGCTTGATCTCCTTGATCTCGCCCTTGCGGACCAGATCCTTGATCAGGCCCTGGTTCAGGAGGATTTCCAGGGCCAGGGCGCGGCCGCCGCCCTTCCTCGCCACCAGACGCTGCGAGACGATGCCCTTCAGATTCAAGGACAGGTTCAGGAGAATCTGATGATGCATCTCTTTTTCAAAGAAATTGAGGATGCGTTCGACCGCCTGGTTGGCGTTGTTGGCGTGCAGGGTGGCCAGGGCCAGATGTCCGGTCTCGGCGATGTTGATGGCCTGCTGCATCGAGCTTGAATCGCGCACCTCGCCGATCAGGATGACGTCGGGCTTCTGGCGCAGCGTGTTCTTCAGCGCCGCGTCGAAGCTTTGGGTATCCACCCCCACCTCGCGCTGGGTGACGATGCAGCGCTTGTGGTCGTGGATATATTCGATCGGGTCTTCGATGGTGATGATATGGCCCGGGGCCTGGCTGTTGCGGTGGTCGATCATGGCGGCCAGGGTCGTCGATTTGCCCGAGCCCGTGCCGCCGACCAGAATCACCAGGCCGCGTTTTTCCATCACCAGATCGCCCAACACCGGGGGCAGGCCCAAACTGTCCATGGTCGGCACCTGGGCGGTGATGCGCCGGATGACCATGGCGGTGTGCTGGCGCTGCTTCATGGCGTTGATGCGAAAACGGCCCTGGGTCTTGCCCATGTCCATGGCCATGTTCAGCTCGCAGGTCTTTTCGAAATCCTGCAACTGCTCGACCGAAGCGACGTCGGCCATGATCTGGGCAATCTCCTCGTCGCTTAGGGGCTCGCGCTGCAAGATGTTGAAGCCGGCATCGCCGCGCATGGTCGGCGGCGCGCCATGGGTGATATAGAGATCCGATCCCTTATGGGCGACCATCGTCGCCAGCCAGGTGCGGATTTTCGATGCGTCGGCCATGTTCGGTTTCCCTTATCGGAACAGGCTGGTGATGCCCTTCTTGGCGGGCTGGGCTTGGGGCTGCGGCGGGGCCGGTTGCGGTTGCGGCGAGGCCTGGCGCTGCATTTGCGGCGGCGGTTGCATTTGCGGGGGCGGGGGCATCTGCTGCGGCGGCTGCGGGCGCGGCTGCGCCATCGGTTGCGGTTGAGGCTGCGGCGGCTGTTGCTGCTGGGGCGCTGCGGCGGGTTTGGCGCCCTCGCCCCCTTCGCCCACCGGCGCCGCCGAAGGCATGGCGAAGCGCTCCATCTCTTCCTTGGCGACGATGCCCTGCGCCACCATGGTTTTCACGCTGTCTTCCAGCGTCGCCATGCCGAAGCGCTGGCCCATCTGCATCATGGAAACGATTTGCGGCACTTTGTTTTCGCGGATCAGGTTGCGCACGGCCGGCGTGCCGACCAGAATGTCGTGGGCGGCGACGCGTCCGCCCTTGCCGTCGATGCGCTTCATCAGCACCTGGCTGATGACGGCCTGCAGCGAGCCCGCCACCATGGCGCGGACCATTTCCTTATCGCCGGCGGGAAAGACGTCGATGATGCGGTCGATGGTCTTGGCGGCCGAACTGGTATGCAAGGTTCCCATCACCAGATGCCCGGTCTCGGCGGCGGTCAGGGCCAGGCCGATGGTTTCGTGATCGCGCATCTCGCCGACCAGAATCACATCGGGATCTTCTCGAAGCGCGCTTTTCAAGGCGCGGGCGAAGGATTTGGTGTGGCGGCCCAGTTCGCGGTGGTTGATGAGGCATTTGTTGTTGGAATGGACGAATTCCACCGGGTCTTCGATGGTCAGGATATGCTTGGCATGCGTGCGGTTGATGTAATCGATCATGGCGGCCAGGGTCGTCGATTTGCCCGAGCCCGTGGGGCCGGTGACCAGCACCAGGCCTTTTTCGAAATCGCTGAAGCGCTTGAAGATGGGCGGCGCATGCAAGTCGTCAAGCGTGGGGACGATGGTCGGAATGGTGCGAAACACCGCCGCCGGGCCGCGATTGGTGGTGAAGGCGTTGACGCGGAAACGCGCCGTCTGGCCGAACGAGATGGCGAAGTCCAGTTCATGTTCCTGTTCGTACTCGGCCCGCTGCTCCTCGCCCATGATCGAATAGATCATGGTCTTGGTTTCGTCGGGACTGAGCGGGGCAATCTTGATCGGCTTGATTTCGCCGTTGACGCGCAGGATCGGCGGATTGTCGCTGGTCAGATGGATGTCCGAGGCCTTGTTCTGCTGGGCGAAGGCGAGAAGTTCGGTGATTTCCATGTGCCTTTGTTCCGTCCAGTCGATCAGTTGTCCATCAGCCAGGCGACACGGCTTTTGATATCCTCGATGGCCACCGGCACCGGCGCCGTTCCAGGCTTGTAATCCTTCAGGAACCGGCTGTAATGCGAGATGGCCGCGTCGCGCTCGCCCAGGCGATCATAGATCGAAGCCAGGTTCAAACGCCAGACCGTCTGCGTGGGCTCGATCTCGAGGGCCTCGAACAGATGGCGCGCCGCCTCGGTCAGATGGCCCATCTCGGCGTAAAGGCCGGCCATCTGAGCCGGAATCTCGGCCACCCCGGGGGCCAGGCCTTTCAATTCGGCCAGTTTTTGCAAGCGCCGGGTGGGCGGCAGCGACGCCGCCTCGGCCATCAGCGCGTCCAGGGCGGTGCGGTTATAGGGGTCGTAAATCAGCACCCGGCGGTAATGTTCCAAAGCCGTGAGCGTATCGCCCAGCTTGTCGGACGCCATAGCCAGGCCCAGATGGCCGATCCGCGAATCGGGGTCTTTCTTCAAGATGCCGCGATAGCGGGCCAGGGCATTGGCATAGTCGCCCTTCTCGAAGGCCTTGGCGGCGTTGTCAAGATCGCTGGGGGTGGCATCCAGCGCTTCGCGCAAGGGCGGGGCGGGCTTGCCCAAGGATCCCCGCCAATAGGCCATGACCTTGGACAGATAAAGAATGCCGTTGGGGCTGCCGGCAGGGGCGTGATAGCGCCGTATGGCCTCGCTCCAGGAATTGGTGTCGTTGTAATTGGCCAGCAGAATGTCGGCTCCGGCGGCAACATTGGTGATCGGGTCGAAGGCAAGGTCGATGCTGGAAAAGGTCTTGGGATGGGCGCGCAGATTGACCTGCATGCAGCCGACATCGACCGAATCGACATTGCGCGACAATTCCCTGACCACTGCCGCCTTGGCCTCGTCGATGCCGGGGTAGAAGCGACCAACGCCACCGGCATTGATGGTCCAGGGCCAGGGGGCTCGGACATTGGTTTGGGGATCGCGATAAACACTTTCCACCGTGGCGATGGCGTAAAGCAGCCCCTTGGGCAGATTCAGGCGCGTTTCAGCATCGGTGATCGGCTTGTTGCAGGCCCCGGCCCCGGTCGGCTGGGCCAGGGCGGGCAGGGGGGCGAGAACGGCGAGAAGAAGGGCGGCGGCCAGTCGCATCAGTTGTTTCCGCAGGCCCCGGTTCCGCAGGCCGAGACGATGCTTTGCGCCGAGCGCCAGCGCACGATGTCGTCGAAGATGCCGCTGGCCGAGGCTTGTTCGGTGGGGATGTTCTGAACGAAGGGCGTGGCGCCGTCATTGTTGGCGGTCTCGCCGACGCTAGCCACGCCGCCGATCACCGCTGGTGTGCTGCTGCCGGTATAGGCGCCCACGGCATGGGCGCCGTGGCTGATCAGCACATAGGCGGCGCAAATATTGGTGGCGCTGCAGCCCGCTCCACTGTTGGTGAGCTGAGTCCCCGCGAGGTCGTTGACGATCAGGAAGCCGAAAGGAAAACCAGTGCCTTCGCGCTGCATGCCGTCGTCGTCGGCGCCGAGAGTGAAGTTGATGGTCGTCGGAGTGGTTGCTCCTGCCTGAGAGGCGCCTGCCGTCATATAGGAGATACGGTTTCCCCATCCGTCGCGGGAATACAGTTCATCCAGACCCAGCGTGCGCCAGGGAATGACGCGTGCGCCGGCTGTGTAAGTCAGGTCGCAATCGGTCGAGCCGAGGGCCCCGGTGGTCAGCGAAATGCCGTAACTGACGTTGGTGCTGGGAAGCGAACCATCGGCCGGGCAAGGGACGTAGTTGTTCTGGATGACGTAGGCGGTAATCGCTTCTTCGACCTTGTCCATCCGGTCGGTGGTGGTCTTGCGCTTGGCATTGTCCAGAGAGGAGCTGTAGGTCTGAAGCCCCATGCCCATCAGCAGGGCCACCACCACCATGACGATGGCGATTTCCAGCAGGGTAAAACCTTGCTGGCGGCCCGAACTTCTGTTTTCTATCAAGCGATGCAAGCGAGTGCTCATAAAAAACCCCAGCTCCTCGACGCGACAAAAGGAAAAGGGCAAACAAGCCTCCTCACCCTGAGGAGCGCCATTAGGCGCGTCTCGAAGGGTGAGCAGAGAGAATTTCGTACATCTGCCTTGCCTGTCCTGTCTTCATCCTTCGAGACGGGCCTTCGGCCCTCCTCAGGATGAGGTGGAATTTTGACGGCCCTGCCGCAATTCCACATCCAAAGTCGAAGAACCAAAACCCCCATCCTTTGCAGGATGGGGGCATTTTAGCAGGAATGGAGCAACTTCAACAGTGGTCTTGCAGCCTACTTATTGAAGGTCTGGATGACGAAGTTGTTGTAGGTCACCTTGGTCTTCTGTTTGCTGGAGGCGTAAGTGAAGCCGATGACCAGATTGGCGTAGGTGGCGGGGTTGAAGGGCACGCAGGCTTCGACGACGCCGGTCGCCCTGCCGGTATAGGCGGCTGCGACGACCTTGAAGTTCGAATCCTTGCTGCATGTATTGTCGTCGCTCTTGCAGGCCCAGGCCTTGACGTGAATCTGCGTCGCCGCGCAACTGGCGTGCCCGCTGGTGATTTCGACCCGGATGCCGTGCTCCTTGCCGTCTTCCAGCCAGTTGGCCTTCTTGTTGGACTCGCGGTCGTTGTCGCGGTAGCGGTCCCGGTCGCGGTCGTCATCGTCGTCACGGTCGTTGTCGCGTCTCCAGCCTTTGCCCCAGTCGTGCTCGCCGCCGCCGCCCCAGTTCCAGTTGTCTCCGCCCCGGCCCCGGTCCTCGTCGCGGTCGGCAAGCTTGTACGAGCCGTCATCCTCAGGAGCCGACTGCGGCAGCGGCAGGTCGGAGAAGGAGGCCGACGCCAGAACGATGCCGTCTGACCAGGCCCGCCGTCCCCGGCCCCATCCCCATCCCCTCCAATCGTATTGTTCCTTGGCCCCGACCCAGCAGGCGCCGTAGGGCGACGTGTTGTCGTTGGCGCTCGAGGTGGCGGGGCAGGACGGAGCCAAAGTTCCGTCGTGCTTGACCCCGTTGTAGACGATAGCCAGATGGTTGTTGTCGGGATCGTTCATCGAGCTGTTGCGGGTGACGTCGATTTCGATGCCGAAACGGGGTTCCGGCATGGAATTATAGGAGCCGTTGTTGGCATAACCCAGGTCCGATCCGTAGCTGCCGCAAAGCCCCGGGGTAACGTCGGTGGAGCCGGGCAGGAAGGCCAATACCGTGCCTTCGCCCCGTTCATTGTGGTCGTCGCTGTCGAATTTGATGGTGTAATAGCCGCGGATGATCTTGTCTTGCAAGGGGAAGGTGGCCGGATCGCCCGATTTGGGAATCCAGGCGCAACTGCGCCGGTTGTCCTGGGAGCCGTCGAAGACTACCGTGCCGGCGGACGATTTCGATCGGCCGTCCCGCCATTTCTTCTTGCCTTTGGACAGGCCGGTGACCGTGGGGGCAAGGGTTTTGCCGCTTTCGCTTTTCTTGGTCATGACCAGCGCCGAGGAATCCTTCAAATCCTCGAAGAAATAGTATTTCTTGTTTCCCGGCGGCGGCGGCGGCGGCGGGTCTTCGCCGCCACCTCCTCCGTCATCTGGCGGTATGGTGCTCTCCGGGCCAAGTTTCGAGCCGAAGTGGCGCTGGGCGCTGGCCTGGGGGATGACGCTGCCCATGAAGAACAGCAGCGCGGCGGCAAAGCACGTCGCTTTGGCGGTGGTGGATAGAAGCTTGTTCATAAAGCGGCCCTTTCCTGCATTGGCGTCCGGTGGTCGTTTGCGTTGCTGCGCCACCGTCGCTAGCGTATCCAGTAAGTGAGAAGGTCGTCGAATTTGCCCCCCGGCGTCCCCGATTTTACGTAGGTCGTGTCGCCATTCGTGTTCTCCGCTTCGTCGGCGTCCGTCGATGCCGGCTTCTGCTGGGTTCTCGAAACATTGCCGCTGTCGCCGTTGGGGCCGTGGCTGATGACGACGAAAAAGGCCTTGTCGGTCAGGTTGGTCGCACTGGCGGCGGTCGCCTTGATGGTCAGGCCGGTGATGAGCAGATCGCCGCCGCTGTCGAAGTTCGTTTCGTTGACCGGCTTGTCCTTGGTCAGGGCGTCCAGCACATGATAGGAATAGTAATTGCCCCAGGCGTCGCGGGCCTGGCTTTCCGGAATGCCTATGGTTTTCCAGGGCAGCACCTGGGCGGCAAAAGCCGCCGTGCAGGTGCCGCTGGCGTCGCGCTCCTCGGTGCCGATCTTGCTGGCGTCGGCTTCGGTAATGTCGGCCGGACAGGGCAGACGCGAGCCGACGGTATCCGATTCGGTCTGCGATTCGAAAAAGGCGGCCATGGCGTTCTCGACGTTGGCGTCGTTCAGCTTGGTGTCGAGAGTCTGCGCCACTTTCCGGGTCGAGCCGCCGAAATAGCGGGTACCCACCGACAGGGCGGCGATGATGGCCAGGATGGCGACGATGATCAGAAGGGCGGCGCCGCCTTCGGGATGCGTTCCGATATCCGTTCCCTCCCGCTTCATGCGAGTCCCCGCCTTCCATCCAGGAAAAATCTTCAATCTCAAGCCTAGCATGATGTTTCCATCGTCTCAATGCCCTGGGGCCTAATCCACCTTCGCCCCGAAACCGCGGATTTGCAGCGTGATCGGGCGGCTGTTGGTTCCCGCCGTCCAGCCGAGATGGATTTTATCCATATCCGCCGTCACCGGCACGCAATGGGTGGTGACGGCTATCGGCGAACTGTCGGAATTGGGGGCGATGTCGGCGTAATTCTGCCCCAGGTTGCTTTTGCAGTTGGCGCAAGGAGCCGTCCAGACGTCGCGCGAATACTTGACGCATCTGTCGGGCCTTCGGTCGTCGTATTTCAGGCAGGTCCGGCTGCGAGTGTAAAGGCCCCACATGTAGGCGGTCACCTTGACGTAAGGGGAGGCCGGCGAGGCGGCGAAGCTTTGCCCGCCGGATGCGCAGTTGCCGCTGCTGACATAGGCGGTTTCCACCCGCACCGGGTGGAATTCGTTGCTGTTCTTGTTTGTCGAGCCGTCTTCGAACCAGGCCGTGTCATTGCCGACAGCGCAGGCGGCGGCGTCGGTCAGCTCGTTGGCCGTCGCTCCGCCGCCGGGGCATTTCGGCCCCTCGCTGGCCTGGCCGTTGTGCGTGACCGCCTGACGGTCGATGGCCATGTGATTGTTGGCGGGATCGTGGAAGCCCGAGGTTCCATCGTCTTGCACATCCCATTCGACGGCGAATTTCTCATCGGGCATGTCGCCCTGATCGCCGGCGTTCTGGTAGCCGAGATAGCCGCCAGAACCGCCGCAGGGAATGTGCGTGGCATCGACTTCCGTGCCTGCCGGAATGGCGGCGAAGGTGAAACCCGAACCCGACGATTTGGTTTTCGAGGACGCGATCGAGAATTCGAAATAGGAGCGGATGATTTTCAATTTCTGATCGGCGCTGGCGCCGATCCACAGGCAGGTGCGGTACTTGTCGCCGTTCCAGTTCGAAGAGGCCAGCGTATAGGTCGGATTGCTGCCGCCACGGCTGGCCAGGGCGATATATTGCGTGGCCCGGCGCGAAATCTGCCGTCCGCCCACCCGCTTTTCCGAAGAGGCCCCGGCGACGCCGGAATCGAAGGACAGCGTGGCGTCGGGCGGCGGCGTCTCTTCCTCGCCGGCCTGCACATCGGGAACCGTGCAGTCCGTTCCCGCCTTGTTACAGAGATGGCGCTGCGCCTCGGCTTCGGGCGCAAGACACAACAAAACCACGCACAGCACCATGACAGGAGAAAAGCTGCGCAACATGAGGAGCAGAAGCCTATTCATCGCCGTTCAAGAATATCAAATTTCGTCACAAGACGCAAAAGCCCATCCCTGATCGGTCTATAACCTTCGGGTAGTCTGCATATGGGGATTGCGCCCCCCCGCTGTTTTCCTTGCGACAGGCCTGTCGGGAATCCGACAGCCCGCATCCAAGTTAACCCATTGATTTGCAATAATACACATTGGGCACGCGGCTTGCAAGGCCCATGGCATGACTGGAGGCGTCATGTCCTTGAAGGCCAAAATCGCGGAAGTGTTCAACGAGCCCGGCTGTTCCACCAACCAGGCCAAGAGCGAGACTGCCCGCAAGAAAGGCTGCTCGAAACCCCTGACCCCGGGGGCGGCGGCGGGCGGCTGCGCCTTTGACGGCGCCAAGATCGCCCTGCAGCCCATCACCGACGCCGCCCATATCGTGCACGGCCCCATCGGTTGCGAGGGCAATGCCTGGGACAACCGTCATTCGGCCAGTTCCGGCCCCACGCTGTACCGCACCGGCTTCACCACCGACCTGACCGAGCTGGACGTCATCCATGGCGGCGAGAAGAAGCTGTGGAAGGCCATCCGCGAAGTCGCCGAGGCCCACAAGCCCCCCGCCATCTTCGTTTACCAGACCTGCGTTCCGGCCATGATCGGCGACGATGTGGTCAAGGTTTGCAAAGCGGCGTCCGAGAAATTCGGCCTGCCGGTGATCCCCGTCGATGCGCCGGGCTTCGCGGGTTCCAAGAATCTCGGCAACAAGCTGGCCGGTGAGACGCTGCTCGATTACGTGATCGGCACCATTGAACCCGACGATGTCACGCCTTACGACATCAACATCATCGGCGATTTCAATCTGGTCGGCGAATTGTGGTATGTGCTGCCCTTGTTCGAGAGACTGGGCATCCGCCTGCGCGCCTCGATCACCGGCGACGCCCGCTATCATGAAATCGCTTGCGCGCACCGCGCCAAGGCCAATCTGCTGGTCTGTTCGCAGGCCATGGTCAATGTGGCCCGCAAAATGGAAGAGCGTTGGGGCATCCCTTATATGGACGGCTCGTTCTACGGCGTCACCGACGTTTCCAATGTGTTGCGCGGCATGGCCGGGCTGCTGGTCAAGCAGGGCGCCGATCCGGAACTGCTGGACCGCGCCGAGGCCCTGATCGCCTTGGAAGAGGCCAAGCTGTGGGAGCGGCTGGAAAAATACCGCCCCGTGCTTTCTGGCAAGAAGGTGCTGCTTTATACCGGCGGCCATAAATCCTGGTCGGTGGTCTCGGCGCTTCAGGAATTGGGCATGACCATCATCAAGACCTCGGTGCGCAAGGCCACCGAGAGCGACAAGGAACGCATCAAGGATCTGATGGGCGACGACGCGCCGATGGTCGACGCCATCCCGCCCCGCGAAATGTACCGCATGCTGAAGGAAGGCGAGGCCGACATCATGCTGTCGGGCGGTCGCACGCAATTCGTGGCCCTGAAGGCCAAGCGCCCCTGGCTGGACATCAATCAGGAGCGCATCCACGCCTATGCCGGCTATCAGGGCACGCTGCGCCTGGTCGAGCGATTGGCCCTGGCCCTGTCCAGCCCGATCTGGGAACAGGTGCGCAAGCCCGCACCCTGGGAAACCGCAAGAATGCCTCATCCTGAGGAGCGAAGCGTCTCGAAGGATGAGGCGCACCCTTCGAGACAGCCGCTGGCGCGGCTTCCTCAGGGTGAGGATATATTAAGGGGAGTGAAGTAGATGGCCCGCATTCTTCCCGCCCGCAAGGCCTGCGCCGTCAATCCGCTGAAAATGAGCGCGCCTCTGGGCGGCGCCATGGCCTTCATGGGGTTGGATGGCTGTCTGCCGCTGCTGCACGGCTCGCAAGGCTGCACCGCTTTCGGTCTGGTGCTGCTGGTTCGCCATTACCGCGAAGGCATTCCCTTCCAGACCACGGCCATGAACGAAGTGACGACCATCATGGGCGGGCTCGACAATCTGGAACAGGCGGTGGTGAATATCGCGTCGCGCGCCAGGCCCAAGGTTATCGGCATCTGCTCGACCGGGCTGGTCGAAACCAGGGGCGAAGACATTCCCAGCGATTTGAAGCTGATCCGCGAGCGCCATCCCGAACTGGCCGAGACGGCGCTGATTTTCGCCCCCACGCCCGACTATGTGGGCGGCATGGAGGAAGGCTGGGCCAGTGCCGTGACGGCGATGATCGAAGCCCTGGTCGAACCCAAACGGGCGCGGGCCAGAACCCAGCGCGGTCGCATCAACATTCTGGCCGGCTGCCATCTGACGCCGGGCGACATTGAGGCCTTGCAAGACATTGTCGAGGCCTTTGGATTGGAAGCGATGGTGCTGCCCGACATTTCGGGCTCGCTGGACGGCCATGTGCCCGACCAATATATCGCCACCACCTTCGGCGGCACGACGGTGGAGGATATCCGAGCCATGGGGAGTGCGGGCCTGACCATCGCCGTCGGCGGCCATATGCGCGGCCCTGCCGAAGCGCTGAAGGAACGGACCGGCGTTCCCTATGTTCTGTTCGACCGTCTGACCGGCCTGGGCCCGGTCGATCATCTGGTCGAGACTTTAAGCGAATATTCCGGCCGTCCGGTGCCTGAGAAACTAAAGCGCCAACGCAGCCAGTTGGTCGATGCCATGCTGGACGGGCATTTCTATTTCGGCGGCAAGAAGGTGGCTATCGGCGCCGAGCCCGACCTGATGCTGGCTTTGGGATCCTGGCTGGCCGATATGGGCGCCGAACTGGCGGCCTGCGTCACCACCACGCCCCAGACGCGTCTTGCCGCGCTGCCGGCGGCCGAGGTGCTGGTCGGCGATCTGGCTGATCTGGAAGCGATGGCCGAGGGCTGCGATCTGCTGGTCACGCATTCGCATGGCCGGGGCATGGCCGAACGTTCGGGCACTCCCTTCTTCCGCGCCGGTTTTCCGCAATTCGACCGGCTGGGGGCCCAGCACCAGACCTTGATCGGCTATCGCGGCGCCAGGGATCTGATTTTCGCCGTCGGCAATTTGTTGATGGAACACGGCCACGATCATGTCGAGGTGGCGCCGTCCCGAAAGCAGTTCCATGCGGCGGCTTAAACTGGTCGAGGATCACTCTCGTGAAGGAGGACATATGCGCATCGCATTCGCCACCCAAAGCATGACCGTTGTCGATGCCCATTTCGGGGGGGCGCGCAGCATCGCCATCTATGACGTCGCCAAGGACAGTTCGAAATTCATCGAAGCCCTGCAATTCGATATGGTCAGCGAGGAAGACGGCAATCACGACGATTCGGCCGATAAGCTGAGCATCAAGATCGATGCGCTTTCCGGCTGCGCCATGCTGTTCACCCTGGCCATCGGCGGACCCGCCGCCGCCCGCGTGGTGGCCAAGAAGATCCATCCCGTGAAACTGCCCAGGCCCGAGCCCATCGCCGACGTCATCGCCCGTCTGCAGGCGACCTTGGCAGGGACGCCGCCACCCTGGATGCGGCGCATCATTGCCGATCACGACAGCGCCGGCTTCATGGAGGATTGAAGGATGAACGCGATCGCCCCCAACGGCTTCGTCGCCGAACTGGTGCGCCAGATCAGGGCGCAGGACGCTTTCGGGGCCTGGGCCCGCAAGAGCGAGGAAGATCTGCTCGAGCCCTATATCGTCGATAAGGAAAAGCGCAAATCCATTCCCATCATCGGCGATCCCGATCCCGACATCATCGACCGCGTCGAGATGTTCTACCGCGCCGTCGGCCTGGCCGTGGAAAAGCAAACCGGCCATATCGCCAGCCCGATGCTGAAGATCAACCATGAAGGTTTTGGCCGCGTGGTGTTGATCGCAGGCAATCTGGTGGTGCTGTCCAAGCATTTGCGCGACGTGCACCGTTTCGGTTTCGAGACCATCGAGAAGCTGGAAGCCGAAGGAAGCAAGCTGACCGGCAAGGCGGTCGAAATGATCCAACGTTTTCCCGAAGTGGCCAATCTTTAGATGAAGCAGAGGAGCGGACGATGAGCGTTTACGTAGCCTTGACCCGTGGCGGCCAGCCTTGGGAACCGGAATATATCGAAGCCGTCAGCCACGAAAAATGCATCGGCTGCGGACGCTGCTTCAAGGTGTGCGGCATGGACGTGCTGTCGATCATGGGCGTTTCCGAGGATGGCGATCTGGTCGCCATCGCCGAAGACGACGAGGATGACGACGGCGAAATCGACCGCAAGGTGATGACAGTCAAATATCCCGAGAACTGCATCGGTTGCCGGGCCTGCGCCAAGGTCTGCACCAAGGGGGCTCAGAGACATGTCAAGGTCGCGGTCAATGCTGCGTAGCGGGGGCGGACCTTGAACTCGATCGCCCACATCGCTGTCGCGTCATTGCCGGGCCACCGGGTCTGGCCGCAGGCCAGCCCGGCGTTAAACTTCACGACCCGGCAATCCATGGACCCCCGGGCCAAGCCCGGGGGTGACGGAACGGATGACCCCGCCGTCATCTACGGCCATCTGATGCGTGTGGCGGCGGGCGATCCCTTCGACGCCCATGTTTTCGCCTGTTCGCTGTCCTTGGCGCTGGTTCTGGACAGGGAGGCGCCGGGCCGCGGATTGGGATTGTGCGCGTTTTCGCTGCGCCGTCTTTTGGACAGCCATTTCCCGGGCTCGGGCATTCATGCCGGCTCGCCACTGGTCGATGGCAAGGACGCCATCGAGGAAGCGGATTTGCGCGTCCTGCTGCTGTCGGGCCGCGCCAAGGGCACCGTCAACGAGGAATGGATGGCCGCCATCGTGGCCCGTTCCTGCCAGCGCCCCAACCATCTGTGGCAGGATTTGGGGCTTCGTCACCGGGGCGATCTGTCGCAACTGTTGAACAAGCATTTCCCGGGCCTGACCGTTCAGAATGTCCGCGACATGAAATGGAAGAAATTCTTCTATCGCCAACTTTGCCAGGCCGAGAATGTGCCGATCTGCAAATCGCCGGTCTGCGATAGCTGCGCTGATTTTGCGCATTGTTTCGGCGCCGAAGACGCCGATCCGCTGGTTAGATTCGGGGCGTAATGCTTTTTGCAGGGTGAATCACCCCTGCAGTCATCCTTCGAGACGGCGGCTTTGCCGCCTCCTCAGGATGAGGTTCGTGTGTTTCTTTTAAAATAGTCATCCTCATGCTGAGGAGGATGCGAAGCATCCGTCTCGAAGCACGAGGATGACGGGCACTAAGCAGGTATAAGCCGTTTCTCGGCCAGCTCGATCATCGCCTCTTCCATCCGCCTAAGTTCAGCCCGGTCCAGAAACAGGGCCGGGGCCGCTTGTTGCAGGCGGGCCGCCAGGCTGGCGCTCCAGGCGAAATCCTTGGCCAGGCGCACGGCGATTTCGGCATAGTTTTCGGCGCTGTCGGCGACCAAATCCTCGATGCCCATTTTGCGATAGGCGGCCATGGTCACGCGCTCGCGCAAATAGTCGCCGGGGCGCGTGACCACGGGAACGCCCTGGGCGAAGGCCTCCAGGCTGCTCGATCCGCCGCCGAAGCGCCAGGGGTCCAGCACAGCATCGGCCGACAGCAGCAGGGTCATGAAATCGGCGGGCGTCAGGCGGCCCAGCACGATCAGCCGTTCGTCGAGATCGGGGATCGATTTTCTAAGGCGCGTTTTCAGTTGGGAGGTCACCAGCGGATGCAATTGCTCGATCAGCACCAACTGGCCCCTGGGGTCTCGGCTCAGAATGTCGGCCAGCATGGCGTCGAATTCGGGATGGAACTTGAACAGCGATTGCGGACAGACATACAGGCGCTTGTTTTCAGGAAGACCCAGCTTGTCGCGGTCGGGCATCAGAGTGTCGATGGCCGGCTTGCGCAGATAGAAGGGAAAGCCCGAAAGCCGGAGCAAGGGCTCGGTGTAATGGCTTTGCGCATCCGGCCTGTCCAGGGGATCGCCTGAAATGAATCCGTCCAGCGTCGATAGGCCCGTCGTCTCGGGGTGTCCGCAGGCTACCAACTGAACGGGGGCCAGGCGCGCGAAGGCCAGGAAATAGCTGCTGGGTTCCATGCCGATGTCGGGATAATACAAGATATCCAGTTCGGCCTCGGCGATGGTCCGCCGGATGGTGTCCAAGGGCCCGTTCAGCCAAACCGCATGGTCGGCGGTGGCGGCGATTTCCCTTGCCGTCTCGTCCATCCTGCCGATCTGAAAGACGTAAACCTTGAAGCGCTTGCGGTCGAGATCGGCGATGATGCCGCGGTTGAGCTTGGCCATCGTATGGGCATGCAGATGGCGCGAGACGAAGCCGATCTTCAAGCGCTTGCCGGGCCGCCAAGTCTCGACATGCGCCGCCGTGAAGGACAGGGACGGGCAGGCCTGACGCCAGAAGCGCGCCGCCCCTTCCATCAAGGGGCGGTCGTTCAGCCCGTGATAGGCCAAATGGAACAGCGTGGCGCCGACGGCACGCTCGGGATCGTCGATGCGAATATCGTCGGCGAGCGTCTCTTCCAGATTTCGCTGCAGCCGGGCGCGGCAAGAAGCGATCTCGTCGGCGCTCTCGGCAATGACCGGCAGCAGCAAAGCCTGCTTGACGCGAAGCGCTGGATCGGATTTCAGCGCCAGCGCGGCGCCATAGGCCAGGCCAGCCGCCTCGGCGTCGCCCATCGCCTTCAAGATATTGCCGCGCGCCGCCAGAAGCGGGGCCGAGGCCGCATCCTGCCGGGCAAGATCGAGAGCGGCGTCGAACCGTCCCAGCTCTTTCAAGGTCTCGGCCAGATCGACGGCGATGTCGTCTTGTTCGGGGGCCAGATGCCTGGCCTTTTCCAGCGCCTCCCTGGCCTCGTCGTAACGGCCCTCGGCATGGGCGAGATTGCCCAGCAGACTGAGCGTGACAGCATCCTGGACGGAGTTTGCCAAAATATCTTTCGCCTCGGCGAAACGGCCCAGGCGCATCAGGGCGGCGGCCTTGTTGCTGCGGGCCTGAGAGAGGCCGGGCAGGAGGGACAAGGCGCGCTCGAACCAGGCCAGGGCCTTGGCCGCATCGCCGCCGGTCAGATGCCGGGCTCCCAGATCGGAAGCCAGTTCAGCCGCCGCCCTTGCTTGATCCAAAGGCAGGGTGGCGGCGAACAACTGGTCTAGCAGCGCCTCGGCGCCTTCTTCGTCGCCGCCTTGCAGCGCCGCCGCCGCCAGCATCAGGCCTTTGGGAACCGCCGACGGGTGGCCAAGCGCTTGCAAGCGCATCAGCATCGAGATTTCCAGGTTTTGCTCAGGCGGCATCGGCATGGATCCTGGTCGGCGGGAAGCGCAGCCAGACGGTGGTGCCCTGGCCCAGCGTGCTTTCCAGGCGGATTGTGCCGCCATGCATTTCCATCAAGCGCTTGCTGATGGTCAGCCCCAGACCGGTGCCTTCATGTTGGCGGGTCAGCCATTGCTCGCCCTGCTGGAAAGGTTGGAACAGGCGGTCGAGGTCTTCTTGCGAAATGCCGGGTCCGGTGTCGGAGATGGAGACCCACAATCCGCCCCTGGTGTCGGTGTCGGCCTTGATATCGACGCGGCCATGGCGCGGCGTGAATTTGACGGCGTTGGACAGAAGATTGATGACGACCTGGCGTACCGCCCGCTGGTCGCCCCAGATGCGCGGCAGATCCTTGGGCAGGCTGCAGGAAAGCTGAATCGCGCTTTTCGCCGCCCTTGGTTCCGTCATTTTCATGGCGTCCTGGATGACGTCCCCAAGGTCGATGTCCTGCTCGGTGATTTCGTAGCGTCCGGCCTCGATGCGCGACATGTCGAGAACGTCGTTGATGATGTCCAGAAGATGCGCCCCGCCCTTGTGGATGTCTTGCAAGGCTTCCTGCTGGCGCTCGTTCATGGGGCCGTAGATGCCGCCGCTCAGCATGTCGGCGAAACCGATGACGGCGTTGAGCGGGGTTCGCAATTCGTGGCTCATATTGGCCAGGAACGAGGATTTGGCGCGGTTGGCTTCCTCGGCCATTTCCTTGGCCCTGAGCAGATTGGTTTCGGCTTCCTTCCTGAGCGTGATGTCTTCCTTGACGGCCACGAAATGGCCGATCCGTCCGGACTCGTCGCGGATGGGGGCGATGGCCGCCAGTTCCCAATAAGAGCTTCCGTTCTTGCGCAGATTGTGGAACTCGCCGTGCCAGACCTGGCCCGAGGTGATCGCTTTCCACATCCTGGCGTAGCCTTCCTCGCTCATATGTCCGGATTTCAGAAATCTGGGATTCTGGCCGATGGCTTCCGCCTGGGTGAAGCCGGTCAGGTTGGTGAAGAAGGGATTGACATATTCGATGCGTCCCTTGTCGTCGGTGATGATGACCGACATCGGGCTGTTCTCGACGGCCAGCGACAGAATGCGAATTCTGCTTTCCGCCTCCATGCGTTTGGACAGGGTGCGGATCAGGCCCACCACCAGGGCGGCCATCAGGGCCAGGACCAGAATGAAAGCGGTGTAGCTTTGCCCCAGATCCCGGCTGCGCGCGAAAATGTGATCCGTCGGCAATTCGATGCGCACCATCAGCGGATAGCGTGAAAAGGGATGCGTGCTGGAAATGCGGGATCCCGGTCCCTGGGCGACGCGCACCGGCGATTTGTGCGTGGGGTCAACGGCTAGCGCTTCCCGGTGCGGCACCATCATCAGGAGGCTGCCTTCCCTTTCCAGCAGGCTGAAGGACGATCCTTCGGGCAGATTCACATCCTTGAAGAAGGCCGTGAAATAGCCGGGATCGAGATAGCCGCTGATGAGGCCGGCGAACTCCTTCGATGGCGTTTCCAGGCGTCTTGTGATTTCGATGACCGGCAGATCGATCCGAGGCGCGCTGGACCGCAGCCAGAAATGCAGCGCCGGATCGGTGCTGGAGCGGTGGCGCAGAAAGCTGTTGTCGTTGCGCCGGTCCTGCGATTTGGTTGAAGGGTCCGTTCCCAGGCGCAAGACGCCCTGGGCGTCGGTGGCCGAGAAGCCGACGATCAGGTTGGTCTCGTCCAGCTTGGCCTGCATCCAGCTTGCTATCTCGGGCTGGAGGCTGGGCCGGGTCAGCAACTCCGGGCCGAAGCGGGCCACCGCCGTCTGCAGAACCTGATCGGCGCCGTAAACCGCCAATTCGCTGTATTCGGCGAAGGCGGCGGCGTAGCTGGCCGAGAGGCGTCTGGCTTCGTCGATGGTCTGGCGTTCCTGGTTTTCGATGCTGCGGATGCTGAGAATGACCGAGGCCAGCAGCAAAAGACCCATCAGTGCGGCAGTGCGCACGGGGCCAAAGGTCACCACCCATCGTTTCAGGCTTTGTTTGAAGCCGGCCACGCAGATCCTCTTATTTCTTGAGACATTCTACTCTAATATGACTTGCCAGGGGAGAGCCTCAGCGCCACATTCCCTTATCATGAACGAGATCAGCTTAAGCAGCGTTAATTTACCGGTGCGGGGCATGACCTGCGCCGCCTGTTCGACTCGCCTCGAGCGTGTTCTCGGACGTTTGCCCGGCATGAACGAGGCAAGGGTCAATCTGGCTGCCGAACGGGCTGAACTTCGCTTCGATTCCAGTCAGTTGTCGCCAACCAGGGTGGTCGAGGCGATTGCCAAGGCGGGCTTTTCCGTGCCCAGCGACGTTTTCGATCTGGCCATCGGCGGCATGACCTGCGCCGCCTGCCAGACCCGGCTTGAAAAGCTGCTCAACAAATTGCCGGGGGTCTCCCAGGCCAGCGTCAATCTGGCCACCGAAAGGGCCAGGGTCGAGGCCCCGGCCGGCCTGGTGACGCAAGAAGAGCTGATCCTTGCCGCCGACAGGGCCGGCTTCACGGCGACGCCCGCCAGCACCAGCGCCGAGCGCCAGGCCGCCATGCAGGCCGAGATGGCCAGCGAAGCCCGGCGCGACCGTCTGCAATTGACGGCGGCCATTCTGTTGTCCTTGCCGCTGGTCCTGCCGATGCTGCTGGAACTTGTGGTCGGCGATCATTGGTTGTTGCAGGGCTGGCTGCAGATGGGGCTGGCGACGCCGGTGCAATTCTGGATCGGCTGGCGCTTCTATCGCGGCGCCTACAAATCGCTGCGTGGCGGGGCCGGCAATATGGATGTGCTGGTGGCCCTGGGCACCAGCGCCGCCTATGGCTATTCGGCCTGGCTGTATCTGCTTTGGGATGAAAGCCACGGCCTGTATTTCGAAGCCTCGGCGGTGGTGATCACCCTGGTGCTGCTGGGCAAGACCCTGGAGACCAAGGCCAAGCGGGGTGCGGCTGCGGCGATTCGGGCGCTGATGGATCTGCGCCCGCAGATGGCCCGGGTGATGCGGGTCGGCCAGCCGGTCGAGGTGCCGGTCGAGGCGGTGTTGAAGGGCGACATCGTTCTGGTTCGCCCCGGCGAGCCTTTCCCGGTCGATGGCGTGATCGAGGAGGGCGAAAGCCAGGCCGACGAATCCCTGATTACCGGCGAAAGCCTGCCGGTGGAAAAGCGCGTGGGCGACGCCGTCACCGGCGGCGCCGTCAATGGCGACGGCGCGCTTAAGGTGCGGGCCGTTTCGGTGGGGGCGGACTCGACCCTGTCTCGCATCATCCGCATGGTGGAAACCGCCCAGGCCAGCCGGGCGCCGGTGCAAAAGCTGGTCGATCAAATCTCGGCCATTTTCGTGCCGGCCGTGGTCATGATCGCCTTGCTCACTTTCCTGGGCTGGTTCTGGATCGGCCAGGATGCGATGGGGGGATTCGTGGCCGCCGTCTCGGTGCTGGTCATCGCCTGTCCCTGCGCGCTGGGGCTGGCCACGCCCGCCGCCATCATGGTGGGGACGGGCGTCGCGGCCAGGAACGGCATTCTGATCAAGGACGCCCTGGCGCTGGAGATAGCGCATCGCCTGACCGCCGTCGTTTTCGACAAGACCGGCACCCTGACCGAGGGCCATCCCGAGGTGACCGAAGTCCTGACCCTGGAAAAGACCGAGCGCCAGACCCTGCTGAAGCTGGCCGCCTCGGCCCAACAGGGCAGCGAGCATCCCTTGGCCCGCGCCGTGCTGAAGGCGGCGGAAGGGCTGACATTGTCGCCACTTGGCGCCTTCAAGGCCCTGCCCGGGCGAGGGTTGGAAGCCACGGTCGATGGCCATCGGCTGCTGATCGGCAGTTCGCGCCTGATGGCGGAATCGGGAATCGCTTTGGGGGCGTTCGCCGAACGGGCGCGGCTGCTGGAAGAGCGCGGCAACACGCTGATGTGGTTGGCGCATGACGGCATTCTGGCCGGCGCCATCGCCGCCGGCGATCAGCCAAAACCCCATGCCGGGCGGGTGGTGACCAGGCTTCAGGCTTTGGGCATCGAGCCGGTGATGCTGACCGGCGACAATGAACGCGCGGCCCGTTTCGTGGCAAGCCAGGTCGGCATCAAGCGCGTGGTGGCCGAGATTCTGCCCGAAGGCAAGGCCGACGAGATCCGGAAACTGCAGGGGGAAGGTTATGTGGTGGCCATGGTCGGCGACGGCGTCAACGACGCCCCGGCGCTGGCGGCGGCCGATGTCGGCATCGCCATGGGCACCGGCACAGAAGTCGCCATGCAGACGGCGGGGCTGACCCTGATGCGCGGCGATCCGATGCTGATTCCGGCGGCATTGTCGATCTCGCGCGCCACCTGGCGCAAGATCCGCCAGAATCTGTTCTGGGCCTTCGCCTATAATGTGGTGGCTTTGCCGCTGGCGGCGCTGGGCGAATTGTCGCCGATGGTGGCCGGGGCGGCGATGGCCTTTTCCTCGGTCAGCGTAGTCTCGAATGCCCTGCTGCTGAAGCGCTGGCGGGGCTGACTATTTCGCCGTTCCGCCGTACCAGTTGGTGACGTCGAAATAGACCGTTTCCCTCTCTCCATTGGGGCCGGTCATTTCATAGGCGTCGATATGTTTGCTGTCCTGGGACAGCAGCGACTGTTTATAATTCTGCCAGCCGGGGAAGAAGGTTTCCACGAATCTGCGCTGGATGGCGGCGCCGTCCTGCTTGCCCTCGGGGCCCTGGATGCGCACAGCCGTTTCCATGCCATCGCCGAAGCCGCCCTCGAACCTGACCTTCAACTGGTCGCCCAGCGCATCGAGCTGATTGCGCTGATAAAGGGCGGCGTCCATGTCCTGGCCGCGCCGGGCTTGATTCATCAAAACCATGCCCTCGTCATGCGATCTGGGCAGGCCATCGCCTTTCAGCAGCATGAGGGCCAGCGTGTAAGCGGCGCGGGGATGCCCCTTGCCGGCGGACTGGCGCAGCCATTTGGCGGCTTCGGCCTTGTCGGCATGCGCGCCGACGCCCACCCCGTTCTGATAGAAGACCCCCAATTGAAAGGCGCCTTCGGCATCGCCCTGCAGGGCGGCGCGGCGGAACAGCTCGGCGGCCTTGCTGTGGTTGGTGGCGACGCCTTGGCCGCGCGCATACATTTTTCCCAGCATCGCCTGCGCCCCGGCATCGCCCCGGTTGGCCAGCTCCTCGAACTCGGCCAGAGCCTTGGCGTAATTGCCGCTCTTGAGAGCCCTTTCGGCTTCCCTTTGCCCGGCAAACGAGGCCGCCGAGAGGGAAGTGAGCAAGACGACGGCAAGGTTAAAGGAAGACCAAATGCGCATTAATGTTCCCCGGGCGAAACGGATAGGCAACGCATGGTTGCAACTCATACCCTGCCTTTCGGGGACAGACAAGCTAAAAATGATCGTAACGATACATGCTTGAAGTCTTGAGTTTTCCTTGAGCCGGAAAGAAAGGCCCGCCGCAAGGCGGGGCTTTCACCGTAAATGGCGCCATGAAGTCTTTCTAAAGGGCGCGACCGTCGAAATGCGTGACCGGAAGCTTCGTAAAATCAAAACCTTCCAGGCAGCGAACATTGATCGCGGCCATCGGCTGGCCGTCGGGGCCGATGCCCTCGCCGAAGGGATGGATGCCGCAGCGCTTGCAAAAGCGATGCGAAATCACTTCTTTGCCGAACTTGTAGCAAGACAGGTTCGTCTCGGACGTCAGCAGGCGCAGGGCCTGGCGGGGCACGAACCATAACAGCGAGGCCTTGCGCACGCAGATCGAGCAGTTGCAGTCCATCAGACCCTGCACCTCGCCCTCGACCTCGAAGGCGACGTCGCCGCAATGACAGCTACCTTGATATTTCATGTTCACCCCCTCGTTTGTCCGACAGCGGATTCTCCGGCGACTTGTTTCATCTTGGCAAGTCCCTTTTCGAACATCTGATCGACCATGGCGTCGCAGGCCATGACCAGCCCCACGGCCTTGGTGATGGAATTGTTGCGCCCCGCCATTTCCCAGGTGACGACGGTTTCCTCTCCTTGGTGTCTTGGTGACTTGGTGGTTCAAAAAGCTGACGAATGCCGTTCCGGCTTGCCGGCGGGCCCTTCTCGACATGGTCGAGAAGGGCCTGACCTGAGCGGAATTAAGCGCAATCAGCCCTTCAGATTGGCGGTCGCAAAGTCCCAATTGGCCAAATGATCCAGGAAGGTCTGGACATAGTCGGGGCGGCGATTCTGGAAGTCCAGGTAATAGGCGTGCTCCCAGACATCGACGGTCAACAGCGCCTTCTGGCCGTGCGCCAGGGGCGTGTCGGCATTGCCGGTCTTGACGATCTTGAGAGCGCCCTTCTCTTCGACCAGCCAGGCCCAGCCGCTGCCGAACTGAGTGACGGCGGCATTCTTGAAATCTTCCTTGAATTTGTCGAAGGAACCGAAGTCCGTCTCGATGCGGGCCAGCAGATCGCCCGCAGGCTTGCCGCCGCCGCCCGGCTTCATCGACGACCAGAAGAACGTATGGTTCCAGACCTGCGCGGCATTGTTGAAGACGCCCGCCTTCGAAGCGTCGCCGGCCACGGCCTTGATGATCTCTTCCAGGCCTTTCGAGGCCAGATCGGTATCCTTGATCAGGTTATTGAGATTGGTGACATAGGCATTGTGATGCTTGGCGTGATGGAAGGAAAAGGTGTTGGCCGACATGTGCGGCTCGAGCGCATTGGCGGCATAGGGCAGGGGGGGAAGCTCGAAAGCCATGGCGTTCCTCATATTTTCAAAGGAATTAACGGGATGCTGTGAAGATAGGTAGCCCAAGCCCCCTTGTGAAGGGGGGAAGATGACGATTCAAGCCGGTGCGACGTCGGTTTGGGCGAAGTCGTTGCCCTTGAACAGCAAGGGCAATTTCAAGGATTGAGCCAGGGCGTAGGCCATGCAGTCGCCGAAATTGAGCGCCGCCGGATGCCGGCCCTTGCCGTATTGCCGCCAGGCGATTTGGGCGAGATGAACCAACTCTCTGCCAAAGGGGCGGATATCCATGTCGGTTTTGTGAAGAAAGCGCGTGACGTAGGCGCTTCCCTGGGGCCCCCAACGCGACTCCGCGACCATGAAGGCCTCGAACACATTGGGAGCGGCCATAAATCGGGAACGAGCCGAAGCGATCTTCAGGGCAAGTTTGGGCGCGTCTGGTTCGTTCGACAAAACGGCAATAACTGCCGACGTGTCTAAGACGATTTTCAAGGCAATAGCCCATCCTGACCGTAGCCGAGAATCTCGTTTGCATCCCGGTCGTCAAGAACTGGCAGCGAAGAACATTCCTTTGCCAATTTTAGAAGCTGAGTTGCAAGAGGGGGCGTCGATTTGGCTTGGTGAAGTTGCTTCTTGCGAACGCGGGGGACCGGCGCAGCCTTCTTTTTCACGGACTTCCCTTTTGGCCCCTTCTTTGGGCCGAGCGCTTTGGACGCCTTGCCTTTCAAGGCGGGCGGGGCCGCGTGAGTTCTGCGGATGAGCGATGCCATTGTGTCCGTCGATCCTTGTTGCTCCTGAAATCTTGGCCTGAAACATCGTGTTTAGCAAGGAGAAGACAGAAAATCGCGGTGAACCGCCCGTTGCCCGGACAGAGCCGCACCTTCCAGCGTGCAGGGCAGTCCGGTCGCGGTCCAGTCGCCGGCCAGGATCAAGCCGGGTGGACCGTCAAAGGGACCGGGGCGCAGTCGTTCGGTTGCCGGTGTATGCGCCAGCGTCGCCCGCTGTTCCTTCATGACGCGGTAAGGCGGCAGATCGGGAGCCTGGCCCAGCATCAGCGCGCATTCGGCCCATAATTTGGCGGCGATGTCTTCGCCGGGCAATGACGCAAGATCGGTGGCGGCGCTGACGGTGACCGACAGCACATCGCCGCGCAAGCTCCACCATTGCCCAAGCCCGCGCACGATGCCCAGATAAGCGCGCCCGCCCGGCAGTTTTTCTTCGGGCTTTGGCAGCAGAAAATGGGCGCAGACGATGGGGCGCGTCTCGAAGCGCGGCAGGGCGGGCAGAAGATCCGACGCCACCCAGGGCGCCACGGCCAGGATGGCGGGGACGTCCTTGTAATAGCGCGCCCGCTCGCCGTCGTCGAAAACCAAAGCGCCGCTGTCGATCGCCGTCAGGCGGTGGTTGAAGCGAATCTCGCAGCCCTGCGCCCGCAGCCAGGCGACGGCGGGATCGATCAGGGCCGCCGTCAGGCCCAGGGGCGCCAGATAAGGCCGGCAGGCCGCCTCGCCCTTCAACAGCGTGCGTTTCAGCACTTCACCCAGCAGACGGGCCTGACCTTCCTGCGGCGAGCTGTTCAAGATGGCTTCGCACAACGGGCCCCACAGCCGATCTAGCATCTCGCCCGTCCTCACGGCCTGGGCAACGGTGGCATCCGGCCCTGCCGTCATCAGCCGCAGCCCGCCCAGATAGTCCAGCGCATTGGTGCCGGGCAGGCGCGCGCTGGGGTTCAGCACCCACCAGGGAAGGGCCCCCTTGCTGGGCTTGATCGTCCAACCCTTGCAGTCCTGGCGGTCGAAGAAGGGAAAGGCGGCGGGCGCGCATTCTTGCAAGGAACCGCCGACCGCCTTCAAAAATTCGAACAGCGCCGGATTGGCGCCCAGAATCAGATGGGTGCCGTTATCGACGATGCGGTCCAGCTTGGCGTCGTGGAAGGACCGGCAGCGCCCGCCCGCCTGATTGGCCGCTTCGTGCAGCACCACCTTGCGCCCGGCCTTGGTCAGACGCACGGCGGCGGCCAGGCCGGCGATGCCGGCCCCCACGACATGAGTCACGCTCATGGCCGGAAATAACCCGAGGCGGCGCCCAAGGCGGTGGCGGCCAGGAAATCCCAGGCCGTCAGCTTGACCCGCTTGGCCAGGGGATCGCCGATGCGCAGATGCCGATACAGCCTTTGCGCCAAGCGCACGATGACCGCACTTTCCATGCGAAGACCGCGGCTATGCACGGCGGGCGGCAGCAGGGCGGCGGTGTCGATCAGATTTTTGGTGCCGTCCAGCATGCGGCCCAGCACCGTTTCCAGCCCCGGCGTCAGGGCGTCGCCTTCCAGATCGGCGAATTCGCCGCCGGCCTCGGCCATCCAGTCTTCGGGCAGATAGGCGCGGCTCAGATGCAGGAAATCAGGCTTCATATCCTGCAGATGATTGAGGATCTGCAGCGCCGCGCATAAGGCGTCCGAGCCAAGCCATGCTCGGCTGTCGGACTCGCCATGCAGTTCCAGAAGAAAGCGGCCGACCGGCATGGCCGAATAGCGGCAATAGTCGATCAGATCGTCCCAGTCGCGCGAGCGCCCGCGAATCGAATCGCGCTCGAAGGCGATGAGCAGATCCAGCGCATGCTTGGGATTGACGCCGGTTTCCTCCAGCGTGCGCTTCAGGGGCAGGGCGGTCTGGGCCTCCTCGGTCCCGGCCCTGCCATCGACCAGGGCGCGCCCCATCGCCTTCAGGCCCGCCACTTTTTCCGCAGGCGTCAGCGTGGGATGGTCGGAAATATCGTCGGCGGCCCTGGCGAAGCGGTAATAGGCGGCCACATGCGGGCGCAGCGGCCTGGCGATCAGGAAAGAGCCGACCGGGAAATTCTCTTCTTTGGCGGTCTTGCCAAGGGTGACTTGATTCTGGTTCATGACTCTGGCGGCTGGTTCAAGCTGGGCTTATATTGCACGAAATGATGATTTCGCCAACCGATCCTCTGTTCGCCGATCTGAAGCGCATGGACCCCGAGCGCTTTGCCAGCCTGTTGTTCGCACCCAAGGATAAGCAGCCCGGACTGGCGGTTCTGTACGCCTTCAATATGGAACTGAGCTTTGTGCGCGAACGATCCTTGCGCGAGCCCATGGCTGGCCATATCCGCCTGCAATGGTGGCGCGACGCCCTGTCCTCGGGGGCTGGCGGCGCTCCCTTGGCGGAAGCGATGCTGGCGCTGAAATTGGATCCAGCCGATCTGCAGGCTCTGATCGACGCCCGCGAGATCGATCTCTCGCCCGATCCGCCCGACAATTTGGACGATCTGGAAGACTATGCCGAGGCGACCGGCGGAGCCCTGCAGGAACTGGCCGCCAAATGGCTGGGCGGCGACGAGTCCGCTTGCGAAACGGCGAGACTGGCCGGCACCGCCTATGCGCTGCTGGGCCTGATGCGCGCCCTCCCTTTCCATGCCGCGTTGGGGCGTCGCCATTTGCCGCAAGATTTGCTGCCGGGCGCCATTACCGGCCCATCGGTGGCTTTGAACGGGGCCGTCGAAAAGGTGGCCGATCTGGCGGCGGATGGTCTGGGCCGGGTGCGTCTGGCCCAAGTGCCGCGTTTTGCCCGTGCCGCCGGCTTGTGCGCCTTGCAGGCCGACACGCATCTGAAGCGCCTGAAACGGGCCGGCTTCAATCCCTTCGATGCGCGTCTGAAAATCCCCGCCACCCGCCCCTTGGCGCTGTGGTGGGGGATGATTTAATCCCGCCATTCGCGGCTGTGCCAGACGCGCACGACGATCTGATTGCCGCGTTCGTCGGCGCGGTATCGCAGAACATAGGCGCCGCTGGCGAAGGGGATGATCAATTCCCGCCACTGGTCGCGGTTGGGCATTGGTCTGCCGATTTCCGGCGACGAGGCGAGTAGGGAGCTGCCGTCCAGAATGCTTCTGGCGGCGCGTTGGGCAGCGCTAGGATTCTTCTCGAACAAAAAGGCGATCAGGCGTTTCAGGTCGTCTTCGGCCTCTGGCAGCCACCTTACTTCGGGCATGCGGGGCCGCGTCCTTGGGCAACGCCCTCAAGCCAATCCATGACCGATTGATGAGAGGTGAATTCGCCGGTCAATTGGTAGCGTTCCCAGCGCTCGAAATCTTCTTTCTTCTCGCGCTCTCTTACTTCTTCGCGTTCGAGATATTCCAGGATGGCCGTGCGCATCAGCCAGTGCGGCGAACGGTCGCGCAAGTCGCCCAGCGCCTTTAAGCGTTCCTTCGTCGCTTCATCCAGTTTGATGCCTTGTGTGGCGGCCATGGAAATCTCCTTGGGCCGTATCATAGCCTAAGGTGCAACTTGGTGCAACCTTAGCATGACAAGGACAATTGCCGATAAATCAATTCTGAGTAGATATTATGGGGGGGTGTTGACGGAATTCGAGTGCAGCACGATTATGGACTTGAAGGAGCTGGGGTTAACCACCCTGGAGACGATGACGGGTTCAACTCCCGTCGGACTGCTTGCGGCATTTTTTTTCTTCGCAATGAGTTGTCTGCTGATTTGGTTTAGGCTCGACAAGGAGCGTGAAAGGAAGGTGCCCATGAACAAGTCCACTCAAGCAATCAGTGTTCTGTTAACTTCAGCATACGAAATTGCCGTGAGCAGCTGCGTGTCGGTCGTCTCGTCTTCTTTCGTGAAATCGCAAGGGTGCCAAACCTGATTCTACGAACCAAGTTCATGCCTCTGAAATATTGTTTCTCAACCACCCCCCCAACCTGTCCAAAGCCCGTTCGGCATAGGCGGCGCGGCGTTCCTTGGCGCCCAATTTCCGGCGCTTGCCCTCAGGGGGTGGCCCGTCGTGCGTTGCACGACAGTCAATATTTGTCGGCAAAGCCGACAGCGGCGGGAACAATCCGAAATTGATGTTCATGGGCTGGAAGCTGTCGGCTCCGGCCCCGCTGGTGATGTGGTTCAAAAGTGCCCCCAGCGCGGTTTCCAGGGGCGGCAGGCAGGGCGACTGCCCGGACATTTCCTCGGCCCAGAAACGCCCGGCCAACAGGCCGATGGCCGCACTTTCGACATAGCCTTCGCAGCCGGTGATTTGGCCCGCCATGCGGATATTGGGCCGGGCTTTCAGGCGCAAGCTGGCGTCCAGCACCACCGGCGAGCAGAGGAAAGTGTTGCGGTGCAGCCCGCCCAGCCTGGCGAATTCGGCATTTTCCAGACCGGGAATGGTGCGAAACAGGCGCATCTGCTCGCCATGCTTCAGCTTGGTCTGAAAGCCCACCATATTGTAGAGCGTTCCCAGGGCGTTATCTTGGCGCAGTTGGATGACGGCGTAGGATTTGGGATTGGGCCCATGCGGATTGGTCAGGCCCACCGGTTTCATGGGGCCGAAAGCCAGCGTCTGGGCGCCGCGACTGGCCATCACCTCAATGGGCAGGCAGCCCTCGAAATAGGGGGTGTCCTTTTCCCAGTCGTGGAATTCGACGGTGTCGGCGGCGATCAAGGCCTCGACGAAGGCGAAATACTCGTCCTTGCTGAGCGGGCAGTTGATGTAGTCCTTGCCGGTTCCCTTGTCCCAGCGCGACTGGAACCAGGCCTTCGAAAAATCGATGCTGTCTTGCGTGACGATGGGGGCGATGGCGTCGAAGAAATGCAGATGGTCCGAGCCGGTGGCTTTTGCCAATTCAACGGCCAGCGCATCCGAGGTCAGCGGGCCCGATGAAATGATGGCCGGAACATCGGGCAGTTGCGTCACTTCCTCGCGCAGCAAGGTGAGGTTGGGCAGGGCCAGCAGGCGCTTTTCCACTTCGGTCGAGAAAGCCTGGCGGTCGACCGCCAAGGCCCCGCCCGCCGGCACCTTGACGGCATCGGCGACGCTTAGGATCAGGGAATCGCAGCGGCGCATTTCCTCATGCAGCAGGCCGATGCCGCTGCCCAGATCGTCGTTGCGCAGCGAGTTCGAGCAGACCAGTTCGGCCAGTCCGGCCCCTTCATGGGCCGGCGTCGCGCGCAGGGGCCGCATTTCGTGCAGGATGACGGGAATCTGGCGGCTGGCCGCCTGCCAGGCGGCTTCACAGCCGGCCAATCCCCCGCCGATGACGTGTAAAATCGGTTCCATGGGCTGGACATAGGCCCTTTGGCCCTCCATGTCCAGGGTTGACGCCACCCCTTTGGACAGGTATCCCCTTGCCTATGGAACTGGATAAAATCTTCACCTCCGAGAATCTGCTGCTGGCCGCCGTTTTCCTGGTGGCCCTGCAGTTGCCGCGCCTGCTGCGCAAGCTCAACCCCCCGGCCAAGGAAGTGACCGCCGCCGCCCTGCAGGCCCGGCTGGCCGATGGCGACGACATTCTGGTCTTGGATGTGCGCTCGCCCGAGGAATTCCAAGGCGAGTTGGGCCATATCCAAGGCGCAATCAATCTCCCCTTGCCCGAGCTTTCCCAGCGCCTAGCCCAGTTGGGCGGCGATCTGGAGGCGCATAAAGCGGCCCCGGTGGTGGTGACCTGCCGGACCGACAACCGCTCGGCCAACGCCGCCGGCATCCTGAAAAAGGCGGGATTCACCAACCTGTCCATTCTGACCGGCGGCATGACGGGCTGGAACAAAAGCAAGCTGCCCACCTCTCGCAACTGAAAAAACAGAAACGACATGACCACCAGCAACGACAAGCCCCATTTCGTGGTCGGCGGCGAATATGCCGACACCAGCTTTACCCGGATCGCGCCCGGCAAAATCCTGGAATCGCACGGTCCCTTCGGCGAGAAGGAGGCCTATGACTTCTGGCGTTCGATTACGGGCAAGACGGTCGACAACGCCCTGGTGCGCTACACCATCGAAATGAAGACCGACGCCGAGTTGAACGTCTGGTATGTGGTCGGCGGCGAATTCGCGGATTCCGCCTTTTCGCGCATGGCCGAGGGCAGGCCCTTGGAAATCTACGGCCCCTTCGACAACAAGACGGCGCTCGAGCGCTGGCGCGCCATCACCGGGCGCACCGTCGACAGCGCTTTGACCCGCTATACGGTCGAGCATGCGGGCGAGATGGATCTGCGCAAGTTGGCGGGGGGCTAGAGCGACTTGCGATAAATCTGACGCAGTTTCGTCGCGTTCGGGCCAGTGCGCCTGAGACGGAAAGACGCGAAACCGATGCGGCGCGTCGGGTGCCGTCGATGACGGCCCTATTGGTTCTGCGGGCGAAGCCCGCGTGCGGCTTTTCGCCCTAAGGCGCCCGCCCCAACGCGACCCGGATGGGCCGGGCGCTTTTTCGGCGCAGCTTCGTCGAAGGGCTCAACCGTAG
>JACRJC010000034.1 GCA_016215555.1 Rhodospirillales bacterium | reverse complement strand
AGACGTGCTTCTGCGGGCTGTTGCGATCTCCCGCCACCGCTTCAAGGCGGCGGCGGTCAGTGGCGCTTACCTCAACGATGACTCCTTCAAGCATCCCGCAGACTCGCATATCAAGCGCTTCTGGGGAATCCTTTGCGGGACGCTTATGTCAGATTTTGTCCACTAGAAGCTCTAAGAAAAGCCAATTGCCAAGCCGAATAACGGCGGCGTCGAGACCGAAACAGCCAGCCGGCTAGAGTGACTTGCGTTAATTCTGGCGCAGTTTCGTTGGGCCTGGTCGAGTGCGCATGGTAGGAAAGCTGCGAAAAGCGATGCGGCGCATCGGGTGAGCGGCTTGACGCCCCGGGCGCCCGCCCAGGCCCAACCCGAAGGGCCGGGGGCCTTTTCGCGGGCAATACGTTGTGGGCCGCTTACTGTGAACCACACAGCCGCGCGTTCCGCGCCTGTTGCCAGCGAAAAGTCGTCCCGGCGAAATGCGTCAGAATTAACGCAAGTCGCTCTAATGCAAGAAAAAACCCCGGAAGGCTTGGCCTTCCGGGGTTGGTAACGGTGAGGGGCGATACTACGCCACCGTGATGCTGGCCTCTTCCTTGACGGCGACATTGTTGTCGTCGGTCCAGATGAATTCCAGCTTGCCGGACTCGGTGGCCACGGTGAAGAAGGACATCATCGGATTGGCCGAGACCGAAGTGTCGAAATCGGCTTCGAACACCGGGGTGCCGTTATATTTGCAGACGAAGGATTTCAGCATCAGGCGGGGGATGGTCTTGCCGGCGGAATCCTTGCGCAGGCCGGTTTCCATATCGTGCTGGATGCGGGTCTTGATTTCGATAACCTCGCCCTTCTTGGCCTGGGCGGGTATGCGGACTTGAGCTGCTGCCATGTTCGTATCTCCTGGATGATCCGCTCAGCAGCCGCCGGCGGTGACTTTGACTTCTTTCTTGCCGCTGAAGGCCTGACCATCGCTCATCACGGCGACGGCCTGGATGTTCTGCGTCTGCGCCATGCGGATGCGGATGCTGAATTCGGCCTTGCCGGCGCGGGGGCCGATTTTGACCGACATCACCACCGGGCGCGGATTGCCCTCGGCGAAGATGTGGATGGCCTTGACATGGTCCTTGTCGGTCATCGGGCTTTCGACCGTCACCTTCATGGGCACGGTAGCGCCGTTGTCGGCGATGTCGGGCAGATCCAGCGCGACCTTGCCCGGCTTGACGGCGGCATTGTTGGTCAGCTTCTTGATGGCGTCGGCGACTTCGGCCGGCGTGGCATTCGCCTCGCGGACCGGGGCGCCGACGGCGGCGAAGGCCAAAAGGGCGGCGCTGGCCGTCAGCATTTCGCGCCGATTGATTCCCGGCGATTTCAGTTCACAAGACATTCCGAACTCCTCTTCAAAAATGCGGATGGACAATCATCCGCGCACGAAAACGGCCTTCAGGCCAGCCATGACGCTGCCTTCCTCCATCGAGCGCAGGCCCCAGACGCCGCCGATGCAGATCGAAATCAGGGCGATCACCGAGCTTAGGGCCAGCGTCGACATGCCGGTCAGACCCTGACCGAAGGTGCAGCCCATGGCCAGCACGCCGCCGATGCCCATCATGGCCGCACCCAGCAGATGGCGCTTCATGTCCGAAGCGTCCGAGAAGGCCTCGATGTGGAATTCGCCGGTCAGGATGGCGGCCAGGAACGAACCAACCACCACGCCCAGCACGGCGGCGACGCCGAAATTCATCTTGGCCCCGGTGAAGGTCATCAGATATTGCATCGTGTCGCTGGTTGGGCCGACGAAGGTGTAGGAGGTCAGCGGCACAGGCTCGAACTCATCGAAACCGACGATGCCGGAAATGGCCCAGCCGCCGGCGATGACCAATCCGATGGCCAATCCGCTGAACAGATGCACCGGCGAGGTCAGGAACGCCTTGCTTTTAAGGCAGAAGACCAGCAGGCTCCCGGCGACGAGGACGATGGCGGCCAGGCGAGCCGTCGTCGCATCCAGTCCCATCGATCCCAGAAGGGCGGGAATGCCCTGGCTGCCGATTCCCATCGCCTTGAAATCCAGATTGGTCTTTTCCAGCCAGATGCGCGGCACGGCGATCAGGCCGCGCATGGTCATATAGCCGAAGAAGCCCAGAACGAGGAACACGACCAGCGACTTCAGATTGCCGGCCCCCAGGCGGACCAGGGTCTTGTTGCCGCAGCCGCCGGCCATGGTCATGCCATAGCCGAACAGCAGGCCGCCAAGGATGGCGCCGGCCCAGCCCAGGCTGGGGGTCAGGAAGCCGGCCTTGCCGATATCCAACAAGCCCGCCATATGCATGCCCTGCGTGCCCAGAATGGCGATGGCGACGGCCAGCATCCAGGCGCGGAAGCGCCGCCAGTCTTCCATGAAGACGATGTCGGACAGCGCACCCATGGTGCAGAAATTGGTTTTGAGGGCCAGCGCGCCCAGCAGGCCGCCCAGCAGGAAGGCCCCCAAGGTGACTTTCGTTGCGACTTCCATCTCGAACACGTTCTTCCTCCCACTTGTCGTTCTGTCGTTTCCCGCTTCACGGCGAGGTTGTTTCGTACTTTGCTTATATAACTAACCCAAAAAATAGAGGCGCCGCAAGTCATGCTGGCAAGTCTTTGCGCGACAATATATTTTAATAGACTAAATTAGATAGTTCAAATATAGCGCCATTTTCCTAGGGATTGGTCCTTATCAAAATCGGCCATTGTCAGCCGTTTGAAGTCTTGGTATTTTTGCGTAATATAAACGTAAAAAGAACAGTCAACCTTACACTTCACTGTATCCGGGGAGGATCAACGCAATGACGAAACGTTTTTTAACGGGCGGACTCTGCTTGGCTGCGGCTCTGATGGCCGCACCTTCGGCCCGCGCCATGGACGCCATTTCGGTGGCGGCCGATTCCTGCGCCGGCTGCCACGGCACCGATGGCCGCAGCCTGGGCACCATGCCCGCCTTCCATGAGAAGAAGCCCGCCGAGCTGAAGCAGATCTTGCGCGAATACAAGAGCGGCAAGCGCGAAGCCACCATCATGGACCGCATCGTCAAGGGCTATTCCGAAGCCCAATTGGACGCCATGGTCGACTACTACACGGCTAAGAAGTGAGGGAGACCAGCGTCATGACCAATATCTCACGCAGAACTTTCAATGGTCTTCTGGGCGCCGTCGGCGCCGCGTCGACCTTCGGCATCACGGGCTGTTTCGGGGCCGAGCGCGTCGTCGTCGTCGGCGGCGGTTTTGGCGGCGCCACGGCCGCCAAATATCTGAAGCGCTACAACCCCTCGCTCGACGTCACCATGATCGACGCCGAGAAGAGCCACTTCACCTGCCCGTTCTCGAACACGGTGCTGGCCGGCATGAACACGATGTCGTTCATCGAACGCAAGTTCGATGCGCTGGCTTCGAAACACGGCGTCAAGGTGGTCCACGGCACCGTGACCATGATCGACGGCGCCGCCAAGAAGGTGATCACCGCCGACGGCCAGTCCTTCGCCTACGACAAGTGCATCGTGTCGCCCGGCATCGACATGAAGTGGGGCGCTCTGCCCGGCTATGACGAAGCCGCGTCGCACATCATGACGCACGCCTGGAAGGCCGGTCCGCAAACCGTGCTGCTGCACAAGCAGTTGGAAGCCATGCCCGATGGCGGCCATGTCATCATTTCCTCGCCCGGCAATCCCTTCCGCTGCCCGCCCGGCCCCTACGAGCGCGCCAGCCTGATCGCCCACTACATCAAGACGAAGAAGCCCAAGTCGAAGGTCATCATCCTCGACTCGAAAGACGACTTCGCCAAATCCGGCCTGTTCAAGGAAGGCTGGGAAAAGATGTACGAAAAGCATCTGGAATGGGTGCCGGCGGCCAAGGGCGGCAAGGTCGCCAGCGTCGATGCCAAGGCCGGCGTCGTCGCCACCGACTTCGACAAGTTCAAGCCCAGCGTGGCCAACATCATTCCGCCGCAGACGGCGGGCGTGGTGGCCATCAAGTCGGGCTTGGCCGACAAGTCGGGCTTCTGCCCGGTCGATCGCAACACTTTCGAATCGACCCAGGTCAAGGACGTCTATGTCATCGGCGATTCTTGCATCGCCGACGCCATGCCGAAGTCGGGCTATTCGGCTTCCAGCCAGGCCAAGGTGGCGTCCGCCGCCGTCGTGGCGTCGCTGAAGGGCATGCCCGCCGTGCCCTTCTCGGCCATCAACACCTGCTACAGCCTTGTCAACCCCGACTACGGCATTTCCGTTGCCGCCGTGTACGAGGTCAAGGATGGCAAGATCGCAGGCGTGGCCGGTTCCGGCGGCGTCAGCCCCAAGGGCGCCAATGCGCAGTTCCGCAAGAAGGAAGCGGACTTCGCCTCGGGCTGGTACGCCAGCATCAGCCAAGACACTTGGGGGTAAGGGATACTTCCAAGATTCAACCGTTTGGTCTTCGCCCGCTCCCACTAGGGGGGCGGGCGTTGGCTACCCGGTGGGGTATTTGCGCCCTTGTTGAATTGCGAATAGTACTTAAACCTGAAAGGCTGGCGCCAAGTGACCGGCCATCACAGGGACGACACGGAAAAGGATACGGAACGATGATGATGCGTGGTCTTAAATTGATTGCCGCCCTGGCGGTGTTGGTTGGATTGTCGGTTCCGGCGTTTGCCGCCGAGGACATCTCGGCGATGGCCAGGGGCGGCAAGCTCTATGACAACTGGTTCAAGGAAATCAAGCAGAACCGGCCAGAGGACACGCATCCCGCCTATCCCGCCTCGGGCAAATATCCCAAGCAGTCCTGGCGCTGCAAGGAATGCCATGGCTGGGATTTCAAGGGCAAGGACGGCGTTGCCGGCAAGACCGACCACGCCACCGGCATCAAGGGCGTTGCCGGCATGGCCGGCAAGGACGTCAAGGCCATCGCCGCCGTCATCATGGACGCCAAGCACGCCTATGCCGGCAAGCTGCAGCCCCAGGACGCCAACGATATGGCCCTCTTCATTTCGAAGGGCCTGCCCGATCTCGGCAAATATATCGATCCCGCTTCCGGCAAGCCCAAGGGCAACGCCGCCAAGGGCGAGATCTATTTCAACACGCTGTGCGCCGGCTGCCACGGCACCGACGGCAAGAAGGTCAGCACCGGCGCCGCCGTTGGCGCTCTGAAGGGCGACCCCTGGCAGTTGCTGCACAAGTCGCTGAACGGCCAGTCCGGCGAAGCCATGCCGGCCCTGCGTTCGCTCGATCCCAGCATCGCCGCCGACATTCTGGCTCACGCTCAGTCGTTGCCCGAATAATGAGCCCGGCCAAGAAGCCAAGCGAGGCTGGAAAAGACGCCAAGAGTGCCGCTCAAACCGAGCGGCACTCGAAGCAGCCGTCCTCCAAGAAGAAGCTGCTGTGCAAGTCGCTGGGCGTGTACGTCATCGTGTTCGTGGCCGGCATTTTGTCCATGGCCGGATTCGTCACCGCCATCGAATGGACCAACCGCACCGAATTCTGCACTTCTTGCCATTCGATGCAGAGGAACTACGACGAGTACAAGGAATTCGTCCACTACAAAAACCGCTCGGGCGCCCATGCGCAGTGTCATGACTGCCATGTTCCCAAGCAGTTGGGGCCCAAGCTGGTGCGCAAGTTCTTCGCCGTCAACGACATCATCGCCGAAATCCGCGGCACCATCGACACCGAGGAAAAGTTCAACGCCAAGCGCGGCGAACTGGCGGACCGGGTCTGGACCTATATGATCAAGAGCGATTCCCGCGAATGCCGCTCTTGCCATACCTATGATTCGATGAATGTCGATAAGCAAAGCAATGCCGCCAGAATCCGCCATCCGCAGGCGGCGCTGGAAGGCAAGACCTGCGTTCAGTGCCATAAGGGCGTCGCCCACAAGCTGCCGCCCCGAGAGGACTGAACAGCTTTTTGTTTTGGAGAACCGGCAACGTTTCGCAACGTTGCCGGTTTTCTTTTGCCGGAAAATCCCGCCGATTACTTCGCCAGCCGCTTCTTCAAGAGGTCGGCCACCGACTGGATGATCTTCACGCGGGCGAAGCTTTTGTCATTGCCCTCGACCAAAATCCAGGGGGCATGGCGGGTGCTGGTGCGTTCGACCAATTCATTGACGGCGATTTCGTAATCGTCCCATTTGGCGCGGTTGCGCCAATCCTCGTCGGTCAGCTTCCATTTCTTATAGGCGATGGTCTCGCGCTCCTTGAAGCGGCGGTACTGTTCGTCCTTGGTGATATGCACCCAGAACTTGGCCAGCACGGTGCCGTGCTGGGCGATCTGTTCCTCGAAATCGTTGATTTCGGCATAGGCGCGCTGCCATTCCTCGCTCCGGGCGAAACCTTCGACGCGCTCGACCAGCACGCGGCCGTACCAACTGCGGTCGAAAATGGTCAGGCGTCCGGCGCGGGGAATATGGCGCCAGAAACGCCACAGATAATGCTGGGCCCGCTCCTCGTCGGTGGGGGCGGCGATGGGGGTGACGCGATAGTCGCGGGCGTCCAGGCCGGCGGTCAGGCGGCGGATGGCGCCGCCCTTGCCGGCCGCATCCGATCCCTCGAAAACAAGAAGCGTCGAAATCCCCCGGGCCTTGGCCTCGCGGTGCAAAAGCGCCAGTTCGGCCCTCGCCTTTTTCAGCGCCAGTCCGTATTCCTTCTTCTCAAGCTTCTGGGTCATGTCCATGGCGGAAAGCACGGTGCGCGGCATCAGCTTGCCCTGGGGCGTCAGGGCGGCGACAATGCCCTCCTCGGCCTTGACCGCCTTGGTCTTGCCCTTGCTATTTTTGGCGCTGGAAGCCTGTGCGCTTTTCTCCAGCGTCTTTCTTTTGCTGTGGACATCGGCCAGTTCGGCCTCGCGCTTGGCGTTGCTTTGGGCGGCCAGTTCTGCGGCCAGCTTGCGCTTGGCCGCCCGCTCGACCATGTGCTTTCGAATGGCGTCGCGGACCTGGGTCAGCACGGTCAGGCTTCTGAAACGGCTATCCTCGCCTTCGACGATTTCCCAAGGCGCGTGGCCGGTGCTGGTCTTGCTGAGCGCATGCTCCGCCGTGGCGATGAAACGGTCGTAATTCTTCCAGTTCTTCCAGTCCTGCTTGGTGACGCGCCAGCTTTGCAGCTTGTCCTTTTCCAGCGCCTTCAGGCGGCGCTTCTGGGCGGCCTTGCTTAGATGCAGCCAGAATTTGATGATCAGGGCGCCGTCGTCGGCCAGGGTTTTTTCGAAGGCCAGGATGCGGTCGAGCTGGGTGTCGAATTCGGGCGTCGAGATGTCCTTGCAGACATGGCCGTTGATGGGATTGGAATACCAGCTGCTGAGGAACAGGCCGACCTGGCCCTTGGGCGGCAGGTCGCGCCAGAAGCGCCAATAGAAGGGGCGCTCGCTTTCCTCGTCCGAGGGCATGCTGTAGGCCCGGGTCACGATCCAGCGCGGGTCCATCCACTCGTTCAAAAGGTTGACGGTTTCGCCCTTGCCGCCGCCATCGACGCCGGCGAAGACCAGGATGACCGGGAAGTCGCATTTGCGCAGGTCATTCTGCAGGGACAAAAGGTCGGTGCGCAGCTCCTGGGAAATGCGGTCGAAATCTTCCCTGGAAACCTTTTGGCCAAGCTCGGCGGTCTGGAACATCTTGATCCCCCTTGTGATATCGGAACCCCGCCCCATCCTGGACCAGACGGCCCGTGAAAACAAGGATTCCTCTTGACGTCATGCCGGCTTGGACGCATCAAGGGGCACCCAATTTCACCAAAGGAGGCTGGATGGCCAAAGAAGACGGCATCGAGTTTTCGGGCACTGTGGAGGAAATCCTGCCCAACGCCATGTTCCGAGTGAAACTCGACAACGAGCACGAAATTCTGGCCCATACGTCGGGCAAGATGCGCAAGAACCGCATCCGGGTGCTGGCCGGCGACCGCGTGAATGTGGAAATGACGCCCTACGATTTGACCAAGGGCCGCATCACCTTCCGTTTCAAGTAGATCTGGCGATGCGCCTAGGTCCATCCTTGATCCTGGCCTCGGCCTCGCCCCGCCGCCAAGAGCTTCTGGCCCAGATCGGCATCGTCCCCGGCGCCATCGACGCCGCCGATTGCGACGAATCCCCCCTGGACAATGAACTGCCGCTGGCCCATGCAAGGCGTCTGGCCTATGAAAAGGCCCGCCTGGTGGCGGCCCGCCATCCCGGCGCCTATGTGCTGGGGGCCGATACGGTGGTCGCCCTGGGCCGGCGCATCCTGCCCAAGGCCGAAAACGCCGATATGGTGGCCGCCTGCCTGAAGCGATTGTCCGGGCGCCGCCACAAGGTGCTGGGCGGCATCTGCCTGCTGGGGCCCGAGGGGCGACATTGGGACCGGCGGGTCGCCACCACGGTCACCTTCAAGCGCCTCGAGCCTAAGGAAACCGCCGCCTATGCCGCCTCGGGCGAGGGGGTGGGCAAGGCCGGCGGCTACGCCATTCAGGGCCGCGCCGCCGCCTTCGTTTCGTTTCTGTCGGGTTCCTATTCGAATGTGGTGGGACTGGCTCTGCACGAAACCTACGCCTTGCTAAAAGGGGCGGGGGCGATATGACCGTCCAATTGGTCATCTCCTCCTCGCCCGGCGAGCGCCGCTATGCAAGGATCGAGGAGGGGCGGGTGGTGGCCATTCGCGCGGCCCGCGATGACGGGGCTCCCTATGTGGGGGCCGTCTATCTGGGCCGGGTGACGAAGCTTGAAGCCGGCATCGGCGCCGCCTTCGTCGAGATCGGCCTGGCCCAGCCGGGCTTTCTCAATCTCGGCAAGCATCAGGTCGGCGAGGGCGAGGCGGTGGTTGTGCGCGTCAAGGCCGATCCGCAGGGCGAAAAAGGGGCGCGTCTGTCGCTGGACCTCCCCAAGGACCTGATTGTCCCCCAAGGGGCCATGCCGCCCTTACGCCTGCTGGCGCCCGCCGATCCCTTGTCCGAGCTTCAGGCCAGGGGCCAGGCGGACGAGATTCTGGAAAGCAAGCCCGCATCGGCCCAAGACCCGTTCGAAACATCCGGGGCCGCCGAGGCGCTCGAGGAAGCGCTAAGTCCCCTGGTCCGGCTGCCCTCGGGCGGACGGTTGCTCATCGAGCGCACGGCGGCGCTGACGGCCATCGATGTCGATAGCGGGGCGCAGAAAGGGCAGGACGCCAAATTCCAGGCCAATCGCGAGGCGGCGCTGGCCGTGGCCAGCCAGATCCGGTTGCGCAATCTGGCTGGAAGGATTCTCGTAGATTTCGCGGGATTGCCCAGGAAGCGCCTGGGCCGGATTCTCGAAATCCTGAAGGCCGAGGCGGCCAGGGACGAAACGCCGCTTCATATCGGCGGCATCACCCCCCTGGGGCTGGTCGAACTGTCGCGCGAGCGCCGGACCCCCAGCCTGGCCGATCTTTTTCAAGGGCCCGAGGCGATGGCCTATGAGGGCCTGCGCCGGGCCCTGGCCCTGGTCAAGACCAACCCCGCCGCGCGCCCGCGCCTGGCCGCCCCGGGGCCGGTTCTGGATCTGCTTAAAGGTCGGCTGGCGGCGGCTCTGAAGACCGCCGAGACCCGTCTCGGCCATACTATCTCATTGGAAATAAACGATAAGTTTGAGGTATCCAGCCCATGAACGGACCCCGATGCCCGGTCTGCGGCAAGCCCATGGACGTGAAATTGAAACCGTTCTGCTCGCAGCGCTGCGCCGACCGCGATCTCAACCGCTGGCTTTCGGAAGGCTATGCCATTCCGGCCCAGGAAGCCCCGGCCAATGACGGACAAGAGCCCAAAGAGGACTTGATCGATTGACAGAACGCCCTGAACCCCTATGATCCGGCCCGCATGAACGACCGCGATCCTTCCGAGCCTCAATCCCTGCCGCCCGACGCCCCCGAAGGCGCGTCCGAGCCCCAGGACGATTTCCTCTCCGAGCCCGCCCCCTTCACGGCGCCGGCTCCCGAAATCATTGTGCCGCCCGAGCCCGACGAGCCGATGCCCGACCATCACGAGTCGCACGCGCATCTGCCGCCGCCGCCGGTCGAGGAAAAGATCACCTTCCTGGAATTGGGCCTAAGCCACGACGTGCTGCGCGCTATCGCCGATGTCGGCTACGAACATCCGACGCCGATCCAGGCCGAAGCCATCCCGGTGGTGCTGATGGGCCGCGACGTGCTGGGCACGGCGCAGACCGGCACCGGCAAGACCGCCTCCTTCACCTTGCCGATGATCGAGATCCTGGGATCGGGCCGCGCCAAGGCCCGCATGCCGCGCTCCTTGATCCTGGAGCCGACGCGCGAACTGGCCGCCCAGGTGGCCGAGAATTTCGACCTCTATGGCAAGTACCACAAGCTGTCCAAGGCGCTGCTGATCGGCGGCGAATCGATGGACGAGCAGGTGCGCCATTTGGATCGCGGCGTCGATGTCTTGATCGCCACGCCCGGTCGTCTGCTCGACCTGTTCGAGCGCGGACGCATCTTGCTCAACGACGTCAAGATCCTGGTCATCGACGAAGCCGACCGCATGCTGGACATGGGCTTCATCCCCGATGTCGAGAAGATCGTCTCCAAGCTGCCGACGATTCGCCAAACCCTGTTCTTCTCGGCCACCATGCCGCCGGAAATCCAGCGCCTGGTCGATACGTTCCTGTTCAGCCCCAAGCGCATTTCGGTGGCGCCGCCCGCCGCCCCCGCCGCCAATGTCCAGCAGACGCTGATCCTCGTCGATGAGTTGGACAAGCGCGAAGCCCTGCGCCGCCTGCTGGCCGCCGAGGATGTGAAGAACGCCTTCATCTTCTGCAATCGCAAGAAGACGGTGAACATCCTTTACCGGTCGCTGAAGCGCCACGGCCTGGACGCCGCCGAACTGCATGGCGACATGTCGCAGCCCGAGCGCATGCGCACGCTGGACTCCTTCAAGAAGGACGAAGTGCGCCTGCTGGTCTGTTCCGACGTCGCGGCCCGCGGCATTGACATTCAGGGCGTTTCGCACGTCTTCAATTTCGACATCCCCTTCCATGCCGAGGATTATGTGCACCGCATCGGGCGCACCGGACGGGCCGGCCTTTCGGGCCATGCCTATTCGCTTTGCACGCCCGACGACGCCAAATCCCTGGCCGCCATCGAACAGATGCTGGGCCAGGAAATTCCCCGCCAGACCATCGAGGGCATCGCCGCTCCCGACATGAGCTCGGGCGGCGAAGGCCGTGGCCGCGGCGGTCGTGGCGGACGTGACCGCGGCGGACGCGGACGTGCCGACAAGGGCGACCGTCCCGAACGCGCAGGACGCGACCGAAGCAGGGGCCGCGACCGCCCCGGGCGGGTGCGCGAGGAAATCGCCGAAGCGGTTGACGTCGCCGAGACGCCGGTCGTTGGCGTTGCCGCCGTCGATCCGGCGCATGCCGATCAGCCCGAGGTGCGTTTCGAGCCTGAAGCCCGCCCGCAGCAGCACCGCGAACGCGGGGATCGCGACCGGGATCGCGGCGACCGTGGACGTGACCGCGACCGCGATCGTGGCCGTGGACGCGGCCGGGGACGCGACGATGATGGCGACGATTCGCCGGTGATCGGCTTTGGCGCCGACATTCCCGCCTTCATGCAGCGCGAAGTCAAGCTGCCGCCCTTGAGGAAGCCGGGCGAGATCGACGAGGCCGAGATCGAGGAAGACGAGATCCTGGACGAGGACGAAGCGCCCGAGACCCGGCCCGCCACCGCCTATATCGAGGAAATCGACATTCCCGACGAGGACGAGGTCGAGGTGCTGGACGAACCGGCCCCGGAATCGGCCGAGGACGAGCCTGAAGACGAAGCCGAGCATCTGGACGCCGCACCTGAAGCTGATGAAGATGATGAGGCTGATGAAGCCGATGAAGCCGATGAAGCTGATGAAGCTGATGAAGCCGATGAGGAACCGGCCCAGGCGTCGGAGCCGGAATCAACGAAGGAACCTTCCCAAGAGGGCTGAGCCATGCAGACCATCTTCGTCATGATCAAATGCGATCTGGGCAAGGCTTACGAAGTCGCGGACTCGCTGGTGGAAACCGATCAGGTCAGCGAGGTGCATTCGACCTCGGGCCAGTATGACCTGCTGGCCAAATGCTATCTGGAAGAAGGCGCCGACATCGGCCACTTCGTCACCGAAACCATCCAGAAACTGCCTGGCATCAAGGACACCTTCACCCTGATCGCCTTCAAAGCGTTCGGGTAGAGGGCATCCCGACGGGCGCTATTCCACGCTTGTTGTGAGGGCAATTTGTCCAGGCGGGACGGCTTTCCGGTCGAGCTTGCCCTCTTGATATTGCCTGACTCTCGCAGAGACACTTGGAAGTTTGGTGTTTGCGTTGACGCCGCAGTACACGCCGAAGTTAATGGTGATCGCATTCAAAACAGTCTCGCAGAACTTCTGCGGATGAAGTTCGAAACGACCTTCGGAAAATCTTAAGTCAGAAGTATATTCGTGAGAAAAGCTGATTCCAGGTGGCGTCTCGCCGTTTCTTGGACGACTGGTTTGGAACGTGATTTGGTGAAGAAGGCCGTTTCTCGTCGCATCCCAGAAATCGTGCGCAAGCTCTTTGCTCGCCAAGGTCGGAAAAAGATCGCAAAGGGATACCCACGCTTGGTCGGTTAAGTTATCTTTTGGGCTTAAGCCATTTTTTTGCCGAAGATAACGCTCAAGCAACGCGAAGACCGTGATGATGATTACAAACCCAGCGTCTGGGTTTGTATAAAGGCTTTGCAATGGGGAAACATACCAACTTTCAAAATTTGTTCGGTGTTCATCAGTCGTCGGTACGGTCAATTATGCATCCTTGATATCAAGCCGCCGGTTAAGGCGGTCAATCTCGCCCTGCATTTTGTCCATGCGGGACTGGATGTGAGCCACGACTTCCGCGTCACCCACCTGATCACGGCGCAGGGCGATGACCGAGGAATGCACCTCGTTGACGCGAACAGTCAGGTCGCTCAACTTATCGTCAACGCGGTCGATTTTCTCGTCGATCCGGCGTAGATAAACCAAAGTCAGGTTTTCTGGGTCGGCCATGGATCATTCTCCTGGGCGAATGATAGGCTTGATCGGAAAAAAATTAAATAGCGACCGATTCTCTGCCCTGCAGCCCAATCTATCCCCAGCCAGAATATGTTCTTAGCCGAAGAATAACATCGGCGACGGCACCCGAATCCGGCATTCCAAAAATCACCACAAAAGGGTCGTATTATCGGCAACCGCCTCTCCCATCTTGTAATTCGGTAGTCGGCAACCTAATTCACCCCTCGCCAGGTCATCGTTACAAAAAGGGCGAAAAGCCCAATCCAAGCTTGAGTCACGTCAAGAGGCGGTTTTTTTCGGTCTTCCCCACCCTTTCGCCCGGTTGATTTCGCAGTGCGGAATTGCTAGGAAAGAGGTGGATGACAGCCGCCCGCAAGGGTAGGGGCCACCCCGTCACAACGGGGCGTCCAGGGATGAATCGGGCGGAGGCTACAAACCCCGTCCCACAACAAAGGCGGACACAGAGATGACATTGCAGTCGGTTTCGGTGGCACTTGTCGGCAGCGGTGGTGCCGGCGTCATGACGGCTGGCCAGATGCTGCTCGAGGCAGCGGCCAAGGCGGGCTATTACGGTCTTATGACCCGTTCTTCGGGTCCGCAGATTCGCGGCGGCGAGGCGGCGGCCTATGTCCGCATCGGCTCGCAGCCGATTTCGGGCCCCTCGGACAGTTTCGACGTGCTGGTCGCCGTCGATTGGCAGAATGTGAATCGTTTCGTGGCCGAACTGCCGCTGACCAAGAACAGCGTGGTGCTGACCGATCCCGAACAGGGCGACATGCCCGAAGCCATCGCCAAGAGCGGGGCGGCGATCGTCGATTTCCCGATGAAGAAGATGGCCGAAGAGATCAAGGGCGGGCGCGCCAACATGCTGGCGCTGGGCGTCGTCGGCCAGTTGTTCAACCTGCCGCTCGACTCCATCGAGGCCGTGGTCGGCGATTCCTTGAAACACAAGGGCGCCGACGCCATCAAGTCGTCCAGCGACGGCATTGGCGCCGGCGCCGCCTTCGCCAAGGCGATGTCGGTCAGCTATCCGCTGGAAACCGCCAAGCCCGGTTTCGCCGCCCGCTGGAACATCAGCGGCAACGAAGCCGCCGGTTACGGCGTGGTCCAGGGCGGGGCCCGCTTCTGCGCCGCCTATCCGATCACGCCCGGCACCGAGGTGCTGGAATGGCTGGCCCCCAACCTGGCCAAGATCGGCGGCACGCTGGTCCAGGCCGAGGACGAACTGGCCAGCATCAATATGATCATCGGCGCTTCCTTCGGCGGCGTGCCCTCGGTGACGGCGACCTCGGGCCCCGGCCTGGCGCTGATGACGGAATCGCTGGGTCTGGCCGTGGCGTCGGAAACCCCCATCGTCGTCATCGACGTCATGCGCGGCGGTCCCTCGACCGGCATTCCGACCAAGAGCGAGCAAAGCGACCTCAACATCGCCTGCTACGGCCTGCATGGCGACGCTCCGCACATCGTGACCGCCGCCAACGGCATCGACGATTGTTCCCTGACCGGTCAGTGGTCGATGCATCTGGCCGAAAGCCTGCAGGCGCCGGTCATCATGCTGTCCGATCAGGCGCTGGGACAGTCGCGCGCCGTGACCGACCCGCCCAAAGCCATCGATTTCAAGACCAAGCGCCTCGTCCCCTCGGCCGAGGCCCTGGCCAATGGCGGCTACAAGCGTTATGCCGACACGCCGTCGGGCATTTCGCCGATGGCGGCTCCCGGCATGGCCGGCGGTGAATACACCGCCGACGGTTTGGAACATGCCGAAAGCGGCACGCCCTCCAGCAGCGACACCGATCACGCCAAGCAGCTCAACAAGCGCCAACGCAAGCTGGCGCAGTTCGATTTCGGCCAATTGTGGGCCGATGTCGAGGGCGAGGGCACGATCGCCATCGTCACCTGGGGCTCGGCCACCGGCCCGGCCCGCGAGGCCGCCAAGCGCCTGAGCGCCGCCGGCAAGAAGGTGAAGCTGGTCAGCCTGCGCCTGCTGCTGCCCGCCCAGCCCGAAAAGCTGGCCCAGGCTTTGAACGGGGTGACCAAAATTCTGGTCGTCGAGCAAAGCCATGACGCGCAGTTCCACAAGTTCCTGCGCGCCCATTACGATCTTCCGGGCACGGTGAAAGCCTTCCACCGTCCGGGGCCGCTGCCGGTGCGCCCCAAGGAAATCGAAACCCTGCTCGGCCAGCTCTAAGATTCGGGAACAACGACCATGAACATTCAAACTCCCCAGGCCCCCAAGGCCAATGACTACAAGTCGGACCTGAAGCCGGTCTGGTGCCCAGGTTGCGGCGATTTCTCCGTGTTGGCGGCCATCACCAAGGCCTGCGCCGAACTGGCGCTGGTCAAGGAGAACACGGCTTTCGTGTCGGGCATCGGCTGCTCGTCGCGCATTCCGGCCTATACCAGCGTCTATGGTTTCCACAGCGTCCATGGCCGCTCGCTGGCGGTGGCCACCGGCCTCAAGATGGCGCGTCCCGACCTCACCGTCATCGTGGCGGGCGGCGACGGCGACGGCTTCTCGATCGGCGGCAATCATTTCCTGCATGCCTGCCGCAGGAATGTGAATCTGACCTACATCGTCATGGACAATCGCGTCTACGGCATGACCAAGGGCCAGGCCAGCCCGACCACCGAGTCCGACTGGACCGAGAGCGACCTGACGCCGGAAGGCCCCGGCGTGTCGCCGATCATGCCCTTGCAGTTGGCCCTGTCTTGCGGCGCCAACTTCATCGCGCGCGGCTTCTCGGGCGATCCCAACGGTTTGACGCGCCTGATCGTCGAGGGCATCAAGCATCCCGGCTTCTCGCTGATCCAGGTCTTAAGCCCCTGCGTCACCTTCCGCCCCGAACAGCGCGATTGGAAAAGCATGGTCCATGGCGGCTTCGAGCCGACCAACGATCCCCGCGAGGCGGCGCGCCGCTTGCTCGACGACGATCACTTCACCCAGGGCATCTTGTATGCCGGGACCAAGGCATCCTTCACGGTGCCGCGCGCCATGCCGACACCGACCACCGACCTTGCGAAATACTTCAAAAGGATCACGGGCATGGATGACGTCGGCGAATTCCTGGCCCATGCGCTGGCCCTGGAAAACGAAGCGGCGGCCCGTTACGACGAGCTGGCCGATGCCATGGAAACCCACAACAACAAGGAAGTGGCCGCCCTGTTCAAGCAGATGGCCGATTTCTCGAGGAAGCACGCCTCCGAAGTAGCGGCCCGTGCCACCAACGTGGACGTGCCGCATCTGGCGCCTTGGGAATTCCGTTGGCCCGGCAACGAGCCCCCGGAAAGCGCCGATTTCGACAGCTCGCATTATCTGATGACGCCCTATCACGTCCTTCAGGTGGCGCTGCGCAACGAAGGACGCGGCCAGGAATTCTACGCCCAGGTCGCCGCCATCACGCGCAATGACGAGGTTCGCAAGCTGGCCGCCACCTTCGCGCTCGAGGAAGCCACGCATGTGGCCGAGCTCGAGAAGTGGTTCAAGCGCTACCCGGCCCCCAAGAAGGGTTGGGACGAGGATTCCGATCCCGCCAACAGCGAAGAATAATCAGGGCTGATATTAACAGTCCCTCCTCCCGATCCGGCCCTCTTGCCCAAGAGGGCCGGTTTTTTTTGAATTGGAAGATTTTGGGAAAGATTGATTAAGGTGGCGTGTCGCGGCAAATGCCGCTATGTCCTGTCCATGCCCTTTGCCCGCATTCTTCACGGCGGAAATCTCGAGGCGGCCGAGAAACGTTTCGGCAGGCCCCAGGCCGGCTGGCTGGATCTCTCGACCGGCATCAATCCCCACGCCTATCCCATGCCCAGCCTGGAGCCGTCGGTTTGGCGCCGCCTGCCGGGTTCGGATGCCGGCTTGCGGGCGGCGGCGGCTGATTGTTACGGCGTCGCCGACCCCAAGCTGGTGGTGCCCGCCAACGGCGCCCAAAGCCTGATCCAATTGCTGCCCGGCCTGCGTCGTAACGCCCAGGTGGCCGTTCTGTCTCCCACCTATGAGGAACATGCGGCTTGCTGGCGCGACGGCGGCCACCGGGTCTTGGAGGCGGCAACGCTGGAAGAGGCCCAGGATGCCGACATCGTTGTCCTGGTCAATCCCAACAATCCCGACGGCCGCTTGCAAGAACCTGCCCGGCTGATCGCCCTCTCCGAGCGGCTGGCCGGGCGCGGCGGATTTCTGGTGGTCGATGAATCCTTCGCCGATCCCGAACCCACCAGAAGCGTCGCCAAGGAAGCGGGACGGCCCGGTCTGATCGTGCTGCGTTCGTTCGGCAAATTCTTCGGTCTGGCCGGTCTGCGTCTGGGCTTTGCCCTGGCCGAAGCCGGAACCGCGGCCAGCTTGCGGCGCCAGTTGGGATCCTGGGCGGTCAACGGCCCGGCGCAGGTGATCGGCGAGTCGGCTCTTCTGGACGAGGCCTGGATCGGCGCCATGCGTCAAACGCTGAAGGAAAACGCCAAAAGGCTGGATCTTCTGCTGGCCGGTTTCGCCTTCAAGCCGATGGGCGGCACGCCCTTGTTCCGGCTGGTCGAGAGCGAGCGGGCCGAGGATGCCTATGAAAGGCTGGGACGGCGCGGCATCCTGGTCCGCGCCTTCGCCAAACATCCTTGCTGGCTGCGCTTCGGACTGCCGGGGAAGGAAGCGGAATGGCAGCGACTGGAAGCGGCCTTGCAAAGCTTGCTGTGACCGCCGTCACAGGAAAGGCCCCAGCATTTGTGCGACGTTAGCCGATCGGGGACAATGAGGGAGAAAGGCGCCGCCATGACGCGCCCCTATGAAATCGCCTTATACAATGCCGAGGTGCGCCGCCTGGTCTATGAGGGCGAGCATCACCGCCAATATCCCGACTCCTGGGCCGATACCCATTACATCGAGATCGAGGCCGAGGACGTCAAAGGCGCTGAAAGCAAGGTCAAGGTCAAGTACCCGCCCGAACGCGGTTTCGTGATCGAGCGGGTCGAGGCGCTGTAGCCGTCGCCTATTGTTCCTTGGCCTGCTTCTCAGGAATCTTGAAGCCCAGATAGACGCCGTTGCTAAGCCCCATTAGGGCGACAAGAGATCCATTTAGTTCGGGCATCTCGCGCTTTGTGACGACACTGGCGATGAACATCAAAAGCGAGACCAGCGTCCACGACAGCATTTGTACGCGGTGCAGGCTGACCCCATTGACGTCGTAAAGAAGGTCTTTGAGTATGTGGGCTGACTTCGGCGCCAGATTCTTAAGTTGCTCTTGAGCCCTTTTAAAAATCTCTTGGGCATTGTCGATGGCGGCCTTATCCCCGTTTTCCTTGGCCTTGGTGAGACCGTCTTGAGCTTCCTTCGCCACAACGAAGGCCTTGTCGATGGCGTCGCCATCCGAGGTGGAGGCATCCACGATGGCAGCGCCCAGCGAAGTCCCTCCGACAATGCCCATCAGAGCCAGGGCCTGATCCTTCACCGCCAAATTCAAATCGCCCGTCGCATAGGCCAGATAGAGATAGCTGCCGATGATGACCAATGTCCACAGGGTCATTTGAAGACGACTTAGGCTAAAGGGAATTGCCCTATCTGGGAGGCCTGCCAGGCCGTCATATGGCTTGCGATCGCGCAGCATTCCGTAAGTCATTCCGTAAACGAGCAGGAACAAGATGGCTAAAGCTATGAACCAAGGCCCGTTCTTCAACGGCCAGCTTGGAATGACTGGTGCCGCAGCCTGGGCAGCCTCTTCGGCCTGGGCCGCAATCGGCAGAAGAAGGACGACGAAAAACGCGAAGGCCTTGTTCATGTCGCATCTCCCTGATTTGTTGTTGGTAGGGGCGGTTCGTACCGCCGGCCATCCAGCGATGTCGGGGTTTCGGGAATGAAGGGATCGAAATTGCCGTAATAGGAGGCGTCGATGCCCTCGGGAAAATAATTGCTCCTGAACCAATCGATGTTCTTGTCGGGATCGGCCAACAGATCGCTCAGCAGTTTGCGGTTGCCGTCGTTCATGTAGTAGGCCCAGTGATTCATCCAGGCCAGCGAGTGGTCGCCGTCCACATGGCCGGCGGAAACATTGGGATAGCCCTGCCCCGCCAGCCAGGGCACGACGCCGGGATGGTCGAGCTGGATGTCCAGCCAGTTGGGCAGGATTTTGACGCCGTCGCGCCCGATCACCCGGGCGGCTGGCGTGCCGTTGTATCGCACCGGATGGCCGAACTCGTCGCCGCCCATGCTCAGAACCCTGTCGATGCGGCTGGCGACGCTTAGGACTTGAAAAGCCCGGCCCGTCAGATTGGCGAAGGCATCGACGCAATATTCGGCGCCGCCGAGAAGGATCAGCTTGCCGATCTGCTCGTCTTGCGGCCCGCGTTCAAGCTGGCGGAAGGCCAGGCTGGTCGCCCTGGTGCCCAGGCTGTGCGCGAAAATATGGACCGGGACATTGGCGCTTTGCTGCAGATAAAGGATGACGGTGGCCAGCGCCCGCGCCGCCAGCGGCGCCAGGTCGAAGACGGCATATTGATAGGGATTGTTCCAGCCGACATTGGCGAATTGCGAGAAGCTGCCCTCGCTGGTCCAGGCAAAGGCGATGGCCAGATCCTCGCCCGTCGAAACGCCCGTATCCGTGCATTCGCCGATGATCGGCAGCCAGCTATTGTGATAATCGAGAGCCGGTCCCGGGGTGCCATAGACGGAATTGAAGGGATTGTCGGTGCCGTTGCCCACTCTGCCCGAAGGATCGTAGGAGAATCCATGCACCAGAATGACGATGCGCGGGCGGGCCTTGATGGCCAGCCAGGCGTCCAGCGCCGCCCTCAGCGCCGGTTCGGGTTGGGGCGCCGGAACCATTCGGTTGAGGCCGACGCGGGAAAAGGCCTGCAGCAGCGGACCCGTACTGGCGTTCAGAGTCAGGCTGTCTTGGGTTTGCAGATATTCGGGCAGGGCCGGAACCTGCACCTTCCCCGGCGTCCAGACCAGCTTCAGCATCTTTTCCCCCCGATGCAGAATCGTATAACGGGGTTTTATATACAGTAAAAGACACCATTAGTAAATTACCGGCAAGCCGGAGCGGATGAATTGCCGCCCGGCCCGTGCTATAAGAGGGAAAACGTCACCAGGACAAAGGGATATCCATGAGCTTCAAAGCCATTCAGCTGACCGAGTCGGAAGGCAAGGTCGCTTCCCAACTGACCATGCTCGATGAATCGCAGCTACCCGACCACGATGTCACCGTCGGCATCGACTACACCACCATCAATTACAAGGATGGGCTGATCCTGAACGGCCTGGGCCGGATGGTGGCCAAATATCCGCACGTCCCGGGCATCGATTTCTCGGGTACCGTTTTGGAAAGCCGTTCGGCCCAGTACAAGCCGGGCGATCAGGTGATCCTGACCGGCTGGCGCGTCGGCGAAGCCCATTGGGGCGGCATGGCCGAGAAGGCCCGGGTCAAGGCCGAATGGCTGGTGCCGATGCCAGAAGGGCTCGACGTCAAGCGGGCGATGGCGCTGGGCACGGCGGGCTTCACCGCCATGCTGGCCATCATGGCCCTGGAAGCGCATGGGCTTTCGCCAAAGAAGGAAGGCGAGGTTCTGGTGACGGGCGCCGCCGGCGGCGTCGGCAGCGTCGCCGTCGCCGTGCTGGCCAATCTGGGCTATCGCGTCGCCGCCGCCACCGGGCGGCCCGAGCAGCACGACTATCTCAAGTCGCTGGGGGCGGCCAGCATCGTTGACCGCAAGGAATTGTCGGAAGCGGCCAAGAAGCCGCTGTTGTCGGAACGCTGGATCGGCGCCATCGACAATGTCGGCGGGGCCAGCCTGGGCACGGTTCTCGCTTCCTTGAAGCATCGCTGTTCCTGCGCTTCGGTCGGCAATGCCAGCGGCGTCGAATTGAACGCCACGGTCATTCCCTTCCTTTTGCGCGGCATCAATCTGCTGGGCATCGATTCGGGCGCCAGCCCGTTGCCTGAGCGCACCACCGCCTGGAAGCGCCTGGCCGGGGAAATGCCGATGGACAAGCTGGACGGCATGACCAGCATCGCCGGTCTTGCCGATCTGCCCGATCTGGCCAAATCGATCTTGAATGGCGAGATCAAGGGGCGCACACTGATCGATGTGAAGAGGTAGCCCTCAGCCAAGCCGAAAGCTGACAGCTCGGGGCCGACGGCTTTCTTGCTTCCTAATCCAACTGAAAAAACAGCGCCTTCAGATAGGCCGATTCGGGCAGCAGGGGATGGACCGGGTGATCCGGTCCCGCTCCGCCCTGATGCAGGATGCGGCCCTGACGCCGGCCAAACCCTTGTACCGATTCCTTCAAGAATATTTCGGGGGTCATATGGTGCGAACAGGAAGCCAGGACCAGGAATCCGCCGGGCTCGACCAGGGCCTGGGCCAGCTTGGCCAGCTTGCGGTAACCTTTCGCCCCCTGGGCAAGATCCTTCTTCGATTTGACGAAGGCGGGCGGGTCGGCGACGACCAGGCCGAACTTCTCACCCCTGGCTGCCGCTTTTTCCAGATAGTCGAAGGCCTCGGCTTTCTCAAAGTCCATCTTAGCCGCAACGCCGTTGCGCTCGGCGGCCTTGCGGGCCAAGTCGAGGGCCGTTGCCGAGCGGTCGGCGCACAGAACCGACGAAGCGCCTCGGACAGCGGCCAGCACGCCGAAACCTCCGGCATAAGAATAAAGGTCGAGCACGCGCCGATCCTTGCCCAGACGGGCGGCCAGGGCGCGGTTGGGTCTTTGGTCGAAGAACCAGCCGGTTTTCTGGCCCTCGCCCGGAGCGGCGAAATAGACGGCGCCGTTTTCCTCGATTTCCAGCGGGCCCTCAAGCTGGCCCTTCGGGATATCGAAACAGGGCTCCAGCCCCTCCAGACGGCGGACCGGGCTGGAGCCATCCCAAACCACAAGGTTTGGCGACAGCACCGACTCCAGCGCCTCAAGCAGCAGCGGGCGCAGGGACTCGGCCCCGGCCGTATTGGCCTGGATCGAGAGCGCGTCATCGAAGCGGTCGATGACGATGCCGGGCAGCCCGTCCGCTTCGGCGTGAATCAGGCGGTAAAAGGGGCGGTCGAACAGCGTGTCGCGCAGGGCCAGGGCCTTGTTCAGACGCTCAACAATGAAGCTGACGTCAATCTGACGCTCCGACTCGCGGCTCAAGACTCGGGCGGCGATCAGGCTGTGGGGGTTGAAATAGGCCAGCCCCAGAGGCTCGGCCCCGGCATCTTGCAGCCTGACCAGGCTGCCGGGGAGCAGGGCCTTGGCCTCAAGGGTCATCTCGATTTCGTTGGAAAAGACCCAAGGATGCCCGGCGCGAAGGCGCGAGCTGCGGCCTTTCTGCAGGAGAATCAATGGGATGGCGCTGGAGGCGGGGCCGCGTTGTGTCATCGGGGAACTGTCGCTTTTTTGGGCAGAGAAGGCAAGAAATTCACCGCTGCGCAACGTGACGGAATTCTCATAAAAAGCGGTTGCATTTGATTCAGATCAATGGCCGAGGCGATGATGAGGGGCATAGTCCCCTAGTCATAGTGTGGTTTACGGGTAGGTTGATCCGTTTTAAAGCACCAAGGCATCGGGCCGCAGAGGTTGTTCCAACCGGGAAAAACCCTTTCGGCCCAAAATCCGGACCAGCAAGGTCCGGACGAATCGGATGGCGGCCTTCGGGCCGTCGGGGGAAGTAATTTTCGGTCGAAACAGGAGTTCGGCATGACCCAAGCGACCTATATGGACGCGACCCCTTACCAGGATGATCTCATCAAGAAGTTCGTTCTCGCAGCGACCTTCTGGGGTATCGTCGGTTTCCTGGTGGGCGTCGTGATCGCCTCGCAGCTGGCCTTTCCAGCATTGAACCTTGGCCTCGAATGGACCTCTTTCGGACGCCTGCGTCCGGTCCACACCTCGGCGGTTATTTTCGCCTTCGGCGGCAACATGTTGTTCGCCACCAGCCTCTTCGTGGTCCAGCGGACCTGCAAGGCCGGGCTGTACGGCGGCGCCGTTCTCGGCACCATCCTTTTCTATGCCTGGCAGTTGGTGATCGTGATTGCCGCCACCACCTATGTTCTGGGCTTCACCCAGGGCAAGGAATATGCCGAGCCCGAGTGGTTCGGCGACTTGGCGGTCACGGTTTGCTGGGTCATCTATCTGGTCACCTTCATGGGCACCCTGTACAAGCGCAAGGAGCCGCACATCTACGTGGCCAACTGGTTCTTCCTGGCCATGATCGTGACGATCGCGCTTCTGCACATCGGCAACAATCTGGCTGTTCCGACCGTCCTCTTCGGTGGACCGCTCTGGAAGAGCTACAACATCTATGCCGGCGTTCAGGATGCCATGACGCAGTGGTGGTACGGCCACAATGCGGTGGGCTTCTTCCTGACGGCGGGCTTCCTCGGCATCATGTACTACTTCGTGCCGAAGCGGGCCGAGCGTCCGGTTTATTCCTACCGCCTGTCGATCGTGCATTTCTGGGCCCTGATCTTCCTGTACATCTGGGCCGGTCCGCACCATCTGCACTACACGGCTCTGCCCGACTGGGCTCAGACGCTGGGCATGACCTTCTCGGTGATGCTGTGGATGCCCTCGTGGGGCGGCATGATCAACGGTCTGATGACGCTGTCGGGTTCCTGGGAAAAGCTGCGCACCGATCCGGTGATCCGCTTCCTGGTGGCCTCGGTCGGCTTCTACGGCATGAGCACCTTCGAAGGTCCCGCCATGTCGGTCAAGGCCGTGAACTCGCTGTCGCACTACACCGACTGGACGGTCGGCCATGTGCATTCGGGCGCCTTGGGTTGGGTGGCTTTCGTTTCCTTCGGCGCTCTGTACTATCTGGTGCCGGTGCTGTGGAAGCGTGAACGCCTCTATTCGATGCGTCTGGTCAGCTACCACTTCTGGATCGCCACCATCGGCATCGTGCTCTATATCTGCGCCATGTGGATTTCGGGCATCATGCAAGGCTTGATGTGGCGCTCGTATGACGAGCTTGGCTTCCTGCAGTACTCGTTCATCGAGACGGTGGCGGCCATGCATCCGTACTACGTGATCCGTGCGGCTGGCGGGCTTCTGTTCCTGCTCGGCGGCCTGATCATGGCCTACAACTTCATCCAAACCATCGCTGGCAACCTGCGTGACGAAGAGCCCTACGAGGCCACCGTCGCCGCAGCGGCTCGCGGTTAAGGGGGGTGGCAATGTTTAGCCATAAAATCTTCGAAACCAATACGCTCGCCCTGATCGTCGGCATCGTGCTGTCGATCGCGGCCGGTGGCCTGGTCGAAATCATCCCGTTGTTCACCATCGAAAACACCATCGAGAAGGTCGAGGGGATGCGCCCCTATTCGCCCCTCGAACTGGCGGGCCGCGGCATTTACGTCCGTGAAGGATGCTATAACTGCCACAGCCAGATGATCCGCCCCTTCCGCGACGAGGTTGAGCGTTACGGCCATTACAGCCTTGCCGCTGAAAGCCAGTACGATCATCCCTTCCAGTGGTCGTCCAAGCGCACCGGACCCGATCTGGCCCGCGTGGGGGGCAAATACTCGAACGAGTGGCACTTCAAGCACATGGTCAACCCGCGCAGCGTCGTTTCGCAGTCGATCATGCCGACTTACGCCCATATGCAGCGTCCTCTGAACGTTTCGGCGACCATCGCCGGCGAGATGAAGACCCTGCGCCTTGTGGGCACGCCATATACCGACGAGCAGATCGCCAACGCGGTCGCCGATCTCGAGGCTCAGGCCACGGGCGGCGATGCGGCCAAGGCGGTCGAAGCCCGCTACCCGAAGGCCAAGACCGGCGACTTCGACGGCAACCCCGACAAGCTGACCGAGATGGATGCGATGATCGCCTATCTCCAGATGCTGGGCACGCTGGTCGACTTCAAGTCGGTTAAGCCCGAGCTGGTAAACAGGTAAGGGGAGGAGAGGAGCGTGTCCTTGCAAGAATTCTATGAATGGGCGCGCTCCTTGTGGACGGTTTGGATTTTCGTAGTCTTCATTGGGATCGTTGCGTGGTCTTTCTGGCCTAAGAACAAGGCCAAATTGGAAGAGTACGGCAACATCCCCCTGAAGGACGATTGAACGAGGAGCGGTCGATGGCTAACGTCGAAAAGGATCTCATCTCCGGTCAAAATACGACCGGTCATGAGTGGGATGGCATCAAGGAGCTCGATACTCCGCTGCCGAAGTGGTGGGCTTACATCTTCTGGGCTTGCATCGTGTGGTCGATCGGATATTTCGTTGCGTATCCGTCGATTCCGACGCTGACCGGCTATACAAAGGGCGTGCTCAAGTACAGCTCCCGCGAAGAGCTGTCCAAGGACTTGGCTCTTCAGGCGCAACAGCGCGGAAAGTGGCTGGCCGATTTCCAGGGCAAGGAAGTTGGCGACATCGCCAAGGACCAGAATCTCCTGGGTTATGCCCTTCGGGGCGGCAAGGCGGCTTTCAACGAAAACTGCGCTCCTTGTCACGGCACCGGCGGCGAGGGCTCGCTGGGCTTCGCCAACTTGACCGACGACGAATGGATCTGGGGCGGCAAGCTGGAACAGATCCAGCAGACCATCACCCACGGCATCCGTTCGGACGACGCCAAGGGCCGTTCGCAGGAAATGACCCGTTTCGGCATCGACGGCGTTCTGAAGGCCGACGAAATCGAAAAGGTCGCCGACTATGTCGTCGGTCTGTCTTCGGGCAAGGCGGACGCCGCCGCTCCCGGCGCGCAGATATTCGCCGACAATTGCGTGGCCTGCCATGGTGAAGGCGGCGTGGGCAACCAGGATATGGGCGCTCCCGCACTGACCAACGCCCTCTACACCCAGATCAAGGGCGACAAGGCTTCTATCGTCGCCCAAGTGACCAATCCCAAGCACGGCGTCATGCCGGCCTGGGAAGCCCGTCTGCCTGCCGAGACGATCAAGATGCTGGCCATTTACGTCCACTCGCTGGGCGGTGGCGTGAAGTAAGTCAACCGGTCTTGTCCTTACGGGCCAGACAGGAGAAAAGGACGACCGCCGCCTCCCATCGGGGGCGGCGGTTTTCTTTTCGAGTCCAGGAAACTTATGTAACCAAAGTCACTTTCAGGGCACTTGGAAAGTGCTATGAATGCGATGGCATGTCTGTTCAGGCTTGGCTAATATGCAGCTTCAAATTTGCCGGTCAAGTTCGGCGCTGGCCTTCCGTCCGGACTGCCGCATCATGCCAAGGGCATGTTGAAACGGCATGGCGGCCATGTTAATTCGCGCCTTCTGGCGCATCCCTTCGCGCCGCACTCTGGCGCCGGTTTCGAGATCAGAACGGGACAGGATCAATGTCGATGACGCAACCTGCGCAAGCCAAGAACAAGGGCAAGCAAAGCAAGCTTTACGCGACCTATGTGAAGCCTTACCCACGCAATGTGAAGGGCATTTTCAGGACGGCCAAATGGGTGACGCTGATCGTGCTGCTGGGCATCTATTATCTTGCGCCGTTCCTGCGCTGGAACCGGGGTCCGGGCGCGCCAGACCAGGCCATTCTGATCGACATGCCGGCCAGACGCGCCTATTTCTTCTTCATCGAAATCTGGCCGCAGGAAATTTACTATCTGACCGGCCTTCTGATCATCGCCGCCGTCGTTCTGTTCGCCGCCACCTCGCTGTTCGGCCGCGTCTGGTGCGGCTTCGCTTGTTTTCAGACCGTTTGGACCGACCTCTTCTTGTGGGTCGAAGCCCTGGTCGAGGGCGAGCGCACCAAGCGCATGCAGCTCGACAAGGGCCCATGGTCGATGCGCAAGCTCGGCATCAAGCTGTTCAAGCATTTCCTGTTCCTGATCATCTCCGTCCTGACCGGCGGCGCCTGGGTGATGTATTTCAACGACGCCACCACGGTGATCGGCGAAATCTTCAGGGGCGACGCCGGCAGCGGCACCTATCTGTTCTTGTTCCTGTTGACCGCCACCACCTATGTCATGGCCGGCTGGGCTCGCGAGCAGGCCTGCATCTATATGTGCCCCTATGCCCGTTTCCAGGGCGCCATGCTGGACGACGAATCGCTCATCATCACCTACGAACCCTGGCGCGGCGAGCCGCGCGGACCCGCCAGGCCCGGCGAGAGCTTCGAGGGCCGCGGACATTGCGTGGCCTGCAACGCCTGCGTCCAGGCCTGCCCGACCGGCATCGACATCCGCGAGGGCTCGCAATTGGCCTGCCTCAATTGCGGCCTGTGCGTCGATGCCTGCAACGAGGTCATGGACCGCTTCAAGCTGCCGCACGGCCTGATCACCTACGATTCGATCGCCAACCAGAAATCGCGCGCGCAGGGCCAAAAGCCGCATCCGCAACTGCTGCGCCCGCGCACCTTGATTTACTGTGCCGTGCTGATCATCGTCTCGTCGATCATGGTTTACTCGCTATCGACCCGCGACCGCCTGAAGCTGAACGTCATCCACGAGCGCGCGCCCTTGTTCTCGCGCATGTCGGACGGCGGCGTGCGCAACGGCTACACCTTCAAGATTCTCAACATGGTCCGCGTGCCGCGCGAGATCGTTTTCGAGATCGACGGCGTCAAAGTCTCCAAGACCAGCATCATCGGTCAGGAAGACATCGACGGGCCCCCGATGCTGCCGGTCAAGCCCGACCAGGTCGGCGATTATCGCGTCTTCTTGTCGGTGGCTCGAGGCGACGTGCCCAAGGGCTCGGTGCCGATCACCATCACCATCCGCGACAAGCTGACGGGCGATACCGCCCAGGCGTCGGACATCTTCGCCGGACCCGAGGAGTAAAGCTTACCGATGGCTCAGGCGCGTAAACCCGGCTGGTGGTACCCCTATATCTTCGTCGCCGCCTTCATGGTCGTGGTCGCCGTCAACGGCATCCTGATCTATACCGCGACCACTACCTTCTCGGGGCTTGAGACCAAGAATCCCTATGAGAAGGGCCTGGCTTACAACAAGAACCTCGAACTGGCCAAGCGCCAGGAGGAGCTGGGCTGGCAGGTCGAAGCCAAGGTCTTGCCCGTGGGGCCGGCGAACACCGGGCTTCAGCGTCAAGTCTTGATCGAAGCCAGCTTCAAGACCAAGGATGGAAAGCCTATCGACGGTCTGATCGTGCGGGCTCTGCTGATCCGCCCGGTTCAAGACGGGCATGACGTCAGCGTGCCGATGTCGGCCAAGGGCCAGGGAAACTACACAACGGAAGCGCAGTTGGACTTCCATGGGGTCTGGGATCTGCGCGTGGTTGCCATCGGCGACAAAGACAGCTATCAACTGGCCCAGCGAATTCAGATTCCGTAACGGAGTTGCATGGCCAGCTGCCGTCATTGCGGTCAGGGTCTAATCCCCGGCAAGGAGATCGGCGGCCAGTATTGCTGCGCTGGCTGCCAGGCCGCGCATGATCTGGTCGAAGGATTGGGGCTGGACCAATATTACCAGCGCCGTTCGCTCGATCCCGCCCAGCGTCCCCTGGTGCCCGAGGAGGACGATGCGGCCCGGGTCGATTTCACGCAGCATGCCAAGCCGGGCCAGAAGGGCGATCAGGTCTTGTATCTGATGGTGGAAGGGCTGCATTGCGCCGCCTGCGTCTGGCTGATCGAGAATGTGCTGGCAAGGCAACCGGGCGTCACCCATGCCCGCCTGAACATGACCACGCGCCGGCTGGAACTGCGTTGGATCGATGGCGCCGCCGATCCAAATCTGCTGGTGCACAGCGTGACCCAATTGGGCTACCGCCTGGTGCCCTACGATCCGGCCCGCATCGGCGATGCCGTTTCGGCGCATGAAAAGGAACTGCTGAAATGCATGGCGGTGGCCGGCTTCGCCGCCGGCAATGTGATGCTGTTCTCGGTGTCGATCTGGGCCGGGCAGGCCGATTATATGGGTTGGGCGACGCGCACCTTCCTGCATTGGCTGTCGGCCCTGATCGCGCTGCCCGCCGTCGTCTATAGCGGCCGCCCCTTCTTCAAGTCGGCCTACGAGGCGCTTTCGGCCAAGCGCACCAACATGGACGTGCCGATCTCGCTGGGGGTTCTGCTCGCCACCGGCATGAGCCTGTGGGAGACCGTTCGCGCCGGCGAGCACGCCTATTTCGACGCCGCCATCTCGCTGTTGTTCTTCCTGCTCATCGGCCGCTATCTCGATAGCCGGGCCCGCGGCCGCGCCCGTTCCGCCGCCTCGCATCTGATCGCCCTGGGGGCGCGCTCGGTCACGGTTCTGCTGGCCGACGGCGCCAGGAAACTGCTGCCGCCCCAACAGGTGGCGACCGGCAGCATCGTTCTGGTGGCTCCGGGCGAGCGCATCGGCATCGACGGCAAGGTCTCGGAAGGCGTCTCAGACCTTGACGCCAGCCTGATCAGCGGCGAAACCCTGCCCATCCAGGCCAAACCCGGAACCCCTGTCTTTGCCGGCATGCTGAATCTGTCGGCGGCCTTGCGCCTTGAAGTGACGGCGGCCGGCGAAGCCACGCTGCTGGCCGAAATCGTGCGCCTGATGGAAAATGCCGAGCAGGGCCGGGCCCGCTATGCCGCCATTGCCGACCGGGTGGCGCGCTGGTACGCGCCGGTGGTGCATACGGCGGCCTTGGGCACATTTCTGTTTTGGACGCTGATCCTGGGAACAGCCTGGCAGCCGGCGCTGATGATTGCCGTCTCGGTCCTCATCATCACCTGTCCTTGCGCCCTGGCCCTGGCCGTGCCGGTGGTCCAGGTCGTGGCCTCGGGCCGCCTGATGCGCCAAGGCATTCTGATGAAGAGCGCCACGGCGCTGGAGCGCCTGGCCCAGGTCGATCACATTCTGTTCGACAAAACCGGCACCCTGACCCTGGGCCGGCCCGAATTGCTGCCAGGCGACTGGACCGCGGCCGATTTGGCCCTGGCGGCCTCGCTGGCCGTTTCCAGCCGCCATCCCCTGGCCCGGGCCCTGGCCCGCCGCTGCCCGGAGGCGGCGCCGATGCGGGAGGTGACGGAACTGGCCGGACTGGGGCTGGAGGGCGACGGCGTTCGCCTGGGGCGCCGCGCCTGGTGCCAGGTATCCGACGAGTTGGATGGCGGCGAGGGGCCGGAATTATGGCTGGCGCGCACGGGCCGCCAGCCGGTCCGCTTCGCTTTCGAAGACAGCCCCAGGCTGGATTCCAAAGAAACCGTCAATGCACTGACGAAGATGAAATATTCTTTGGAATTGCTGTCCGGCGACCGCGCTTTCGCCGTCGAGAGCCTGGCCAATCGTTTGGGCGTGGCGAAATGGCGCGCCTTATGCCTGCCGGCCGACAAAGTGGCAAGGCTGGAGGAATTGAAGCAAGCCGGCCACAAGCCCTTGATGGTTGGCGACGGACTGAACGACGCGCCGGCTTTGTCGGCTGCATTCGTGTCGATGTCGCCATCGACGGCGGTCGATGTCAGCCAGACCGCCGCCGACGTCATCTTCCAGGGTGATCGTTTGATGTCGGTGGCCGAGACATTGAGAGTCGCCAAGAAATCGAATATGCTGGTCAAGCAGAATTTCGGGCTTGCGCTCGCCTATAATCTGGTTACCGTCCCACTGGCCATGGCCGGACATGTCACGCCCTTGATCGCGGCGATCGCCATGTCCTCGTCCTCGGTGGTGGTGATCGTGAATGCGCTGCGTCTGGGAAGGCGTTGATGACAAATCTTCTGATGCTCATTCCGGTGGCGTTGCTGTTGGGCCTGTTCGGCCTGCTTGCCTTCCTGTGGGCCCTGAAGTCGGGGCAGTTCGAGGATCTCGACGGTTCTGCGCATCGCATCTTATTCGACGACGATCCGCCGCAGCCGAAAGCGGACGTCAACAAGGACAGCGACAAAACATGACCGCTTCATTCGACGTCCGCGACTTTCGAGATCCGGCAGACACCGAAAGCCTGCGGCCAAGCGACTATCCGTCGCAGCTTTGCCGCGTCTGCGACATCAACCGGGAAACCTCGCTGTGCTCACGCCTGACCAAGGATGAATTCACGCGCGTGCTGTCGATGCGCGATCAGTTCCAGTTTCCGCCGTTGCACGCCATTTTCCGCGAAGGCGACAAGGCGGGGCATGTCTATGCCCTGACCTCGGGTTCGGTGAAGCTTTACAAGCTGCTGTCAGACGGACGGCGCCAGATCGTGGGCTTCTTGTTTCCCGGCGACGTCTTCGGCCTCGCCAACAGTCTTGGATATCCCTATTCGGCGGAAACTCTTAACCAAGCTAGCGCCTGCCGTTTCCCTCAGAGGATGCTGGGTGGCCAGACGCGCGAAGTGGCTCCCATGCTTGAACGGCGCATGTTCGATCTGGCGGTGCGCGAACTGATGCGGGCCCACGAGCAGATGCTGTGGCTGGGCCGCAAGACGGCGCTGGAGCGTCTGGCCTCCTTCCTGGCCTCGCTGGCCAGACGCGCCACCGAACGCGGCCTTCCGGAAAGCCCGGTGGCGCTGCCGATGAGCCGTTCCGACATCGCCGACTTCCTGGGTCTGACCATCGAAACCGTCAGCCGCACCTTCACGCATCTGAAGAAGCTGAGTGTGATCGTCATTCCCGACAATTCGCACGTGGTGCTGAACAATCTGCCGCTGCTCTCCAAGCTGGCCGAGGGGGGAGGCGATTAGGCCGTAAACTGATAAACCCCGCGAGACGCGCTTGCGGTGAAAATTGCGGAATGACAGGAGAAAAAGGATGAGCATGTCGGGAATATGGTCGAGTTTTTCGACGCATCAGTCGGCCATTTTCACCCAAGCCCAAAGGGACGCGACGATTTTCGCGTCCGGATGCGTTGCTTGCCCCTTGTGGACGCCCAGTCCACGGCGGGACAAGCGCCTGTCCGGACACGAAAATCGCCAGCGTCGCGTCCGTGGCGTTTATGAGTTTACGGCCTAATGCAGGTCGCGCGCACGCCAGCCGATCTGCGGGCCGTCATTGCCGGTTGGCAAAGGCAGGGGCAAAGCGTGGGGCTGGTGCCCACCATGGGCGCCCTGCATGAGGGCCATCTGTCCTTGGTGACGCTGGCCAAGCAGAAGGCTGATCGCGCCGTCGCCACCATCTTCGTCAATCCGGCCCAGTTCGGCCCCAACGAGGATTTCCAGCGCTATCCCAGGCAGGAGGATGCCGATCTGGCGCTGCTGGAAAGCGCCGGTTGCGACCTGGCCTATCTGCCCGGCGTCGAGGTGATGTATCCCAAGGATTTCGCCACCAGCATTACCGTCGCCGGGGTCTCGCAAGGCCTGTGCGGCGATTGCCGGCCCGGCCATTTCGCCGGCGTCGCCACCGTGGTGACCAAGCTTTTGCTGCAGGCCTTGCCCGATCTGGCGGTCTTCGGCGAAAAGGATTACCAGCAATTGCAGGTCATCAAGCGCCTGGTTGCCGATCTGGACATTCCGGTGCGCATCCTGGGCGCGCCAACCCTGCGCGAGGCCGACGGCTTGGCCAAATCGTCGCGCAACGCCTATCTGACGCCCGAGGAACGCCGGTTGGCGCCGCTGCTGTTTCGCCAGCTTTCGCAAGCGGCACAGCGCATCCATGACGGCGCCGGAGCGACGGAAACTTGCCGCGACGTCATTCGGGCCCTGCTGGCGGCTGGGTTCGACAAGGCCGATTACGTGGAAGTGCGCGATGCCGCCACCCTGGCCGCCATCGAGCATGCGAAGGGCCCGGCCCGCATTCTGGCCGCCCTCTGGCTGGGCCGGACGCGGCTGATCGACAATCTGCCCATCGATTGATTTACAACGCGTAAGTCCAGGCGGGTAGTGCCAAGCGCCGTGAATTGGGGTAGGCTTTTCCAAACAAACCAGCTTTTGGAAGACGAGGACTGTCATGCCCTATAAAGACATACTGGTGCATGTCGATGGATCGGCGAACTGCGCCACCCGCATCGATCTGGCCCTTTCCCTGGCCAAGACCCAGAACGCGCATCTGATCGGCCTTTACGTGGCGACGAATCCGGACGTGCCGGAATTCGTGCAATCCCTGATGGGACAGCAGGTCCAGGAGGTTCAGGCCCGCTACCAGCAAGAAGGCCTGGCCGCCGCCGCCAAGCTGTGGGGCGAGCGGACGGGCAATAGCGGCCTGCCGGTGGAATGGCGCTTCGCCGAAGGCGATCCGGTCGAGCAATTGTCCCTGCACGGGCGCTATGCCGATCTGGTGGTGGTCGGCCAGCATGACGGCTCCATCAACGGCGACGGCAGCCAAATCGACATCGCCGATGAACTGGTCTTCGAACTGGGACGCCCGGTGATGGTTGTTCCCTATACCGGTCATTTCAAGGTTCTGGGCCAGCGCATCATGGTGGCCTGGAACGCGTCCCGCGAAAGCACCCGTGCGGTGGGCGATTCCATTCCGATTCTGCGCGACGCCAAGCATGTGTTCGTGCTGGCCATCAACCCCAGGGGCGGCAATAACGGCCATGGCGCCGTGCCTGGCGCCGACATCGCTCAGCATCTGGCCCGCCACGGCGTCAAGGCCGAGGCTCAGCATGTCTTCGCCGAGGATGTCGATGTCGGCAACATGCTGCTGTCCAGGGCCGCCGACGAGAATATCGATCTCATCGTCATGGGCTGCTATGGCCGCTCGCGCCTGCGCGAGATCGTGCTGGGCGGAGCTACGCGCCATATGCTGAAACATATGACGGTGCCGGTCATTCTGTCGCACTGACGGGATTTTTGGCTCCTCGACGCTGCAAATGGAAATGGGTAAACAAGAGTCCTCACCCTGAGGAGCCTGCGGCACGCAGGCGTCTCGAAGGGTGGGGCATTTTGTCGATGCCCATCCTTCGAGACGGGCCTTCGGCCCTCCGGAAGGCATGAGGTAAGAACTATGTCGGCAATCAAATCAAATTCCACAGCAAACGTCGAAGAGCCGGATTTTTCAGACGTCGTTCTTGCTTGCGATCAACCATTGATCGGTTGCGCCGGTCGCAGAAGTTTGACACCATCCGCCCGTAAAAGAAGCTGTCACAATTAATTAATCTTAGAATAATTGCGCTCTTATGGACTTGAGACTCAACGAAGAATCCGGGCTAAGCCCGATCGAAGAACAGATCCTGGCCGCGGCTGCGGAAGGCTCGTTTCTGCGCTTTGCCCTGGACGCCAAGCCCAAGATTTCCGCCGCCTTCCTCATCGATCTGATCGGCGGCCGTTACGGGGATCTGCATCCCAAGGGCATCCATGTCGAAGGCATCGAGGTCGAAGGCGTGTTCGACCTGGAAAACCGCCGGGTCGATGTCTGGCTTTATTTCGTGAATTGCGATTTCCCCGACGGCATGATGCTGCGGGACGCGCGCCTGGTCGGCCTTTTCCTGCCTGGATGCCGTGTCGCCAAGGCCTTCCGCGCCGACCGCATGCGGGTCAGCGGCGCCGTTCTACTGACGGCGGGTTTCGAATGCACGGCCGGATTGGCCTTGCCGGCGGCCGAGATCGGCGGCGTTCTGTCATGCATCGGCGGGCGGTTCGAAAGCAAGAAGGGCCCGGCCATCGATTTCAGTGGCGTCAAGGTCAGGGACAGCCTGTTTCTGCGCGACGATTTCCGGGCCAAGGGCGAGGTGCGCTTGCTGGAGGCCGAGATCGGCGGCATCTTGTCTTGCATCAAGGGCCGTTTCGAAAACGAGGGCGGGCGGGCGCTCTACGCCGACGGCATCAAGGTGGCGGGCGGCGTTTTCCTGCGCGACGGCTTCGAGGCCAAGGGCGACATCAGTCTGGTCTCGGCGGATATGGGCAAGCTGTTGTCGATCCGGGGCGGACGCTTCGACGGCAAGCTCGACGTGCGGCATTCGCATGCCAAGGTCTTCGACGATGACGAGCCGAGCTGGCCCGCCGTCGGCAAGCTGCAAATCGACGGCTTTTGCTTCGAGCGCTTTTCCGATCAGGCGCCGCTTGGCTTTTCGGTGCGCAAGCGCTGGCTGGAACGCCAGGATACGGAAAGCTTCACTCCGCAGCCCTACGAGCAATTGGCCAAGGTGCTGAAGGCCTTGGGCCATCGGCGCGACGCCCGTCTGGCCTTGATGGAGAAGGAGCGCGAATTCAGGCGCAAGGGCCGCCTTGGCTCCCTGCGCTGGGCTTGGAGCCATGTGCTGGAGTCCAGCATCGGCTTTGGTTATGCGCCCTGGCGGGCCGTTCACTGGCTGCTGGCGATGTGGCTGCTGGGCGCTGCCGTCTTCTGGTTGGCCGAGGCCAATTCGGTCATTGCCGCCTCGGGCCTGGCCGGCCCGGCGCCGCAACCCTTCCTGCCCATCGTCTATTCGCTGGATGTGCTGCTGCCGTTGGTCGATCTCAAACAAGAGACTTTCTGGCTGCCCGTACCCACGGGAGTTTTCGGCTGGCTGGCGGAAGCCTATCTCTGGCTGCACGTCGCCGCCGGCTGGTTCCTGACCGGCATGGGGCTGTACGGCGCCAGCGGGATTCTCAAGCGCGATTATTAGCCGCGAAAACCGGCGCCGATGGACGGCGCCGGTTTGGTCTTGGAGAGAGCCTGTCCAAACGGACTTACTTGGCCGCCATATACTTGTCGATGGTCTTGGCGTCGTCGGACTTGATGGTCATGCCTTCGGGGCCGGCGCCGACCTTGGTGTACTGCTTGGCGGGCTCACCCGACTTCTTGAATTCAGCCAGGCCCTTCGAGCCTTCCTCGAACACCCACAGGCGTCCATCCTTCACTTCGGTGTAGAAGCCGGGCTTGCTGTAGCTGGAGGCGCAGGCGGCCAGCGAAAGGGCAACGGGCAAAGCCAGCGCCAGAGTCTTGAACAGGGTCTTCATCTTGTCCCTCATACGGATGGTGGGTGCCAGGGGCAAGATGGCTCAGGCACTGTTACAGTTCGACTGTCGGATAGATGACGGAAATATGAAGATGGCAAGACAAGGGTGGCCTGAAAAAAGAAAACGGCCACCCCTCGACCGAAAGGGTGGCCGTTATCCGGCGATTCGTCGCGGAAGGTTATTTGCCCATCTTGCGGGTCACGAAGAAGACCAACAAACCAACCGTGATGACGATGATCGTTCCAAAACCGATAATCGCCTGCCATGCCGTAGCGTCCAAATGCATGCACCCCTCCTCGGAATTACATAAAGATCGCGCAGTTTATCATCGCAACTAGGCCCATGTTTTGATCCAGATCATGGAAGGCGATTCTAAAATGTTGGTGGTATTGCCCTGCCCCTTTGATTGGCCGAAAATTTATCGGCTCAGAAAGGGGGCTTTGGATACCTTCTAAAGGGTAGGGCTTGCGCTACACTTGGATTCAGGTATTGTTGCGCGGTTGCTTATATATTGTCTCGACCGCCGAGGGGAGTGAACGGCGTTATGAACATGAACAAGCCGCAGATCGACATCGTCATCGCAGAAAAAAATCCGTTGCTGCAGCAAAGCTTGGTCCGTTTGTTCGAGAACGACGACCGCTTCCGGCTGGTCGCCGTCTGCGCAGACGGCGAACGTTTCGTCGAGGCTGTCGGGCGCCTGAACTTCGACACCGGCATCATCGGATGGGAAATGCCCTTCCTGGACGGGAAGGGTGTGCTGGCCGCCCTAAAGGGCAGGGAAGGGGCGCCCCGCATCATCGTCTATACCGGCTCGCCCAATCCCGACATTCCCCGCCAGGCGATGGCCTTGGGAGCGGCGGGTTTTTGCTCGAAGAAGGATCAGCCCGCCGTGCTGATCGACACCATCTTGCAAGTGGCGTCCGGGCGCATGGTTTTTCCCTTCATGGATGTCGCCAAGCTGGTCTCGGATCCTTTTGCCGGGCTGACGCCGCGCGAGCGCGAGTTGCTGGCGGCCCTGGCGGGAGGGCTCACCAACGCCCAGATCGCCGGGCAATTCGACATTTCGCTTAATACGGTGAAGTTCCATCTGAAGAATCTGTTCGACAAGCTGGGGGTCAGCAATCGCGCCCAGGCCGTGGCCAGATATCTGAAGGAACGCGAAACGAGTTAGAGAGCTTGCCACCTCATCGGGTGGCATCTCTCCCCTGCAAATAATTTTTCACCCCGACCCGGGTGGGTGTTGGCAAAACGAAACCTACCCATGATGCTAGGCTGGACTAGAAGTTCCGACACCAAATGGAACCCCGGGAGGAAATGGACATGCTGAAGCCGCCCGAGCCCTGCTCTAGCGAATTATTCGTCTACGCCCTGCGTCAAGCCACCGAGGCCGCGGCCCGCGCCGCCTATCACTGGATCGGGCGCGGCGATAAGAACCATGGCGATTTCGCCGCCATCCACGCCATGCGCGAAAGGCTCGATCAGTTGCCGATCGACGGGCGCGTGCTGATTGGCGAAGGCAGCGCCGACGAATTTCCAGAACTTTACACCGGCGAGAAATTGGGCGATCCGTCCAGCACGATGAAGTTCGACATCGCCGCCGATCCCATCGAGGGAACCAGCTATCTGGCCAAGGGCATGACCAACGCCATGGCCGTCATCGCCATGACGCCCAGGGGCGCTTTGTTCGATCCCGGACCGGCCTTCTATGTGGAAAAATTCGCCGGCCCCCCGCAGGTCAAAGGCAAGATCGATCCCGCCATGCCGGTCGCCGAGAAGCTGGCCGTGGTGGCCAAGGAAACCGGCAAGCATGTCGAAGACCTGACCGTCTATGTGCAGGAAAAGCCCCGCCACCGCGACCTGGTCGAAGCCATCCACAAGGCCGGCGCCCGCGTCGCCCTCTATCCCGCCGGCGATGTGGCCGGCGCCATTCTGGCCGCCATTCCGGGTTCCGATATCGACGCCCTGATGGGTACCGGCGGCGTTCCCGAGGGCATGATCTCGGCGGTCGCCATCAAGGCCCTGGGCGGGGAATTCATGGCCCGCATCGATCCCCAGTTGGCCACCGAGCGCCAAGCCGTGCTGGCCTCCGGCTTCAATCTCGAACGCTGGTACAATCTCGACGATCTGGTGAAAAGCGATCTCGTCTATTTCTGCGCCACCGGCATCACTACCGGCCTGATGCTGGAAGGCGTCGAACGCACGAAGGATCTCGAAAAGACACAAACCATGATGGTGGCTGGACCGGGCGGCACGCGCCAGATCCTCACCACCTGGCACAAGCGGGAGGGTTAAATGCCGATCAGCCGTAGCGTTCAACGACCGATCATCCTGGGCATCGTGGGCGATTCCGCCTCTGGCAAGACCACGCTTTCGCAAGGCATCGCCGCCATCCTGGGGCCCGATCGCGTGGCCATCATCTGCACCGACGACTATCACCGGTTCGAGCGCGCCCAGCGCAACGCCAACGGCCATTCGGCCTTGGACCCCTCGGCCAACTATATCGACATTCTGGAACAGCATATCCGCTTGTTGCGCGACAACCAGCCGATCTTGAAGCCGGTCTACAATCACGACGGCGGCAAGCTTGAGAAGCCCGAATATGTCGAACCCAAGCCCTATATCATCCTGGAAGGGCTTTTGGGCTATACCACAAGGGCCATGCGCGACGGTTACGACGTCAAGATCTTCCTCGAGCCCGAGGAAGCCCTGCGCATGAAATGGAAAATCCAGCGCGACACCATCAAGCGCGGCTATTCGGTCGAGGACGTCTTGATGTCGCTGGAAAAGCGCAAAAGCGACAGTCCGCAATTCGTGTTTCCGCAGCGCACCTTCGCCGACATGGTGGTCAGCTTCTATCCGCCCGAATCGCATCCCGACGAGACCGGATCGAAGCTGAACGCCAGGCTGACCCTGCGGCCGACGCTGCCGCATCCCGATCTCTCGCCGGTCGTCGATATGGGAGCCAAGAACGGCGTGCGCCTGGAACTGGCCCGCGACGTCGATGGCAAGCCGGTCGATGTGCTGGAAGTGGCGGGCGACATCGAGGAACGCCGCTTCAAGGCCCTGGAAGATTTGCTGTGGAGCCTGATTCCCGAAGCCAGCCACATGCGCGGCAATCTGGGCCAGTTCATCGACGCCACCGACATCAAGCGGCAAAGCCATCCGCTGGCCTTGGTCCAATTGCTGGTCGCCTACCACCTCGTCAAGGCCGCCATGGGCCATTACGCCGTTTAGTCTTTCAAGGAGCAGTGCCGTTATGTCCAGTCCGGTTCAGCACAAGGATCTCGCCAATGCCCTGCGCTTTCTGGCCGCCGATGGCGTCGAGAAGGCCAGGTCGGGCCATCCCGGCATGCCCATGGGCATGGCCGACGTCGCCACCGTGCTGTTCACAAGATTCTTGAAATACGACGCCCTGGATCCGGCCTGGCCCGACCGCGACCGTTTCGTGCTGTCGGCGGGGCATGGCTCGATGCTGATCTATGCGCTGTTGCACCTGATCGGCACGCCGGGCGTGACGCTGGACGAGTTGAAGAATTTCCGCCAGCTTGGCTCGAAAACGGCGGGACATCCGGAATACGGCCATTGTCCGGGCGTCGAGACCACCACCGGGCCTTTGGGGCAGGGCTTGGCCAATGCCGTCGGCATGGCCTTGGCCGAGCGCATGATGGCGGCCCGCTTCGGCGCCGACATCGTCGATCACCGCACCTATGTCATCGCCGGCGACGGCTGCCTGATGGAGGGCTTGAGCCAGGAAGTGATTTCCATCGCCGGGCACCTCAAGCTAAGCAAGCTGGTCGTGCTGTGGGACGACAACCAAATCTGCATCGACGGCGACACCAACCTCACCACGTCGGACGATCAGTTGGCGCGCTTCGCCGCCTCGGGCTGGGCGACCTGCCGCGTTGACGGCCATGATCCCGAATCCATCGCCAAGGCGCTGGCGGCGTCGCAGCATGCCGACCGCCCGACCCTGATCGCCTGCAAGACCGTGATCGGCTTTGGCGCGCCGACCAAGGCGGGCACCGAAAAGACGCATGGCGCCCCGCTGGGCGCCGATGAAATCGCCGGCATGCGTGACAAGCTGGGCTGGCCGCACGCTCCCTTCGAAATTCCAGCCCCCATCGCCGAGGCCTGGGCGGCCACTGGGCGCAAGGGCGCCGAGGCGCGTTCGACCTGGGCCAAGCGTCACGGCGCCATGGAAGCGGCCAGGAAGGTGGAATTCGACCGCCTGCTTTCGGGCCAACTGCCCAAGGCCTATCTCGAAGCCTTGAACGGCTTCAAGGCCAAGCTGGCGGCGGATAAGCCCAAGATGGCGACCCGCAAGGCCAGCCAGGATGTGCTGGAAGTGCTGACAGGCGTCATCCCCGAAATGGTCGGCGGTTCGGCCGATCTTACGCATTCCAACCTCACCGTCACCGAATCGACGCCTTCGGTGAAGCCCGGCGATTTTTCGGGCCGCTACATCCATTACGGGGTGCGCGAATTCGCCATGAGCGCCGTCATGAACGGCCTGGCCCTGCATGGCGGCTTCATCCCCTATGGCGGCACCTTCCTGGTCTTTTCCGATTACATGCGCAACGGCATGCGCATGTCGGCCCTGATGGGGCTGCGCGTCGTCTATGTGTTGACCCATGATTCCATCGGCCTGGGCGAGGACGGCCCCACCCATCAGCCGGTCGAGCATGTGGCCAGTTTGCGGGCCATTCCCAATCTGACGGTCTTCCGACCCGCCGACGCCGTGGAAACCGCCGAATGCTGGCAATTGGCGATTGAAAACAAGGCCGGACCTTCGGCCTTGGCTTTGTCGCGCCAGAATCTGCCCACGCTGCGTTCGGACGTGGCCGAGAACAAGTCGGCCAAGGGCGGCTATGTCCTGGCCGAGGCCGAGGGCGGGGCTCGCCAGGTGACCATCATTTCCACCGGCTCCGAGGTTGAAATCGCCCTTCAGGCGCGCGAAATGTTGCAGGCGGATGATATTCGCGCCGCCGTGGTTTCCATGCCCTCGTGGGAACTGTTCGACCGCCAGCCCCAAGCCTATAAGGACGGGGTTTTGGGACAGGCCGGGCGGCGGGTGGCCGTCGAGGCCCTTTCGCCATTCGGCTGGGAGAGGTATGTAGGAACGCCCGACGCCGTCATCGGCATGCCGGGCTTCGGCGCCTCGGCCCCCGCCGACAAGCTGTACGCCCATTTCGGCATCACGGCAGGGGCGGTGGCCGCCAAGGCCAAGCAGTTCGCAGGTCAATAAGTCAATAACAAGCCGGTTACGCACCAGAACGAAGGAACGATCTCATGGCACTCATTTCGCTGCGTCAGCTTCTCGATCACGCCGCCGAGAACGGTTACGGCGTGCCCGCCTTCAACATCAACAATATGGAGCAGATGCTGGCCATCATGGCCGCCGCCAAGAAGACCGACTCGCCGGTCATCCTGCAGGCCAGCCGGGGTGCTCGCCAATACGCCAACGACATCGTCTTGAAGCACCTGATCCTGGGCGCCATCGAGCTCTATCCCGAAATTCCGGTCTGCATGCATCAGGACCATGGCAATTCCCCCGCCACCTGCATGTCGGCGGTGATGAGCGGCTTCTCGTCGGTGATGATGGACGGCAGCCTGAAGGCCGACGGCAAGACGGTGGCCGATTACGACTTCAATGTCGATGTCACCCGCCAGGTCAGCGAGATGTCGCACATGGTCGGCGTGTCGGTGGAAGGCGAACTGGGCGTTCTGGGCTCGCTGGAATCGGGCGAGGGGGAGAAGGAAGACGGCCACGGCGCCGAGGGCAAGATCAGCAAGGACAAGCTGGTCACCGATCCCGACCAGGCGGTGGATTTCGTGAAAAAGACCAAGGTCGATGCGCTGGCCATCGCCATGGGCACCTCGCACGGCGCCTACAAGTTCAAGCAAAAGCCGACCGGCGAGGTGCTGGTCATGAGCGTGGTCACGGAAATCCACAAGCGCCTGCCCAATCTGCATCTGGTCATGCATGGCTCAAGCTCGGTGCCGCAGGAACTGCAAGACATCATCAACAAATTCGGCGGCGCCATGCCGCAGACCTTCGGCGTGCCGCTCGAGGAAATCATCGTCGGCATCAAGCACGGCGTGCGCAAGGTCAATATCGACACCGACTGCCGCATGGCCATCACCGGCCAGATCCGCAAGGTCTTCGCCGAAGATCCCAAGGTGTTCGACCCGCGCACCTATCTCAAGCCGGCCATGGCGGCCATGCAGAAACTGTGCGAGGACCGCTATCAGCAGTTCGGCACCGCCGGCAACGCTTCCAAGATCAGGGCCATTCCGCTGGCCGACATGGCCAAGCGCTATGCCGACGGCAGCCTGGATCCCAAGTTCGGTTAAGTCAGGATCGAGGAACCCGCGCATGCCCGCCATCAAGATAGCGCCATCGATCCTGTCGGCGGATTTCGCCAAGCTGGGCGATGAGATCCGCGCCATCGATGCCGCGGGCTGCGACTGGGTGCATGTCGATGTGATGGACGGCCATTTCGTGCCCAACATCACCATCGGCCCCCTGGTGGTGGCGGCCATCCGACCGCACACCAAGAAGGTGATGGACGTCCATCTGATGATCGATCCCGTCGATCCCTATATCGAGGCTTTCGCCAAGGCGGGTTCGGACATCATCACCGTCCATGCCGAGGCAGGCAGTCACCTCGACCGCACGCTGCAACTGATCCGCAGCCTGGGCAAGAAGGCGGGCGTGTCCTTGAATCCCGCCACGCCGGAAAGCCTGCTCGACTATGTCTTGGACAAGATCGATTTGGTGCTGGTGATGAGCGTCAATCCCGGCTTCGGCGGTCAGAGCTTCATTCCAAGCCAGGTCGAAAAAATCGCCCGCATCAAGAGGATGATCGGCAACCGTCCCATCGAGATCGAGGTCGATGGCGGCATTACGCCCGAGACGGCGCCACAGGTGGTGGCGGCCGGAGCCAATGTCCTGGTGGCCGGTTCGGCGGTGTTCAAATCGCCCGACTACAAGGGCAATATGGACGCCATCAGAAAAGCTTGCGGATAATCACCGCCTTGTCATGCCGCAATGCCATATGGTATAAATAGCCATATGCCAGCGACGCTGATTCTGCATCGTAAGTTCGTCCATGCCGGCGGCATCGTCGAGATGGTTCTTTGGCGGTTGCCAAGGCCAGCCGAGGGGAAGCCCCATGGCCTCAAATACCGCCTGTATTTTGGGCGGGCGGGTGCGTGTCTGGTGCGTTACGATAATGAAAGGGGCAAGGGCGATCACCGTCATTACGGAACGCAGGAGGAGCCCTACCGCTTTGTGGATGTGGATCGGTTGCTGGCCGATTTTATGGCCGACGTTCGGAGGCTGACATGAGCAAAAAGAAGTCGCTGCTTATCGGTCTGACCAGCCTGGAAGATGAAGCGCAGGCTTTTAGGCAGGCTTGGAAGGCCACGGCCAAGGGGGAAACCGTCAAATCGCCCAGCTATCATCTGGGCTTTGCCAGTTTGCCCGAGATGCTGAAGGCGTTGACACCCAAGCGTTGGGCGCTGTTGGAAGCCCTAAAGCGTGAAGGCCCGCTTTCCGTGCGGGCCCTGGCGGCCAGTTTGAAGCGCGATTACAAGAATGTGCATTCGGATGTTCGAGCGCTAACGGAATTCGGACTGATCGTGAGCGGGGAATCGGGCTTTTTTGTCCCCTTCGATATCGTCCGGGCCGACATAAAATTGGCGGCGTGATTCGCCTACCCAAACCACCCTCTTTAAGGTTGACGATCCCCTACCCACAAGAGTTTACCGCCACCCCTATTGGTGTGTTTCCCCACCCTTTCCCTTAGAGCAAGATAAAAGAAAATGATCTGGGGGGATGTATCATCGCCGGATCACGCACGAGGACCAAATGGACCAGTCCAAGCGTTATGCCAATCTGAAGCTTGCCGAAGCCGACCTCATCAAGGGTGGCCGCCATGTCCTGTGCGCCTATCGCATGAGGCCCAAGGGCGGTGAAAACTATCTGTCCGCCGCCGCCCATTTCGCCGCCGAATCTTCGACCGGCACCAATGTCGAGGTTTGCACCACCGACGATTTCACCAGGGGCGTCGATGCCCTGGTCTACGAGATCGACCCGGCGAATGAGCTGATGAAGATCGCCTATCCCGTCGAACTGTTCGATCTGAACATCATCGACGGCAAGGCCATGCTGGTCTCGTTCCTGACGCTGACCATCGGCAACAATCAGGGCATGGGCGATATCGACTACGCCAAGATGCAGGATTTCTACGTTCCGCCCGCCTATCTGAAATTGTTCGACGGCCCTTCGGTGAACATTTCCGATATGTGGCGGGTGCTGGGCCGCCCGCTGGTCGATGGCGGCATGATCGTCGGCACCATCATCAAGCCCAAGCTGGGTCTGCGCCCCCAGCCCTTCGCCAGCGCCTGCTACGATTTCTGGCTGGGCGGCGACTTCATCAAGAACGACGAGCCGCAGGGCAATCAGGTCTTCGCCCCCCTGAAGGAAACCATCCGCTTGGTCGCCGACGCCATGAAACGGGCCCAGGACAAGACCGGCCAGGCCAAGCTGTTCTCGGCCAACATCACCGCCGACGATCCCCAGGAAATGCTGGCTCGCGGCCATTACATCCTGGAAACCTTCGGTTCCGACGCCAGCCATGTCGCCTTCCTGGTCGATGGCTTCGTGGGCGGCCCGACGGCGGTGACTCTGGCCCGGCGCAATTTCCCCAACCAGTTTTTGCATTATCACCGCGCCGGCCACGGCATGGTGACCAGCAACCAGTCGATGCGCGGCTATAATGTGCTGGTGCATATGAAGATGGCCCGCCTGCAGGGGGCTTCGGGCATTCATACCGGCACCATGGGCTACGGCAAGATGGAAGGGAAGCCCGAGGACCGGATCGTCGCCTATATGCTGGAGAACGATGCCGCCGACGGGCTCTACTATCGCCAGGAATGGCTTGGCATGAAGGCCTGCACACCCATCATCTCGGGCGGCATGAACGCGCTGCGCTTGCCTGGCTTCTTCGACAATCTCGGCCATTCCAACATCATCCAAACCTCGGGCGGCGGCGCTTTCGGCCACAAGGGCGGCCCCATCGCCGGCGCCCTGTCGCTCAGGCAGGCGCACGAAGCCTGGCAGGCGAAGGTCAATCTGGTCGATTACGCCCGCAGCCATCTTGAACTTCTGGGCGCCTTCGAAAGCTTCCCCGAGGACGCCGACCGGATATATCCGGGCTGGCGCGCCGCCTTGAAGGTAAAGGCGGCCTAGATGTCGAAAAAGCATCCCGTCATCGCCATCACGGGCTCGTCGGGGGCCGGCACCAGCACGGTGCGCGAGGCCTTCGAACATATTTTCCGCCGCGACAACATCATGCCGGCGGTGATTGAGGGCGACAGCTATCACCGCTATTCGCGCGTCGAAATGAAAAAGGCCATGGAGGATGCGGCCCTGAAGGGCAACAACACCTTCAGTCATTTCGGGCCCGATGCCAATCTGTTCGAGGAACTCGAGGAATGCTTCAGCTCCTATGGCGAAACCGGCACCGGCAAGCGGCGCTTCTATGTCCATAACGACGAGGACGCCGAAAGCTTCAAGCATTATGGGGTCAAGCCGGGCGAGTTCACGCCTTGGGAGCCCTTGCCGGCCAACACCGACTTGCTGTTCTATGAAGGGCTGCACGGCTGCGTCTGCACCAGCCTGATCAACGTGGCGCAATTCGCCGACCTGAAAATCGGCGTCGTGCCGGTCATCAATCTGGAATGGATTCAAAAAATCCACCGCGACACCCAGACCAGGGGCTATTCCGAAAAGGAAGTGATGGGCACCATCCTGCGCCGCATGCACGACTATGTGCATTACATCGTGCCGCAGTTCAAGCTGACCGACATCAACTTCCAGCGCGTTCCGGTGGTCGATACCTCGGATCCCATCATCGCCCGCGACATTCCCACGCTGGACGAAAGTCTGGTCGTCATTCGCTTCAAGAAGCCCGACCGCTTCAAGATCGATTTTCCGTTCCTGCTGCGAATGATCAAGGATTCGTGGATGAGCCGCAGGAACACCATCGTCGTCCCTGGCGGCAAGATGGGTTTGGCCATGGAATTGATCATGGCGCCGATTCTGCGTCGGATTATGGAGGACCGGCGCAGCCTGACGGTCTGATCGGTACGGGCGGACTTGTCCGATCAGCCTTTAGGAATTTTCCTCCATCCTGGTGCGTCACTTGGGCTGGGCCTTCGGGCCCAGCCTCTTTTTTTATGTCCCTCGGCCTTGCGCATTCCTCCGGAACGCTTGGCCGCGGTCCTTTTTTTTCTACACTCAAACGCCGTGCGGGCGCTGTGCGCCCTAGGCTTTCGCTCGCTCGGAGGCTCGCGGGCCCTCAATGGGCCAGTCGCTTCGCTCCTTTTTATGCACCAAGTGCAAGGCGCGTCTCTCCTTCTGTGGGGCCGCTGTTGTTTGGCCTCCGATCTTGCTATCTTGGGTCGGCGCAGGGTCAGTTCAAGAGGGAGGGGGCCGCATGGACCGTTTCACCGTATCGCTGGAAGAAGAGCTGCTGGCGCGGTTCGACGCTTATATTCAGCAAAAAGGCTATCAGAACCGTTCGGAAGCGGTGCGCGACATTCTGCGCGAAACCTTGGAGACCGAGCGCCTGCAGGCGGAAAAGCCCGAAGGCCATTGCATCGCCAGCCTGTCCTATATCTATAACCATGACGAGCGCGAACTGGCCCGGCGCCTGACCCAGGCCCAGCATGCGCACCACGATCTGACGCTGTCGACGCTGCATGTCCATCTCGACCACGAGAACTGCATGGAAGTAACGGTGCTGCGCGGCCCTACCGCCGAGGTCAAGCGCTTCGCCGGCGAAATCTGCGCCGAAACCGGGGTCCGGCACGGCAAGCTGAACGCCGTCCCGGTCGAGATCAAGGCCACGCACAGCCACCACCAGCACGGCCATCATGCCCAGGATCATCATCACGGCCATGCCCATGCCCACCAGCATGTGCACAGCGTCCCGAAAAGCTGATGCTCGGCCCAAGCCCCCTTGACGCCCCCCGGAGGGGCGGGCTAATCTTTCATACGAATTAGAAATTCTTCATACGAGAACGATTCGTGGGGGTTCTCATGCATATGGCGGATGCGCTTTTGTCACCGGCTGTGGGCGCTGGCATGTGGGCGGTCACCGGCACCGCCATCGCCGTCGCTTCGGCCAAGATGAAAAAATCCCTCGACCAGCGCCAGGTGCCCTTGATGGGCATCATGGGGGCCTTGGTCTTTTCCGTGCAGATGCTGAACTTCACCATTCCCGGCACCGGCTCGAGCGGCCATTTCGCGGGCGGGCTATTGCTGGCCATCCTGTTGGGTCCGCATGCGGGCTTTCTGACCATCGCCTCGGTGGTCACGGTGCAAGCGCTGTTCTTCGCCGATGGCGGCCTGCTGGCCCTGGGGGCCAACATCTTCAATATGGGTTTCCTGGCCTGCTATATCGTCTATCCCTTCTTGTACAGGCCCTTCGCCGTCGGCAAGCAGGCCAAGCCGGTGACCTGGCTGTGCGCTGTCCTGGCCTTGCAATTGGGAGCTTTCGGCGTGGTCCTGCAGACCAGCCTGTCGGGTATTGCCGAACTGCCTTTCTCGACCTTCCTGCTGGCCATGCAGCCCATCCATCTGGCCATCGGCATCGGCGAGGGGCTGATCACTTTGGCCGTCGTCGAGTTGCTGGCCAGGACCGAACCCGGCTTGTTGCGCGCCGATCGGCCGGCCCTTCCCGGCAAGCGGGCCTTGGCGGCGCTGGCCGTGCTGGCCGTGCTGTCGGGCGGAATTTTCTCGTGGTTCGCCTCAAGCCATCCCGATGGGCTGGAATGGTCGATCGGACGTCTGGTCGGCGAGGGCAAGGAGTTGGAAGGCGCCGATGACGGCCTGCATGCCCTGGCCGCGCAGATTCAGGAAAAGCTGTCCTTCCTGCCCGATTACGGCTTCCCCAAAACCGAGGCCGAGGGCGCGGAAGAAGCGGCGGCTGAAGACGGCTTTGTCCATCCCGATGCCGGGACCACGCTGTCCGGCCTGGTCGGCGGCGCCATCGTCCTGGCCCTGGCCATGCTGGCCGGCATGCTGCTCAAGCGCCGTCCCGAAACCGCCTGATGGGTGGCGCCTGCGCGTCGTCCGCCCGCGATTTCGGCACGCTGGATCGCTGGGCCAGGGCGCAATCGCCCATCCACCGCCTTGATCCCCGGGCCAAACTGCTGGCGACCCTGGCCTTTGCCCTGGCCGTGGTTTCCCAGGACAAATACGCGCTTGGAGACCAGCTTCCCTTCTTCCTGTTTCCCATTTTTCTATGGGCGCGTTCCGGCGTTCCGGCGGGCCTGATCCTGCGGCGCGTGCTGGCCGTGGCCCCTTTCGCGGCGCTGGTCGGGCTTTTCAATCCGCTGTTCGACACCAGGATCGCGCTTGAACTGGGCGGCCTCGCCATCTCGGGAGGCTGGATCTCCTTCGCCTCGATTCTGCTGCGCAGTCTTCTCACCGTCTCGGCCCTGGTGCTGCTGGTGGCGACGACCGACATTCCGGCCCTGGCCCGGGCGGCGGAAAGGCTGGGCGTGCCGCAGGTCTTCGTCACTCAAATGCTGGGGCTTTACCGGTACCTGTTCTTGCTGGCGGACGAGGCCAGCCGCGTTGTGCTGGCCTATCGCCTGCGCGCCGTCCATGGCCGCCCGCCGTCCTGGCGGGTCTTCGCCGCCATCCTGGGCCAGTTGCTGCTGCGCTCGCTTAAGCGGGCCCTGCGCGTCCACCGGGCCATGTGGCTGCGCGGCTTCGATGGCGAGATGCGCCGGCTGTCGGCCCTGTCCTTCAGACCTCAAGACGGCTGGTTCCTTTTGGGCTGGCTGATCGTCTTCGCCCTGATCCGCTTTTATCATCCGGCGCAATGGATCGGCGGCGCCGCCCTTGGTATCTGGCCATGAGCCATCACCGTCTCGCCCTGCAAAATCTGCATTTCGCCTATCCCGGGGAAGAGGCCGTGCTGAAAGGCGTCAGCTTCGAAATCCGCCATGGCGAAAGCGTGGCCATCGTCGGCGCCAATGGCGCCGGCAAGACGACGTTGCTGATGCATCTGAATGGCGTACTGCTGGCCGGGCAGGGCGAGGTGACGGTCGGCGATCTGAAGGTCGGGGCTCGAACGCTGGCCCAGGTGCGCAAGACCGTGGGCACGGTCTTTCAAGATTCCGAGGACCAACTCTTCATGCCCACCGTCCTGGACGACGTCGCCTTTGGCCCCTTGAATGCCGGCATGGAGGAGGCGGATTGCAAGATCCGCGCTCAGGCCTGTCTCGAGCAGGTCGGAGCCTGGCATCTGCGCGACCGTCCGCCGCACCATCTGTCGGGCGGCGAAAAGCGCCGGGTGGCGATTGCCGCCGTGCTGGCCATGTCGCCCGGCATCCTGCTGCTGGACGAACCGACGACGGGTCTGGACCCCAAGGGGCGGCGCCAGATCATCGATCTGCTGAAGGGATTCGAGCACAGCAAGATCGTGGTCAGCCATGATCTCGAGATGGTGCTGGATCTGTGTCCGCGCGTCATCGTGCTGTGCGAGGGCAGGGTGGCGGCCGATGGACCGGCAGAACGGCTGCTTGGGGACGCGGCGCTGATGGACGGCAGCGGCCTTGAAGTGCCGGCAAGACTGAAGCCCTGCCCGGCCTGCGGAAAATAACAATCCGCCACCGCAGGCAAGACCCGCGGTGCCGATTCTCAGATTAACATGACAAGCGCCTGCTTAGCTGCCGGTGCTTTCGCTGCCCGTGCCGCCGCCAGTGTCGCCGCCGCCGCCACCGCCGCCGCTTTCGCCACCGCCAGACGAGACCGGAGCGGGCGCCGCACTGGTTTCGCCGCCGGTAGGCGGAGGCGCCGAGGCCGTCTGACCCGGATGGGCCACGGCCTCGCCAGCGCGATAGCGCTTGACCACGGTCTCAGACGGAATCTGAGCGGTCACTTCGCCGGTCGTATTGTCGCGGTACTGCAAGATGGCGACGCCGGCCTGACTATCGACGTGAATGACCGGGCTGATGAAGCCCACAGGATCGACCGGTTTGGTTTCGGGTTGAGGAGCGGAATCGGTCTTGACGGCTTCTTGCCGCTGGACAGACCGTTGTGGGCTCTCAAAGGGTTCTATTCTCATATTTTGCCCCCATGCGTTCCATTCTAGAACACGATATATCAATCTAGGCGTTTTTGGGGCCGACCGCAAGGGGTTGGATTGATTTAACGCAAATACCGGCCAATTCCATTACAATTATAACTTGATAACAGCAATGAAAATAGGCGTCTATAGAACGGCAATTGTCCGATCAGCGGCTCATGGCGTGGTAATCGGGATTGGGCATCATATCCAGTCCGTGGGCCATCCTATTGGTATAATTGAAGAATGCCGTCACGTCGCAGATGTCGAAGATGTCGGAATCGCTAAAACCGACCTTGCGAAGCTGTTCGCGGTCGGGTTCCTGGATGGATTGCGGGTCGCTGGTCAGTTTCCAGGCGAAATCGAGCATCGTCCGCTGCCGGGGGGAAAGCTCGGCCACCCGGTAGTTCATGACCATCATTTCGCCCAGTTGAGGGTCGCCCGAGAGCTGGCGCACCGCCTGGCCATGGGCGACCAGACAGTAATAGCAGCGGTTATGGGACGAGACGGCGACGGCGATCATTTCCCGCTCGAGTTTCGACAGCCCCGATTCGGCAAGCATCAACTCGTTGTAATAGCTGATGAAATGGCGAAGCTTGGCCGGCCTGGCGGTATAGGCCTGCAGCACATAGGGGACCAGACCCAGCTTTTCTTGGCATTTGCCCAGATATTTCTTCAAATCCTCGTCCAGGCTGTCCTGGGCGGGCAGGGGAATGCGAACGATATGGTCGGGTTGGGGCATGGACCTCTCCTAGAGTAGCGTTGTTGGTTTTGCCTAAGGCTAGCCTTTCTCCTTTCTGGCCGCCAACAGGAATTCGACATTGCCCTCGGGCCCCAGGATGGGGCTGGGCTCGACGCCGACGACCCGCCAGCCGGCCAAGCCGTTCACCCAATCTTGGATGCGGGCGCAGACTTCGGCATGCAGGGCGGGATCGCGCACCACGCCGCCCTTGCCGACGCGGCCCTTGCCGACCTCGAATTGCGGCTTGATGAGGGCCACCAGCCAGGCCTGCGGCTTGGCCAGGGCCAAGGGGGCGGGCAGCACGGTTTCAAGGCCGATGAAGCTGGCGTCGCAGACGACGATGTCGATGGGTTCGGGCACTTGTTCGTTGGAAAGATGGCGGGCATTGATGCGTTCCAGGACCACCAGGCGCGGATCGTTGCGCAGCTTCCAGGCCAGTTGGCCGTGGCCGACATCGACCGCATAGACCTTGGATGCGCCGTTCTGCAGCAGCACGTCGGTGAAGCCGCCGGTGCTGGCCCCGACATCCAGCCCCACCCAGCCCTTGGGATCGATGGCGAAATGCGAAAGCGCGTGCGCCAGTTTCAAGCCGCCGCGCGAGACATAGGGATGGGGCTGGCCCTTGAGGTCGATGGCGGCATCGTCGGCGATGGGATGGCCCGGCTTGTCCAGACGCCGCTCGCCGGAATAGACCTGCCCGGCCATGACCAGGGCCTGGGCCTTGGCGCGGCTTTCGGCTAGGCCCCGATCCACCAGCAACTGATCGAGGCGGACTTTCATCTGAGCACTTCGTAGAGATTCATCAAGATTCCGGCGGTGGCGCCCCAAATGTAATGCCGGCCATAGGGCATGGCGAAATAGCGCTTCAGGCTGCCCTTGACCTCCTTCTCGCAAAGCTGATGGTTGGCGGGATCGAGCAGGAAGGCCAGCGGCACCTCGAACACTTCGGCCACTTCGAAAGGGTCGGGCGTGAGATCGAAGGGGGGGCGGATCAGCCCGACCAGGGGGGTGACGCAAAAGCCGGTGCCGGTGATGTAATCGTCAAGCCGCCCGATAAGGTCGATATGCGAACGGTGAAGGCCGATTTCCTCTTCGGTTTCGCGCAGCGCCGCCTGGGAGGGGGTGGCATCCTTTTCCTCGATTCGCCCGCCCGGAAAACTGACCTGCCCGGCATGGTGCTGCAGATGATCTGTGCGCCTTGTCAGCAGCACGGTAAAACCGTCCTCGCGTTCGACCAGCCCGACCAGCACGGCGGCGGGCCTTGGGCTGGCGCTGATGTTCATGCCGGGATTGAGATCGTCGTCGCCGCGCCGGGACGGCGCAGCCCCCGGCGAGCGGCGCAATCCGGGCCGATGGTGGCGCAGGCGCTCGGACAGCAGGTCGCGCGAGAAGGGAGGGCGTTCGATTACGCCTCTTCCAGACTGCCCAGGGGAAAAAACGAGCCGCTGCTCCATAGACCGAACTGGTTTCCCTCCGTCGTCGCTTCCTCGTGTCCCAGCGACACCAATTCGTAATATACCGGACGAGACAGCCTGGCTTCCAGTCCGTCGCGCACCCAGACATAGGGAATCTGCTCGCCGGTCTTGGGATCGGTGGCGATGCGCAAGGGGTGCATGTCGTCCACCGTCACCAATTCATCGATATTGGTGCGCAGGGAAACCACCCGGTCGCGGCCAGAACCGCAGGAAAACAGCTCGACGGCCAGAAAGGGGACATCCTCCACCTCGATGCAGGCCATTTCGGAGGGCGTCACCAGCCAGTAGCTGCCGTCTTCGTGGCGGGTCAGCACGGAAGCGAACAGGCAGACCATCTCCTTGCGACCGATCGGCGAGCCCCGATAGAGCCAGGTGCCGTCCTTTTGGATGCGCATGTCGATGGCGCCGCAGAAAGCTGGAGCCGGGTCGGGCCTTCGCTTGGAAAGAGATGTCTCGGTCATCGGCTGGTTTTGACAGGTATGAGTTCCCCTTGCATCTCCCATGAGATGGGGGCGCTTGGACGGGTTACAAGGCACCGCCCATATACGGGTAGGAAATGCGGGTTGGCAAGCTAGGTCTAGTGGGGCGCGGATAGGGTCAGAAATCCGTTGACGCACAAGGGTAAGAGTCGGACCCTGGGAGCGTTCAAAAGGATAGGAAATGGCCGAAGAACTTCGCCAGCGCCCGGCTGCGGGTACAAGCTCGTTGAAAATCGCCTACGACGCCGAAAAGGCGGCGACGGTCGAGGCCGTCCAGCCCGAACCGCCGCAAGCATCTCAGCCGGCTGCCGAATCGCCGCCGCCCCCGCCGCCCGAGCCTGCTCCATCCCCGGCCCCGCCGGTCTACCGGGATGAAGTCTTCGAAGCCCCCCTGCGCCTAAGCCCCAGGCAGATCGCCAAAAGCGGCAAGCTTCAGCGGTTGCGGGTCTGGGGCGGCCTGGTCCTGACCGTGCTGTGGACCCTGCTGGCGCTGATCTATGTCGATGAGGCGGTGGGCTATGCCAACCTGTTCTCGATGCTGCCCCACGAATTCGGCGGCCTTTTGGGCGGGGTGGCGCTTCCCGTGGCCATCTTGTGGCTGGTGATCCTGCATTACGAAAGGGCCGGCGCGCAAAGCCGCAGCCTGGCCGAGTTGGAGCGCCGCCTGGGCCTGCTGCTCTATCCCGACGCCGAGGGCGAGGAGCGCGCCCGGCAGATCGGCGACTCGCTGGCCCGCCAGGCCAGCCAATTGACCCGGGCCTCGAACATGGCCGCCCAGGACGTGGCGGCGCTGGGCAATCAGTTGAAGCGCCATACCGACGAACTGGTCAATGTCGCCGGTTCGGTCGAGGAACGGGCGCAGACGGCGGTGCGCTTGCTGGGCGACCATGTGCGCGAATTCTCGGGCGTCGCCGAAGCGGCCTCGGGCCGGGCCCGCGAGGCCGAGGCCATGCTGCGCCATCAGGTCGGCGAAGTGTCGGCGGCTTCGGAACAGGCGGCGGGGCGCGTGCGCGAGGCCGAAAGCCTGCTGCGTCAGCTGGCCGGCAATCTGACCCAGGCCGGGCAGGAAGCAGAAAGCCGGACCAAGGCGATTGCCGAATTGGCCCGCCAGCAGCAGGAAAGCCTGTCCAAGGCCTCGGAAGCGGCCAAGCTGGATGCCGAGACCACGGCCCGCCTGATCGACGAACAATCCAAGAAATTGCTGTCCAGCAGCTCGACCGCCGTCCAACAAGTGGGCAGCTTGAGCGACAAGCTGGTCCAGGACGCTGGAAAATCGAGCGAGTTGCTGAATCTGCGGGCGCTGTCGCTGGAAGAGGTGGGGCGGCGCATCGGCGAGGCCGGCGAGCGCATCGATTCCATGTTGGGCCGCCAGGTCGAGGCCATCGAACAAGTGTCGGGCCGCGTGCTGGGCCGCGTGAAGATCGTCGAGGAAGCCGTCGGCGTTCAATCGCGCGAACTGGGCCAGGCCAGCGATACGGCGCTGGAACGTTTCCGTTCGGTCGAGGAAAGCTTCATCCGTTCGCGCCGCGCGCTGGAAGAGGCCAGCACCGACGCCCAGGCCCGCATCACCGAGATCGGCGGTCTGGTTCAGGCCCGGGCCGACGAATTGAACGCCAGCACCGAAAAGGCCAATGCCGGCATGCTGACCTTGGGCGAAGGCTATCAGGCCCAGGCCCGCCTGCTGGTCGAGGCCGACGAGCGCCTGACCGGCCGCTCGCGCGATTTGTCGGAAGCGATGAAGGAACTGATCGGCGAATTGTCGAAGGGCGGCGACCAGTCGGCGCGCTTGACCGAACAGATCCGCAACGCGCTGAAAAAGCAGGCCCAGGAACTGGCCGACATCGCCAATGTGGTTTCGGCCCAGGCCAAATTGTCGGAATCCTCGCTGGCCCAGCAGTCGCGCCATCTGACCGCGACTTCGGACCAGGCGATGGCCCGCATCAAGGCCATCGGCGAAGTGCTGCGCGGCTCGACCAGCGACTTGACCACCACCTCCAGCCGCGTCGCCTTCGATCTCGAGGCCCTGGGCGAGGCCCTGCGCACAAGGGCTTCGGAAATGGTCGATGCCGCCGAGCAGGCCGCCTCGCGCACCAATGTGATGGGCGAATCCCTGGAACGGCGCACTCAGCAACTGGCCGAATTGTCCGACACCGCCACCGCCCGCCTGCAGGTGGTGGGCGAGACCTTGAAACGTCAGGGCGAATCTTTGGCCCATGTCGCCGATCACGCCGAAAGCCAGGTCAAGGAAGCCGGTTCGCAGATCGAGCGCCAGAGCGAATCCCTGTCGCGCGTCTCCGGCGAATCGCTGGCTCTGCTCAGGGCCTTCAACGAGGCCTTGAAGCAGCAGTCGCAGGACGTCACCGAGGCCTCGGATCAGGCCCATATGCAAGGCCGCAGCCTGTCGGACATGCTGCGCCAATCCAGCACCGATTTCGCCGAAAGTGCCGGTCGCACCTCGGCCAATGTCGCCGCCGTCAACGACATGCTGCGCCAGAGCATGCGCGAACTGGTGGGATCAAGCGAGCGCGCCGTCGCCCATGTGCGCGCCGCCGGAGAGAATTTCCGCCGTCAGGCCGCCGATCTCGGCAACACCGCCGAAGGCGCCGTGCGCGAGGTCGAGGACGTTTACGACAAGCTGAAAACCCAGACAGGCGAACTGTTCAATACCGGCGACCGCGTGGCCGCCAAGGCCCAGGAGCTGGGCGGCGTCTTCGAGCGCCAAGTCGGCGAGTTGATCCGCACCTCGGATGCCGCCGCCTCGCAGGCGGCGGCGCTTAAGCAGATGCGCTCCGAGGTTGGTTTGGAAAGCTTCCTGCAAGGAGCGGCCTTCGTGGTCGAGCGCCTGCAATCGCTGGCCGTCGATGTGGCCCGCCTGTTCCAGCCCGACATCGACGACGAAACCTGGCGCAAGTTCCAGAAGGGCGATCAGGCCATTTTCGTGCGCCGCCTGTTAAAGCAGCTTGATCGCGGCAAGATCGACAGCGCCAGGCGCAAAATCGCCGAGGACGGGCAGTTCCGCGATTATGTGGTCCGCTATGTCAACGAGTTCGAGAATCTGCTGGCCCGGTCCAAGGCCGCCGACCGCGCCGACGTCCTGACCGCCACCTTCACCGCTTCCGAAGTCGGCAAGCTTTACATCGTTCTCGCCCGCGTGCTGGGCCGGATCGAGTAGGATTGGCGAAATGGATAGGATTTCCGCCATAGCCGCCTTAAGGAGCCGGGAACAGGCCTTGAAAAATCTTGGCGTGCGCTCTCTCTATCTCTTCGGATCGACTCTGAGGAACGAAGCCAATTCCAAGAGCGACCTTGACCTTTTCATCGATCACGACGAAGGCGGCGATTTCTCCTTGTTCGATCTTCTGGAAATAAAATATTTCCTTGAAGACGGAATTCACGTTCCAGTCGATATCATGACGCGCCGTTCACTTCATCCCGTTCTCAAGGATGAGATTATCGCTGAGGCGGAAAGGGTTTTCTGATGGTTGGGCGCTCCATCAAGGCCAGATTGATGGATATTTCCGAAGCGATTGAGGCCATAGAGAGACATTTGCTTGTATCTCCCTTGGACCTGTTTGAAACCAATCCGCTGGTCTTCAGAGCCGTCGAGCGGGAGCTTGAGATCATTTCCGAGGCCAGCCGGCATATTCCGGAGCCCTATAAGCGTGATTTCCCAAATATAGAGTGGCGCAAGTTGGCCGATCTCGGCAATCAACTTCGGCACGCGTACCAAAGAATCGACCCCAACCTATTGAAGCAAGTCATTCGCATTCATCTGCCTGAACTGGAAAAGGCCGTTGAGGCGTTGCTGATTGAATATGAGGGCCTCACTCCCCCTTGATGACGAAACTGTCCAGCATCGCTTTGGCGGTGGGCAGGGCACGGGGGAAATCCTCGACCGGTCCGGTGAAGATCCAGACATGCAGGATCGGCGATTTGGGCCTGGGCAGGATGACGATCCATTGGCGGAAGGCGTTGCTGCGCCTGGAGAATTCGGCCACCAGTTGGGCGCCGGTCAGCTTCAGCCCGTTCTTCTCATAGACGAAGGGGTGGCGCGTAAGTATCTCCAGGCCGGCCGTCTGGTCTTGCATCCTTCCTTCGAGCCGGGCCATTTCGCCCGTCACCGCCGCCAGCTTGTCGTCGCCGTCATGCGTGCGCACATTCTGAATGCTGACCGTCGTGTTGTAGGAAGCCGTTCCCTCGCGTCCGCTGAAGACGACGGCATAGTCGGAAGGCTCGACCTTGACCCAATCGACGGGAAAACCGATCCGATAGCCCCAGCCCTCCGGTCCGAAGTCGGCGCCCAATTTATTGTCCTGAGCGGATAGCGGCGCTGCGGTTACAAGGGTGGCGGCCAAAAGCAAGGCGGCGAAGAAATGTTTCATCAAGCGAAAGCCTCGTGCAACTGCTTCAGCCGGGCGACCAGGGCCTGGGGGCTGTAGGGAATTGGGGGGACGGCGCCCCAGACCGGCTTGGGCCAGGCGGGGTCGGTCTCGAAGCGGGCGATGACATGGACGTGCAACTGCGGCACCATATTGCCCAAAGCCGCGACATTGATTTTCGCCGGATTGAACAGGCGTTCCAGGGTTTCGCCGGCGAAGGCGATCTCCTCCATCAGTTCAACCCGCTGACTTGCCGATAGTTGATGGATTTCTCGAATCTCCGCCAGTTCGGGCACTAAAATCAGCCACGGCCAGTTGGAATCGTTCAGCAGCAACAGCCGCGACAGCCCCAGAATCTTGACCGGAATGGTGTCGGCTTCCAGCCTGGGATGCAGCTTGAAACCCACCGCAACCGGCCTAGGCCAGAGCGCCAGACGAGGCGCGGGCGATGGCCGCAGATTCCTGCTTGGCCTTGCGACGGCGATCCGACTTTTCGATGGCGTCGTTGACCTTGCTGGCCAGATCCTCGGGCGAGACGGCGCTGCGAAGTCCGATATTGATGGCCTGGGCCAGCTTTCTTAGAAGCTCGATATCCCTGGCCTCGGCCGGGTTGGGATGGGCGCTGCCGATGCGGTCGGAAACCTCGTCCAGCGTTTTTGACAGCTTGACGATCTGGGCATTGCCCTTCTCGTCGATGCGGCGCAGGAATTCCATCAGCGCCCATTTCAGATCCTTGAGCGCATAGGGGGCTTCGCGGTCGCCAGTCTCGGCCAGGGGGGCCAGCCGCTCGGCCTGGAAGGCCAGTTGGAAAGCCAGGCGGACCACCATCTCGTCATTCATGCGCCCCAGCGTCAGATCGATGGCTTTTTGCAGTTGCGAGCCATCGACCTTGCGGTTGGCGGCCTTCAGCTTCAAGGTGTTGGGAACGTGGAAATGCGGCACCTCGGTGCCCTCGCGCCCGCCCTTGCGGCGGTCGGGGCCGATATAGCCCGAAGTGGCGACGAAGGGCTTGCGCCGCTCGATCAAAGCTTCGATGCGCTTGAACATCAATTGCGGCGACAGCGGCTTCAAGATGATGTGGTCGGCGCCCGTGTTGACCAGTTTCTCGATGTCGTCGATCTTGGTCTGCCAGACGGTCAGGACGATGGAGATGAAGGGATTGTTGCCGCCGCGGTTGAAGCGGACATTGCGCACCAGCTCGCAGGCGTCGCCGCCCGGCGCATGCGCGTCGATGAACAAAAGATCGGGCGTTTCGCGCTCGAACTCGTCCTTCATCTTCTCGATGCTGCCGTAATCGTGAACGCTCTTCAGCCCGGCCCCCATCAAGGCCTGGCGCAGATTGTTGCGCAACTGGGTGTCGGGCTCGACCAGCATGATGCGGATGGTCGAGCGGGCGTCGTTGGGTATCAGTTCAAACATGGGTCCCGGTGCTCTTCTGGCCTTATTTGGTGGAATTTCACTTAAGAGCGAGAAGTCCACTATACTAGACCTGGGCATAAGAGAAAAGAGCACGCGATGGAACGGGTGAAAAGCGGACTTCGGATTCAGGCCCTGCTTTGGCGATTGGATTGCCAGGCGGTGGCGGCAGTGGTCCGAAAAAAGGGCGATGCCGATTCGGGCAGCATTCTCTTGAAGCTGTCCTATCTTGATGGAACGGCATCCGTGCTGTCGCAGGTCCAGGACGGGGGCGGCGAATCGGTTTGGATGCGCGCCACCGGGCCGGAACCGGTGGCCGAGGAAAAGGCGGAAACCTATATTGCCCGCAGCCTGAAGATCGATTCCGACCTCTGGGTGGTCGAAATCGAAGATCCGAAGCGGCAATTCCGGCCCGACGAAAAGCTGCTATGAGATGCGCGACCAGCGGCTGTCAAGTTTGAGCTTATTCTCGCCAAGATTCGACAGCCCCGTTTCCGGATCGCGGGCGCCGGGGATTGTTTTCATCCTTCCTCCATACTGAATGGCCAAGCTATACAGGCCAATGAGGACAAACATGAAAAGTGGGCTGCACGGTATGGCAGAGCGGGCGCGGGAATTGAGCCGCAGCCTGATCGTGCGTCTGATCGCCTTGGCGCTGTTCCTGATCTTCATGGCGCTTTTCTTGCGCATCGCCGTCATGTTTCCCTTTCTCAAGAACAGGATGGGCGAGTTGTCGGCTTCCCGCCAATGGACGATCGCGGAATATGCCGCCAATGACGTCGATGACCGTATCCGAACCCGAAAGGAACTGATCGCCAGCCTGGCCCGGCAGTTGCCGCCAAAGCTGTTGCAAGACCCGGCGGGGCTTGAAACCTGGCTTCGGGAACGGCACGAAATCTACCCCAAATTCTCGCGCGGACTGGTCGTCTTGCCGGTCAGCGGGCAGGGCGTTCTGGCTGAGTTTCCCGCCGTGTTCGGACGCGCCGGTCTTGATTTCAGCAGCAGCGACTGGTTCGAGCAAGCCTTGCGCCTCAAGCAACCCGTCATTGGCAAGCCTTTCCGCGGCAGAACCGACAACATCCCCCTGATCGTCATGTCGGCGCCGGTCCTGGACGAAACCGGGCGGGTGCGGGCGGTTCTGTCGGGCGCGACCGAAATCGCCGCCCCCGATTTCCTGGGTCAGATCGCCACCAGAAAAATCGGCCAGACCGGCGGATTTCTTCTGATTTCGCCTAAGGACAATCTGTTCGTGTCGGCCGACCGCCCGGAAATGATCCTGAAGCCCTTGCCCAAGCCGGGCGTCAACCTTCTGCACGACAAGGCGATGGCCGGCTATCGGGGCACCGGCATCACCGTCAACGCCTTCGGGGTCGAGGAATTGTCGGCCATGGCCAGCGTGCCGGTGACGGACTGGTTTCTGGTCGCTCGAGTGCCGACGCGGGAAGCCTTCGAGGCGGTTGACACCACCCTGACCTTCGCCTTCCGGGCGGCGGCCCTTTCGGCGGGCACCATCAGTTTGTTTCTGCTGTGGTTTCTGCCGCGCATGTTCAAGCCGTTGACCAACACGTCGCGCCTTATCCACCGCATGGCCGAGGGCGAGATCGATCTGCAGCCGGTGCCGGTGGTGCGCAAGGACGAGGTGGGCGAGCTGGCCCTGGGCTTCAACTATCTTCTCTCCCGGCTCGACGAGATGACCGAGCAGAAGCTTGCCGAACAACAACTGCGTCTGGCCGAACGCGAAAGAATGGAGAATTCGCTCCGCCAGTGGATGGCCGACACGTCGCACGAGTTGCGCACGCCGATCGCGGTGATGCGGGCCCAGGTCGAGGCCATTCAGGATGGCATTCACGAAGCCGACGACAGAACCTTGTCCGTGCTGCACCGGGAAGTGATGGGCCTGACCCAACTGGTGGACGATCTTTACACCTTGGCGCGCTCGGATGTCGGTCAGCTCGATTGCCAGCATCTGCCCTTGGATCCGCTGGATTCGCTAGACGAGACCGTTTCGGCCTTCAAAAGCCGTTTCGCCGAATCGGGTTTGATGATCGAATGGGACAAGGATCACGCCCTGGCGGCGCCGACCGTCCTGGGCGATCCCGTGCGCTTGAAGCAGGTCTTCGCCAATCTGGTGGAAAATACCCTGCGCTACACCGATTCCGGCGGGCGGCTGCGAATTCAAGCTGCCCGGGTCGGGGGACGCTTCGTGGTCTATTTCGACGATACGGCGCCCGGCGTCCCGGATGAAGCCTTGCCGCGCCTGTTCGAGCGCTTCTATCGCGTCGATGCCTCACGCTCGCGCGATCATGGCGGTTCCGGCATTGGACTTTGCGTTTCGAAAAGCCTGATCGCGGCGATGGGCGGCGAGATCGAGGCGGCACATTCCGAATTGGGCGGCTTGCGCATCATGGTATCCCTGCCCTGCGGACAAGGAGAGGAAGAATGACGGCAAGGCAGATTCTGATCGTCGAGGACGAACCCACGATCGCCAACATTCTGATGGATTATCTGGCCAAGGCCGGCTATCAGCCGCGCCATATCGAGAATGGGGCCGTCGCACTCGATTCCATCCGCGACCAGGAACCGGCGCTGGTTCTTCTCGATCTCATGCTGCCCGGGATGGACGGCCTGGAAGTCTGCCGCGAGGTGCGCAAATTCTCGAATGTGCCCATCATCATGGTCACGGCCAGGGTCGAGGAAGCCGACCGGCTGATCGGGCTGGACAGCGGCGCCGACGACTATATCTGCAAGCCCTTCAGCCCGCGCGAAGTCATGGCCAGGGTCGGCGCCGTCTTGCGCCGCATTCAGCCCGGCGAGGTCCAGGCCTCGAATTCACTGATCGAGGTTGACGAGGAAAGCCAGCGCATTTCCATGGCCGGAAAAAGGCTTGATTTGACGCCCACCGAATACCGGTTGCTGCGCTTGCTGGTGACGCGTCCGGGGCGCATTTATTCAAGGGCACAGATTCTCGACCTCGCCTATCCCGACAGCGAAGACGTTTCGGACCGCATCGTCGATAGCCACATCAAGAACATTCGCAAGAAGCTGAACGCCATTCTGCCCAATGCCGAGGTTTTGCATTCCGTTTACGGCATTGGTTATCGCTTTGAAATTTGAACATATAGCATCGCTTCATCTTTTCTCCCAAATGTTGCATTACCTCTAGCGAGGAGAGTCGCAAAGGGGGAAGGCCATGACAAGCCTTGCACGTCGGATGAGCCAAGAGGGGAGCCGCTGCCACCAGATGGCCAAGATGGCCTTGGGAATCGCCTTGAAGCGGTTGGAGACCGAGGCCGAAGGCGGCGTGATCTCCTTGGATCAAGTGCGCAGCATCACAGCCCGGCTGTCTTGCGACAATGCGTTGTTGGCGGCTTGCTGCGGCAAGATGGCGAAGGATTGCCAGGCCGATTTTTCGGCTCAGCGCTACGAGGTCCTGCGCCGCAATTTTCTGGGCCGCGTGCTGGTCAGACCGCTGGCACCACTTCTGGACGATCCGCAAGGCGGTATCGAGCGCGGCCATTTGGCGCAATTCTTCACGGCGCTGCGCATGATGCTCGGCAACGAAACCCATGCCCAATTGGCCGCTCGCGCCGAGCAGGCCGCCCTTCGCCATCGGGGGCCGTCCGGCACCGTCGAATGGGCCGGTTTCCATGACGATCCCGACATGGTCGAGGTCTATGAAACGGCCCTGGTCGCGGTGGCGCGAGCCTTTTTACGTTTCGAGGTTCGCCAAGACTGGCTGCTCACCATCATGAATTCGACGCCCAAGCCGGGCTTGCGCTTCGAGCGGAGGCATATCTATCTGCTGCTCTCGACCCTGTTCGCGCCCCAGCGCATCAAGGCTTACTTCAGCCCTGCCAGACGCGAGGAATTCATCGCCAAATGGGGCGAGGCCCCGGAAAAGCTGTTCGGCCCCCTGCTGGCGGGGATGAGCGGGTTGGGGTCGGAACTTGAAAAGTAGGGGTTTTTAGCGGAAAAAGCCTGGATTTTGCTGCCCCGCTGTCTTGACAGAGCGGCCAAACGGACTACTCTGCCCGGTCCTGAAGCCCTTCTAAATCAAGAGTTCCGCCCATGGTTGCGATTACCCTTCCCGATGGTTCCGTCCGCTCATTCGAGGGCGCGGTGACGGGAACCGAACTGGCCGCCGGCATCGGCGCCGGACTGGCCAAGGCCGCCCTGGCCATGAAGCTGGATGGGACGCTGGTCGATCTTGCGACCCGCATCGAGACTGACGCCAAGGTCGCCATCGTCACCGCCAAGGATCCCGAGGGGCTGGAACTCATCCGCCACGACGCCGCCCATGTCATGGCCCAGGCGGTGCAGGAACTGTTCCCGGGGACGCAGGTCACCATCGGCCCGGCCATCGAGAACGGCTTCTATTACGATTTCGCCGCCAAGACTCCCTTCACGCCGGAAGACCTGCCCAAGATCGAAGAGCGGATGAAACAGATCGTGGACCGCGATCTGCCGCTGGTGCGCGAAGAGTGGGAACGCGACAAAGCGGTCGCCCATTTCAAAAGCATCGGCGAGCATTACAAGGCCGAGCTGATCGGGGCCATTCCCGACGGCCAGCCAATTTCGATCTACCGACAGGGCGATTGGATGGATTTGTGCCGTGGTCCCCATCTGCCCTCGACCTCCAAGCTGGGCAAGTCCTTCAAGCTGATGAAGGTGGCCGGCGCCTATTGGCGGGGCGATTCCAAGAACGCCATGCTGTCTCGCATCTACGGCACCGCCTGGACCAACGACAAGGATCTGAACGCCTACACCACCATGCTGGAAGAGGCCGAGAAGCGCGACCATCGCCGCCTGGGCAAGGAGATGGACCTTTTCCACTTCCAAGAAGAGGCTCCGGGCGCCGTCTTTTGGCATCCCCAGGGCTGGACCCTGTTTCGCACCCTGATGGATTATATGCGCCGCCGCCAGGACGAGGCCGGCTATGTCGAGATCAGCACGCCGGAACTGATGGACCGCCAGATGTGGATGACCAGCGGCCATTGGGACACTTTCCGCGAAAACATGTTCTTCACCCGCTTCTTTCCCGACCGCGAGGACGAGCGCATCTATGCCGTCAAGCCGATGAACTGCCCGGGCGGCATCCAGGTCTTCGCGCAAGGCATCAAAAGCTATCGCGACCTGCCCTTGCGCATGGCCGAATTCGGCAAGGTTCATCGCTACGAGCCTTCGGGCGCGCTACACGGCCTGATGCGCGTTCGCGCCTTTACCCAGGATGATGCCCATATCTTCTGCACGCTGGAACAGATGGAAGACGAGTGCAAGAAGGTGGTCGATCTGATCCTCGACATCTACAAGGATTTCGGCTTCGACAATGTGCGCATCAAATTCTCGGACCGGCCCGAAAAGCGCATCGGCTCGGACGAGGTCTGGGACAAGCTGGAAGCGGCCCTGAAGGGCGCGCTTGAACATATGAACCTCGCCTATACGCTCAATCCCGGCGAAGGCGCCTTCTATGGCCCCAAGCTGGAATTCGTTTTGCGCGACGCCATCGGGCGCGACTGGCAGTGCGGCACGCTGCAGGTCGATATGAATCTGACCGAGCGTTTCGACGTTACTTATGTCGGCGAGGATGGGGCCAAGCACCGCCCGGTCATGCTGCATCGGGCCTTGTTCGGCTCGCTCGAGCGCTTTACCGGCATCCTGATCGAGAACCATGCCGGCCGCTTGCCGGGCTGGCTGGCGCCCACCCAGGCCGTGGTCGCCACCATCACCAGCGACGGCGATTCCTATGCCGAAGAGGTGCGCTGGGCCCTCAAGAAGGCCGGGCTGAAGGCCGACACCGATCTGCGCAACGAGAAAATCAACCTCAAGGTGCGCGAACATTCGCTGGCCAAAGTCCCCTATCTGCTGGTGGTGGGCAAGCGCGAGGCCGAGAACCGCCAGGTGGCCCTGCGCCGCCTGGGCGGCGAGAAGCAAGAAGTGCTTGCGCTTGATGAGGCTGTGGCTATGCTTAGGGCCGAATCGACCCCGCCCGATATCCGGCGGGAGACGGCGTGACTTGTCGTCATGCCGGATCTTTGACGCAACCGATGGAGGTTTCTGATCGTTAAAGGACCAATGCCCGCGCCGCCCTCTAAGGATGGGCCGCGCATTAACGGCGAGATTTCCGCACGCAGCGTGCGGCTCGTCGATGAGAACGGTGAAATGCTGGGCGTCGTTCAAATCCGTGAAGCTCTGGAAAAGGCAAGTCAGGCCGGACTCGATCTGGTCGAAGTATCGCCCAATGCCGAGCCGCCGGTCTGCAAAATCCTCGATTTCGGCAAGTACAAATACGAGGAGCAGAAGAAAAAGAACGAGGCCCGCAAGAAGCAGAAAGTGATCGAAATCAAAGAGATCAAGCTGCGTCCGGGCATCGACGAAAACGACTATCAGGTCAAGATGCGGGCCATGAAGAAATTCCTCGAGGAAGGCGACAAGGTGAAGGTGACCCTTCGCTTCCGTGGCCGCGAGATGGCGCATCAGGAACTGGGGGTCAAGGTCCTGGATCGGGTCAAGGAAGAACTCGATCTGTTGGCCAAGGTCGAACAGTTCCCCAAAATGGAAGGCCGCCAGATGGTCATGGTCATGGCGCCGAAATAACATCGTGAAAAAGTCCCTCGGCTTCGCCTCGGTGTACTTTTTCCCGGTTCTGTTCGGTCAAACCCTCGCTTGAAGCGGTTCTGCGCTCGGGTTTGGCTTTGAAGTTTAGGGTATGAGTAGACGGGCGGTTCCTAGAGCAGATCGCCAGAAATCGAAGCCGTTATGCGGCTTCGAGTGAGGGCGTGAATCTGCTCTAGAAATTTGTTTTAGCGAACGATTCACGTTTTAATCCGCGTCACGTCGCAACGCGGATTAAAACGATCGTGCGCATGGGGCCGCCCGTCTTGTTTTCGGGCCGATCGACCCCACATCAAGGCGGCGGGTAGGTCTTGACAGGAAATAATATAAGAACTACCTAATATTCGACCAACCACAGACCGGTAGTTTTTCCATGTTCGGACATCTTCTTGGCGTTCCCCAGGTTCCCGCTTTCGACAATATCTTGATGGTTGAAGCCGTTCAGTTGCAAGACTGGGTCGGACAGGATCAGGCCGTGATCGTGGATGTGCGCGAAGACAACGAATTCCTGGCCGGCCATATTCCCGGCGCCGTTCCGTTGCCGCTGTCGCGCTTCAATCCGGCGGTCATCCCCGACGTGCCCGAGGGCAAGAATCTGCTGATTCACTGCCGCAGCGGCTCGCGTTGCGGCATGGCGGCCATGCTGCTGGCCGCTTCCGGCTATCAGGGCCCGATCCATCGCCTGAGCGGCGGCATCATCGCCTGGGCTCAGATGGGCGGCGAGATCGCCGCCGGGCGGTAAAAAACCTCACCCTGAGGAGGGCGCCAAGCGCCCGTCTCGAAGGGTGGAAGCCTCATCTTTCGAGACGCTGCGCTCCTCAAGATGAGGAATTGGCGCTTTCTTTTGACCGAGGGCCGCTTTTGGCGTAACTCATCGGCATGCTTGAGACCTTCCGGACAGCGCTTTCGGACCTTGAACAGGCGGGACGCCTAAGGGCGCTGTCCCCCCGTCTCCGTCACGATTTTTCCTCGAACGACTATCTGGCCCTGGCCGATTCGCCTGAACTGGCCCAGGCGGTTCAAGAGGCGCTGGCGCGCGGCGTGCCGGTGGGGGCGGGAGGCTCGCGCCTGCTGTGCGGCAACCATCCTGAACACGAGACCCTGGAGGCCGAGGCGGCCCGCTTTTTCGGCGCTGAAAGTGCCCTGTATTTCGGGGGCGGCTTTCCCGCCAATTCGGCCCTCTTCGCCACCCTGCCCCAGCGCGGCGACCTGATCCTTTACGACGAACTGATCCATGCCAGCGTGCATGACGGCCTGCGCATGAGCCGGGCCGAGAGCCAAGGCATCGCCCATAACGATGTCTTGGCCTTCGAGGAGGCCTTGAAAGCGCATCGCGGGCGGGGCCGGGTCTGGATGGCGGTGGAAAGCCTGTACAGCATGGATGGCGACCTGGCGCCGCTTTCGGACTTGATGGAACTAGCCGAGCGCCATCAGGCCATGCTGGTCGTCGATGAGGCGCATGCCACCGGCGTGCTGGGCTCGGACGGGCGCGGCCTGACGGCCCCCTTCGAAGGGCGCCGGAACGTGATTGCCCTGCATACCTGCGGCAAGGCGCTGGGTTCGATGGGCGGGATTCTGACCTGCGCCCAGGTGCTGAAAGACTTCATGGTCAATCGGGCGCGGCCCTTCATTTTCGCCACCGCACCCTCGCCCTTGATGGCTTCGGTGGTGCGGGCCAGCCTGAAACTGTGCCAGGAGCAGCCGGAAAGAAGGGAGCGCCTGGCGTCTTTGGTCGCCTTCACCGGCCAGCGTCTGCGAGAAATCGGCCTGACGCCAAGCGGTACGCAGATTCAGCCCGTCATCGTGGGGGCGCCCGAACGCGCCGTGGCTTTGGCCGCGCAGCTTCAGGCCAAGGGCTATGATATTCGGGCCATCCGCCCGCCCACCGTGCCCGAAGGGACGTCGCGCCTGCGTCTGACCATCACCTTGAATGTGGATGAGGCGGTTATGGCCAATCTGCTTGACGATTTGAAAAGTCTGTTGAAGCCATGAAGATCGTGGTGGCGGGTACCGACACCGGCATCGGAAAGACGGTTTTCGCGGCCGGGCTGGCCTGCGCGCTCGGAGCCGGCTATTGGAAGCCGGTGCAGGCGGGGCTGGAGGACGAGACGGATAGCGTCTTCGCCGCCCGCATGGGGGCCAGGGTTCTGCCCGAAGCCTATCGTCTTTCGCGTCCAATGTCGCCGCATCTGGCGGCGGCCAGGGATGGCATTGAAATCGATGCCGATGGATTGGATGTGCCGGCTGCCGATCCCTTGGTGATCGAAGCGGCGGGCGGCGTTCTAAGCCCGCTTTCAAAGCGGAGCTTATTCGCCGATCTGATGAAACGCTGGAACTTGCCGGTGGTGCTCTGCGCCCGCACCACGCTTGGCACCATCAATCACAGCCTGTTGAGCCTGGAAGGTTTGCGGGCGCGGGGCATCGCGGTTCTGGGCCTAGCCTTCATCGGCGAGGCCAACGAGGACAGCGAACGAAGCATCTGCGATTTCGGCAAGATAAAGCGCCTGGGGCGATTGCCCTGGATCGAGAAAGTGACGGCGCAAAGCCTGTCCCAGGCCTTTGCCGCCAATTTCGATCTCGGGGATTTCACGTCATGACCTCGCGGGTCTGGCACCCCTTCACCCAGCATGCGCTGCACCCCCAGATGCCGCTGATCGAGCGGGCGTCGGGGTCGGTGCTGCATGGGGCCGATGGCAAGGATCTGATCGACGCCATTTCGTCTTGGTGGGTCATCACGCATGGGCATTGCCATCCGCCCATCGCCAGGGCCATTCAGGAACAGGCGGCCAGGCTGGATCAGATGATCTTCGCAGGCCTCACCCACGAACCGGCGGAACGTTTGGCCGAACGATTGGTTAGGATCGCGCCCAAGGGGCTCGATTACGTCTTCTTTTCCGACAGCGGTTCCACCGCCGTCGAAGTGGGCTTGAAGATGGCGCTGGGCTATTGGCGCAACCGGGGCCAGGCGCGCAGCAAATTTGTGGCATTGGAGGGCGGCTATCACGGCGACACGGTGGGCACGATGTCGGTGGGGGCGCGCGGCGTCTTTACCCAGGCCTATGAGCCGGTCTTGTTCCAGGTGACGCATCTTCCCTTCCCCTCCGAAGGGTGCGAGCAAGCCTGTCTGGATGCGCTGGAAACCGCCTGCAAACAGGGCGACGTGGCGGGTTTCGTGGTCGAGCCCCTGATCCTGGGGGCGGGCGGCATGCTGATCTATGCGCCTAAGGTGCTGACCGAGATGAAGCGCATTTGCGAGCGTTTCGGCGTGCTGTTCATCGCCGACGAGGTGATGACCGGTTTCGGGCGCACCGGCAGCCTGTTCGCCTGCGAGCAGGCGGGAATCACCCCCGATATTCTATGCCTGGCCAAGGGCATGACCGGCGGAGCCGTGCCGCTGGCCGCCACCTTGTGCTGGGCCGATATTTTCGAAGCCCATTATTCCGAGGACCGGACCAAGACTTTTTTTCATTCCAGTTCCTACACCGCCAATCCCATCGCCTGCGCGGCCGCCAACGCCAATCTGGATGTGTGGGAGACGGAACCGGTTTTGGAGCGCATCGCCAGGCTTGGCCGGATGCAGGAAGAACGCCTGGCCCGTTTTGAAGGTGACGAGCGGTTCTTGCAAGTGCGCCGTTTGGGAACCATCGCCGCCCTGGATGTGAAGGTGCAGGATCAGGGCTATCTGGCGGGCATCGGCCCCAAATTGTACGAGCGTTTCATCGCCTCGGGCGTGCTTCTGCGCCCGCTGGGCAACACCATCTATGTCATGCCGCCCTACGGCATTTCTGGTGCGCAGTTAGACAAGGTGTGGGCGGCGGTGGGGGAAGCGGCCTCAGCTGGTTTTGTTGGCTCTTGAGTGAAAACGTATATTACTGTAATATACAAAGATGATTGATTTCGAACGGCTGGTCGGATTTCAATGGGATGAGGGCAATGCCCGAAAAAGCGTGGCCAAGCATGGCGTCGGCCAAAGCGAGGCCGAGCAGATTTTCTTCAACGAGCCCCTGCTGGTCGTTGACGATTCACGGCATAGCCAGGACGAGACGCGGTTTCATGCACTGGGCATCACCCATGAAGGACGCCTGCTGCACGTCACCTTCACCCTTCGGGAAGATGGAACCAGAATACGCGTGATCTCGGCCAGGGACATGCATCGCAAGGAGCGAGGCCACTATGAACAAGAAACGTAATTCATTGCCCAAATTCAAAAAAGAGGCCGATGAGCGAGCCTATTGGGAAAGCCATGATTCGAGTGGACATGTCGATTGGAGCAAGGCAAGCCGCGTGCGCCTACCCAATCTGATGCCCTCGACCAAGGCGATTTCCTTGCGCTTGCCGGTGGATTTGCTCGAGCGCATCAAAACCGCCGCCAATAAGCGCGACGTCCCCTATCAGTCGCTGATTAAGGTCTGGTTGGCCGAGAAGCTGGATGTGGCGTGATGACCTGAGCGGTTGGGGAATTTAGCCCTCATTCTCCCGCTTGCTGTGCCACCATAATGGTGGTAATTTGGGGTCATGGAGAAACGCAAGCCGACCTATGATCTTGATGCCGTCAAGGCGGCCATCGGCTCGGTCGAAACCTTGGCGATCACGCGGACGGCTTTTACTGACGCCTTGTCGCTGGGTTTCAACCGTCCGGGTATCGTGGCCGCGATTCCGGGTATCAAGCGGACGATGTTCATCAAATCGATGACACGCATGCCGATCACAGGCTTTGGCAGGATGTTTATCATGTGCCAGCGGAAGGCTTCGTTCTCTATGTGAAGTTTCAGGCCGACATCGTGACTGAGTTCCGGCCGGTGTCGTTCAGGGAGAAATGACTATGGCCCAGAAAGAAAAGAAACTACCACAGACCATGTCCTGCCCGGAAACGGGCGGGACGCTGCGCCGCGACGTGCGCCCCTTTGCCGTCCGCTACAAGGACCATGAATTGACGGTCGATCTGCCGGGCTATTATCCCAAGGGCGAGGGCGAATCCGTGCATGTCGGCAATGACATGGCGGCTGCCGACGAGGCCTTGCGCAAGTTGAAGGAGCAGGTGGACGGTTTGCCGTCACCCGCCACCATCCGGCGCATCCGCAACAAATTGCGCCTGAGCCAGCGGGCGGCGGGGGCTGTGTTTCGCGTCGGCCCCAACGCCTTCGACAAGTACGAACGCAACCTCATCGAGCCCAGCGGCCCGACGATCCAATTGCTGAAGCTGTTGGACAAGCATCCCGAATTGCTGCGCGGCCTGGGTGCGGATGAGGCGGCTTAGGGTTTCTCTGTTCCGCTTCATCTGGGCAGGCGTTTTGCTTCGCCCGCTTGGCAACACTATCTATGTCATGCCGCCCTACGGCATTTCAGCTTCGCAGTTGGACAAGGTGTGGGCGGCGGTGGGGGCTGCTATTCCCCAACCGCCTGCTTGATCCATTCGACGATTTTGTCGGCGGCGACGTCTGGCGTATCTACGTGCTGCGCCTCGACGACCAAATAGCGGCTTGCCGGATGGGCCGGCGCCTTGGAATATGCGTAGCTTTCGCCGCGTTGGTAGAGCGAATCGCCCGTGCCGATTACCCACAGGAAGGGCGTGGGTTTTTTTATGGCGGCGGCGTTGCGCGGCATTACCGCCGGTCCATCAGGATCGAAGTAACTAAGATATACGCGCGCCTTGGGCGTGATGATTTTCGTCTTGCCTTGATTGATATCGTCGAAATTGGCGGTTTCCTCGCCGCGCCCTTGCTCTACAAGGTTGCGGGCCTTGGCGATGCTCTCGGTCAGGCGGGAAGCGAAGAGTTCAGGCACATGCCCGGGGGCGAGGGCTAGGATGGCCGCCACGTCTGGCCGTGTTGCTGCGTAGCCGAGCGCCACATTGGCGCCGAAGCTGTGGCCGCCAACGGCGATCTGCGTGGCTCCGCGCTTGCGCAGCCGTTCGGCAACGGCGTCGATTTCCTCCATGGCCTGCGTGTAGTCGGCGTCGTAGTCACGCTTGCGCGACCAGGGCATAAGCGGACGTTCGACCAGGAAGCCGGCGGCGTTCAACTTGTCGGCGAGTTGGACGATGTTGTAATCCGGGCTGCCCCATTTGCCATGCATCAGGATGACGCCGACCGGCCCGGCGGCGAAAGCGGCGGGCGGGACAAGAAATGTCCAAACGACGGCCAGGACGACGGTAAGAATTCGCATGCGCTCCTCCCATTGATCTAAGGCAGGCTAGCGCTAAAGACGTGGCGTAGACAAGAGGCGGCGGAGGTCAGCCCTTCACCACCAGGACCGGGCAGTCGGCCCGGCCGATGACGCGTTCGGAATTGCTGCCCAGCAGCAGACGGCCCAGGCTGGTGCGGCCATGGCTGCCCATGACGATAAGATCGGCGCCCGTGGCCTTGGCTGCGTCCAGCACGACGTGATGGGTTTCGCCCTTCTCGACCAGCGGTTCGGCGGCCAGTCCGGCTTCCTTCAGCAAACGCACCACCCGCTGCACGATCGACCGCGCCTCGGCCTGGCGCTCGGCGGAATGGCCGGGCACTTCCACCGACAAAACGGTGATGGGGGTGGCGCAGCAATGGGCGATGCGCTGGGCGGCGACGGCGGCGGCGTCCGACGAGCGAGAACCGTCGGTGGCCAGCAGCAGGCGGCTCTGCCACATGCTGGCCGCCTTGGGGGCCACCAGCACGCTGCATTTGGCCATCGAAATCACCTTCAGCGTGGCGTCGCCCAGCATCAGGCGGGCCAGGCCGCGCCGTCCTCTGCGTCCGACCACGATCAGGTCGGCATTCACATGTTCGGCTTCGGCCAGGATGTCCTTGTAGGGATCGTCGCCATAGCGGATGACCTTGGTGCAGGCCACGCCCTGCCTTGTCGCCTCGGCCTCGATGCGGTCGAGATGGGCCGAAGCCTCGGCTTCCTTCCGGGCCAGGGCTTCGGATGAGCCCATAGTGTCGAATTCCGGACTGGACAGGACCGAGGTGGCGATGGTCAGCGAAGCGCCGCCCTTGACGCACATGCCGATGGCGACCCGTTCGGCGCCTGCGGAGAATTCCGATCCGTCGGTGGCCAGCAAGATGCGCTCGAACCGTCCGGTAGGCGATAGCTGATCCAACATCGAAGACTCCTCTTTATTTCGGTGGGCCACCTTCGTGGCCCACCTATTAGTCCCTCGCCGGGCGCGCTCTTGCGAGCGCTTGGCCGCCGCCTCAACGGCGGCTGGAAGCCAGCCGACACGTCATACTTACGTGTCGGACCGTAGTATTAAGCGGGTTGCAATTCGCGGCTTTCCTTCATACCCGTCCAGATGGCCTTCAGAATGACGATGGCACCCATGAGCAAGGCGAAGACCATGATCCAGAAACTGACGCTTTTGAGAAGGCTTGCCATGTCGGCGCTCATGGGGGCGATGACTTCCAACTGGCTAAGATAGACCGGAATCACGAACAGGCGCGAGAACAGAACGGTGACCATGATCAGGCCCATGACCAGCTTGATCATGAAGGGCTTCACATAGGTGGTGCCGATGGCGCCGATCTGGATGCCGAACAGCGAGCCGGCCAGGATGATCATGGCCAGACGGATATCGACATAGCCCGACAGCGCGAATTTGATGCTGCCGCCCAGGCCCATGACGAAGGCGATGACCAGTTCAGTGGCCGATGCCATCAGCGAAGGCACGCCCAACCCGTACATCATCGAAGGAACGCCGATGAAACCGCCCACCGCGATGGTGGCGGCCAAAAGGCCGGTGCAAAAGCCCATCGGCACCGTGACCAGCCACGACACTTTGGCGTCGATGCTCTTGAAATAGACCATGGTGCCCGGGATGTTGATGGTGCGGGCCCAAAGAGCGAATTTGGTGGGCTTTTCGTCATTGCCGGCCGGCCCCAGCTTGTATTGCTTATAGGCGTCCTTCAGAACGAAAGTGCCGACGATGGCCAGGGTCACGACGAAGACGAAGCTGACATACAGATTCGAGCCGGTGTCGCCGAAGGCGGCCTTGATCGATTCTTGCAGATGCGCTCCCCACAGCACGCCGCCTTCCGCCGACAGGCCCATGATCAGGCCCAGCTTGACATCGACCTGGCCGTATTTGGCCCGCTTATAGGCGCCGACCAGGGCCTTGGGGAATTTGTGGCACATATTGCTGGCCACGGCGACGATGCCGGGCACGCCCATGGTCATCATGGCGGGCGTCAGCACGAAGGCGCCGCCCGAACCGATGAAGCCGGAAACCATGCCGCCCACGAAGCCGACCAGGAACAGGCCGGCCATGCCCATGGCGTCCAGGGCGATGAATTGACTTACTTGCTCCACCGCTTGGGCTCCTTTCTGGTTTGCGCCTTCAATCCCAACATGTCCCAGAAGCCGCCGGTGAAGGCGCCATGGACGAACGAGAACAGAAAGGCGATGGCGATGGGAACCAGGAAACCCCAGCCCTTGGCCATGCTGATCTCGAGGACGGCATTCTCGTTGCTGAACAAGATGATGTAGAGAACAAGGCTAACCACCCCCAATAGGATGGTTCGCAGGTTCTGCGCAGTGGTTGCTGCCGAGGAACTGGCCATTGGAAAATCCTTCTTGAGGGGCCGCCCAGCCTTGGATGCCCCGCTGCCTGTCGAGTTAAGTCAATTGTGGAAAGAACTTATATGATGAAGCGGTTATGTAACAAGAAAAATCTATATAAATCAATGCGATAGATGCAAGCTGCAGCGCCAGGGCTGTTGCGGAATGCAACGCCACGGGACCGGAGCCAGAAGACGAGGCAATCGCAACTGGATATTTCTGAATAGGCGAGTATAGAAATAGAAAAAAACGCTGGGAGATTGGTCAATTCGTGCCTTATTGTATGGCCTGTGAAGAAAGCAGCGAACGCCGTTTCGGGGACATAATGGTGAATGTGCTTCTAGTAGAAGATAATCCCGGCGATGCGCGCCTGGCGGTTGAAGCCTTGCGCGAGGGGGGCGGTAAGGTTCAATTGCATCTGGCGCAAGATGGCGTCGAGGCGATGGCCTTTCTCAAGCGCGAAGGGGTGCATAGCGAGGCGCCCCGGCCCGATCTTCTGCTGCTCGATCTGAATCTGCCCCGCAAGGATGGGCGCGAGGTTTTGGCCGAGGTCAAGAACGATCCTGCGCTTCGGCGCATTCCCGTGGTCGTGCTGACCACGTCGCAGGCCGAGCAGGACGTCATGAGCTGCTACGAACTGCACGCCAACTGCTTCATCACCAAGCCTGTCGATCTTGACCAGTTCATCAATGTGGTCAGGACGATCGAAGGCTTCTGGTGCCAGACCGTCAAACTGCCTCCGCGCTGATCATGTCTTCGTCATCCGAAACCGGTGCTGTCGAGCCGGTCGCTGCCGGGCGGGAAGGCGCGCGCCCATTGCGGGTGTTGATGGTCGAGGACAATCCCGGCGACGCCAGGCTGGTCAGCATTATGCTGGCGGAATCCCCGGTCGCTTTCGAGGCCCGCGAAGCGCGGCGGCTGGACGAGGCCCTGACGCTGCTGGCCGCGGAGAATTTCGACGTCGCCCTTCTGGATTTGGGACTGCCGGATTCCTTGGGGCTGGATACGTTGCGCCGGGTCATGGTGGCGGCGCCCAGCCTGCCCATCGTCATTCTGACCGGCAATGCCGATGACCGCATGGCCATGGAGGCGCTGGAACAAGGGGCGCAGGATTATCTGGTCAAGGGCTGGGGCGGGGCCGAGGCCCTGCAGCGCGCCATCCGTTACGCCATCGAGCGCGGGCGGACCGAGGAAAAGCTCAAGCAGAGCGAGTCGATGTTCCGCGCCATCTTCGAGCAGGCGGCGCTGGGCATTTCGCTGTTCGACGCCGAGCTGAAGCTGGTGGCGGTCAACAACGCCATCGAACGCACGCTGGGCTATGAGTCGGGTAAATTGCTGGGCCAGACGGCGATCGGCTTCACCTATGCCGACGACGTGGCGGTCACCGAGCGTCTGACCCAGGATCTCATGGCCGGCAAGTGCGACCACGCCACCCAGGAAAAGCGCTATATCAAGGCCGACGGCAGCGTGATCTGGGGACGCATGACCCTGTCGCCGGTGCGCGACTCCCTGGGCCAGGTCAAGATGGGCTTGGCCATCGTCGAGAATATCGACGAGCGCAAGAAACTGGAAGAGCGCATGCGTCTCGACGCCCGCGTCATCGCGGCGGCCAGCGAGGGCGTGTTCGTCACCGACTCGCACCGCGTCATTCTGCAGGTCAATCCCGCCTTTTCACGCATCACCGGCTACGAATCCCATGAAGCGGTGGGGCAGACGCCCAACCTGCTGACCTCGGGCCGCCACTCGCGCGAATTCTTCGACCGCATCGAGGCCGCCCTGGCCTCGGCCGGCGCCTGGCAGGGTGAAATCTGGAACCGGCGAAAGTCGGGCGAAGTGTTCCCCTGCTGGCTGGACATCAGCGTGGTCCGCAACGATCAGGACGCCATCGTCAATTACGTCGCCGTCTTCCACGACATCACGGCCCGCAAGCAGAACGAAGAGCGTCTGACCTTCATGGCCAACCACGATCCCTTGACCGGGCTGGCCAACCGCATTCTCTACGACGAGCGCATCGAGCGCGCCCTGGCCAGGGCGCGCCGCGCCGGCCTGAAGGTGGCTCTGCTGTTCCTCGATCTCGACGGATTCAAATTCATCAATGAGCGTTTCGGCCATCCGGTGGGCGACGTGCTGCTGCAGCGCCTGGCCGAGCGGCTGACCTTGTGCGTGCGTCAGGGCGACACCGTGGCCCGCATCTCGGGCGACGAATTTCTGCTGATTGTCGAGGATATCGACGATTTCCGCATCGCCGCCACCGTGGCCAGAAAGGCGCTGGATACGCTGAAGGTACCTTTCCAGGTCGAGGAGCACGCCATCAAGCTGGATGGCAGTATCGGCATCGCCCTTTATCCCGAAGACGGGCTGGAGGCGGCGCAGCTTTACAAGGCCGCCGATTCCGCCATGTACAAGGCCAAGCGCATGGGCGGCAACGACGCCCGCTTCCATTGCGAGGAATTGAACGGACGGGCCATCGAACGTCTGGTCATGGAACGGAAGTTGGCCGAGGCCTTGGACCATGACGAGATCGATGTCTTCTATCAGCCCGTGGTTTCGCTGCCCGAGGGACGGGTCGCCGCCGCCGAGGCGCTGGTGCGCTGGCGCCGGAGCGACGGCAAGCTGGACCAGCCCGGCGATTTCCTGGAGGTGGTGCGCCAAAGCGGCATGATGCCGGCCTTGGCCGGGCGCGTCGCCGAGCGGGCCTTCCACGACGCCGCCGCCTGGCGCCGGGCCGGGCATGATGTCGGCCTGATCCTCAATCTGGGCGAGGAGGAATTGCTGGTGGAAGGCTTTGCGGCGTCTTTCCTGAAGGCGCTGACCCTGGCCAAGCTCGAACCCTCGGCCCTGGAAATCGACCTGGCCGAAGCCACCATCGAGGCAGCGGGACAAAAGGGCGGCAAGGTCTTGGAGGAACTGAAGGCGATGGGCGTGCGGATGGCGCTCGACAATTTCGGCTCGGGCTTTTCCTCGATCGCCCAACTGGGGCGCCTGCCGGTGGAATGCTTCAAGATCGACCACACGTTCCTGCGCGACGTCAAGGAGCCGGGCGACGAGGCGAAGATGGTCGCCGCCATCATCGGCCTGACACGCTCGCTAAAGCGCAAGGTCGTCGCCAAGGGCGTCGAGAACGAGGCCCAGAAAGGATTCCTGATCCGCCAGGGCTGCGAAATGGCCCAGGGCTATCTGCTGGGCCGCCCGATGCCGGGCCCGGAATTTCTGGATTTCCTGAAGAGCGGCAAATGAAGGGCTCCTCGACGCGACAAGTAGAAAAGGGCGAACATGTTTCCTCACCCTGAGGAGCGCGAAGCGCGTCTCGAAGGGTGGGGCATCATGTCTATGCTCATCCTTCGAGACGGGCCTACGGCCCTCCTCAGGATGAGGAAAAATATATATCGGTCGTCTGACCAATTTCACATTCATAGACGAGGAGCTAAATGAAACTGGTGCGTTTTGGAGAACCTGGCGCGGAAAGACCGGGCCTTGTCGATAAGGACGGACGCATCCGAGACCTCGCCGCCCATGTCCAAGACATCGCTCCCGATCTGTTCGCGCCCCCGATCCTGGACCGGCTGAAGGCCATCGATCCCGAAAGCCTGCCCCTGATTTCCGAAAATGTCCGTCTGGGCGTTCCCGTCGCCGGCATCCGCGACATCTTCGCCATCGGCCTCAATTACTGCGACCATGCCGCCGAAGCGGGCATGGCCTTGCCCGGCGAACCGGTGCTGTTCAGCAAGGCCACCGGTTCGTTGTCAGGCCCCAATGATCCCGTGGTGCTGCCGCCTGGCGCGGTCAAGGGCGATTGGGAAGTGGAACTGGCCTGCGTGATCGGTACTGCGGCCCACCATGTTCAAGAAAGCGAGGCCCTGGCCCATGTCGCCGGATACCTGATCTGCAACGATGTCTCGGAACGCGCCTTTCAGTTGGAAGGAACGGGCCAATGGATCAAGGGCAAGTCCGCCGATAGTTTCTGTCCGCTCGGGCCCTGGCTGGTGACGGCGGACGAGGTTCCCGATCCGCAGAATTTGAAATTGTGGCTGGATCTCAATGGCGAGCGCATGCAGGACGGCAACAGCGCCGACATGGTCTTTGGCGTCGCCTTTCTGATTTCCTATCTCAGCCGCTTCCTGACCCTGAAGCCCGGCGACGTGATCACCACCGGCACCCCGGCCGGCGTCGGCATGAAGCGTGGACGCTATCTCAGGTCCGGCGACGTCATGACGCTTGGCGTCGAGAGATTGGGCGTGCAACGCCAAGAAGTGCGGGCCTATTCAGCCTAACGCGGGCAAGTCCCGCGCGCGAGCATTCCTGCGAGCGGGAGCCAAGCGCCTGTCCGCTTTGCGGACAAATATTTAAGGCCTGCAAAGCAGGCATGGCGCGCCCGGCGCTTGAGGTGTCCGTTGATTGTTTCCAATCAACGGACTGTGAATAACGGATCGACGCCGATCACATGGGGATGCGCCCATAGCAGCAAGGCGTAAAGAGCCAGCGCCAGCGCAATCCGAACCCAGCCGATATCGGAAAATGACAGCCGCTTGCCGGGAAAGGGCGGCGCGCGCCGCTTGGCGGCCATCATCGGAAAGCCGGCCAGCGACAGCAGCAGGAGAAAGCCGAACAAAAGCGCCGATGCCGCATCGCCATTGACGGCCAGATGCGCCCCCGACCACAGGCACAAGGCCAGCAGCAGTGGGTGTTTGGAGAGGCGCAGGGGGCCCGGATTTTCGGGGTCGAACCCCTTGGCTCCGATGCCGATGGAATAGGGATTTGGCGTCGTGAAGGTTGCAACCAGGAAATAGCAGCAAGGCAGCATGATCAGCAGCGTCAGATGGCGCAGCCAAATGGGCGTTTCCCACAGCGGCGGGCGCGGGGCCTGGGCATAGGCGACGGCGATAAGGGCCAGCAGCAGCAGCGAAAGAACGCCGTAAGCCAGCAGATAGACACGCTCGCCCAGCCGACGCGCCAAGCGGGTGCGGGGGGCGGGCAGAGCCGGCAGGATATGGGCGGCCAGAAACAGGGCGATTGAGGAAATCAAAGAAAGCATGTGGCAGGGTAACCCCAAGGCGCGCCCTTGGCCTTGATCGTTGTTAAACGATCAGGGCGTTCAGCTGGCCTGCCAATTCCTCTGGATCGCCGGCGATCAGCAGGGTTTTAAGGCGGCTGGCCGCACCCGCATCCAGCACAATGGCGGATTTGGCGATCTTCAATTTCTTGGACAGAAAGGCGATCAGGGCGGCATTGGCCTTGCCGTCCTCGGGCGGGGCGGTGACGGCGATCTTCAGGCGCATCCGCCCATCGCCGTCGGCCATCAGGCCCTCGATGCGCTCGGACCTGGCCTTGGGCGTCAGGCGGACATAAAGACGCAGGCCCTGGGGCTGCCGGTCAAAGCAATCTGGCGGCAAGGCGGCCCAACATGCCCTGGAAGAACCATAGGCCGAGGATCAGCACCATGGGCGACAAATCGACGCCGCCCAGATCGGGCAGCACGCGGCGGATGGGGGCCAACAGCGGTTCGGTGATGCGGTACAGAAAACGCTGCACCGAGAGGACGAAATTGTTGCGGTTGTTGACGACGCCGAAGGCGACCAACCAGCTTAGGATAACCACGCCGACCAGGGCGTAGATGTACAGTTCGATCACGACATTGACAAGGCCGAGCAACGGCACGAGAACGACATCCATAAGGCAATCCTTTGACTATGACGCCTTAACGATAGTCAAGGTCGGCGCTTCTGGCAAGATGAAGCGCCGGCCTTGACCGTTTAGCGGTGTTTGAAACCGGCGGCGCGCTTTTCGGCGAAGGCCGACATGCCTTCCTTCTGGTCCTGGGTGGCGAACAAGGAATGGAACAGGCGCCGCTCGAAGCGCACCCCTTCGGCCAGTGTGGTTTCCAGGGCGCGGTTGACGCATTCCTTGGCCATCAGGGCGGAAGGCAGCGACATCGAAGCGATGCGCTCGGCCACCTTCAAGGCTTCGTCTTGCAACTCGGCCAGGGGCAGAACGCGGCTGACCAATCCGGCGCGTTCGGCCTCGGCGGCATCCATGTTGCGGCCGGTCAGCACCATTTCCATGGCTTTCGACTTGCCGATGGCGCGGGTCAGGCGCTGCGTGCCGCCGGCGCCGGGAATGATGCCGAGCGCGATTTCCGGCTGGCCGAATTTGGCGTTGTCGGCGGCCAGGATGAAATCGCACATCATCGCCAGTTCGCAACCGCCGCCCAGCGCATAACCGGCCACCGCCGCGATGACCGGCTTGCGGCATCTGGCCACGCGCTCCCAGTCGCTGGTGATGAAATCTTCCAGATAGACGTCCATGTAATTCTTGGGGGCCATTTCCTTGATGTCGGCCCCGGCGGCGAAGGCCTTTTCGGAACCGGTCAGGACGATGCAGCCGATTCCGGCATCGGCCTCGAAGGCATCGACGGCGCGGCCCAGTTCCTGCATCAGGGGCGTCGATAGGGCGTTCATCGCCTTGGGGCGGTTCAGCGTGATCAGGCCGACGCGGCCCTTGGTTTCGACGATGATGTTCTCGTAGGTCATGAAGTCACTCCTGGTGGGTTATTTTGTTTTGACGGGGACGAGGTCGAAAATCGTTTCCGAGCCGCCGCCGCGAACCGGCTTGACGGTCAGACGCAGTTGCTCCTTTTCGCGCTGGAACCGTCCCGGACCCGTTGGCGTCCAACCCAGCTCGGGCAGGGTGTCGGCATAGAAGCGCTGGACCTGTTCGGCGGCGATCGGCCCTTTGGCCTTGAATTGGGCGATGCGGCCCTCGCTGGAATCGAACAGCAAGGCGGCATTGGCGTCCTCGGTCAGGCCCTGCATCAGCGGCAGGTCGGACAGGCCCGACAGGAATCCGCCCTCGGCCAGCGCCTGGGCGCTGAACAGAAGGCAGACGGCAAGAAAGGCAAACTTCCGCATGGCCTTGTTTCTACCCTACCGTTGACAGCGCTGGCAATAGAAGCTGCTGCGCCCGGCCTGGACGATGCGCAGGATTTCGGCCTTGGAGTGGCAGCGCGGGCAGGGCTCGCCTTCCTTGTCGTAAACGGCAAAGTGGTGCTGGAAATAGCCCAATTCGCCGTCGGGGCGGACATGGTCGCGCAAGGTGGAACCGCCGCTGGCGATGGCTTCGCTCAGCACGGCGCGCAGATCGGCCAGCAGAGCCTTGACTTCGCTTGGGCTTAGGCTGTTGGCCGGGCGCGTGGGCAGGATTTTCGAGCGGAACAGGCTTTCCGAAGCGTAAATATTGCCGACACCCGCGATCAGCGCCTGGTCGAGCAAGGCCACTTTGATGGGTCCGCGTTTCCTAGCCAGTCTTTCGCGAAAAGTCTTGGCGTCCAGGGCCGGGTCGAAGGGTTCCGGGCCCAGTCCGGCCAGCAGGCGATGCCGGTCCAAATCAATTTCGTTCGCCAGATCGACGCAGCCGAAGCGCCTGGGATCTTCCAGGCAGGCATGGGCGCCGTCCTCGGTCTCGATGGCGAAATGGGCATGCTTGCCCTTGGGGGCGGCGCCGGTCCCCAGCAACATGCGCCCCGACATGCCGAGATGGATCAGCAGCGCCAGACCTTCGGACAGATGGACGAGAACATATTTGGCCCGCCGGTCAATCTTCAGAATGGTTCTGCCCTTCAGGCGCTGGGCCAGTCCCTTGGGAAAAGGCAGGCGCAGATCGGCTCGGCGCACCAGGGCCCTGGCGATCCGCTTGCCCACCAGAACCTTGGCCAGCCCTCGGGCCACGGTTTCGACTTCGGGCAGTTCAGGCATTTTCCGAAGCTAAGGGTGATGCTGGCAGCGAGAAGCAGAAGCGCGAGCCGACGTCCGGCTCGCTGGTCACCCAGATGCGTCCGCCATGGCGTTCGACGATCCTGCGGCAGACCGCCAGGCCGATGCCATAGCCTTCGAACTGGGCGCGGGAATGCAGGCGCTGGAAGACCTTGAACAGACGCTCGGTGTCCGGGGCGGCGATGCCGATGCCGTTGTCGGCGACGGTGACCACCCAGAGGCCGTCCTTGCGCTCGGCCGAGACGGCGATCTGCGGTTTGCGCCCGGGGTGGCGATATTTCAGCGCATTGCCGATCAGATTCTGCATCAGCCGCATCAATTGACCGGGATCGCCGTTGACCTCGGGCAGGGCCTGAATATCGACCGAAGCCTGGCTTTCGCTGGCGGCCAGGGCCAGATTGACCATGGCGTCCTTGGCCGCCAGGCCCAGATCGACGGGGCGGAAGCTCTGACCCTTGCGGTTGACGCGGGAATATTCCAGTAGGCCTTGAATCATGCCGCTCATGCGCTTGGCGCCATCGACGGCGAAATCGATGAATTCCAGCCCGTCCTTGTCCAGCTTGTCCTTATAGCGGCGCTCGACCAGGGCCAGATAGCTGGAGACCATGCGCAAGGGCTCCTGCAGATCGTGCGAAATGGCGTAGGAGAATTGTTCCAACTCGCCGTTCGACCGTTTCAGCTCATCCTCGATCCTCTTCTGCGCCGATACATCGACGACGATGTTGATGATCGCCGAACCGCGCCCATCGACGCCGTGATGGGCGGTACGGTAGATGATGGCGCGCCTTTCGTGTCCATGCAGATCCGGCCAGTCGGTTTCGAATTGGATCTGCCCGCCGGCTTCCAGCAACTCATCAAAGCTGTGATCGTATTTCTGGGCGATCTCGGGCGGCAGCAGACTGGCGGCGTTGCGGCCGAGAATCTCGGTGACCGACAATCCGACCCAGCGCAGGAAGGCGTTGTTGCACTGAACGATCAGGCCGCCCTGGTCGCTGGTGGAGAGGGGAATGGGAATGGCGTTCAGCAGCGTCTGTTGATACTGCAACTGGGCGGTGATCGAGGCCCGGCTGTCGCGCAAATGGCGGATGGCGTGTTCCCGCCGGTCGATGGTGCCGGCGATGCGCCATGTCGCCATCAGCGTGGCCGAGGTGGCCGTTAGCGTCAGGAAGGCGGCCAAGACCAGATAGACACCCCAGCCCCGCATGACATTTTCCCGAAGCAAGGTCACGCCGGCGGCCAGGGGATAGCCCGGGACATTCTGAAAAGTCACCATCCGCTCCATGCGGTCGAGCGGCGAAATGGCGTTCCAGCGGCTCAATTCAGGAAAGCCGCTGTCGTGGCCTTCGAAGGAAGGCAGTTTCGAGCCGACGCTGCCGTCGATGGGCGGCTGGCGCACCAGAACCTGCCCCTTCAGCGTCGTCAGGACGGCGGAAGCGCCCGGCGTGTCTTGGATGGCTCTGAATTCGTTGGAAAGGGCTTCGAGATCGATGGTGGCCAAGACACTGCCCTCGAAGTCCCCCGTTTTCGAACGAATGCCGTGGCTTAGACTGATGAACCATTTGCCAGGGGTCAGGCGGGAATTCATCGGTCCTTCGATCAGTCGGCCCAAATCCGCATCGTCTCGGTGCTTGGTAAAATAGGGGCGGTCGGACACTTCAGGTTTCCACTCGCCGCCCGTCCAGGCCAGGATCTCGCCTTTGGAATCAAGCCGGAAGAAATTGAGAATGACCGGCAGTTGCGAGCGCTTGTAAAACATCAAGCGTTCAAGTTCTTTAGGGCTGAGATTGACGGGGAGGTCCCCGATTTCCCGCACCGCGCGGTCGATCTCGCCCAGCACTTGCTGGGTATGGATGCGGTTGGCCGACAGCAAGCCCTCCGCCGTCGCCCAGCCGCGGTCTTGCATCGAGTGGTAAAGATTGTTGAGCCAAGCCGCCAACAAGATGTTGAAGGAGAGCGCGAACAAAATCCCGGTCAGAATGGCAAGGCGACGCGCCGGAAGCAGCGCCTTCAACTTTCTGGGATAAAGTGAAGCCATTATCGACGATCCCCCTGCATCCGCCTTTATAAGCCGATTCAATACCCGGCGGCAAACGCAACCGAACCGTTTCTTGTCGTCATTCCGAACATAATTGGTCGTAAAGCCGGCAGGTGTTTTAGAAAAATGAATTATGAATCAAGCCATTGGTTTGGCAGGCGGATTGCAGCAAGCCAAAAAGGCAACAGGAAGGAAAACATGGAAGACATCGAAAAGTTGAAAGAAGACGTCAGAAAATTATCGGCCCGCGCCACGTCGGCCAAAAAGGAGCTGCACGATCTGTCCGAGGAATTGCCCTTGGGCTGGGAGCGGATCATGGAAATCGCCGAGAAGACGCGGTCCGCCTATGCGGCGCTGACCGGGGCGCGGGCGAAATTGCAAAAAGCGTCAAGCGCGTGACAGTGAAAGCCCATCGTTTTAGGCATCGGGGATGACGGCCAGGGCCTCGATCTCGACCAGGGCGTCCTTGACCATCAGGGCCACCACCTGAACGGCGGTCATGGCCGGATAATGCTTGCCCATGACCGAGCGATAGGCCAGGCCCAGTTCCTTGCGCTCGGCGACATAGGCGTCCTTGCTGGTCAGAAACCAGGTCAGGCGCACGATGTGTTCGGGCTTGCCGCCCGCCTCGGCGACAACGCGGCAGATGTTGCGCAAGGCCTGGGCTGCCTGTTCGCTGACGCCTGGACCGGCCAGACTGTGCTGCTCGTCCCAACCGACCTGGCCGGCGACGGCGATCAGCGTTCCCTTTGCGGCCACGCCATCGACATAACCCTTGGGCTGCGGCCATTCGGCCGGGGCCAGGATTCGCCACATGCATTCCTCCTTGCATCGACATTATTTTAAGCTTAAAGCAAATCGTCTGCGCTAGGCAAGCCGGAATCTCGCCCTCCTGCCGAACGGCCTTGCAGCGATGCTCGGAAAATTTTATATATCAAGCAAATAGGCAGCGAGGAAGATTGGCCGATGGCGACCCCAGCCAAGCGCAAGACGGATGGAACGCTGCCGCTTCGGGTGTGGCTGGCCTTGTACGGCAATGTCCGGCGGATCGAGGGGCGCATTCAGACCGGCTTGCGCGACGGTTTCGCCTCGACCCTGCCGCGTTTTGACCTCTTGTCGCAGCTTTACCGGGCGCCCGATGGTCTAACCATGGGCGAATTGTCCAGCCGCCTGATGGTCTCCAACGGCAATGTCACCGGCCTGACCGCAAGGCTGGTCGGAGAACGGCTGGTGGGGCGGATTCCCGATCCCAGGGACAAGCGCGTCCAGCGCGTCACCCTGACCGCCAAGGGCAAGCAGGAATTCGAGAGTATGATCCCGGCCAATCAGCAATGGGTGGCCGAGGCCATGGCCGGATTGACGGGCGCCGAATTGAATCAACTTCTGGCCCTTCTTCAGAAAATGAAGTTGTCAGGGCGGGAAAAGGCTTGCCGTCCTCCAGCCGCCAAGGCGGGCAAAAGCCGAGGGAGGCTGAAAAACCGCGGCGCTTGATCCCTCCCCGGATAAGGGGAAAACCCTTCATTCGTGGTTGCTGATATGAGGCCCGGACGGCAAAAATCTGCCGACGCGGTTGCGAGACGCGGCCAGTTATTTTATACATAAAGCATCATGGCCAGCTTTGCGGCAAGGCCGCTGCGTCAAGAGCGGTCAACCGCCCCCAGAAACGCCAGTCCAGGGAGGTTCTGAAATGTCGGCTCATATCGACGGGTTCGCCCGAACGCAACTGCCGCCGCCCGAGCTGTGGCCGGTCATCGATTCATCGAACCCGCCGCTTAAGGATCTGCCCCGGCAACTGAACGCCGCCGTCTGGCTGCTCGACCGCCAGATCGAGGCGGGCTTTGGCGCTTCGCCGGCTATCCGTTTCGCCGGTCGGGTCTGGACTTATGACGCGTTGAAGGATCGCGCCGACCGCATCGCCCGGGTGCTGACCGAAGATCTGGGGCTGGTCCCTGGCAACCGCGTGCTGTTGCACAGCCCCAACACGCCGATGATGGTGGCGGCTTGGTTCGCCGTGCTGAAGGCGGGGGGCGTTTGCGTCGCCACCATGCCGCTCTTAAGGGCGCGCGAGCTGACCTATATCTGCGCCAAGGCCAGAATCACGCATGCGCTGTGCGATCTGCGCCTGGGCGACGAGGTAACGGCGACGCAAGAGAAGGAACCAGGCCTTCGTCAAGTCATGCGCTTCACGGCGCTGGGCGAGGGGACGGATCCGGCTGCCGAGCTTGACGCCGCGATGGCCCAAAAGGGGGCGGGCTTTTCCAATGTCGCCACCGACGCCGACGATGTCGCCATCATCGCTTTTACCTCGGGCACGACGGGACCGGCCAAGGGGACCATGCATTTCCACCGCGATCTGGTGGCAGCCTGCGATTGCTTCCCGGAATTATTGGATATCAAGCCCGACGACTTGTTCACCGGCACGCCGCCCTTGGCCTTTACCTTCGGCTTGGGGGCGTTGGTCCTGTTTCCCTTCAGCCGCGGCGCCGCGGTGCTGCTGCAGGAAAGCTTCACGCCGGAAAAATTGCTGGAAGCCGTGCAAAAATACCGCGTCACCGGCCTTTACACAGCCCCCACCGCCTATCGTGCGATGTCGGACCTGGCCCAGAAATTCGACCTGTCATCGCTGCGTCTGTGCGTGTCGGCGGGCGAGCATCTGCCGCAGCCGACCTGGGAGCGCTGGCGTAGCGTGACGGGGCTTCGCATCGTCGATGGCATCGGCGCCACCGAGATGCTGCATATCTTCATCGCCGCCGCCGGCGACGATATCCGCCCCGGCGCCACGGGCCGCGTCGTCCCCGGCTATGAAGCCTGCATTCTGGGAGATGACGGTCTTCCTGCACCGCCCGAAACCATGGGGCGGCTGGCCATCAGGGGGCCGACCGGCTGCCGCTATCTCGACAATCTCGAGCGTCAGCAGGCCTATGTGAAGAATGGCTGGAACCTGACCGGCGACATCTATCGGATGGATGCGGACGGCTATTTCTGGTATCAGGCGCGCAGCGACGACATGATCATCTCGGCGGGTTACAACATCTCGGGCATCGAGGTCGAAAACGTCCTGCTCGACCATCCCAAAGTCGCCGAATGCGCCGTTATCGGCGCCCCCGATCCCGAGCGCGGCCAGGTGGTGAAGGCCTTTATCGTGCTTCGCGATCCGGCACTGGCCGGCGAGGCCACCACCAAGGAATTGCAAGATTACGTGAAGGCGCAGATCGCCCCCTATAAATATCCGCGCCAGATCGATTTTCGCGATTCCCTGCCGCGCACGCTGACCGGCAAGCTGCAGCGCTTCATGCTTCGCTAGGGCAGGACTCATTCGGTGACTTTCTCAATCCAGCCCCCGGAACGGAATTCGCCAAGCTTTGAAACACCAAGACACCAAGACACCAAGTAGATGAAAGTGCCTTGGCGCATTCTTGGTGCCTTCGTGCCTTGGTGGTGAAGACAGTTTCCCAGCTTCCGCAAGCCTTCCCAGCGGATTATGGACAAAGGCGTGGACCCCAATCGGATCTTGGCTCAAAACAATCTTAGGAAGGTTTCTTTTTGTCCTCGATCAAGCCCTCGCCGACCAGGATCGAGAACGTGTCGGCGATGTCGGGGAGCGACAAGCCCTTGCCGGGATGGAACCAGCGCGACATCCAATTGCACATGCCAAGGATTCCAAAGGCCGCCATCTTGGGATCGACGCTGTTCTTGAAGCTGCCGTTGCCTTGCCCTTCCTCGACCAGGCCGGTCCACAGATCGCTGTATTCCGCCCAGACCCGGCGCAGTTCCTTCAGCTTTTCGTCCTTGGTGACGAAATGATCCTCGCGCAGGGCGATGGTCATTTCCAGATAGCTGGGATTGAAGCTGCTGACATGGCTTTCGATGGCGGCCCGCAGCTTTTCGGGGCTGCTCATGTCCGAGCGGATGATGTGGCGCAGATTGGCCAGCAGGGCCGTGCTTTGCGGCAGGATGATTTCGGCCAGAATGTCGCCCCGGCCCTTGAAATAATAATAGATGGCCTCGCGCTTGATGCCGACGGCGTTGGCGATATCCTCGAAGGTGGTCCGGCTCACCCCCTGGTCGTTGAAAATTTCCGTGGCCCGGCGCAGAATTTCCAGCCTTCGGCTCATTCACGCACTCCTTGATTGTCCCCGCCGCGCTCCTGACGAAGCGTAAGGAACCTAGCCGAGGGAAATATTTTTTACAAGTCCGTAAAAACAGGTTTACAGGTTCGTAAAACCCGACTAGGAATCGCCAGACAGGGAGAACGAGGCCGACATGGCCCGATCATATCAGCGGGGGCGAATATAGGCCTTCGTGCGACCAGGGAGACGTATCATGTTCGATCGCGCCATGATCGGAAAAGAATATCCCACTTTCACGCTTGATGTGGAAAAAGGCCGCATTCGCCAGTTCGCCCAGGCCATCGGCGACGACAATCCTCTGTGGCGAGATCCGGAAATTGCGAAATCGCAAGGTTTTCCAAGCATTCCAGCCCCTCCCACCTTCGGTTTTACCCTGGCTATGGACGCCAACCAGCCCTTCCTGGTGCTGGAGGATATGGCCATCGACAAGCGCAAATCCATGCATGGCGAGCAGATCTTCACCTACCATGCGCCCATCCTGGCCGGCGACACCATTACCGGACGCCAGAAGATCGTCGATATGTTCGACAAGAAGGGCGGCGCCTTGCAGTTCATCGTCACCGAAACCCGGCTTTCCAACCAGCGGGGCGAGGCCGTGGCAGATTTACGGACCGTAATAGTGGTTCGGAACGGGTGAGGGAGAGCGCCATGACCCAGACCCTTCGCTTCAATGACCTGAATGTCGGCGACAGCCTGCCCAACCTGGCCAAGCCGGCGATCAGCCGCTTGCAACTGGCCCTCTTCGCCGGCGCTTCGGGCGACCATAATCCCATCCATGTCGATGAGGAGGCGGCCAAAGCCGGCGGTCTGCCCGGCTGCATCGCCCACGGCATGCTGACCATGGCCTTTCTGGGCCAGTTGCTGACCGACGTCGTGCCATCGCACCGCATCCGCTCCTTCTCGGGCCGTTTCACCTCGATGGCCTTTCCCGGCGACAGCATCACCTGCCAGGGAAAAGTGGCCGCCAAGACGGAAGAAGCGGGCGAGAAGATCGTCATGCTGGAATTGGCGGCCCTGAACCAGAAGGGCGAGGTGCTGATGGCCGGTACCGCCAGTCTGGCCTTGGACTAGGGGAACCCGCATGGCGCACCGGACCGAAATTCCCTATGGCGCATATTGGAGCACGCCCTTCGCCAAATGGCAGGGCAGTTTCGCCAATCTGCATTCCATCCGCTTCGCCGCCGAAGTCACGCGGCGCGAAATGGCCAAGCGCAAGATCGCGCCGGAAACCATCGATTACGGCGTGCTGGGACTTTCGGTGCCGCAGAAACACGCCTTCTACGGCTTTCCCTGGCTTTCGGGCCTGGCCGGCATGGGCCATATCGGCGGGCCCACCCTGATGCAGGCCTGCGCCACCGGCGTGCGCTGCCTTTTGGCCTGCACCCAGGAAATCGAGGCCGGGATGGCCGGGGCGGCTTTGGCCGTCTGCGCCGACCGCACCTCGAACGGTCCGCACATCTATTATCCCAATCCGCGCGGACAGGGCGGCACCGGCGAGGCGGAAGACTGGGTGATGGAGAATTTCGGCCGCGATCCTTTGGGCAATCATTCCATGCTGGCGACGGCCGAGAATTGCGCCGCCAAGCACAAGGCCTCGACCGAAGATCAGCACCGCGTCGTCATGATGCGCCAGGCGCAGTATGGCATGGCTCTGGAAGACGGCCAGGCTTTCCAGAAACGCTATATGACGCTGCCTTTCGAAACGCCGTCCGGCAATCCAAAACGTCCGGGGCCGGTGTTGGAAGGCGACGAGGGAATCGCCGTTTCCACGCCCGAGGGCTTGGCCAAATTGAAGCCGGTCCAGGAAGGCGGCACGGTCACTTTCGGCGGTCAGACTTTTCCCTGCGACGGCAATGCCGGCGTCATTCTGGCCACGCCCGAGCGGGCCAGGGATTTGTCGCAAGATCCTAACGTGCGCATCCGCATCCTGGGTTTCGGCCTGGCGCGCGCCGATCTGGCCTTCATGCCCGAAGCCGCCATTCCCGCCGCCAAGCGGGCCTTGGCCCAGGCGGGGCTTGAAATCAATGCCGTCGATTGCGTGAAGACCCACAATCCCTTCGCCGTCAACGATCTGATCTTCGCCCAGGCCACCGGCTTTCCCCTCGAGCGCATGAACAATTACGGCTGCTCGCTGATCTGGGGCCATCCCCAGGCCCCGATGGGCTTGCGCTCGGTCATCGAACTGGCCGAGGAATTGGTGGTCAGGGGCGGCGGAGTCGGCCTGTTCTCGGGCTGCGCCGCCGGCGATACGGCGATGGCCGTCGTCATCAAGGTCGGCGATTAGGCCATGGGCAGAGAGGAGGCAAAGATGGACCTTCTCGATTGGATCGAACGCCATGCCGGATTCACGCCCGATAAGCTGGCGCTGACGGGCAATGGGCTGTCGCTGTCCTACGCCCAACTGGCCTTGCATGCGCAAAAATCGGCGGGCATGCTGGCCGAACTTGGCATCGGCAGGGGCGACCGCATCGTCTGGCTGGGGCTGAACGCGCCGGAAATGCTAAGCCTGCTGTTCGGATGCGCCCGCCTGGGCGCCATCCTGGTGCCCATCAATTGGCGGCTGGCGGCGCCCGAAATCACCTATATCATCAAAGACTGCGCACCCGGGCTGCTGGTTGCGGACCCCGATTTCATCAAGATGGCGCCGTCGGATCTTGGTCCACGCTCGATATCGACCGGCGATTCCCTGACCCAGCTCCATGCCCGGGCCCAGCCCGTCGCCTCCCGCCAGGGAAGCAGGGAAGACGGTGTCGTCATCTGCTATACGTCGGGCACGACGGGCCAGCCCAAGGGGGCGCTGCTGACGCAAGAGGCGCTGCAATGGAACGCCGTCAACAGCACGCATATGCATGCATTGTCGCAGAACGACCGCGTGCTGACGACCTTGCCCTTGTTTCATGTCGGCGGGATGAACATCCAGACCCTGCCGGCCTTGCATGCCGGGGCGACGGTTCATCTGCACGCCAAATTCGATCCCGAAGCCTGCCTGAAGACCTTGGCGCAGGAACGGATCACCCTGACGGTGCTGGTGCCGACGCAGTTGCACGCGCTGATGGCGCTGCCCAATTGGCAAAGCGCCGACCTGTCCTCGCTGCGCATGATTTCCACCGGCTCGACCATCGTGCCGGTCCCCTTGGTGCAGTCCATCTTCGAGCGCGGCATCCCCCTTGTTCAAGTCTATGGCTCGACCGAGACGGCGCCCATCGCCGCCTATCAGACGCCGGACGGAGCCAGGACCAGGCCGGGATCGACCGGCAAAGCCGCCCTGCACTGCCAGTTGCGCGTCATCGACAATGCCGGGCGGGATGTCGATGCCGGAACCGACGGCGAGATTCTGGTTCGCGGCCCCAATCTGATGAGCGGCTATTGGAAGGATGACGCGGCGACGGCCCGCGCCCTTCAGGAGGGCTGGTTCCATACCGGCGATGTCGGCCATGTCGATGCCGATGGTTTCCTGATCGTCAGCGACCGCAAGAAGGACATGATCATCTCGGGCGGCGAGAACATCTATCCGGCCCAGCTGGAAATGGTGATGGCCGAATGTCCAGAAATCCAGGAATGCGCCGTGGTCGGCCGCAAGGATCCGCATTGGGGCGAGGTGGCGGTGGCGGTGGTGGTGCGCAGGCTAGGCGCGCGAATAACGGAAGGCGACGTCATGCGCCTGTTCCAGGACCGGGTCGCCCGCTACAAGCATCCGCGCGCCGTCATTTTCGTCGACCAACTGCCCCGCAACGCCATGGGCAAGATCGTCAAGGGCGACGTCCGCAAAATGGCCATGAACGAGGAACAGGCATGAGCGTCAAGATCGGCATCGATGTCGGCGGCACCTTCACCGACTTCTTTTATGTCAGGGACGGGCGCGAGCCCAGCATCTTCAAAACGCTGTCGACGCCCCACGATCCCTCGATCGCCGTCGTCAACGGCCTGACGGATATCGCCGCCGCGACCGGCCAGTCGCTGCAGGAACTGGCGGCGGGCATCGACACCATCGTGCATGGAACCACGGTCACCACCAACGCCACCCTGACCAGGACCGGCGCCAAAATGGGGCTGATCACCACCAAGGGCGTGCGCGACGCCGTGGAAATGCGCCGCGGCATCCGCGAGGAACAGTACAACAACCGCTACACCAATGTGCCGCCCCTGGTGCGCCGCTATCTGCGCCAGGGCGTGACCGGCCGTCTGGACCGGATGGGGCGCGAAGTCGAGAAACTGTCGCCAGACGAGGTGCGGGCCGCCGTCGACCTGTTCCGCCAGGAAAAAGTGGAAGCCGTGGCCATCTGCTTCATGAATGCCTTCGCCAATCCGGCGCATGAGCAGGAAGCCGCCAAGTTGGTGCGGCGCGAACTGCCTGACGCCTATTTGTCGGTTTCCACCGACATGCTGCCCTCGATCCGCTTCTACGAACGGGTCAGCACGACTTGCCTGAACTCGTATGTCGGGCCGAAGCTGACCCATTATCTGAACCAGCTATTGGGACGGCTGAAGGAGGCCGGCTTCAAGGGACTGCTGCTGATCATGCAGTCGAACGGCGGCGTCATCACCCCCGAGATCGCCCGCGACAATGCGGCGCTGACGCTTTTGTCGGGGCCGGCGGCGGGGCCGGGGGCGGGGCTGGTCTATGCCCGGGCGCACGGCATCGACAAGGCCATCACCACCGATATGGGCGGCACCAGCTTCGAAGCCTCTCTGGCCATGGGCGATCCGGTGGTGATCACCGAAGGCGAGATCGACCGCCACCGCATCGCCCTGCCGATGCTGGGCATTCACACCATCGGCGCCGGCGGCGGCTCCATCGGCTGGATCGACGAGGGCGGGCTGTTGCGCATGGGCCCGGCCAGCGCCGGCGCCGATCCCGGTCCTGCCTGCTATGGCAAGGGCGGCGAGAAGCCCTGCTCGACCGACGCCAATCTGGTTCTGGGCTATCTCGATCCCGGCTATTTCGCCGGCGGCAAGATGTCGCTGGACCTGAAGGCGGCGCGCAAGGCCATCGAAACCCATATCGCCAAGCCGATGCGCCTGAGCGTCGAGGAGGCGGCGGCCGGCATGTATCGCATCATCTGCACCAATATGGCGCAGGGCGTGCGCGAAGTGTCGATCAAGCGCGGCCACGATCCCAGGGAATTCCCTCTCATCGCCGCCGGCGGCGCCGGACCCATCCATTCCTGCCTGATTTGCGACGAGCTGGAAATGCCCCTGCAGATCGTGCCCCGCTCGTCCTCGATCCTGTGCGCCTTCGGCATGCTGATGAGCGACCTGAAGCATGACTTCGTGCGCACCTTCGTCGCCCGCCTGGCCGATCTGGACTGGAAGAAGCTGAACGATCTGGTCGGCGAGATGGCCAGGGAAGGCGACCGCTTGCTGGCTTGCGAGCGCATTGCGGAAAAAAGCCGGGCCACCATCGTCAAATTCGATTGCCGCTATTTGAAGCAATATCACGAAGTGTCGTTCGAAGTGCCGGCCTCGCTGGTCAAGAAGGGCGACGCCAAGGCGATCGCCAAACTGTTCCACGCCGAGCATAATCGCCTGTATGGCTATTCGCTGGACGAGCAAGGCGCGCCGGTCGAAATCATCAATCTGCGCGTTCAGGCGGTGGGCAAGGTCGCCAAGCCGTCCTTGAAGCCCTGGCTTTGGGCCGGCGCCGACGCCAGGAAGGCGCAAAAAGGCAAGCGCTCGGTCTATGTGCCGGAAGCGCGCAAGTTCCAGACCGTGCCGGTTTACGACGGCCATGCCATGAAGCACGGCAACCGCGTCGCCGGTCCGGCCATGATCGAGCAGGTGACGACGGCCATCTTCCTTTCCGCCGGTTGGGACTGCGTGGTCGACAAGCTGGGTTCATTCGCCCTTTATCGCAAGGGCCGCGAAGATCTGGTGGCCGAGGCGCTGAAGGGTCCAGGGAAACCAGCCAAGCCCAGCCGCAAGAAGGGAGCTTCGCTATGAGCCGCAAACCCCACCGCAAGCCGGTCGCCAAGGCGAAGGTCAAGGCGAAAGCGAAGGCCAAGATCGATCCCATTCTGCTGTCGGTCTATGCCCGCACCTTCAAGTCGATCACCGACGAGATGAGCATTTCGGTGCAGAAGACCACGCGCTCGCCCATTTTGTGCGAGGCCAAGGATTTCGTCACCGGGCTTTACGACGCCCAGGGCAATATGCTGGAGCAGACCGAGAATCTGCCCATCCTGGCCTTCTCGCTGGCCCCGGTCTGCAAATACATCATCGACTATTTCCAGGGCGACATCAGCGAGGGCGACGTCATCTTCCACAACGACGTCTTTTCGATGGGCAACCAGAACAACGACGTCGCCGTCTACAGGCCGATCTTCTTCGAAGGCAAGCTGGTCGCCTGGTCGGCGGTCAAGGGCCATCAGGCCGATATCGGCGGCGCCGTCAAGGGCGGCTACAATCCCAACGCCAAGGAAGTGTGGCAAGAGGCGCTGCGCATTCCGCCGGTCAAGGTGGTGGAGAAGGGCAAGCTTAGGAAGGACGTCTGGGATCTTATCTTCGCCAACATCCGCCTTGACATCGTGGCCCACGACATGCGCGCCCAGATGGGTGCCTGCACGGTCGGCGAGCGGCGCATGGTGGCGCTCTTGAAGAAATACGGGCTTGGCAGTTTCGAAAGCCACAAGAAGGCCTTGTTCGAAGCCACGCGCAAGATGATGGAAGCCGAAATCGCCAAGATTCCCAACGGCGCCTATGAGGGCGAGGGCATGGTCTATTTCGACGGCCATCACGAGGGCACGAAATTCGCCATCCGGGTGCGCGTCCTGGTCGAGGACAAGCGCATCACCTTCGATTACGCCAAGACCGACGCCCAGACCAACGGCTTCGTCAACGGCACCTTCACCTCATCGGCCTCGGCCACGGTGCTGACGCTGTTGCAGATGGTCAATCCCGACATTCCCCACAACGAAGGCATGGTGCAGCCGATCCGCATCAATATTCCCGAAGGCACCATTCTGAACGCCAGCTATCCCAAGGCCACCACCTTCGGCAACCATCTCTGCCCGCCCAATGCCGACGCCATCATCCGCGCCCTGGCCCCGGTGATGCCGGATCGCGTCACGGCGGGCTGGAACAATCTGCTTTGTTCCTTGACCACCGGCATCGACCCCGAGAAGAACGAAACCTATGTCGATATCGGATTCATGGGTTTGAAGGGCGGTTCGGGGGCCATGCTGGGCACCGACGGCTACGACCATATCGGCATGATCGACGCTTCGGGCGGACTGTTGGACCAGGATTACGAGATGTTCGAGCAGCAGACGCCGCACTTGCTGCAAAAGCACGAATATCTGGAAGATTCGGCGGGCCCCGGCGAATGGCGCGGCGGTTTGGGGGTCGAGACCATTTTCACCATCGGCTCCGACGACACGCAACTGGTCACTTTCGGCGATGGCGATTTCGAGCCCGCCTTCGGCCTGTTCGGCGGCGGCGAAGGGACGCTGAACTTCATCAAGCTGCTTTATCCCGACGGGCGCAAGGTGGTGCCCCGGAACAAGGACTTGATTACCGGCGTGCCCAAGGGAACGATCTATCACCAGCAGGCCGGCGGCGGCGGCGGCTATGGCGATCCCAAAAAGCGCAACCGCGCCCAGTTGCGCCGCGAGGTCGAGGACGGCATCATCTCGCCGGCGGCGGCGGCGCGTCTTTACGGATTGAAGGACTAGGCCATGGATTATTCCCTGTCGTCCGAGCAGAAGGCGGTTCAGAGCACTTTCGCCCGCTTTGCCGACGAGAAGCTGGCCCCGATCGCAGCCTCGCTGGACGAGGCCCATGATTTCCCGCACGGCCCGTTCCAGGAATTGGGCAAGCTGGGTTTCTTCGGCATGCGCTATCCCGAGGAGGTGGGCGGTTCCGGCGTCGATCTGCTGACCTTCTGTCTGGCCATCGAGGAAATCGCCAGGGGCTCGCTGTCGGTGGCGGGCGCCGTCGCCATGCAGTCGCTGATGGGCACCAAGTTCTTGCATATGCTGGGCAATCAGGACATCGTCGAGCGCCTGTTCAAACCGGCCCTGCGCGGCGAGAAGATCGGCGCCATCTGCATGACCGAGCCCAATGCCGGTTCCGATCTGGGCGGCATCGCCACCACGGCGGCCAAGATTGAGGGCGGCTATGTGCTGAAGGGCCAGAAGATCTGGATCACCTCGGCGCCGCAGGCCGACTTCTTCACCGTTTTCGCCAAGGCGGGGCCCGAGAAAAAACTGACCATCTTTCTGGTCGAGCGCTCCTTCAAGGGCCTGACCGTCGGACGCGCCATCGAGAAAATGGGGGTCTGGGCGCTGCCGACCAGCGAACTGGCCTTCGACGATTGTTTCGTTCCCGACAGCCATCGACTGTCCAAAGAGGAAGGCGACGGCGAAGCGCATCTGAAGAAACTGCTGGCCGAGATCCGCATCATGACCGGCGCCCTGGCGCTGGGCACGGGCCGGGCCGCCCTTCAGGCCGCCATCGCCTATGCCGGCGAACGCCAGCAATTCGGCAAGCCCATCAACCGCTATCAGCTGATCCAGGGACGTCTGGCTGAAATGGCGACGGCGCTGGAAGCCGCCACCCATCTGGTGCGCTACGCCGCCTGGGCCAAGGATGCGGATCTGCCCCATCACAAGGAGGCGGCGATGGCCAAGCTTTTCGCCAGCGAAGCCGCCGCCGAGGTCTGCGAGAAGGCGGCCCGCGTGCTCGCCTCCTACGGCTATGCCATGGAATATCCGGTCCAGCGCTTCTTGCGCGATATCCGCTTTACCCTGATCGGCGGCGGCACCAGCGACATCTTGAAGTTGATTATTGCCAAGGAGCTGTCGGAATGAACGGGCGTCGCATCAAGATTCTGATCGCCAAGCCGGGTCTGGATGGGCACGACCAGGGCGCCAAGGTGGTGGTGCGGGCCCTGGCCGATGCCGGTTTCGAAGTCATCTACAGCGGCCTGCGCCAGACCCCGGAAATGGTGGCCAATGCAGCTCTCGAGGAAAATGTCGATGTCATCGGCCTGTCCAGCATGGCCGGGTCGCATATTCCCTTCTGCCGCAAGCTGAAGGCGCTGCTGGAGCAGGAAGGCCTTGCCGACAAGCTGTGGATGATCGGCGGCAACATTCCGGCCCAGGACCATGAAGAGCTGAGACGGCTGGGCTTCAAGGGCATCTTTCCCTCGAGTTCGAAATTCACGGACATCGTCAATTACATCCGGGCCAATGTGGCATGAGCGAGACCAAGAAAATCCGATCCGTGGTCAATGAATCGGGCATCGAGATCAAGCCGCTTTACACGGCGGACGACGTCAAATCCCTGCAGGCCGAGGAGATGATCGGCCTGCCGGGCGGCTATCCCTATACGCGCGGCATCCATCCCCTGATGTATCGCAAGCAGCCCTGGACGATGCGCCAATATGCCGGTTTCGGCAACCCCGCCGACACCAATAAGCGCTTCAAATATCTGATCGAGAACGGGCAGACCGGCCTGAACGTGGCCTTCGATCTGCCGACCCAGATCGGCTTCGATTCCGACGATCCGATGGCCGAGGGCGAAGTGGGGCGCGTCGGCATGGCCGTCGATTCGCTCAAGGATTTCGAGATCGCCTTCGGCGGCATAGACCTTGACAAGATTACCGTCTCGCTCACCATCAACGGTTCGGCGGCCATCCTGATCGCCATGTATCTGGCCATGGCCGAGAAGCGCGGCTACGACATCGCCAAGCTGCGCGGCACGGCGCAGAACGACATCTTGAAGGAGTTCATCGGCCGCGGGACCTGGATCTTCCCGGTTCAGCCTTCGATCAAGTTGGTCGGCGACACGATCGAATATTGCGCCAAGCATGCGCCCAAATACAGCCCGGTCAGCATCTGCGGCTATCACATCCGGGAATCGGGGGCCAATCCGGCCCAGGAAATGGCCTATGCCTTCGCCATCGGCAAGGCCTATATCGAGGAAGTGACCAAGCGCGGCTTGCCGGTCGATGCCTTCGCCAACCGCCTGTCCTTCAACTTCAACATCTTCGGCAACATCTTCGAGCAGGTGGCGAAATTCAGGGCCGGCCGTTCGCTGTGGGCCAAGGTGGTCAAGGAACAGTGCGGAGCCAAGGATCCGGATTCGATGGTGCTGCGCATGATCGCCGGCGGCGGCGGCGGCGGGTTGACCTTCGAGCAGCCGGAACTGAACATCGTGCGCGGCGCCTATTACGCCCTGATCAGCGCCCTTTCCGGCACCCAGACGATGGCGCTTTGTTCCTATGACGAGGCCTATACCATCCCCACCGAATATTCGGCCCGCATCAGTCTGCGCACCATGCAGATCCTGATCGAGGAAATGGGCCTGTGCGATACCGTCGATCCCTTGGGCGGCTCCTATTACGTTGAAAGCCTGACCGCCCAGATGCGCGAGCTGATGGAAAAGCACATGCAAGACGTTGAGGCCGAGGGCGGCATGGTCAGGATGGTGGCCGAAGGCGCCGTTCAGGCCAAGGTCTCGCGCCAGGCCTATGAGATGCAAAAGAACGTCGAGAACGGCAGTTTCCGCAAGGTTGGCGTCAATTGCCATCGCGTCGAGGAAGAGCAGAAATCGGTCGAGTTCCATCCCTATGACGAGGCCAACGCGGCGGCGCAGATCGGCGCCACCAACGAGGTGCGCAAATCGAGGGACAATGCCAAGGTGGCGGCGGCGCTTTCGCGCATCGAGGCTGACGCCAAGGCCGATGTCAATGTCATGCCGGCGCTGATGGAGGCCGTGAAGGCCTATGCCACCGTCGGCGAAATGACCCGAGCCCTGGTCGCGGTCTATGGCCGCTACCAAGAACCCATCCGCTTCTAGCGAGGATTGCATGGTTGAGCGTTATGTAGCGGCGAAAACGGTCGAGGAAGCGCTGGAAGCGTTGTCGGGCGGCGATGCCACGGTGGTGGCGGGCGGCACCGACGTCATGCCGCAAAGCCAGGCCGGACGCCTGAAACTGGGCCGCACGTTGGTCAATATCCGGCGCGTCGCCGCTCTGTCCGGTCTTGCGCTGACGGGCGACGAAATCAATATCGGCCCCCTGACCACCGTCGCCGACTTGAATGAACATGACCTGATACGCCAGCATCTGCCTGTGCTGGCCGACGCCGCCGACAAATTCGCCAGCCCGCAAATCCGCAATATGGGCACCATCGGCGGCAATGTCTGCAACGCCTCGCCGGCGGGCGACCTCTTGGTGCCGCTGCTGCTGTTGAATGCCGAGGTCGAGTTGCGCTCGTCAAACGGACGGCGCCGCATGAAGCTGCAGGACTTCTTCGCCGGCCCCGGCAAAAGCCACAAAAAGCCCGGGGAACTGCTGACCGCCATTCTGGCGCCGCTGCCGAAAGCCGGCTTCACGGCCCGCTTCGAAAAATTCGGCACGAGACCGGCGCTGGACATATCGACGGTGTCGGTCGGCATTGCCGGCGTCATGGCTTATGGCGGATTGCAGGAGGTGCGGGTCGCCTTCGGCGCGGTGGCCCCGACGCCGATGCGCGGGCCGGCCACCGAACATGCTTTGGAAGGCAAGAAGCTGGACGATGCCGCCATCGAGGCGGCCGCCCAGGCGGCGATGCAGGAAGTCAAGCCGATCAGCGATGTCCGGGCCACGGATTGGTATCGGCGCGAACTGGTTCACAATCTGGTGCGAAAGGTGCTGCAAGATGTCGCTCGCGGTTGAAATCGCTTTCAAGTTGAACGGCAGTCCGGTTCGGGTCAGCATTCCCGCCACCATGACGGCGCTGTCCATGCTGCGCGACCAGTTGAACGTTACCGGCACCAAATATGGCTGTGGCGAGGGCGAATGCGGCGCCTGCACCATTCTGGTCGATGGCCTATCGGTCAATTCCTGCCTGATGTTCGCCGTCGAATGCGATGGCCGCGAGCTGACGACGGTCGAGGGCGTCGCCGCCAATCCCGTCAATGACCGGCTGCGCGACGCCTTGGTCGAACATGGCGGCGTTCAGTGCGGCTTTTGTACGCCGGGCATGGTGGTGCAGTCGAAATGGCTGCTGGACAAGCATCCTCATCCCGACCGCCATCAGGTCGAACGCGGGCTGGAAGGCAATCTGTGCCGCTGCACCGGCTACAAGAAAATCGTCGATGCCGTGTGCGGCGCCGGCGGTTCGAACGAATAGGGGCAATCATGGCCGTGATCGCGAAAGACAGTCTGATCGGGCGGCGCATTCCCAAGATGGATGCGCCCGAAAAGACGGCGGGAAAGACCCGTTACGTCCAGGATATGAAACTGCCCGGCCAGTTGGTGGGCATGATTCTGCGCACCGACCGGGTGCATGCCAGGATCAAGCGCATCGACACCTCGCGGGCCCAGGCGCTTCCTGGCGTGCATGCCGTGCTGACGGCTGCCGACATTCCGCAAAAGCCGATCGGCGTCAATAAGGACAATCCGCCCTTGAAGGGCGACAAGGTCCGTTGCATCAGAGACGAAATCGCCGCCGTCGCCGCCGAAAGCGAAGAGATCGCCAAGGCGGCCCTGAAACTGATCGAGGTCGAATACGAAGACCTGCCCGGCCTTTTCGACCCCACCCAGGCCATGCAGCCCGGCGCGCCGGTCATTCAAGAGGCCAAGCCCAACAATATCGCCATGGTTTTCGACTATGCGCATGGCGATGTCGGCGCCGGCGAGGCCGAAAGCGACGTCGTGGTCGAGGATGAATTCTATCTGCATTACGTCACCCATTGCTGCATGGGCGTCAGCGGCGTCATCGCCGACTTCGAGCCGACATCGGGCAATCTGACGATCTATTCGAATACCCAGGTGCCGTTTTTGCACAAGCGTGAATTCTCGGAAGTGCTGGGCATGGATCCCGGTCGCATCCGCATCATCCAGCCCCCCATCGGCGGCGGTTTCGGCTCGAAGCTGGATATCTATCCTTTCGAACCCATTGCCGTCTATCTGGCCAAGGCGACGCGCCGTCCGGTCAAGCTGGTCTTTTCGCGCGAGGAAGAGTTCATCGCCTCGCCGACCCGCCAGCCCGCCATCGTCAAATTGCGTTCGGGCTGCAAGAAGGACGGCACGCTGACCTTCCGCACGGTGGATATTCTTCTGGATAACGGCGGCTACACCTCGTGGGGCGCCACCATCCCCTTCGTGATGATGCAGACCTTCTCGTCGCTGTACCGGGTGCCGCACTGCCTTTATCACACCAAGGCGGTCTATACCAACAACCCCTATGCCGGGTCGTTCAGGGGCTATGGCAATCTGCAGGCCACCTTCGCGGTCGAGCAGCAGATCGACAAAATGGCCGAAGCCATCGGCATGGACAATCTGGCCTTTCGTTTGAAGAACGCGCAAGCGCCGGGCGAGGTGACCGGACAGGGCATGGTCTTCAAATCCTGCGGCTTCAAGGAATGCCTGACCACGGCGGCCGAGCGCAGCGGCTATGTGCAGAAATTTTCGGCCAACGCCGCCAATCGAAGCAAGCCGTCGGCCAGGAAGCGCGGCATCGGCATGGCCTCGATGCTGCATGTCGGCGGCGGGGCCAAGATCTATCCCTCGGACGGTTGCGGCACCATCTTGAAGCTGGACGATTTCGCCCATGTGACGCTGATCACCGGCGCTTCGGAAATCGGCCAGGGGTCTGAAACAGTGCTGTCGCAATTGGTCTGCGAGGAGCTGGGCCTGCCCATGAGCGCGGTCACGGTGGTCAACAACGACACCGAAATCACGCCCTGGGACGTCGGCGTCCATGCCAGCCGCACCACCTTCATTGCCGGCAATTCGGCCATCGGCGCCGCCAGAAAAGCCAAGGAGAAAATTTTGGCCCTTGCCTCCAAGGTGGCCAATCTGACGCCGGAGCAGTTGGACATGCGGGGCGGCTGCATCGTGCGCGCCGAGGATGGCGAGGTGGTGATGCCGCTGCCAAAGCTGCTGCGCTCGCTTCACTTCTCGGACAAGGCCGAGCTGGTGATGACCACCAATTATTATGAACCGCCCAGCGTCCATCAGGGCAAGGATTTCAAGGGCGACGTCTCGGCCACCTATGCCTGGGCGACCCAGGTCTGCGAGGTCGAGGTCGATACCGACACCGGCATCGTCAAGCTGCTGAAAGTGACGGCGGCGCATGATGTCGGGCGCGTGCTCAACCGCTTGGGCCTTGAAGGCCAGATCGAGGGCGGCATCGTCATGGGCCAGGGCTATGCGCTGTCCGAAGACATGGTCTTCAAGCAGGGCAAGCTGCTCAACCCGGCCTTTCGCGACTACAAGCTGATGACGGCGCCGGAAGTGCCCGAGATGGATATTTCCTTCATCGAATCGATGGATGGCGAGGGGCCGCAGGGCGCCAAGGGAGTCGGCGAGGCCCCGGCCATCTGCATGGCGGCGGCCATCGCCAACGCCATCTACAACGCCACCGGCGTGCGCATGACCAATCTGCCCTTCACGCCCGAAAATGTCTACCGGGCCCTCAAGGGGGCGTCATGACACTCAAGCCGCGCACCGTTCTGTCGATGGAGCAAGCACTGTCCTTGCCCTATGCCACGCTGCGCATGACGCATCTGGGTTGGCGCGTCATTCGTATTGAAGCCGCGCCGGTGGCGGGCGGTGGGCTGCCGGGCGATCCCAACCGTTATATCGGTTCGAAAATCGACGGCGAGGACCGGCGCAGCTATTTCCTGGCTCCCAATGTCGGAAAGGAATCGATTGCGCTCAATCTCAAGGATCCGAAGGCGCATGCGGTTCTGAAGCGCCTGATCCGCGAACTTGACGTTGAGATCTTCTGCTGCAACACCCTGCCGGGCCGCTATCAATCGCTGGGCATCGATTACGACCAATTGCGAGAAGCGCGCCCCGACCTGATCTGGGCCGGCATTTCGGCCATGGGGCCGGACTATCCAAATGTGCCGGGTTACGATCCGGTCATTCAGGCCTTGTCGGGCTATATGGAAATCACCGGCGATCCCAACGGTCCGCCCATGTTGTCGGGCGTTCCCATCACCGACTTGAAAGCCGGCGACGAGGTTTATGCCGGGGTGCTGCTGGCCCTGGCGGAAAAGGCCGAAACCGGCAAGGGCCAGCGCATCGATGTATCGATGCTGCAAGCCGCCGCCTCCTGGCTGATCACCACCCTGCCGTTGATCGATCTGGGATGCGAAACCAGCGAGATTGGCCGCGCCGGCAACCAGCATCGCAAATTCGTGCCCACCAACGCCTATCCGGCCAAGGACGGCTTCGTCTATATCGCCATCGGTTCGGACGGACAGTGGCGCAAGTTCACGGAAATTCCAAAGTTCCATGGGCTGGCCAACGAACAGCGGGAGACGAATGAAGGCCGCACCCAAGACCGCGACCGTCTCATCGCCGACATCGCCCAGGAAACAGTGAAATATCCGGCGGCGGAATTGGTGGCCGATTTGGCGAAAGCGGGCATCGCGCATTCGGAAATCAACACCGTAGCCCAAGCCCGGGCCATGAAGGCGGTGATGGATAAGCTGACCGCCACCAACCTGCCCGGCGGACAGACGTTGCGCTTGCAGCCCAAGGCCGTCGATCATGCGGGAACGCCCACGTCTTTCGCCTATCCGCCCGGCTATGGGGCCAACACCCAATCTCTTTTGTCCGAGGCCGGATTCTCGGACACGGAAACCGCCGCGCTGATTTCAAACGGCGTTGCATATCAGGGAGTGAAAACAGAATGAGCAAACTTGAAGGCAAAGTGGCCCTGATTACCGGATCGGGCCGGGGCATCGGCCAGGCCATCGCAATGAAGCTGGCAAGCGAGGGCGCCAAGGTCGTCATCAACGACATCGACGAAGCGCCGGCGGCCGAAACCGTGGCCTTGATCGAGAAGCTTGGCGGAACGGCGGCTGCCTATGTCGGCGACGTCACCAAGCCCGATTTCGGCGCGCAATTCGTCAATACGGCGCTGGAGAAGTTCGGCGGCATCGACATCATCGTCAACAATGCAGGTTACGCCTGGGATTCCGTCATCCAGAAGATGAGCGACGAGCAATGGCAAGCCATGCTCGACGTCCATGTGACGGCGCCCTTTCGCGTCCTGCGCGCCGCCGCCGACTGGATCAAGGAAACAGCCAAGAAGGAAAAAGAACAGGGACAGCGCAACATGCGCAAAGTGGTCAATATCTCCTCGATCGGCGGCCTGTTCGGCAATGCCGGCCAGGCCGGCTATTCCTCGGGCAAGACGGCCCTGATCGGCCTGACCAAGACCCTGGCCAAGGAATGGGGGCGCTACAACGTCACCGTCAATTGCGTGGCTTTCGGCTATATTCAGACCCGGATGACGCAGGCCCTGGCCGGCGACGCTGTGGTCGAGAAGATCGGCGAGCGCAACGTCAAGATGGGTTTGCAGCCCGATATGATCGCCTGGATGAATAAGATGATTCCCCTGGGCCGCGGCGGCACGCCCGAAGAGGCGGCGGGGGCGGTCTATCTTTTGTGCATCCCCGAGTCCGATTATGTTTCCGGCGAGGTCCTGCTGGCGAGCGGCGGCTTCGTCATGTAAGCTTTTTTCAAAACCGTGCGTCACTTCCGACAACCAGGAACGAACAACTAGGGAGACAGGTTCATGAACAAGAGAATGACGACCCTGCTGGCAAGCGCTGCGCTTGCCGTTCTGGCCTACGCGCCTTCCGCCATGGCCGACACCGTGCTGAAGGTGTCGAACTGGCTGCCGCCTTCACATCCCATCGTCAAGGATATGCTGATCCCCTGGGGCAAGCAGATCGAGGAATCGACCAAGGGCCGGGTCAAGGTGGAAATCCTGCCCTCGCCGCTGGGGCCGCCGCCCGCGCAATTCGACATCGCCAAGGACGGGCTGGCCGACATTTCCTTCAGCGTTCACGGCTATACGCCGGGCCGCTTCACCTTGACCGAAATCGCCGAACTGCCCTTCCTGTCCGACAAGTCGGAAGCGCTGTCGGTGGCCTATTGGCGCGTCACCGAACAGATGCTGGCGAGATCCAACGAACATGCCGGCGTCAAGCTGCTGTCGGTCTTCACGCATGGCCCCGGCCATATTTTCAACACCAAGAAGCCCATCAAGTCGCTGGACGATTTGAAGGGCATGAAGATGCGAGTCGGCGGCGGCATCGTCAACACCATCGCCAAGGAGCTGGATTTCGTGCCGGTGATGCAGCCTTCCTCGAAAGCCTACGAGATCCTCTCGACCGGCGTCGCCGACGGCATTCTCTTCCCGCATGAATCTGTGCCCTTCTTCAAGCTGGAAAAGGTGCTGAAATACGGAACCCTGATGCCCCGGGGCCTGTACAACACCAGCTTCTTCCTGGTCATGAACCAGGGCAAGTGGGACGGCCTGTCGGCCGAAGACAAGGACGCCGTTTCCAAGGCGTCGGGCGAAGCCTTCGCCCGCATGTCGGGCAAGGCCTGGGACGCCGCCGACAAGGCGGGCATGGACGCCATGAAGGCGGCGGGGATTCAATTCGAAACCATCAGCCCCACCTTCATGACCACCGTCGCCAACAAACTGTCCAGCCTGGAATCCGAATGGATCGCCAAGGCCAAGGTCAAAGGCGTCGATGGCGACGCGGCCCTGAAGGCTCTTCGCGCCGAAATCGGCAAGGAGACCAAGTAGCATGAACCAGTCCGGACATTCCGGACGAACGGTTTCCGGCGCCTGGTTGGGCCATTGGCTCGATCAGGCGCTGGGACTGATTGCCGCCATCGATCTGTTCGCCATGATGGTGATGACCTTCATCGACGTGCTGGGCCGCTATCTGTTTTCAAGCCCGCTGCCCGGCGCCTTCGAGCTGACCCAGATCATGATGGCGGTGCTGATTTTCACCGGCTTGCCGCTGGTCAGCGCCAAGGAGGCACATGTGACCGTTGACCTTATTCATGCCGTTCTGACCAGGGGGGCTCGCCGCCTGCTTGACATTACCGTCAACGGCGCCGGCACCGTGGTCTTGGGCGCCATCGCCTGGCGTATGTGGATCAAGGCCGGCCAGATCGCCGCTTACAACGACAACACCCCGGTGCTGCACATCCCGATGGCCCCGATCGTCTATTTCATGTGCGTCATGAGCGCCATTACGGCGGCGGCGCTGTTGCTGAACACCATCCGCCATGTACGGCATCAGCACGGGACCGGGGACTGAGCCCATGAGCGTCTGGATCATCGGCATGTCGCTGTTGTTGGCCGTCATTCTGATGGGCATGCCCATCGCCTTCTCCATGGCTCTGGTTGGATTCCTGGGCACGGCCTATATCGTCGGCGTCATGCCGGCGCTGGGCATGGTGGCGCAGGTTACTTACGATACCGGCCTGTCTTATGAATTGTCGGTGGTGCCGCTGTTCATCCTGATGGGCAATCTGGTCACGCGCTCGGGCTTGTCGGAGGATCTCTACCGCGCCGCCAATGCCTGGCTTGGTCATTTGAAGGGCGGTCTGGCGATGGCGACCGTGGTGGCCTGCGCCGGCTTCGCTTCGGTCTGCGGCTCGTCGCTGGCGACGGCGGCCACCATGGCCAAGGTCGCCATGCCCTCGATGCGCAAATACGGCTACCACGATTCGCTGGCCGCCGGTTCCATAGCTTCCGGCGGCACGCTGGGCATTCTGATTCCGCCCAGCGTCATCATGGTCATTTATGGCATTCTGACCGGCACCAATATCGGCAAGCTGTTCATGGCCGGCATTCTGCCCGGTCTGGTCGGCATGCTGGGTTATATCTTCGCCGTCGCCTGGACCACCTGGCGCCATCCCGACTATGGTCCGCGCGGCGAGCGCCTGCCCTTTCTCGCCCGCATCAAGGCCATGCAAGGCGTGTGGGGTGTCTTGTCGCTGTTCCTGCTGGTCATCGGCGGCATCTATCTGGGCGTCTTCACCGCTACCGAGGCGGCAGGCATCGGCGCTTTCGGCGCCTTCATCTTCGCCCTGGCGCGCCGAACCCTGACCATCAGCAATCTGATTACCGTTCTGGTGGAAACCACGACGACGACGGCGATGATGTTCACGGTGCTGATCGGCGCCCTCATCTTCTCGAACTTTGTCAATCTGGCCGGACTTCCCCAGGCGCTGTCGGGCTGGGTGCAAGGGTTCGACATCCATCCGATGGCGGTGATCGGCCTGATCCTTTGCATCTATCTGCTTTTGGGCTGCTTGTTGGAAAGCCTGTCGATGGTCATGCTGACGGTGCCGATCTTCTTTCCGCTGGTCGATCAACTGGGCTTCGACGCCATCTGGTTCGGCATTCTGGTCGTGGTGATGACGGAAATCAGCATGATCACGCCGCCGGTCGGCCTGAACGTCTTCGTGCTGCGGGCCGTATTGCCCGACGTCATGACGCGGACCATCTTCCGCGGCATCATGCCCTTCCTGGGCGCCGACATCATCCGCCTGGCGGTGATCGTCTTCGTGCCCTGGCTGTCGCTGGTGCTGCCGTCGATGATGAAATGATTCTGGCCCATCCGCTCTGGTCCGCCGCTTTCCGGCCATTCTTCCTGTTGGGCGGCGTTCTTGCGCCCTTGATGCTGCTTTATAGCTTTCCCGGACTGCATGGCGACCGCTTCTTGTGGCATGGGCATGAAATGCTGTTCGGTCTGGCCGGCGGCATTTGTACGGGCTTCATTCTGACGGCGCTGCCCAGTTGGGGCGGCGCCCCCGCCATCTCACGCCCGCGCCTAGCCTTGTTGTTTGGCGTCTGGCTTTTGGGACGCCTTCTGGCCTTCGCCGCCGGCTGGTTGCCGCCGCTTGTCGTCGCCTTGGGCGATTTGGCGCTGTTTCCGCTTCTGGCGGCCTTTACCCTTCCCGATGCGTCAAGGATGAGGCAAAAGGGCTTTCTGGCTCTGGCGCCGATTCTGCTGGCCCTGTTTCTGGGCAATGCGCTGTTTCATTTTGGCCTGATGCGAGAAAGCGATACCATCGCCCGCCATGGGCTTCATCTGGGTCTGGCCGGCAATATCGGCTTGTTCGGGCTGGTCTGGGGCTTTTTGGCCCCCACATTCACCCGCACGGCCCTGCAGGAGCGGGGTCAGGATCATCGCCTCGGCGCGCCGGTCTGGCTGGAATGGGCGTCGCATCTGTCGCTTCTGGCTTTCCTGCTGTCGGGCCTGCTGCTGCCGGATGGCGTGGCTGCGGGCATGATCGCGCTGGCGGCGGCGCTGATTCACCTTGCGCGCTTCCTGTGCTGGAAATTCTGGCGCATCGTTCATATTCCCATCGTCTCATTCTTGCAGTTGGCCTATCTGTGGCTGGTGGCGGTGTTCGCGCTGCGGGCCGGCGCCGATCTTTGGGGATGGCCGCCAGGGCTGTGGATTCACGCCTTCACCACCGGGGGCTTGGGCATGATGATGGTGGCCATGCTGACCCGCGTTTCGCAGCGCCATACCGGACGGCCCTTCCGGACCGGAGCGCCCTATCTGCTGATGGGGGTGCTGGTCACGTCGGGCGCGGGACTGCGCTTGGCCGCCGTGGTTTCGGAGCAGCCGCAAAATCTGCTGATCCTGGCGGCAATTCTGTGGGGATCGGTTTTCCCGATCTTCCTACTCCAATCGGGCTCGTTCCTGACTAGCCCAAGCCTGCCGAAAGAATAGATCCGCGAAGAGTTTGGCGGTGTGGCGGAGACAGGGAGGTGAGGCTTCTCTTGTTAAAAATCAATGTGTTATTATTACACGGATACGCTGTTTCTTTGCTGCGAATAGTCAAATCCCTGCACTGCGGTCGCGATATTGACACCGTAATTCCGCACGTGGGAGATTTTCGGTTAGATGTGATATGTTGACCCAACGGTAGCGTGGAGGCGTCGCGTGGCGGCAACAAACTTTAAGACGGAAAACAATACTTTTCGCAAGCTCATCGGAAACGGGCTAACGTATCGTATTCCACGGTTTCAGCGTGACTATAGTTGGACAGAGGATGAGTGGGAAGACTTGTGGATGGACTTGCAGGGAGTCCTTGTCGCAAGAGATGAGCCAGCCCATTATTTGGGGTACCTTGTTCTGCAATCGTCTGATGATAAGACTTTCGAAGTTATTGATGGGCAACAGAGACTGACCACCGTAAGCCTGATCGTGCTGGCGACCCTTAAGAACTTGCAGCGTCTTATCGATTCTGGGCAGGATGCAGAAAACAATCAGCGTCGAATGGATCAGATACGCCAGACCTATATAGGTTACCTTGACCCCGTTACCTTAATCGCCCGGCCTAAGCTGACCCTGAACCGCAACAATAATGCCTATTATCAGAATTATTTGATCCCACTGGGTCATCTGCCCCAGCGAGGCTTCCGTGCGTCAGAGCATCTTCTTCGCAAAGCGTTTGACTGGTTTGATAGGCGGGTTGCGGAGATTCTGAAGAAAAATGACGGAGAAGACGGCAAGCGTCTTGCGCAGTTTGTGGAAGACCTTAGCGACGGACTATTTTTTACGGTCATTACAGTTACCAACGAGCTGAATGCCTATAAAGTCTTTGAAACTCTGAATGCCCGTGGCGTGCGTCTATCTGCCACCGATCTTCTGAAAAATTATCTGTTTTCTGTATTGGATCGCGGCACGGAGCCTGACGACCACCAATTGCGGAACTTGGAAGATCGTTGGGAAAACATGGTCGGGCGTCTCGGCCCAGAGAGTTTTCCCGATTTCCTGCGGGTTCATTGGAACAGCCGCCGCAATTTTGCCCGTCAGTCCGATCTGTTTAAGACCATTCGCGCCCAGATCAGAACCCGTGAATCGGTGTTTCAGCTTCTGCGTGATATGGAAGAGGATCTTGACACCTATATCACCCTGCAATCGCCAGAGGCTTCGACTTGGCTGTCTGATGACAAGAAATATGCCGCGGCCTTAAGAACATTTAATGTGCGCTTACCCTATCCATTGCTGTTGGCGGCAAAGCGAAGTTTTGACTCGCCGGACTTTACAAGTCTGATGCGGGCATGTGTGATGATCTCCATGCGTTTCAACGTCATTTGTAATTATGGTGGCGCGGAACAGGAGCGGACCTATAACAGTGTTGCCGAACGCGTTGCGCGTGGAGATATTGTCGGGTTGCTGGCAACGTTAAGCGCGATGCAAAGCATCTATCCCAATGACACAGCTTTTAAGGCGGCTTTCGAGGAAAAGGTCATCCGCACGACTCAATCTCGTAACAATCGTGTTGTCAGATATATTTTGTGCGCGCTTGAGAAACACCTTTCCGGACGGGACTACGACTTCTCCAGTGAAACTTTCAATGTTGAGCATGTCCTACCGCAGAATCCTGAAGTTGGGTGGGATGCATTTAATGACGAAGAAGCCGAGGCGCTGACCTATCGACTGGGTAATATGACTCTGCAGCAAGCCAAGCAAAACAGGGATCAAGGCAACGCCTCCTATTCCAGCAAGCGTCAGTCTCTATTAAGCAGCGAATTTGCTATCACGCGCAAACTGGCGGAAGACAGTAGCGATTGGACGCCGGAAAGTGTTGCCAATCATCAAAGTTGGATGGCAAATCAGGCAACGGCAATCTGGCGAATTGCACAACTATCGTGAAGGGCGAACAATCTTGAATGCCTTTGTTCCACTTGCTCAGAAACAGGTAAGGGTACAGGTGACAGTCAAACAATACCCCCTTCCCTTCATCGGGTTCAAGGTCAACAACCAAAAAGCCAGAACACCCCGGAAAGCCAGAGTTTCAGGCACCAGACAACAATTGTCCAGTCTTGAGGCATGGGTGACAAGCGCGGGCCGGTATGGCGGGCCCGTCTTGGCTTGGGCGGGGGATTCGTCTTCGTAGCCTGGCGCCGAGAGGGGAGCTTGGTCCCGCCTCAGGCGATCGCTTCGACCTTGCCTTCGATATCCATGAGCAGAAGTTCGACCCCAAGTGCCGGGTGGCGTTCCTTGATCTTCTGGCGCAGGCGCTGAAGATTCCAGGCATGCAGTTCCTTTTCGCTGGCGGCGTCCTTCATATGCTCGGGGCCGATCAGCACCTTGTAGGCGCCGCAGTCGCGATGATCCATCACCATCACATTCTTGATGTGATGGAGCTTGAGCGCGATGTCCAGATGATCCCAGAAGGTTTGGCCCCAGGCCGGCGAGGCCTCGTTCAAGGCGCCCAGCGAGGCCCCGGCCAAAACCACATGGTCGTAATTGTTGGTAAGAAACCGGCTGTCCATATATTTGGCGATATCGTCCATCAGGCGGAAGTCCATGCAAGACAGAAGCATGGCCTCGGTGTTGCCGGCGGCCAGGCTGGCGCGGGGGGCAAAGCTGGCCAGCAGGGCCGCGGTTCCGCCCAGGGCCGCCAGCCTCACGAAACCCCGGCGCGACAGGCCTTGATGCGCTGAGGAGGAAAGCAGGGAACAGCAAGATGTCTGCGTCATGGCGCGTCTCCCGGAAACCGTTTCTTGATGATGCGCTACTTTCCCGCATTGAACCAGAGGGTCATCTGATAGTCGATGGTGATCTCCTCGCCTTCGGCGATGTCCTTGAGCGCAAAAAGATCCAGCAGCTTTTCGTCGATCAGCCGATCGAAGTCGGCATTGGGCGTGGGCGAATGGTTGCACAGGCTGGTATAGCCCAGCGTGACGCCGGCCCGGCCCCGGCGATTGTACAGGTCTTCTTCGGTGGTGTTCTTTTCCCACATGAAGACATAGGTGAACAAAACGCTTTCATCGGTCTTGGCGCGGTCGGCCTCGGGAATGACCAGAACCGGCGAACGTTCGATCAGCTCGCCCTTCCTGATTGTTTCCGCGGCCACGACGCCGCGACCCTTGCCGTCGAAATCGACGATCCTGACTTTCTTGCGCATATCGCTGCTGGCCTGCATTGGATCCCCTGGCCTTGATTGTGAAGCGTCAAAAGGTAGGGGTAAATGCCTATGCCTGCAAGCGTTAATGCAATTCGTTCTTTCGGTGTTTCAGCTTCAAATACAGGATGATGCCGGCCAGAAGCAGGGTCAGCAGATTGGCCAGGATGACCGGCCAGGCCCCGATCATCAGCCCATAGACCAGCCACAGCAGAACGCCCAGGGTAAAAGCCAGGAACATGGACAGTGAAATATCGCGGGTGCGGCGGCTTTTCCAGGTCTTGATGACCTGGGGGACGAAGGACAGGGTGGTCAATGTCCCCCCCGCCATGCCGATCCAGTCCGAAAGTTCCGTCATGCCACCTCGAAATAGGGTTTGGTCAGGCGCCGCGCCGCTTCTTCGACCGACACATCTTCGCGCCCGCCGAAAGCTGCGTGGAGCTCCTGGGCCAGCTCCTGGAACGCCGTCAGCAGAGCGGCGTCGAAATGGCTGCCCGCCCCCTTATCCATGATCGAGAGCGTTTCATCAAGCGGCAAGGCCGGCTTGTAGGGACGTTCCGAGGTCAGGGCGTCGAAAACATCGGCGATGGCGAAGATTCTGGCCCCCAGCGGAATGGCTCCGCCCTTGAGCCCCTTGGGATAACCGCTGCCGTCGATCTTTTCATGATGCGCCTCGACGATCCGGGCCGCCTCCTCCAGCCAGGGCGAGCGGCTGACGATGTCGACGCCGTGGGCGACATGGGTTTTCATGATGGTGAATTCGTCGGCGTCCAGCTTGCCCGGCTTCAAAAGAATGGTGTCGGAAATGGCTATCTTGCCGACATCGTGCAGGAACGAGCCCTTGATGAGTTCGCGGATTCCCTGCTGGCTCATCCCCACCTTTTCGGCCAGACGCACCGCGTACAGAACGACCCGGAAATTATGGGTGTGGGTGTCGCTGTCGCGCTTGGCGATGGCGCTGCCCAGAACCTCCAGCGTCTGGATATTGGCGTTCAGCAAGCCCTGATTCAGCCGAACCAGGCCGTGCTGCTGGGTGCGGATGATGGGATAGAGCAGCAGCGCCGTCGCCAGAACCGATGCCACGACCATGAACAGCGTGGTGGCGGTAAGGTCAGTGATCTCGGCGACGCGTCTGGGGCTGACTTCGTAGACGCCTTCGAAATAGCCCAACAACTCGCTCTTGTCGCTGCGCAAGGGGGTCAGAGCCTGGATGAACAGCCTCTCGTCGATGGTCCGCTTGACGTACCAGGTGGAATCGCCCTCGGGAAAGCGGTGCTTGTTGGTCTTGAGCGAGCGCTCGACCCATTCCGAGCCGGGAAGAACGGCCTCGGCCACTTTGTCGCGCTCGATGTCGTAGATTTCAGCGACGATGAAATTGCCCTCGGAAAAATTGCGGTGCTGGCCCAGGAAGGCCTCGAGATCCTTGGCAAGGCCGGAGGCGGGCTGCGGCTTGCTCAAGGGAGCGTGGTTCGCGGCCGCCGGCGCGAAGGCCCGGGCCTCGGCGGCGACGCTGGCAACGATGGCCTCGTCGATCTTCTCGATCTCGTAATAGTAAACGGCCAGACCCAAGACGCCGGCGATGAGGACGGCGCCCAATGTCAGCCTAATCATCAAATCACGATATAAATGGTCAATCATGGCTTTTCGATTTTGCGTAAACCTCAACCCATTTATGTCAAATCGATGCTGAATGTTTGGTGAATAACGGTCAGGACCGATTCTGACGTTTGGGGGCGTTGGTGGCCTCGACGTTCCAGATATGCTCGGCATATTCCAACACCGTGCGGTCGGACGAGAATTTGCCCATCCGGGCCACGTTCAACACCGCCTTGCGGGCCCAGTCGTCGGGAGTCTGGTAGAGGGCATCGACCTTGGCCTGGGCGTCCCGATAGGCGGCGAAGTCGGCCAGCAGCATGTAATAGTCGCCGCCATGGGTCAGCGCGTCGAAGATGGGGCGGAAGCGGTCGGGCTGGTCGGGCGAGAAGAAGCCCTGGGCAATCTGGTCCATGGCTTCCCGCAGTTCGATGTCGGCGTTGTAGACGTCCCACGGATTGTAGCCCAAATGGCGGCGATCCATGACCTCTTGCGCCGACAATCCGAAGAAGAAGACGTTCTCCTCGCCCACTTCCTGGGCGATCTCGATATTGGCGCCGTCGCGGGTGCCGATGGTCAGCGCGCCGTTCAGGGACAGTTTCATGTTGCCCGTGCCCGAGGCCTCGGTGCCGGCGGTGGAAATCTGTTGCGAGAGGTCGGCGGCGGGAATGATGAGCTCCGCCGTCGAGACATTGTAGTTGGGCACGAACACCATCTTCAGGCGCCGTCCGACCACGGGATCGGCATTGATGACGGCGGCGACGTCGTTGATCAGCTTGATGATCAGCTTGGCCAGCGCATAGCCGGGCGCCGCCTTGCCGGCGATGATGATGGTCCTGGGAACGACCGGGGCCTGGGGATTGGCGCGGATCTGGTTGTAGCGGGCGATGGTGTACAGGATGTTCAGAAGCTGGCGCTTGTATTCGTGGATGCGCTTGACCTGCACGTCGAACAGGGAATGCAGATCGACATCGACGCCCAGGCGCTGGCGGATCAGCGAGGCCAAGCGTTCCTTGTTGGCCCGTTTGACCGAGCGGAAGGATTCCAGGAACTCCGGATCCTCGATCAAGGGTTCGATGCGGCGCAAATCATCCAGATCGGCCGCCCAGTCCATGCCGATATGCGACGAAATCAGCCGCGTCAGCTTGGGATTGGCCATCGCCAGCCAGCGCCTGGGCGTGATGCCGTTGGTCACGCAGGTGATTTTTCTGGGGTCCAGGCGGTGGAAATCCGAGAAGATGGTGCTTTTCATCAGCTCGGTGTGGATTTGCGCAACCCCGTTCACCTTGTGCGAGCCGGCGAAGGCCAGATGGGCCATGCGCACGCGCCGCTCGCCCATTTCGTCGATCAGCGAAATGCGGCGCATAAGATCGGCGTCGCCCGGAAATTGGGATCTGACCTGACCCAGGAAATACAGATTGATGTCATAGATGATCTGGATATGGCGGGGCAGCAGGCGTTCGAAGATATCGACCGGCCAGGTTTCCAGGGCCTCGGGCAGCAGCGTGTGGTTGGTGTAGGCGAAGACGCGCTTGGTGATGTTCCAGGCCCGTTCCCAATCGTAGAAATGCTCGTCGGTCAGGATGCGCATCAGTTCCGGCACCGCCATGGCGGGATGGGTGTCGTTCAACTGGATGGTCACATAGTCGGGCAGGGCATCGAAGCCCTCGTGATGCTTCCTGAAGCGGGCCAGGATGTCTTGCAGCGAGGACGAGATGAAGAAATATTCCTGGCGGAAGCGCAGTTCCTTGCCCCGGGCCGTGGAATCCGAGGGGTAAAGCACCTTTGAGAGATTTTCCGACTCGGTCTTGTCCTTGACCGCCTCGATATAATTGCCCTGGTTGAAATAGCGCAGATTGAAGTCGCGGGTCGATTTGGCCGACCACAGGCGCAGATTGTTCACAGTCTTGCCGCCATAGCCCGGCACCGGCAGGTCGTAGGCCATGGCCATCACTTCCTCGCCGTCCTGCCACTGGTGGCGCCACTTGCCCTCGGCGTCCTTGACATGGATGACGCGTCCGCCGAAACGGACCGGATAGATGACGCCGGGGCGGGGAAATTCCCAGGGATTGCCGTAGCGCAGCCAGTTTTCGGGCGCTTCAACCTGATTGCCCTGCTCGATATGCTGGGTGAACATGCCGTATTCATAGCGGATGCCATAGCCGAAACCCGGCACGCCCAGCGTGGCCATGGAATCGAGCAGGCAGGCGGCCAGGCGGCCCAGGCCGCCATTGCCGAGCGCCGGCTCGGCCTCCCAGCTTTCCAACTCGGCCATGTCATAGCCCAGATCCATGACCGCGCTGCGGCAGGAATCGGTCAAGCCCATGTTCAGCATGCCGTTGGCCAGAGCCCGGCCCATCAGGAATTCCATCGACAGGTAATAGACGCGCTTGACGTCGTTGTCGTAATAGGCGCGCATGGTTTCCATCCAGCGCTCGATCATGCGATCGCGCACGGTCTGCGCCGCCGCCTGGTACCAATCGCGCGAGGTGGCGTTGACGGTGTCCTTGCCTACCGAATGCAACAGATGGTCATGGAGGCTCTTTTTGATGGCCTCGCTGGGCTCTGACGCCTCTGGTTCGGAACTGCTGGTCATACGATCAAATCCCCCCGCCGATATGGTCAGTTTAGTTGGATTTTCTTTAAGAACAAGGCCGTCAAAGTGTAGGAATTTCCCACCGCTTGGGGTAGAGTTAAGTTTGTTACAAACCGCAGCGACTCCCCCGATGCCCGAATTGATCGATTTAAAACCGCAACAGGTGCTTGAGCTGCTCGAGACCGACAATGTGTTGCTGGTCGATGTCCGTGAAATGTCGGAATATTCCGCCAAGCACATCAAGGGCAGCCTGCTGTTGCCGATGTCGGTCTTCGACCCTGAGGATTTCACGGCCATCAAGGGCGTCAAGGTGGTGCTGATCTGCGCCCTCGGCAAACGCTCGGTGGCCGCGGGCAAGCAATTGCTGCAGGCGGGCGAGACGACGCTGCCGCTTTTCAATCTCGAGGGGGGCATCAAGGCCTGGGCCGAGGCGGGGCTGCCGCTGATCCTGGCGCCCGAGGATTATTCCATTTAATGTGTCCTCATGCCTAAAACCCTGGTCATCGACGACGATCCGGATTTCGAGGCCTTGTGCCGCCAGCCCGGCGCCGCGGGCAACGAGTTCGTTTTCGCCAGCGACGACGAAAGCGCTCGCGAATTGCTGGCCAATGCCGCCGATCTCGACATCGCGCTGGTCAGCGTCGATTCCGACAAGCTGGGCGGGTTGGACCTGTTCAAGCAATTGTCAAGCGTTCGCGTGCGCATTCCGCGCATAGCGCTTCTGTCCCAACGCGACTTGCAGACGGCGCGCAAGGCCATGAATGACGGGGCCGCCGATTTCCTGGTCAAGCCGGTCGAACGGGCCGATCTGCTGACCACCATCGAGCGGGTCTTCAAATCCTGCGAGGAGCGCCGCCAGGCCTGGCGCAACGAAGCCAAGCTGTCGGCCATCCAGCGCGAAATCACCATCGCCGAGGAAATCCAGCGCCGCATCCTGCCGTCCGAATTCGAAGACGGGCTGGGCTATTCGCTGTTCGCCCGCCTGGCCTCGGCCAAAAGCATGAGCGGCGATTTCTACGACATCTTCGATCTGCCCGAGGGGCGGTTGGGCCTGGTGGTGGCCGATGTTTCGGGCAAGGGCATTCCCGCCGCCTTCTTCATGGCCGTGGCCCGGACCTTGCTGCGCGCCACCGCCTTGACCGGCACCAGCCCCGCCGATTGCCTGACCCAGGCCAACGCCGTGCTGTGCCGCCACGACATTCCCAACATGTTCGTCTCGGCCTTCTACGGCATCTTCGATCCCATCAATTGGACGCTTATCCATGCCAGCGCCGGCCATCAGCCGCCGCTGCATCTGGACGCCAACGGAACGGTGCGCGAACTGGAAGCCGTTGACGGGCTGGTGTTGGGGGTATCCGAGGAACTGTCCTATAGCGAGGCCGTGCTGCATCTGAAGCCGGGCGAGGGGCTGGTCATCTATACAGATGGGCTGAGCGAGGCCTTCAACCTGAAGCGCCAGCAATTCGGCGAGGATCGGGCGCTGGCTGTACTTTCGGGCCTGGATCGCCAGACTTCGGCGCTTGAAATCGTGGATGCCCTGTTCGTCGCCCAGGAGGCCTTCATGGACGGGGCCGAGCGCGGCGACGATACCACCGTGCTGGCGCTTAGACGGATTTAACAGGCTGCTGAAAAAACCCTGGCATTGAACTTTTGGCCGTGAGTCGCTCTTCGAGCGGTCAGGGGAGGCGGATGCGCGGATCGGACGAACAAAGCGGCAGCCTTTTCAGTTATACCAGTTTGCAGAACCTAATCGCAGACCACCTTGCAATCTGTGCCTCCGGGCCCGCAGTCCCCATCGCCATCGACCCTGCAAGGCGTCTTGCTGCGGCGCGTCAAGGCGACATTGTTCGGATAGGCGCAGACCAGCTTAGTCAGCGATCCCTGCGTCACCACCGACATGCGCGTAGCTTTCATGACCTTCACCTGGGCGGGCGGCAAGGCGCATGAGACGTAGCCCTGGAACACGCCATCGGCCGATTCCCAGAGCGCGATATTCTTCAAATCACGAAAGTGCTCATAGGCTGTGCAGGTGACGTTATCCTTCTCGTACATGCGCCGGTCGTCGCCGCAATAGCCGAGATAGGTGTAGCGCAACTGCTCCTCTGTCGGGCAGTCGGCGACTTGCGCCGCCTGCGCCAAATCGGGACAGGTCAGCGTTTCGCCCGCCAAGGACGAGGTGGCGGCGGTCAGAGCGAACAACAGGGACAAGGCGAGGCGGAAGGGCGTCATAACAGGGCTCCTCGTGGTCCGATCCTTACGGAAAGAACCCGCCAAGGTCTTTTCCGCAAGGGAAATCTGCCCACTCAGTCAAATGGTTGGCGGTGCGATTCTGCCGACGAAATGGGAATCGTCCATCGACATAGCACCACTAAGGTGGAGGTGGCAAGACTATGACGAAGGAAACGGGGTTTTTCAGTGGCAGGGTTTTAACAGGGGTGAGCGAGACGGTGTCGATGGCGACGATGCCGCCCTCTGACCCGGTGAGCAGGACAAAGGCGGTTTTGCCGTCGGCGGAGAAGATCGCCTGTCCGACGGCCTTGCCTGGAAAAGGCCCGAAAACCCTCTCTGCCCGCAGGCTGCGCAGATCGATTAATTGAATGACGTCTTTGTCCTTGCCGGAAAAGCCGCTGGCCCAGACCAGATCGGCGTTGGGCTGTTGCTTGAGGAATAGGGCGGGAGCGCGCAGCGCCAGCCGGGAGAGGATCTTCCAGCTATCAAGCTCCAAGACGCCAAGTTCGGACGATCCGGCCATCGGAAAGAGTATGGCGCGGCGACTCTTGATCTGGATGGAGATCGACGCCTCAAAGCGGGGAGAAATGTTGGCGGGCAGGCGGGCCGCCCGGCGGCGGGCGTCCAGATTATAGACAGCGCCCCCAGGGCCGTCGCGCGTCCCGCCGCCGATCTCAACGAAGTCCGGGCTGAAGAAGAAGCCCTCAAGGTCGGGATCGGTCTTCGTGCGCCGTCTGGCGAAGGGCTGCGCCTCACCAACGCCTTCCTCGCTTCCCTTCTCAAAGGAATGGACCATGCCGGCATAGACCGGCTCGGCGTTCTCGTCGTGGCTGAGTTCCCAGATTTCCGAAATGCCCGGCAACGCGGCGATAAAGCTCGACCGCGCCGGAGCGGCGAAGACCGCCCCGGCTTCGGAAACACCCCCCTTGTCGTCGCGCCCCGGAATGACTCGGAAGGGCGTCAGATCCTGGGCCAGAATCGCCGCCAGACCGCCCGGGCGTGACAAGGCGGCGAGCAGCCATTTCCCGTCACCGGACAGTGCCAAGCCGCGCGCCTCCAGCCCCGCCCGAACCGCTCCCGCATGGCGCAACGCCCTAAGGTCGCACTTGTCGATCCAGCCATCCGGGGAGAGCGTGTAAGCGAACCTGCCATCGGGCGAGAGAACCGGCGGTCCCACCGGCTCGGAGCGCAAGGGGATGCGGGCCAGAAGTTTGAGGCTGGAGGCGTCTAGGACGGCAAGGCGCCGGTCCCCGGCCTCGATTGCTAGGAACAGTACGCGCCCTGCAGATGCGGAATCCGCTTCCAGCGGCGCAAGGTAGCTCCGGCTGGCCGCGATATCCTCAACACTCCAGACCCAAGAGGGATTTTCTCCTTTGGCTGCAGGACTTAGTAGCAAGGTAAAGGCCGCTAGTATCGAAATCGGGCGCATGGTTAGGCTAATGGCTCGTGCCGCTGGAATAATTGATCTTGTTCCAGACATTGTATTTGCCAGACGGCTTCTTCATCGGCAGGCGTTTCACCTCTAGGAAGGTTGCGGCGTCGTAGATCACCAGATCGCCATCCATTTCCCAGATTGAGACCAGTGCATACTTGCCGTCGCGGGTGAATTCGACATGCGCCGCCGTCTTGCCGGGAGAGGGCGTGATGGTTCGCACCACCTCCAGCGTGCGGGTGTCGATGATGGTCATGGTATCTTTGACCTTGCCCATCATGGCGTCGGTCCAGGCGTAGGGGCTGTTCTCGTGGCCGCGCAGAAAAAAGCCCGGCCCCGGCGTGGCGATGCGCTTCACCACCTCCCAGTTCTTCATATCGACAATACTGACGATGGACTCCTTTAAGTTGGGCGTCGCCATTAGCTGGCGGCCCTCGCTCTGGAAGACGATGCCCGAGCCCAGATGTGGCATACCGGAAAGCTCGATGCTCTTGATCGTGCGCCCGGCCAGCAGATCGACCACCTGCGCCTTGCCTTCCCGCGACGCCCCGATCAGGTGGGCATAGGCAGGATCAAAGAAGAAATCGTCCAGGATTCCGTCCACCACAATGCGCCGTAACGGGAAGCGGCTCTGCACGGGCCGCGCCCCGGCCTTGCTTTTTTCGTAGCCATGGACCAGACCAGCGCTGACCTTTGCAGTGTCGCCGTAGGGAATTTCCCAGACTTCCTTGACATCCTTCAAGGCGGCGATGAAGGCCTGGCGCGGCGGCGCGGTGTAGATCGCTGAAACGCGCGAGGAGGTTCCATTCTCATCCTTGACCTCAATGACCTTCAAGGGTGAGAGGTCGCTGGCATCGAGGAGGGTGATCGTGTGCGGCAGATAGTTGGCGGCTGCGACGTAGCGCCCGTCCGAAGAAACCGCGATGTTGCGTGTGTTGATGCCGACTCTCACTTCTGCCACCGGCTTTAGGGAATAGAGATCGTATTTCAGCACCCACCCATCACGCGAGGCGAGATAGACGAAGCGGCCATCCGGCGAATATTTTGCGCCGCCATGCAGCGCGAAGCGGCTCTGGAAGCGGTTGAGAGGCAGGAACCGGTCGCCATCAAGAATGGTGACGTGGTGATCGCCCAGTTCCACCACGGTGAAGAGATTCAGGGGATTGGCCTGGTGGACAGGCTTTGCGGGCAAGGATTCGGGCGGGGTCAGCGTGACGCGGCTGGCCGCGATTTCTGTCTCGCCCCAAACAGGAATGCGCGCCAAGGGCGTGTAGATGTGCTTAGCCAACACCTCGGCCTCTCCCCTGGAGAGCTTGTCGCCCATGCCCAGCATCTGGGTGGCGACGCGGCCTTCGAGAATCACCTGCACCGCCTCGGCCGGCTTCAAGCGCCCAAGATTTTCCGGCAGCAGCGCAGGCCCCACGCCGCCCAACCGGTCGAAGCCGTGGCAGTCGGCGCAATGGTCGGCATAGAGTTTTCCCGCATCAGCATCCGCCAACGCGGGCAGGGCGAGGAGAGCGAGCAGGCCGGCGAGAAGGCTTTTCATTGTCACTCCGCGGCTTTCTTGAGGCCGATTTCCTCATCGGTGAGGTAGCAGCCCGGGTCTTCGGTCCAGGGATCTCCGGTCAGGCGGAAGGCGCGTGTGCGCGTGTTGCCGTTGCAGATCGGAAGATGGCGGCAGGCGGCGCAGCGTCCGCTTACCGGTCTCGGCCTTTGCTTCAATCCCGCCATCAGGGGATCGGCAAGATCGTTCCATATGTCGCCGAAGGCGCGCTGGCGCACATTGCCGATCGTGTGGTTCCACCACATAGTGTCGGGATGCACATCGCCCCTGTTGTCGATGTTGGCGACGTTGATGCCGCTCGCATTGCCGCCCCAGCGGATCAGACGCTGCTCCAGCGCCGCCGCCTTTTCGGGAAAGCGCTTGGCCACCCATTGCAGAAGGAAAGGGCCGTCGGCGTCATTGTTGCCGGTGACGAACTCACGATGCCGTCCGGCCTCCACATGCGCCAGCGCCGCTTCGAACAGCAGCTCCATCGCCTGGCGGGTGGTGGCAAGCGCCGCGTCTTCGTCCCGGTTGGCGTTGCCGCGTCCGGCGTAATTGAGGTGCGAGAGATAGAATTTCTCCACCCGTTCCTCTTCCATCACCTCAAGCAGACGAGGCAGCGAGGGGAAATTTTCCTCGGTCATGGTGAAGCGCAAGCCCACCTTGACGCCCGTCTCGCGGCAGAGCCGAATGCCCTGGAGCGCTTGCGAGAACGCGCCCGTCTTGCCGCGGAATTTGTCGTGCGTCTCGCCCACGCCGTCCAGGCTGATGCCAACATAATCAAGGCCGAGTGCGGCGATGCGCTGGGCGGCAGGCTGGTTGATCAACGTGCCGTTGGTGGACAGCGCGACATAAAAGCCCATCTGCTTGGCGTGGCGGGCAATGTCGTAGATGTCGGGGCGCAGAAGCGGCTCACCGCCGGACAGGATCAGCACCGGTACGCAGAAGGCCTTGAGATCGCCCATGACGCGGAGGATTTCGTCCGTCGCAAGTTCACCCGGGAAAGACTTGTCCGACGAGCCGGAATAGCAATGCAGGCAGGTGAGGTTGCAGCGGCGGACCAGATTCCAGATTACCACCGGCCCCGGAGAAGCGCGCCTTGGCTCCGTGGGGGCCGGTTCGTCAAGGGCTTCGAGGAATTGGCTGAGCCGGAACATGTCTACGCTCCGATCCTCAGTCCGGTCTTCTTAAGAATTCGGGTGCTGTAGAGCACGTCGTGGCCCCGCGATCGCGATCCTAGCAGCGCCGCCATCTCCTCCACCCGCGCCTCCACCTTGGCGCGGTCCTTGTCGTGCACCATGGCGAAGAGATTGTAGGGCCAATCGGGCATATGGCGCGGGCGGTGATAGCAATGGGTGACGAAATCGAGCCTGGACAGCATCCGGCCCGCCTCTTCGATCACTTCGTCGCCCACATCCCACACCGTCATGCCGTTGGCGACATAGCCCAGCGCGTAGTGGTTGGGCACCGCGCCGATACGGCGCATGACGCCGCTTGCCAGCATGGCGCGGGCGCTTTCCATCACCTCTTCCTCGCGGACTCCGGCCAGATCAGCCACCGCCTTCCAGGGCTCAGCAACCAGCGGCAGGCCGGCCTGGGTCGCCTTGACGATGGCGCGGTCGAGCGGCTTGAGGAAGGCCGAGGCGCTCATGCCGCAAACCTTGCATCGATGAAGAATTCCGCCAGCTTGGGCATGGGATGCACCGTAAGCCCGGTCGCCGCCTCGATCTCGGCCACCACCTCGCCGATGCGTTCGGGCTTCTCGCAGGCGATCACGAACCACATGTTGAGCGCATGCGTGCGGGCGTAATTGTGCGCCACTTCCGGGAACGCGTTGACTTTGTCCGCCACCTCGTCGAAACGCGCCTCGGGCACGGCGATGGCGGCCAAAAGGAAACCGCCGCCCATGCGATCAGCGTTGAAGAGTGGTCCGAAGCGGGTCAGCACCTTGCGCGCCAGCAGGCTCTCGATCCTGGCGAGCAGTTCGGCCTCGCCGATGCCCAGCTTTTCTGCCATAACGGCGTAGGGCCGCGAGCAAACGGGAACGCCCTCCTGCCATTCGTTGACGATGCGCCGCTCGATGGAATCGAGATCGCTCATGCCGCCGCCTCATCGGCCGAGCGGCCATAGCGGCCGCCAGTCTGCTTGAAGCGCCTTGTGCTGAACAGCACGTCGTGGGGATAGACGGCTAGGCCAAATTGCTCGATTAGCCCCTGGATGCAACTCTTCACGGCCTCGCGATCCTTGCCGTGGATCATACAGAAGAGATTGTAGGGCCAGACGGGAGGACGGCGAGGGCGGCGGTAGCAGAGCGTGACGCAGGGCACGGCACCCAACCTGGCGCCGATCTCGTCGATCCGGTCTTCTGGGATCTCCCAGACCGACATGGCGTTGGCGGAATAGCCTAGTTCATGGTGGCGCACGACGACGCCGAAGCGTTTCAGAACGCCGCTTTCCAGCAGGGTGCCCAGACGGGCGATTACCTGACCCTCGTCGAGGCCGCAAGCCTTGCCGATCTCGGCATAGGGGTGCGAGACCAAGGGCAAGCCGTTCCTGAGGGCGGCGATCAGGGCGAGGTCATGACGGCTTGGCGTCATGGCAGATCAAAGCCCAAATCGATGTGGTATTCGGCCCGCATCGGCAAATCGAGAACCTCAAGGCCGGTCCGGATCCCGATGTCGGCCAGCACGGCATCGACCCGCGCCCGGTCGGGCGCGGTGACGACGAACCAGAGATTGAGGCCGTGCTCGCGTTCGTAATTGTGATTGACCTCGGGATAGGCAGAGACCAGGGCGGCCACCTCGTCCAGCCGGGACTGCGGAACGGCTATCGCGGCGAGCGTGCTGGCCCCCGCCGCGTTGACCCTGACCACGGCGCCGATGCGGCTGATCGCGCCTTCATCCTTCAAGCGGCCATAGGCTTCGATGACTTCATCCTCGCAGCAATCCAGCCGCCGGGCCAATTCCGCAAAAGGTTGGGGAACCAGCGGGAAACTGCGCTGGAAATCTGAAAGCAAGCGGCGATCGAACTCGTCCATGGCTAGAGCCCCAGCCGGTGCGCGCGCGAGGTGAAGAAGATTCCGGAAGGCTTCTGCGCAGGAATGCGGGCTAATTCGGCGAAGGTCTCGGTATCTAGCGCGATCACCTGATCGTCGTCGCGGGCGCTTACCCAGACCTCGGTTCCCTTGGAGGCGAATTCGAGATGCAAAATCGCTTTTCCCGGCTTCAGCGTTTTCACGATCTGGCGCGTCGGCACGTCGATCACCTGGATCAGGCCATTGTTGGGCAAGGCAAAATTGACCCAGACTTGGCGGCCATCGGGCCTTGCGATCACGAAGACCGGCTGGCCGGCCACCGGAATGCGCGCCGCCTCTTTCCAGCCGCGGCGATCAACCACCAGCACCTCATGGCGACCGATGGCGGGCAGGAACATTTCGTCGCCGGCCTGCGACCAGCCGCGCAGATGCGGCATCTTATAGACCGGCAGAGGCTCCTGGCCCTTGCCGTAACCCGGCATGATCTTTTTTGTTCCCGCCTCCAGATTCCACAAATCGAGCAGAGCAAGCCCGTCCTCGCCGAAGAGTCCGGCTAGATAATGGCGTCCATCATAGGTGATCAGCCCGTCATACGGCAGTTGGCCCGCCTGTTTGAACTTGCGCACCCAGGGGGTCTTGACATCGGTCATGTCTGCCAGCCAGATTTCGCCTGCGTCATAGAGGCTGAAAACAAGGCGGTTGCCCGGCGCCTCGGCGATGCCGATCACCTTCGAGGCTTTGCCATCGACAAGGGCGGGAATTTCCGCCAGCTGCGCAAGCGAGGCCGCATCGAAGAATTTGACGCCACCCGGCTCGTAATTGGCCGCCGCCACCCAATCGCCCTTGGGACCAATGGCGCCACCGATGGAATTCCCGGCCTGCACGATGCGGGCCGCGATCCGCCGCTCCAAGAGATCGACCTTCGAAAGGCCGCCATCGCGCCCGAAGATGTAGGCGTAGCGTTGGTCGCGCGAAAAAACCATGGAGGCGTGCGAGAGATCGCCCAGCCCCTCGATGCGGCCAAGAATGGCGCGCTTCGTGGTATCAACGACCAGCACGCTACCTGTGGCGCGCTCGATAATGATGCCCAGATCACCCGTGCCTCTAGGCTCAAGGCCCGCGCAGGCGGACAGAAACAGGAAAAGAACAAGAGCGGCCAGCCGTTTCATGGGAAGGCTCCGCGGACCAAGCCTTGCGCCAGCCACTCGGCCTCGTCTTGAGTGAGCAGATCCTTCCAGGGCGGCATCGGAGTTCCCAGCTTGCCGTTAAGAATGATCTCGGCCAAGCCCTGCGGATCGTACCCGGTCAAATTCCCAGGCAGCAAGGGACTGCCCAGACCGCCCTTCAACGTCATGCCGTGGCAGGCGCCGCAATCCTGGCGCAGGAATTCGAGCAGTTCCTTCTGGCGCTCCAGGTCAGGAGCTGCCTGTGCAGGAGGAATCGCCAGGGCAAGGGCTGCGAGCAGGGCCACGGGCTTAACCATGGCTTCCGGCGGCGATCTCCACCGGCCACTCTTCCCGCCCAAGAAGGGCGGCAAAATTGACCACGCGACCGACCAAGATCAGAGTAGGTGGAACGAATGCGAGGCGCGTCACCGCCTCGGGCATATCCCGGAGCGTCGTGAAGTGGTGGCGCTCCTGCGGCATGGTGCCGTTTTCTACCAAGGCGACGGGTGTCGAGCCCGGCAAGCCGGCCTGGATCAGTTCGGCTGAAATGCGCGCCGCCGCCGTGAGGCCCATATAGATTACCAGAGTGCAGGAGGGGTCGGCTAGGCTGCGCCAATCCAGTTGCAGATCACTATCCTCCTTCAAGTGTCCAGCCACAAAGCGCACCGACGTGGCAAGCCCGCGATGGGTAAGCGGAATGCCCAACTCGGCGCCAATGCCTGACGCCGCGCTGACGCCGGGAACGGTTTTGAAGGCGATACCGGCGCGAATCAGTTCCAGCGCCTCCTCGGCGCCACGACCGAAAATATAGGGGTCGCCGCCCTTGAGTCGCACCACCATGCGCCCCGCCTTGGCCAGCGACAAGAGAAGCTCATTGATCTCAGGTTGCGGCATGATGTGGTAGCCGCTTTCCTTGCCAACGAAGACGCGCATGGTGCCGGAGGGAACGAGATCGAGAATCCTCTGGCCGACCAGACGGTCATAGACCACGACATCCGCCGATTGGATGAGCTTGAGGGCGCGCACAGTAAGCAGATCAGGATCGCCCGGACCGGAGCCGACCAGATAGACCATGCCGGGCTTAGGCATCTTGCGTTCCAAGGGGATTCTCTCTGTTTTCCAACGTCAGACTCCGCCCTCTCGTCCATGGCTTTCGCCCTGCAGTGACAGCCAAGACATCCCAACTAAACACCTTGCGCCAACCCAGTGACTTGATGTTGATCAATCACCGCCTCTTATACAAGGAAACATTCTTTTTCCCCCCAAAAAAACCGGGCGGCTCTTGCGGACCGCCCGGCAGTTTTCTTTCAGTGCAACAGCAAGTTAGTAGATGTCGTGCTGGGTGTTGTAAATATTGAACTTGCCGGTCGGCGTGATCAGCTTGGGATCCTTGATCACGGTTTTCAGCTTGCGGGTCTTGTCGTCGATGACCACGATCGCCGAAGGATCAGTCTTGCCAGCCCAGATCGAGAACCACACCTCGTCGCCCTTCTCGTTGTATTCGGCATGGACGACGCGCTTGACCGCCTTGGTGTCGGGCAGGCCGGCCATCTTGGCGATGTTGATGGTCTCCGGCCCCTTCTCGAGGTTCTTGATGTCGTAGACCGTGACCGATTCGGCTTTCTCGGCTTCCGGCATCAGAGGCGCGTCTGCCCAGAGGTTGGACGATTTGGGATGCGTTTTCACGAAGAGCGAGCCTGAGCCGTGCATCTTCAGTTCCGCCACGACTTTCCAGGCGAACTCCTTATGCTTTTCCGGATCGGTGCCAATCAGGGTGATGACTTCCGCGCCCAGGTGTGACGTCGCCCAGACCGGGCCGAATTTCGGATGGACGAAGTTGGCGCCGCGACCGGGGTGGGGCTTCGGCTTGGTATCGACCAGAGCCGCCAGCTTGCCTAGCTTGGTATCGACCACCGCCACCTTGTTCGAATTGTTGGCGGCAACGAGGAAGTATCGCTTGGTGGCGTCCCAACCGCCGTCATGCAGAAATTTGGCGGATTCAATGGTGGTTTCCTTCAAATTCTTGATGTCGGTGTAGTCAACCAGCTTGATCAGGCCGGTTTCTTTGATGTTGATCACCCACTCCGGCTTGGCCTGCGAGGAGACGATCGAGGCCACGCGCGGCTCGGGATGGTATTCGCCATCGACGGTCTGGCTGCGGGTGGAGACGATCTTCTTCGGCTCAAGCGTCAGGCCGTCGAGAATGGTGTATTGCGGCGGCCAGTAGGAGCCGACGACCGCATATTTGTCCTCATAGCCCTTGAACTTCGAGGTATCGACCGAGCGGGCGTCGATACCCACCTTGATGGTGGCGACCGGGGTCGGAGTCTCAAACCAGAGGTCTATCAGATCGAGGCGGCCGTCGCGGCCGATGACGTACACATAGCGGCCCGAGAAAGAAACGCGCGAGATGTGAACGGCGTAGCCGGTCTTGACGATGCCCCAGATCTTCTTGGTGTCGCCATCGATCAGAGCGACTTCGCCGGTGTCGCGCAGCGTCACCGAGAAGACGTTCTTGATGTTGATCTTATTCATCTGCTTGGTCGGGCGCTTATCGACCGGCACCAGGACTTTCCAGGAGGCCGACATGTCCTTCATGCCCCACTCGGGCGGCACGTCCGGAGGCGTCTGGATGTAGGTGGCCATGTCGCGAATTTCGTCCTTGGTCAGGATGTCGTCGAAATTCACCATGCCGCCGTCAGTGCCCAGCGTCAGTATCTTCTCCAGGCGGGCCTGGCCCAACTTCATCGACGCTTCCGGCTCAAGATTCTTGCCCGTAGCGCCCTTGCGCAGAATGCCGTGGCAACCGGCGCAGCGCTCGAAATACACCTTGGCGCTTGCGGCTTTAGCTTCCTTGGTCATGGTTGGCTGCGCGCCGCCGGGGGCTGGAGCCTGCTGCGCGTGGGCAACCCCAACCGCCAGCGGCAAGGTCGCCAGCACCAGAGCGTTACGAAAGGTTTTCAACATGCTCTATCCCCTTTGCAATGAAAACAGTTGACGTTAAAGAATCCGACGGGCGGGTCCGAAGGCCCATGCCCCCCCATACAGTGTTTCAAGCGGACACCCGTTGCCAATGGCGCGCATTGACTTTCATCAAGCGGGAAGCAGTTTGGTTGTTTCTTCGCATCCGTGAATTCTCCTGCGGCACATCCGGAAATCACGGCAGCACCTCAAGGGTTCCGATCATGCCTTCCTTTTCCCAATGCGGTCCGCACAGATAGTGATACGTGCCCGGTTTCTCAAAGGAAATCCGCCATGTATCGGCATTGAACAGGCGTTCGGACTCGTCCTTGCCTGCTTCCTTGAACCAAACGCTGTGGCTGGTGCGCTTATCGATATTGATCCAGGTGACCGACGTCCCCTTGGCAACTCTGGCAAGCTGGGGACAGAAGCGATATTTGAAGAGCAGAATGGTGAAGTCCTTGCCATTCTGGGCAGGACCGGAGGGCGAAACCCCCTGATTGGCGGCTTCCGCCTCGGCCTCGAGGCAGATGGCCTTCTGTTCGCTCCCTTTGTTCTGCGCCAGCGCGGGAAAAGCCGCCGCCGCCTCCGCAAGGAGCGCAAGAAGGACAAGAGGTGGCGCTTTGGGCATCGGGCACGCCCCCTCCTTCGCCTATTGCTTCACCGCGTTGATCTGGGCCTGGGAATTATCGATCCCCAGCTTATACTCTAGCGAGATATGGTGGAAGCGCGCATTGGTGAAGTCGTCATGCAGCGCGATGCCCACCGTATAGAGGTTGCCGGGAGCCAGATCCTGGAAACCAGGCTTGCCCGCCTTCAATGGCCGGATCATGGTTACCGTCCAGATGCCGCCCGCCAAGCCGCCCTGAAAGGTGGTCGGGACGCCGCCCTCGCTGGCCCGCTTCTCCAGCACATAGCCGTTTTCGCTGACGCCGCCCTTGCCGCTCTTGAAGCGCGACAGTTCCATGAGCGTTCCAGCCTTCATCAGCGCGTCGAGATCTGCCTGCGGCTTCACCTTGTCCCAGCCGCCGCGCGGTGGGTTGCTAAGCTCGACCGCCGTGCGGCTTTCCGCCAGATATTTGGTCGGCCCATCGGTGATCTTCAGCCTCTGCTTGAGATCGGCGGAGATGCCTTCGGTCTTCGGGGCCTCGGACATGTAGCGCGAATCCTGGTGGCAGGTAACCCAGCATCCAGACTGCTCACCCATGTCGATCTCACTTCCGGTGATCATCATGGCCAGCTTGATCTGGTTATCGGGGTCCATCTTGCCTCCTGACGCGAAGGGAGCCGGGGTGTGCGGTCCGTCCGGCCACTGGAAGCGCACATATAAATTCTTGCCGTCATGCGCTGCCTTGACCGAAAGATTGACCGCAGCGCGCTTCTTGGCAATCGGCGTCGTCTCAGCCTTGGCGCCGCTAACCATCTTTTCACCCATCGCAGGCTGCTCCTTGCCGTGGCATTCGAAGCAGCGGTCGCCGCCCTTGCGCACGGCCCTTGCGCCGCCATGATCTGTGCCCTTCAGCACCCATTCGAGGCCGGTCTGGCCGGGATAGAAGAGCGGAACCTCAAGTGCCGCAGCCTTGTCCCAATTGACCGGAACGTTGGCCGCCTGCGCCGGAGTTGCTGTGGATGGAGAGGTCAGGGCGGGCGAATCCGGGGCTGCGGGCGAAGCCGATTCGGGCGCGGAGGCAGGCGCCTGGGCACCCGGCATAGGCTGCGTCAGGCGTCCAGCCTGCATCTCGGTTTGCAGTTCCTCAGGTGAAATAACCGGCAGCTTGAAGGCTTGGTCCGCCTTGCCGTCATAATGGGCGTAGTCGTCGGGCAGCTTCTTGTGAATGGCGCGGTGCGCGATGCCCTTGTGGCAATCGATGCAGGTCAGCCCCTCCTTGACCATGTTCACGTGCTGCTTGGCAGCGCGCGGCCTTTGCTGCGTCATGCTCATGCCCTCGTTGGTATGGCAGTTGCGGCACTCGCGCGAATCGGTGTTTTTCATTGACTTCCAGACGCTCTTGGCCAGCGTGAGACGCTTTTCTTCGAACTTCTCCGGCGAGTTGATGGTGCCCAAAATCCAGTGGAAAATCTCGTTCGAGGCCTGAATCTTGCGCACGAATTTATAGACCCAGGGATGCGGCACATGGCAGTCGGAGCAGATGGCGCGCACACCGGTGCGGTTGTCGTAGTGAATGGTGTGCTTGTATTCCTGGAATACGGTGGATTCCATCACATGGCAGCCAGTGCAGAAGGGCATGGTGTTGGTGGCTTCCATTGCCGTGTTGAAGCCGCCCCAGAAGATGATTCCCGCCACGAAGAGAAATAGCGCGCTACCAACCGACGCGCCAAGAACCTTCCGTTTGAGAAGACGCCCAATCAAACTCTCGTTTCCCATTGAGGTCATCTTCCTTTCTTGATTCTGATCCCGCATGAATGATGCATGCCCCGCCGCACGCTCCCCGGCACCTTTAGCCTCGCCAGCTTCCACACTTCTTGGGAGACACGCCTTGATGTTGGTCAATTATTTTAGGGGTTGTCCCGGCTAACTCGATTATGGAGTTATCATGGGGGCTCCACCGGATAAACCGCTCTTGCTGTCTTTCACCCTGACTTTCAAGGTAGGGTTGCTGGCGATCAGGTTGTTGGCTTCTGCCCACTCGAAGAAGGTTCCGAGGTTCGAGAGATATTTCACATGGATCGTGTACCCCGTCAGCGTCGGCTTGGCTCGGTCATCCCCAAGCATCTGGCAATATCCTTCGGCAGGCGAAGGCGGAAACAGTAGCGACTGCCATGTCTGGCGATGTGCGTTTCCAGGTCCATGTGTCCCACCTCTGTGTACCAGTGGTGAGGCCGTCCAGGTTTTGAGCCGGAAACGCTTTGAAATTCAATATATTGTGTGGTCATTTGGCGGAGGGAAGGGGGCTGAGAGAGCGGGCCTCGGTATTTCGGACAGGTCGATAATACCAGTTTGCAGAATGAATAACCCATTTCGTGGCGGCCAATCGCCATGACCGGGCAGGCAGGACGCGACGAGCGTAGCGGGGCTACGGGTGCCGTCAATGATGGCCCATTGGTTTTGCGGGCAAAGCCCGCGAGCGGCCTAACGAACCCGGCATGGCGATT
>JACRJC010000033.1 GCA_016215555.1 Rhodospirillales bacterium | reverse complement strand
CTACGGTTGAGCCCTTCGACGAAGCTGCGCCGAAAAAGCGCCCGGCCCATCCGGGTCGCGTTGGGGCGGGCGCCTTAGGGCGAAAAGCCGCACGCGGGCTTCGCCCGCAGAACCAATAGGGCCGTCATCGACGGCACCCGATGCGCCGCATCGCTTCTCGCGTCTTTCCGGCTCAGGCGCACTCGCCCGAACGCGACGAAACTGCGTCAGATTTATCGCAAGCCGCTCTAACCGCCGGCCATCGCCGCGTCGTCGATGACCAGTTGGGCCGAGCGACGACCCTGCCAGGTATCGGCGCGAAGCGTGCCGGCCACATGCATGGGAGCGCCCTTCGAGGCCAGCAGAGCATGGCCCAATTCGGAATCGACCGAACGGAAGGCGATGGCTTTCAGCCAGCCGCCGCCGGGACCGGCCAGATTCACGCGCACATGGCCGCTGCCCACGATGTCGGCCTTGCTGATGCGCACGCCGGCCACGGCAAAGCGGGGCTCGTCATTGCCGGCTCCATAGGGGCCGCAGCGCTCCAATGTTTCCACAAGGTCATAGGTGGCGCCGCCGGGTTCCAGCGCCCCGTCCAGGGTCATGACCGGCGCCAGGCCGCTGGCCGCCTGCAGGCGCAGACGCTGGGCCAGGAAATGGGCCAACTCGGGCAAGCGGCCGGCGCTTACGGTAAAGCCCGCCGCCATGGCATGGCCGCCGCCATTCATCAGCAGACCGGCCTGGCGCGCCGCGATGACGGCGGCGCCAAGATCGACGCCATTCACTGAGCGCCCCGAACCCTTGCCGATGCCGTTCTCGATCGCCACCACGCAGGCAGGGCGGGCATAGCGCTCCTTCAGGCGTCCGGCGACGATGCCGATGACGCCGGGATGCCAGCCTTCGGCAAAGGCGAACAGCAAGGGCGTGTCTTCCTCGGCCGAGCTTTCCACCTGTTCGATGGCCTGCAGCAGCACGACGGCCTCGATCTCCTGTCGTTCCTTGTTCAGCTCGTTCAGCTTGCGGGCCAGTTGGGCGGCTTCGATGGGATCGTCGGACGACAAAAGGCGGGTGCCGAGATCGGCGCAACCAACTCGCCCGCCGGCATTGATGCGCGGCCCCAACAGATAGCCGGCATGCCAGGCCCCGGGCTTTTCGGTCAGCCCCGCCACGTCGGCCAGCGCCGCCAGTCCGGCATTGGCGCGCCTGGCCATCACCTTCAGACCTTGCGTGACCAGGGCGCGGTTGATGGTCTTCAGCGGCACCACATCGCAGACCGTGCCCAGCGCCACCAGATCCAAAAGGCTCATCAAATCGGGCTCGGGACGGGCGGGGGTAAACCATCCGGCCTGGCGCAGGCTGCGGTTCAGGGCGACGGCGAGCAGGAACACGACGCCGACGGCGGCCAGATGGCCAAGCCCCTCGGTCTCGTCGATGCGGTTGGGATTGACGACGGCGAAGGCCTGGGGAAGTTTCGGCTCGGCCTCGTGATGGTCGGCGACGATGACGTCAAGCCCGATGGCCGCGGCCTCGTCCAGGGCGTCGTAGGCGGTGGTGCCGCAATCGACGGTCACCACCAGGCCGGCTCCTTCCTGCTTCAGCTTGCGCAGGGCGGGCGCGTTGGGGCCGTATCCCTCGGCGACGCGGTCGGGAATATAGACCCGCACCCGTCCGCCCACGGTCTCGAGGTAACGCTTGAGCAGCGACGACGAGGTGGCGCCATCGACGTCATAGTCGCCGAACACGGCCACCAATTCGCCGTCCATCACCGCCTTTGCCAGCCGTCCGGCGGCGCGGTCCATGTCCTTCAAGCGGCTGGGATCGGGCAGCAAGGTGCGCAGATTGGGATCGAGATAGATTTCTGCATCGTCCAAAGTGACGCCGCGACCGGCCATGACGCGACCGATGATTTCGGGCAGGCGCAGGCGTTGCGAGAATGTCAGGGCCAAGCGCTCGTCGGCGTCGCGCAAGATCCAGCGCCGCCCGTTCAGCGACCGTTCGACGCCGAGAAAGGCCGTCATTTCAACTCGCCGGGTTCCTTGAGCAGGAAATTATGGTGCGATTCCAGCAGACGCATGGTGCCGGTGCGGGCCCGCATGACCAGCGAATGGGTGATGGCGCCGCCGCGATGGCGGCGCACCCCCATCAGCATGGCCCCGTCGGTGACGCCGGTGGCCGCGAACATGGCCTCGCCGCGCACCAGATCGGCGATGGTCAGCTTCGTCGTCAGGTCGCAATGGCCCGCCGCCCTGGCCTTGGCGCGTTCGGATTCATGGCGAAACATCAGGCGGCATTGCATTTGCGCCCCTGTGCAGGCCAGCGCGGTGGCGGCCAGCACGCCCTCGGGCGCGCCGCCCGAGCCCATATAGATGTCGATGCCGCTGCCGGGCAGGGCGGTGGCGATGGCCCCCGAGACGTCGCCGTCGGCGATAAGGACGATGCGAGCCCCCGCCGTGCGCACCTTGTCGATCAAGTCCTCGTGGCGCGGGCGGTCCAGGATGCAGACCATCAGGTCTTCGACCTCGACGCCACGGGCCATGGCCAGACGGCGCAGATTTTCGGACGGCTCGTCGTCGATGTCGATGACGCCCACCGGCAGGCCGGGGCCGACGGCGATCTTTTCCATATGGATGTCGGGGACGGGCAGGAAGCCGCCGGTTTCGGTGATGCCCAGCACGGCCACGGCATTATGGCCGCCCTTGGCGACGATTGACGTGCCTTCCAGGGCGTCGAGGGCCAGATCGATGGCCGGTCCTTTGCCATTGCCGACCTTGTCGCCGTTGAACAGCATCGGCACCTGGCCGGCATCGCCTTCGCCCACGACCACGCGCCCGTCGATGGAGAGCGCCGAAAGGGCCGCGCGCATGGCTTCCATCGCCGCCGTGTCGGCCGCCTGCTCGTCGCCGCGCCCGATGAAGCGGGTGGCGGCCAGCGCCGCAGCCTCGGTCACCCGCACCGCTTCCAGCGCCAGGTTGCGATCCATCGGCAGGCGGGGTTCGGACATCGGCATGGCGGCACCTCGGGCGTTAGGCGGCTTCGATACGGATCAGATGGGGGGGCTCGGACAGGGCGGGCAGGGCGGCGATGCGGGCCAACGCCTTTTGCATCGACGATTCCTTGGTTTCATGCACGGTCATGACCACCGGCACCGAGCCGCCGGGATCGCGGCCACGCTGGATGATCTGCTCCATCGATACTTGTTCGTCCCGAAGGGCGGCGGCGATGTCGGCGAAGACGCCGGGCTCGTCCCTGACCATCAGACGGATGTAATAGGCGCTGCAATGCTCACCCAGCGGGGCCTGGGGCTGGGGTTTCAGATGCGAAAGCGGCAGGCCGAACATCGGCGTCACATGGCCCCTGGCCAGATCGACCAGATCGGCCACGACGGCGGAAGCGGTGGGGCGGGCTCCGGCGCCCCGGCCTTCCAGCACCGTGCGACCCACGAAATCGCCCTCGGTGACGACGGCGTTGAAGACGCCATCGACATGGGCCAGCGGGAAGGACAGCGGCACCATGGCCGGATAGACGCGGGCCTCGACGCCCTTGTCGGTCTGGCGGGCCACGCCCAAAAGCTTGATGCGATAGCCCAGCTCGTCGGCATATTGGATGTCGAGCGCCGAAACATGGCGGATGCCTTCGCAGGAAACGCCTTCGAGATCGATGGGCATGGCGAAGGCCAGCGAGGCCAGGATGGCCAGTTTGTGCGCGGTATCGACGCCGTCGATGTCGAAGCTGGGATCGGCTTCGGCATAGCCCAGCCTTTGGGCTTCGGCCAGAACGTCGGCGAAGTCGCGGCCCTCGGCCCGCATGGTGGTCAGGATGTAATTGCACGTGCCGTTCAAAATGCCCTTGACCGAGACCACCCGATTGCCGGCCAATCCCTCGCGCAGGGATTTGATGATGGGAATGCCGCCGCCCACCGACGCCTCGAAGCCGATCTGAGCCCCCAGCGTGTCGGCCAGCTTGGCCAGTTCCACGCCGTGATGGGCGATCATCGCCTTGTTGGCGGTGACGACATGTTTGCCCTTGGCCAGGGCGCCCTTGACGATCTCGAGGGCGATGCCCGAGGCGCCGCCGATCAGTTCGACCAAAACGTCGTAATCAGCCTCGGCCACCATCTTGCGGGCGTCGGCATAGAAACTGGCCTCGCCCAGGGGAATGCCGGGCGGCGCTTCCAGGGCCGAAACGGCGGTCAGACGCAGCTTGCGCCCGGCCCTGGCTTCCAGCAGATCGGCCTGCAGGGAAAGAAGACTGGCCGTTCCGCCGCCGACCGTTCCCAGACCGGCAAGCGCGATTTTCAAGGGTTCGCTGCTCATCCGACGGCGGCCCGTTTCTTTTCGGTTTCTTCCAGCACCCGGTCGTAGCTGGACAGGAAGGTCTTGATGTTGCGCACGGCCTGGCGCGTGCGATGCACATTCTCGACCAGGCCGATGCGGACATGGGAATCGCCATGCTCGCCGAAACCGATGCCGGGCGCCACCGCCACCTTGGCTTCGCGCATCAGAATCTTCGAGAATTCCAAGGATCCCAGATGGGCGAAGGCGGGCGGAATGGGGGCCCAGGCGAACATGGTGGCGGGCGGGCTGGGCACGTCCCAACCGGCCTGCTGCAAGCCTTCGATCAGCACGTCGCGGCGCTGCTTGTACATCAGGCGGATTTCATCGACGCAATCTTGGGGGCCGTTCAAGGCCGCCGCCGCCGCCACCTGGATGGGGGTGAAGGCGCCGTAATCGAGATACGACTTGATGCGGGTCAGGGCCGATATCAGGCGCTTATTGCCGGCGGCGAAGCCGATGCGCCAGCCCGGCATGTTGTAGCTTTTGCTCATCGAGGTGAATTCGACGGCGATTTCGCGCGCCCCCGGCACCTGCAGAATCGAGGGCGGCGGGGTGATGTCGAAATAGATTTCCGAATAGGCCAGGTCCGACAGGATATAGATGCCGTGATGGCGGCAGAAATCCACCACCTGGGCATAGAAATCGAGGTCGGCGATATAGGCCGTGGGATTGGACGGATAGTTCAGAACGATGGCGACCGGCTTGGGCACGCTGTGATGCACGCCGCGCTCGATGGCCTTCAACAGCTCAGGGCCGGGCGCCGCCGGAATGTAGCGGCAAGTGCCGCCGGCGATGATGAAACCGAAAGGATGGATGGGATAGCTGGGGTTGGGCACCAGCACCACGTCGCCGGGGCTGGTGATGGCCGAGGCGAGATTGGCCAGTCCTTCCTTCGAGCCCAGCGTCACCACGACCTCGGATTCGGGGTCGAGTTCGACGTTGAAGCGGCGGGCGTAATAGCTGGACAGCGCCTTGCGCAGGCCGGGGATGCCCTTGGACATGCTGTAGCGGTGCGCCTTGGGGTTGTCGGCGGCTTCCTTCAGCTTGTCGACGATATGTTTGGGCGTCGGCTGGTCGGGATTGCCCATGCCGAAATCGATGATGTCGTCGCCGGCGGCGCGGGCCTTGGCCTTCATGGCGTTGACTTCCGCGAAGACGTAGGGGGGCAGACGCTTGATGCGGTGAAATTCCTGGTCCATGTGTGAGTGCCTTAAATTCCGAGTTATTCGACGAAGATTTCGACTCGCCGGTTCGCGGCCTCGACGCTGGAAACGGGCTGGGTGTCGGCCAAAGCCATCACCGTCACCGCTCCTGGCGGTACGCCGAGGCCGACGATAGCTCGGGCGACCGCATTGGCGCGGGCCGCCGATATGTCGCCGCTTCCGGTGGTGTCGGTCATGCGGTTCGATGTATGGCCCACGATCCGAAGCCGCTTGCCTTGCGCAACAGCCGATTGCGCCAGTTGGCGCAGTTGCGACTGGGCGGCCGGGGTCAGATCGGCCGAGCCCAGTTCGAAGGGAATGGACATGGCGGCGGCCTGGCCCAGCATCTGGGACTTGGGCGCCTGGCCGGAAGAACTCATCGTGGCCGGGGCGGCGGAGGCACTGGCGGCGGGCGCCGTGCCGGGTCCGGTGAAGAAGCCCTGCATCATCATTTCGGGGGTCAGGCGATTGCTGCTCTGCTCGGCCAGCCGCTGCTGAAAGACCGACTGCGCCGACACCGGCTGGCCCGAAGGCTGGGTGCTGGCGGGCGGGCGCGGCGGCACGGCGCCCATCGGAGCCTGGGCCACGGCTGAAGGCTGGGCGGGAACGCTGGCCGCCTGGGAGACGCCCGCCGGACGGGCGGCGCCGGCGCCGGTGTCGCGCCTGATTTCCTCGTCGGAATATTTCGAGCGCTCGGCATCGGCGGCCAGGCCCTTGGCGGCCAGGGCGCGCTGGTTCTCGGGCGTGACCGCCGGTTTCTCGGGCACCGAGGACAGGCTGGGGAAATCGCCGGCCTCTTCGGTCCGGGCCTGGGTCTTGGCGCCGGCAGGCGCGTCCTTGGCCTTGTCCTCATCGCTGCCGGTCACCCAGTCGCGGGTGCCTTTGTACCATTCGACGGGGTTGACGGCGTCGGGCACCGACGAGCAGGCGGCCAAGCTCGAAGCCAGCATGGTCGCGGTCAAAAGACCGCTTTTGGCATGGCGGAGGGCTTTCAGGGCGGATTTCCTGGGTCGGGTCTCGAACGTCATGGCGCCTGCGGCTCCTTGCAACATCGTCGGGGCGGCTCAGAAGGGCTGGAAATATTCCAGACAGGCATTTGGCCGCAAGGGAAACTGGAGTATATAGGTCTTAAGAACGAAAGCCCAGCGCCCGAAAAGGGGCGGGCCACGCACCCGGATCATAAGGGGAGAGCCATGTCCGAGCAACCGCAACCCGACGCCAAATTGCCCAATCCGCAGGAATTATCCCACGCCGTGGCCTCGATCGCCGAGAAAAGCCAGCGTTTGATGAACGATTTTCTGGCCAAGCAGTCGGATAATCCCGGCCTGGGCCTGGGCGATCCCTTGAATATCGGTCAGGCTTTCGTCGAAACGCTGGGACATTTGGCCTCCAATCCGGCCCGTCTGGTCCAGGCCCAGATGAATCTGTGGAACGATTACATGCAGCTTTGGCAGAACACCGCCAAGCGCATGCTGGGCGAAGAATCCGAACCCGTCGCCCTGCCCGATCCCGCCGACCGGCGTTTCAAGGATGAGGCCTGGCAGAATCACGAGGTCTTCGACTATATCAAGCAGTCCTACCTGTTAAGCGCGCGTTGGGTGCAAACGGTGGTGGGGGGAGTCGAGGGGCTGGACGAGAAGACGGCCCGCAAGGTGGATTTCTACACCCGCCAGTTCGTCGATGCCATGGCGCCGACCAATTTCGCGCTGACCAATCCCCAAGTGTTGCGCCTGACCGCCGAGACCGGGGGCGAGAATCTGCTGAAGGGGCTGGACAATCTGCTGTCCGACCTCGAGCGCGGCAAGGGCCAGTTGGCGATCAAGATGACCGATCTCGACGCCTTCAAGATCGGCCAGAACATCGCCGCCACGCCGGGCAAGGTGGTGTTCCAGAACGACCTGATTCAGCTGATCCAGTATGCGCCATCGACGCCCGAGGTGCTGGCCAGGCCCCTGCTGATCGTGCCGCCTTGGATCAACAAATTCTATGTCCTCGATCTCAAACCCAAGAATTCGCTGGTCAAATGGGCGATCGATCAGGGCCATACGGTGTTCATGATCTCGTGGGTCAATCCCGACGAGCGCCTGGCCGCCAAAAGCTTTGTCGACTATATGCAGGAGGGCCCGTTGGCGGCCCTGGGCGCCATCTTGAAAATCACCGGCGAGAAGGACGTCAACGCCATCGGCTATTGCCTGGGCGGCACGCTTCTGGCCACCACCCTGGCCTATATGGCGGTGAAAAAGGATCGCCGGATCGCTTCGGCCACCTTCCTCGCCACCATGATCGACTTCGAAGAAGCGGGCGAGTTGGAAGTCTTCATCGACGAAGAGCAGATCGCGGCGCTGGAAGACCGCATGAACAAGCGGGGCTTCCTGGAAGGCCACGAGATGGCCACCACCTTCAACATGCTGCGCGCCAACGATCTGATCTGGTCCTTCGTCATCAACAATTATCTGATGGGCAAGGAACCGTTCCCCTTCGACCTGCTCTATTGGAACTCGGATTCGACGCGCATGCCGGCGGCCATGCACAGCTACTATCTGCGCAACATGTATCAGAACAACAAGCTGATCGAGCCGGGCGGCCTGGTCATCGACAAGGTGCCGATCGACCTGAAGAAGATCGATCTGCCGATCTATGTCCTGGCCACGCGCGAGGATCACATAGCCCCTTGGAAAAGCGCCTTCGCGGCGACCCGCGCCTATGCCAATCCGGTGCGCTTCGTGCTGGCCGCCTCGGGCCATATCGCCGGCGTCGTCAATCCGCCGGCGGCCAACAAATACAATTACTGGACCAACGCCAAGAAGGCGGCGACGCCCGAAGCCTGGCTGGCAGGGGCCAAGGCGCATGACGGCTCGTGGTGGACCGATTGGCAGGCCTGGGTCGGCAAATTGTCGGTCAAGAAGGTCAAGGCCCGCCAGCCCGGACGCGGCCCCCTGAAGGCCCTGGAAGAGGCGCCGGGTTCTTACGTCGCCGAAAGGCTTTTGTGATTCTGATCGCTCTGGGGGCCAATCTCGACAGTCCGGCCGGGCCGCCTGCCGCCAGCTTCAAGGCGGCGCTGGCGGCGCTGGCGGAGGACGGTACTGTCGAGGTGACGGCCTGTTCCCGGATCTACCGCAGCCCGGCCTGGCCCGATCCCAGGGATCCCGAATTCAGGAATGCCGTGGCCGAGGTCAGGACGAACCTTTCGCCTCAGGACTTGCTTTTGCGCTTGCACGGCGTCGAGGAACGGTTCGGAAGACGGCGGGGCAAGGCCAATGCCCCGCGGCCGCTCGACCTCGATCTATTGGATTGCGACGGGATGCTTATCGACCAGGATGGCCTTGTTCTTCCCCATCCCTGTCTCGACCGGCGGGCCTTCGTTCTGCTGCCGCTGCAGGACATCGCTCCGTCCTGGCGCCATCCAAGGTCGGGCTTGGGCGTTTTGGAGCTGATGGCTGCGCTGCCACGGTCCTTGAAGGACGGCGTCGTTCCCGTATAAAGTCCTTGCATGCGCATTCTGGTTGTCGAAGACGAGCCTCATCTGGCGGAACTGGTCAAGGACCATCTGTCGAAGGTGCCTTTTGCCGTCGATGTGGCCCGCTGCCTGGACGAGGGCCATGCTTTGTTGTCGGCCAACCGCTACGACGCCGTCGTCCTTGACCGCGGACTGCCCGACGGCGATGGCCTTGGCCTTCTGCGCTTGCTGCGCTCCAAGGGCGACGCCACGCCGGTGCTGGCCGCCACCGCCCGCGACCAGATCACCGACCGCATCCACGGGCTGGATCTCGGCATGGACGATTATCTGGTCAAGCCCTATGACCTGGGAGAGCTGACGGCGCGTCTGAAGGCGCTGATGCGCCGCAGCGGCCAGAAGCTGGGCGGGCTGCAGACGGCGGGCAACGTGGCTCTGGATACCGTGCGCGGATCGGCAGAAATCTGCGGGGTGCCGCTGGCCCTGGCCCGGCGGCCGTTGATGTTGCTGGAAACCCTGATGCGCGCTTCGGGCCGGGTGGTGTCGCGCCAGCATCTCGAGGAAAGCCTGTACGGTATCGACGAACTGATCGATTCCAACGCCCTGGAAGCCAATGTATCGCGCCTTCGGCGAACCCTGGCCGATCATCAGGCGACGGTCAGCATCCATGCCGTGCGCGGCGTCGGCTATATGCTGTCCGAGGTCAAGAATCCATGACCGGGCGACCGTCTTTTTCGCTGGGCCGGCGCCTGATCGGCGGCATTTTCATCGCCAATCTTCTCATCCTGGCCGTCAACACGCCCTGGTTTTTGTGGCGCGGCTATCGGCAGCACGACATCGAGATTGAAAGCGGGCGCGAAGCCTTCAACGACTGGCTGTTCCACGAAGTGGTGACCGACGTCATTCCCCTGACACTGCCCTTGCTGGTGACCAATCTTCTGTTCGCCATCTGGATCGTTCGCAGAAGCCTGGCCCCGATCAATGCGCTGTCGCGCCAAGTGGCCGCCATCGACGTCGCCCATTTGCAAGAACGCCTGCCGACCGAGGACGTGCCTTCGGAAATCATGCCCTTCATCCGTTCGATCAATGCCGGGCTGGACCGCATCGCCGATGGCGTGGACAGTCAGAAGCGCTTCACGGCCAACGCCGCCCATGAATTGCGCACGCCGCTCGCGGTGCTGAAGGCCCGCTGTTCCGGCGGCGATTGCGACACCTCGCCCAAGCTGGCCGCCGACGTTGATCGCATGGCCAAGGTTGTCGATCAGATGCTGTCCATCGCCCGCCTCGAAATGCGCCAGATTCCCCTGGACGCGCCGGTCGATCTGAACGCCATGTGCCGCCAAGTGGTGGCCGATCTCTATCCCTGGGCCTTGGGCAAGGGCGTCGAACTGGCCTTCCATGCGGACGAGGCCTGGTCGCTGGCCCAAGGCAACGATCTCCTGCTGGGCGACGCGCTTCGCAACCTGATCGAAAACGCCGTCCGTCTCTCCACCTCCGGCCTGATGGTGGAAGTTGACATCGCAGCCCCGGGCCTGATCCGGGTGCTTGATCATGGTCCCGGCGTTCCCGACGAGGTGAAGGACGAAATCTTCCTGCCCTTCCGGCGCGGCAAAAGCGTCAAGGGCAGCGGGGCCGGGCTGGGCTTGAGCATCGCCTCGGAAGTGGTGGGCCTGCATGGCGGCACGCTCAGTGTCGCCGACCGCCAGGGCGGGGGGGCCATATTCAGTATCGATTTGACGGGCAGGGCCCTGCCGTCAGGCCAGCGTAATGTTGCCGCGCAATAATCTCCGTACTTCTTTTGTGGAAATATGGAGGGTTGGTTATGCGCACGTCTTTGAAACTCAAGGCATTGCTGGTGGCTTTGGCCGTCGGCTTCACCGGCACCGGCGCTTTCGCGGCCGAAGAAGCCTCGTCGATCGCCCGCGGCGGTCGCCTCTACGACAAATTCTGGGGCGAGAACAAGCTGGCTCAGCCCACCGACAACCACAAGGCTTTCGCCAACAAGGCCGGCAAATACGACAAGGACGCCTCCTGGCGCTGCAAAGAATGCCATGGCTGGGATTACAAGGGCAAGGACGGCTCCTATGCTTCGGGCGGCCATGCCACCGGCATCGTCGGCATTCAGGGCGCCGCCGGCAAGGATCCGGCCGCCGTCGCCGCCATCCTGAAGGACAAGACCCACGGCTATGGCGCGGCCCAACTGAGCGACGCTGACATTCACGATCTGGCCATGTTCGTCGCCAAGGGCCAGGTGGATATGAGCAAATATATCGACTATGCGGCCAAGAAGCCGAAGGGCGACGCCGCCAAGGGCGAAGGCTATTACAACACCATCTGCGCCAATTGCCACGGTCTGGACGGCAAGAAGATCAACAACGCCCCGCCCCTGGGCTCGCTGCAGAATCCCCAGGAAATGCTGCACAAGGTGCTGAATGGCCAACCCGGCCAGAACATGCCGGCGCTGCGTCTGCTCGACCCCCAGATCGCCGTCGATCTGGTGGCCCATATGATGAACCTGCCTCAGCAATAACACTTCACCTCCAACCGGCCGGAGCGCCTCATCCTCCGGCCGGTTCTCTTTCACGGTATCAACCATGTCAAACGACGACATCTCCAAGAAGCGGGGCTTGCTGGCGGCTTGCTGGCAGTCCTTCTGGAAACCATCGGTCCGCTATTCCTTCGGCGCCATCTTCATTGTGGGCGGCCTCGCCGGCGTCATCTTTTGGGGCGGCTTCAACACCTTCATGGAATACACCAACACGCTGGAATTCTGCGTCTCGTGCCATGAGATGGAGCAGACGGTCTATCAGGAATACAAGCAGTCGGTGCACTATCAGAATCCCTCGGGCGTGCGGGTGGTGTGCAGCGATTGTCACGTGCCCAAGGACTGGACGGCCAAGCTGGTCCGCAAGATCCAGGCCAGCAACGAAGTCTTCCATAAATTGCTGGGCACCATCGACACGCCCGAGAAATTCGAGGGCAAGCGGCGCCAGTTGGCCGAGCATGTCTGGGCGACGATGAAGGAGAACAATTCGCGCGAATGCCGCAATTGCCACAGCTATCAGGCCATGGCCTTCCACAAGCAAAAGTCTGACGCCCGCCAAAAGATGGAGCTGGAAGCGGCGCCCAAGAACGCCACCTGCATCGAATGCCACAAGGGCATCGCGCACAAATTCCCGGTGCCGCCCAGAGACGATTGAGGAAAAAAGCGCCCAAACCCCATTGGAGTATGACTCAGCCATCCAGAATCTGCTGGTAAATCACGCAGAATGGCTTGGCCGGTTTCACCACCAAGACACGAAGACACCAAGAAAGCGCCAAGGTCAATTCCTAGCCTTGGTGGCTTGGTGGTTAATGCTCTGGCGAATTCCGATCAGGCTCGCCAGATCAAGAGCGTCTCCAAAAGAGTCTTAACCCAAGAAAGCCAAAATGAAACAGCCCCTCTTATAGAGGGGCTGTTTTTTTAGGGGGCCTTGCGACCGCTTACCATTCCAGCTTCTCGACATCGTCGATGACGACGGTGCTGTCGCCGATGGAGATGGTGTGGGCCTGGTTGTCGTTGAAGTCGAAGGAACCGGATTCCGACGTGTCGATTTCCTGGCCGTCGATGGTGACGACCCAGTCGTCGCCCAGACCGTCAAGGCGGACCGTGTCCGAGCCCGTGCCGCCCTCGACATGCTGGACCCAGTCATTGCTTGCGAAGGTGGCGGTCTGCAGGATGAACAGATCCTCGTCGGCCCCGCCATCCAGATAGTCGCTGCCTTCGCTGGAATAGATTGTATCGCTGCCGGCATTGCCAAAAATCGAGTCAGTGCCGTCGCTGCCGGTCACGATGTCATTGCCGCTTCCCGCATCGATGCGCTCGACATTGGCGATGGTCATGTTGCCGAAATCGAGCGTGTCGTTGCCGCTGCCAGCCAGAATGGTATCGGTGGCCGAGCCGCCGTCGATGCTTTCGATGCTGTCGAGATTGGCCAGACCGCTTTCGACCCGGAACGTGTCGCCCGACCAGCCTTCGGCGCCCTTCAGCGCGTCTTGCCCGTCGCCGCCATGGAATTGGTCGGTGCCGGCCCCGGTGCCCTCGATGACGAAACTGTCGTTACCCGCCCCGCCGTTCAGAACGTCGTTGCCGGCATTGCCGATGATGGTGTCGGCGCCCGAGGTGCCGGTGACGGTGTCGTCGCCCGCACCCGCATCGATGCGCTCGACATTGGCG
>JACRJC010000035.1 GCA_016215555.1 Rhodospirillales bacterium | reverse complement strand
CTCATCCTGAGGAGGGCCGAAGGCCCGTCTCGAAGGATGGGCATCGACAAAATGCCCCACCCTTCGAGACGCCTGCGTGCCGCAGGCTCCTCAGGGTGAGGAATCTTGTTTACCCATTTCCATTTGCAGCGTCGAGGAGCCCTTATAATGCCCTCGACACCATATGTCTTCGATGCCATAATCCATCATGCCCTGGACGGTTCGCTTTGCCGACGAATTCGAAGCCGAATGGATGGCCTTGCCGGACGCGCATAGAATAGGGCGAAGGACAAATAACCATGGGACGGACATTGAATGAAGTCTTGGCGACCCTGCCGCCCAAGCGCAAGGCCGCCATCAAACACGAAACCGCCCGTTTGATCGAGGAAGAATATTCGCTGCGCGAAATCCGCAAGGCTTTGTCGCTGACGCAGGACCAACTGGCCCAGGAACTGGGCGTCGGCCAGGACGAGATTTCTCGCATTGAGCGGCGAACCGACATGCTGGTTTCAACCTTGCGCCGCGTCATCGCCGGCATGGGCGGCGAGTTGGAGATCGTGGCCCGCTTTCCCGACCACGAGCCGGTTCATATCTCCAAGATCGGCGATCTGGCTTAAGGAGCGCAAACGCATGTCCGGTTGGGGATGCCCGCACGAAATCAAGGGCAAGTGCGACAAGGTGGGCGGCGACAAGGACTGCGAGCCCGGCATGAAGGGCTGCATCATGCATGGCCGTTTCCGCTTCGCCAGCCCCGAAAAAAACGCCCCCGAAAGCGTCGTGCGCCGGCTAAGGGACGCCGATAAAGAAAAGAAAAACGGCGTTGACTGAGGCCTTTTCAGTCGCATGCTCATATTCTTCTTATGACGATTTAGCAAATACTTCATTTGTTAGAGCCGCATATAATAATCATCGGTTTTAACGCTCATTTTGCTAAAATTTTAAGTATTATATTTTTATCACCTGATTGAATTAACATCCTGTCAACTATATAATGATATTAAGCAAAAGTTATTTGCTCCAGGAGGTCTGTCATGGCCGTATCGACACAAATGCATTCGATGCATGCAGGATCCAAGGGGCCGCAAAAAGGCCCCGCCAGCGTCCATTCGGTGCATGGCCATCCCAATCCGACCCGCCCCAATCCGGCGCACCCCACGCCGCCGGGCCATGCCGCCCCCTTGGTTAAGCATCCGCCTCTGAAGAACGCCCATGAGCCGGCCAGGAAAGGCCATGGCCTACTGTACACGATGCTGGTTTTGGCCGTGCTGGCTGCCGGCGGCGGCTATTTCTGGGTCTTGAAGGCAAGGGGACCGGCGGAACCGACGCCCGAGGCTTTGGTCACCCAGATGGAAGACACACTGATCTCGGCCGCCCCGGCCAAGAACATCTATGGCGGCATGATTTTTTCCGACCACGGCAACCCGCCCTCGGTGACGGTGGCGGGGATTCCCAACAAGGCCTGCGTTTCGGCGGGCTGGCGTCTGGCCCGCACGGGCGTCGTCACCATCAACGGCGTGATGCCCGAACGCATTTCGGCGGCCATCCTGGCCGAAATCTGCAATCAGGGTGATGCCAACGCCATCAGTTGGTCGCCCAAGTAGGAAGACTATTCCGCGCCCTTGCCGCCATGGGCCTGCGACCAGCCGACCGGGTCGTAGAGGAAGGCCCGCACCTGATCCAGCGTCTTCTTGTCGAAACATTGCTGATGCTCGGCAACTTCCAGCACATCCCACCAGTTGGCGAGATAGTGCAGATTCAGACCCATGTCTTCCATGTTCTTGAGCGCCCCCGGAAAGACGCCATAAAAGAATACCACCAGCGAATGATCGACCCTGCCCCCGGCCTCGCGGATGGCCTTGCAGAAGGTGACCTTGCTGGCCCCGTCCGAGGCCAGGTCTTCCACCAGCAAGATTCTGGCCCCTTCCTCGAACGTGCCTTCGATCTGGGCGTTGCGGCCAAAGCCTTTGGGCTTCTTGCGCACATACAGCATGGGCAGGCTTAACGCCTCGGACAGCCAGGCGGCATAGGGAATGCCCGCCGTCTCGCCGCCCGCCACCGCGTCAAGACCGGCAAAACCCACCTCGCGCTCGACCGCGGACGCCGCCAGTTCGGTGATCTTGCGCCGGGCCAAGGGGTAGGAAATCACCTTGCGGCAGTCGATATAGACCGGGCTGGCCCAGCCGCTGGTCAGCTTGTAGGGGTCTTCGGGGCGGAAATTGACCGCCTTGATTTCCAAAAGGATGCGGGCGACGGTCAGGCCGGCCTGCTTTTGTTCGGGGGTGCGGGCGACGACGGCCATGGGCTTAACTTTCGATGACGGGTGGGGCTGTCCCCTCTTAGAGCGATTCGGGGACCGGATGCAATGAGGTTGCTAAAGGTCTCTTGCCGCACTACGCGCCGCGTAGTACGCTTTATCCGTGATAAAAGGATTTGCCAACGCCAGCACCCAGCGTCTGTTCGATACGGGAAAGTCGAAATTCCCCGGCGGACTGGATGCCAAGCGGGCGGTCGTCCTCTTGAATATGCTGAATGCGGCCCCCTCGTTAGAAACCATCAGCCCTTTTCGCAGCATGGGCTTGCATGCGCTCAAAGGAAACCGCAAGGTCCAATGGGCCATCACCGTGAACGGACCTTGGCGGATTTGCTTCAGATATGTCGAGGGGCACGCCTATGACGTGGAAATCGTGGACTACCACTAGGGAGCAATGAAGATGTTCGCAGTTCACCCGGGTCAAGGCCTGCGGCTTGAGATGGACGCCAGAAATCTGTCTGCCAATGCGTTGGCCCTTGCTCTTCGGGTCCCTTCTGGACGCATCACCGACATCCTGGCGGGCAAGCGGGCAATCACGCCGGAAACGGCTCTGCGTCTGGGTCGTTATTTTGGTACAGGCCCTGAGTTGTGGCTAAATCTGCAAAGCGCCTACGATCTGGCAAAAACCGAAAAGGAAATCGGCGCCAAGGTCCAAGACGAAGTCAAGCCCGCCGCCTGACCCTATTTCCAAATCGCTTTCCCCAGCCCCGGCAGGCCCAACTCGTCCCAGCGCTTGGACACACGGTCGATCACCTCCTGCTCCATGCGGATCACCTTGCCCCATTCGCGCTTGGTTTCGGGGGGGATCTTGCTGGTGGCGTCCAGGCCCATCTTGCCGCCCAGGCCGGAATCGGGGCTGGCGAAATCCAGGTAATCGATAGGCGTATGTTCGATCAAGGTGACGTCGCGCACCGGGTCCATGCGGGTGCTGATGGCCCAGATGACGTCGTTCCAATCGCGGCAATTGATGTCCTCATCGACCACGACCACGAATTTGGTATAGACGAACTGGCGAAGGAAAGACCACACGCCCATCATCACCCGCTTGGCATGGCCCGGATAGGCCTTCTTGATCGAGACCACGGCCATGCGGTAGGAGCAGGCCTCGGGTGGCAACCAGAAATCGACGATCTCGGGGAATTGCTGCTGCAACAGGGGAATGAACACTTCGTTCAGGGCCTCGCCCAGGACGCTGGGTTCGTCGGGCGGGCGTCCGGTGAAGGTGGAGAGATAAATCGGATCCTTGCGCATGGTGATCGCCGACAGCGTGAAGACCGGGAAGGATTCGACATTGTTGTAATAGCCGGTATGGTCGCCATACGGCCCTTCGGGCAGGGTGGCCGAGAGGTCGATATGGCCTTCCAGCACGATCTCGGCACAGGCCGGCACCATCAGGGGCACGGTCTTGGCCTGGACCAATTCCACCTTCTTGCCGCGCAGCAGGCCGGCGAACTGATATTCCGACAGCGTATCGGGCACCGGCGTCACGGCGGCCAGGATGATGCCGGGATCGGCGCCGATGGCCACCGCCACCGGGAAGGGATCGGTCCTGCCCGCCGCCTTCCAGCGCGCGAAATGCTGGGCTCCGCCGCGATGCGGCAGCCAGCGCATGATGGTCTGGTTCTTCCCCGCCACCTGCATGCGATAGATGCCGACATTGGCGGCGTCGCGCTTGTCGTCGCCCGGCCCCTTGGTGATAACCAGCGGCCAGGTGATCAAGGGGGCGGGCTCGCCCGGCCAGCAGGTTTGAATGGGCAGCGCGCCCAGATCGATCTGGCCGCCGGTCAGCACAACTTCCTGGCAAGGCGCCCTCGACACCGTGGCCGGCTTCATGGCCAGAACGGTTTTCAACAACGGCAATTTATCGAACGCATCCTTCCAGCCGCCGGGCGGCTCGGGCTGCTTCAGATAGGCCAGGGTTTCGCCGACGGCCCGCAATTCCATGACCCCACGGCCCATGCCCATGGCCACCCGTTCCTTGGTTCCGAACAGATTGACCAACACCGGACAGGGGTAGCGTTTTCCCTCGGGCCCCACCACATGTTCGAACAGGACGGCCGGGCCGCCCTGGGCCAAAAGGCGGGTCTGGATCTCGGTCATTTCGAGATGGGGCGAGACCGGGGCTTGGACCCGCGCCAACTGGCCCCTGGCTTCGAGATGGGCCATGAAATCGCGCAGGCTTTCGAACATCGGCAAAGTCTCCAGGGTTTCCTACTTGTTGAATTATAGAGCTTTTTGACCAGCTTTGACTTTTCTTTCAAACCGAAGACGGGTACTCTAAAGCCATGGGGGCCCTATGAACAACAACACAATGCCCGTGCCTGGAGACGACCGCGAATCCCGCTTCAAGCGGCTGATCGACATCGGTATCGCGCTTTCGGCCGAGCGCGACTACAACCGCCTGCTGGAAAACATCCTGGTCGAGGCCAAGAATTTCTGCAACGCCGACGGCGGCACGCTGTATCTGATGCTTGAGGACGGCAAAAGCCTGGCCTTCGCCATCATGCGCAACGACACGCTGGGCGTCGCCATGGGCGGCACCACCGGCAAGCCGATTCCCTTCCCGCCGGTGAGGCTGTATCTGGACGACGGCACGCCCAACCAGAACAACGTCTCTTCGCTGGTGGCGCTGACGGGACAAACCATCAACATCGCCGACGCTTACGAAAGCAAGGATTTCGACTTCTCGGGCACGCGCAAATTCGACGCCGGCAACAACTATCGCTCCAAATCCTTCCTGACCGTGCCGTTGAAGAACCGCAACAACGAGGTGATCGGCGTTCTGCAGCTCATCAACGCCCGCCTCGACAACGGCGAGGTGATCGACTTCTCGCCCGACATCGTGCCCCTGATCGAGGCCCTGGCCAGCCAGGCCGCCGTCGCCTTGGACAACCGCTCGCTGATCGACGCCCAGGTCAAACTGTTCAACAGCTTCATCAAAGTCATCGCCACCGCCATCGACGCCAAATCGCCCTATACCGGCGGCCACTGCCTGCGCGTGCCGGAACTGACCAAGATGCTGGCCAAGGCCGCCTGCGACGAGACCGAGGGCCAGTACGCCGGTTTCAATCTTTCGCCCGACGACTGGTACGAGTTGGAAGTCGCCGCCGGTCTGCACGATTGCGGCAAGGTGACGACGCCGGAATATATCGTCGACAAGGCGACCAAGCTGGAAACCATCTACAACCGCATCCACGAAGTGCGGACAAGGTTCGAGGTTCTGAAGCGCGACGCCGTGATCCATTATCTAGAAGCGCGCATCAAGGGTGAGAAAAGCGACGCCGAATTGCGCGAAGACCTGGATAATGAACTGGCCCAGTTGGACGAGGATTACGCCTTCGTCGCCGAATGCAATGTCGGCGGCGAGTTCATGGCCCCTGAGAAGGTCGAACGCCTGAAGAAAATCGGCGCCCGCACCTGGGTGCGCTCGCTCGACGACGAGTTGGGGCAATCGATCGCCGAGTTGCGCCGCCTGCCTGGCGACCGCCCCAAGCCGCCGGTGACCGAATATCTGCTGGCCGACCGCGAAGAGCACAAGATCCCGCATGAAATTGTGAACCAACTGGCCGTCGGCATGGAGGAATTCACGCTGCGTCGGCCCGACTTGCATCTCAATCTGGGCGAAATCTACAATCTGTCCATCGCCCGCGGCACGCTGACCAACGAGGACCGCTACCATATCAACGACCATATCGTGCAGACCATCTTGATGCTGCGGGCCCTGCCCTTCCCCAAGAATCTGAAGCGGGTGCCCGACCTGGCCGGCAACCACCATGAAAAGATGGACGGAACGGGTTATCCGCGCAGCAGGCTGCGCGACGATATGAGCGTGCCCGAGCGCATCATGGCCATCGCCGACATCTTCGAGGCACTGACCGCCGCCGACCGGCCCTACAAGCCGCCCAAGACGCTGTCGGACAGCTTGAAAATCATGGGCTTCATGTGCAAGGACAAGCACATCGACCCCGACCTGTTCAATCTGTTCCTGACCTCGGGCGTGTGGAAGACCTATGCCGAGAAGTTCTTAAAGCCCGAACAGCTCGACGAGGTCGATATCAACAAGTTCCTGTTCAAACCGCCGCCCCCTCCGCCGCCGCCAGCGGTGGCGTAAGGCAGCGAAAGATCAACTTTAGAACAGGCCGATTGCCGCGGCGATGACGAACAGCGCCGCATCGATCTGTGGGAGGCCATGAACACACCCAAGCGCAAGGAACGCATCCAGCGGGCCAGACCGGTGAAGAAGGTGGCGTGAGAAAGCTCGCAGAATATCACCCGGCTTCATCCGGCGGCCAGGATTGAGCGCCATGCAGCAGGCGGAGGATGACCACTGTGTCCTCTTCGACAGCGTAGACGGCAATCCAAGGCAGGCCGGGCAACGGCAATTCCCTTGTGCCGTCCACCCGCCCGGAACGCCCGCGATAGGGGTGGTCGGCAAGTCCGCCAACCCGCATCAAGACCTCGCCGCCGATGCGATCCGCCAACACAGTATCTTCGCTGGCGACACGGTCACACTGAACAGTCAGATCGTCTTCGGCCTTCCCGGTCCAGCGGACCTTCATTTTCCACATGTTCCGAAGCGGGCCTTGAAGCGGGCGGCGACGTCTTCATGGGCGACCGTCCGGCCATCCCGCATGTCGGTCAAGCCCTCCTCGACAGCTTCGGCGAAAGCCAATTCAGCGTCGAGGAAAGACTTCAATGCCCGGCCCACGACCCAGGACTTGCTGCGGCCCTGCATGGTCGATAAACGAGCCAGACGGTCCGAAAGTTCGCCGTCGATGCGTGCGGTGATCGTTACGTCCTTGTTCATAGCACCTGGAAAAGCCGCCGAATAGAATGTAATACATTGTACGCGTCTTTTCCGTTGCGCTCAACACTCAATGTCAAAGCCGCCTAATTCCCCCCCAACACCGCCCTTCCCAAATTCAATAGCGACGTCTTGAAATCGGGATCGAATCGTCAATGCCTTTCGGCCCCGCCGCGCTTCGGCTTCTTCTGCTTGACTAGCGTACCGTTCTGCGGTACGCTCATGGCCGATGATTAGGAGCTTTGCCGACAAGCAAACCGCTGCCGTTTTTGCCGGGATGGCCGTTAGGAGCATGCCGTCCCAGATTCAACGACGCGCGAAAGCCAAACTTCAAGCGCTTGATGCCGCCGCCCGGCTCGAAGATCTGCGAGCTCCACCCGGCAACCATCTGGAAATCTTGAAGGGCGACCGGTCAGGTCAGCACAGTATCCGGATCAATGATCAATGGCGGCTGTGTTTTGTTTGGAAGGGCGATGACGCCTGGGACGCGGAAATCGTCGATTATCACAAGGGATAGAACCATGGGCATCAAACGCGAGTATCTGGACGCCGGACACGTCGATTTCAAGGGCATCACAACAGGACGCCGTCTGGCCCCGGTGCCGCCGGGTGAAATCCTGCATGCCGATTTTCTCGAGCCGTTGGGATTGAGCGTCTACACGCTGGCTAATGATCTTAAGGTGCCCCGCTCGCGCATGAACGACATCGTTCTGGGCCGTCGCGCCATCACCACCGACACGGCGCTACGCTTGGCCCGCTACTTCGGCACCAGCCCCGAGTTCTGGATCAATCTGCAAACTCACTACGATCTGGAGATGGCAAGAACCACGATTAAGCCCGCCATCGAGCGCGATGTGTCGCCTCGAGCGGCCTAGATCTAGCCCTCCCCCAGCACCGACCGGCCCAGATTCAACAAAGCCGCCCGCAAATCGGGATCGTCAATCCCCTCCACCATCGCCGCCAGCCTGGCTTCTTCCTCTTTCGACAAGGACCGGTGGGTGGGCAGCTTGCGGCTTGGGCGGGCCGGCAGCGGCCCTTGGATCAGCTTCAGGCGATCCACCGCCTTCCAGCCGAAATAGGCGTTCACGCGCTCCAGCACTTGCGGCTCCATATAGGTCAGCATCATCGCCGCCGGGCCGGAATCGACCTTCAGATGCATGACCCCACCGCCTGCGGCCTTGCCCTCGCCGCGCTTGGCCGGGATTACCTTGATGGGCAGCGTATGTTCGGCCAGTTGGGGACCGGCGATGGCGTCCCAGCGGGCCAGCAATTCAGTCTCGGCCAGACCCTGGCGGCCCAGGGCCGGACGCGCCGCCTTGAGGGCGATGCCGGCCACCGACTTAAGATCGTAGGTGCTGGTCGGGCCCCGGGGCTTGGGCGCTTCGTCATCAGGCTTGTCATCGCTCATGCCAGACAGGATAACCATTGGCATGACCAAGCGCCACCGCCCCGACATGCGCCCCCTGCTCGCCTGGTACGGCGCCCATCAGCGCGATCTGCCCTGGCGAAAGAATGCCGATCCCTATCGGGTCTGGCTGTCCGAAGTCATGCTCCAGCAAACGACGGTCCCCACGGTTCTGGGCTATTTCGAGCGCTTCCTGGCCCGCTGGCCGACGATCGAGGGTTTGGCCCGGGCCAGCCAAGACGAGGTGCTGGCCCAATGGGCCGGGCTTGGCTATTACGCCCGGGCCAGAAAGCTGCATGAATGCGCCAAGCTGATCGCAGACGAGTGCAACGGGCGCTTTCCAAATACCATCGAGGCGCTTGAGGAGCTTCCCGGCATCGGTCCCTATACGGCCCGCGCCGTCGCCGCCATCGCCTTCAATGTCGATGCCGTGCCGCTGGACGGCAATATCGAACGCGTGACCGCCCGCCTGTTTGCGGTGACGGATCCGCTGCCCCAGGCCAAGCCGCGTCTGGCGGCGCTGGCGCAATCGCTGGCGGCGCCCGGCCAGTGCGGCGATCTGGCTCAGGCTCTGATGGATCTAGGGGCGACGATCTGCACCCCCACCAAGCCGGATTGTCCCCAATGCCCAATCCGCCAGGATTGTCGTGCCCAGGCCCAAGGCCTTGCCGAAACCCTTCCCGCCCGCGAGAAGCGCGCCGCCAAGCCCCAGCGCTTCGGGGTGGCGTTTTTTGCCGAACGCAAATCCGACGGCGCCTTTCTGGTGCGCAAACGGCCCGAGAAAGGCCTGCTGGGCGGCATGCTGGAATTGCCGGGAACCGATTGGCGGGCCGAACCCTGGACGGATAAAGAGGCCATGGCGCATGCACCGTCCGGCAATGGCTGGCGCAAGGCTGGCCGGGCGAAACATGTCTTCACCCATTTTGCGCTGGATCTGGTGGTGATGAGCGGTTACGCCACCCGGCTTTCGCAGGGTTGCTTCTGGGCCAAACCCGATCAGTTGGCCGATCTGGCCTTGCCGACCTTAATGAAAAAGGCGCTGCGGATCGTGCGTCCTTGAGCGGCTTTCCGAACTCAAGCCAAATAACGCCAAACCCGAGCATAGAGCCGTCTCAAGCGAGGGTTTGACAGGATAGAAACGGGGGAAAGTACACCGAACGAAATGAGGGACTTTCCCACGAACTCACTCGACGGTGACGCTTTTGGCGAGGTTCCTAGGCTGATCGACGTCGGTGCCCTTGGCCACCGCCACATGATAGGCCAGCAACTGCACCGGCACCGCATACAGCAGCGGGGCGACGAAGCTATCGACTTCGGGCAGTTCGATGGTGGCCCAGGCCTTGGCAGCCAGGCGCTTGGCCCCTTTGGCGTCGGTGAACAGCAGCACCTTGGCGCCACGGGCGATGACTTCCTCGATATTGCTGGCCGTCTTGTCGAACAGATCGTCGCTTGGCGCGATGGCGATGACCGGCATGTTCTCGTCCAACAGGGCGATGGGGCCATGCTTCAATTCGCCGGCGGCATAGCCTTCGGCATGGATGTAGCTGATTTCCTTCAGCTTCAAGGCGCCTTCGAGAGCGATGGGAAAACCGGTGCCGCGTCCGATGTAAATGGCGTCCTTGGCCTCGGCCACCTTGGCGGCGATGTCCTTGATATGGGCGTCGCTGGCCAGCACATCGGCGACCCGCGACGGCACGCTGACCAGGGCCGCCACATGCCGCGCTTCCGTTTCAGGCGTCAAACAGTCCAGGGCGCGGCCCATGGCCAGGGCCAGACAGGCCAGCACCGACAATTGCGCCGTGAAGGCCTTGGTCGAAGCGACGCCGATTTCGGGTCCGGCCAGGGTCATGACCGAAGCGTCGGCCTCACGCGCCATCGTGCTTTCGCCGACATTGACGATGGAAAGCGCATGCATGCCGGCCTGCTTGCACAAGCGAAGCGCCGCCAGCGTGTCGGCGGTTTCGCCCGACTGCGAGATGAAGATGGCCAGGCCGCCCCGCTTCAGCACCGGATGGCGGTAGCGGAATTCGCTGGCGATATCGACATCGACCGGCAGGCGGGCCAGCTTCTCGATCCAATAGCGCCCGACCAGACCGGCATAGTACGAGGTGCCGCAAGCGACGATGGTGATGCGCTCGACCGATTTCAGATCGAAAGGCAGCTTGGGCAGGGTCACGGTCTGGGTTTCGGGATTGTAATAGGACTGGATGGTGTCGCCGATCACCTGCGGCTGCTCGCAGATTTCCTTCATCATGTAATGACGATGCTCGCCCTTGCCGATCAAGGCTCCCGACAATTGGGTGATTTTCGTGGGCCGCTCGACGGCCCGGTCCTCGGCGTCATGAACCGTGAGCCCCTTCGTCGTCAGCACAGCCCAATCGCCTTCTTCGAGATAGGTGAGCTTGCGGGTCAGGGGCGCCAGGGCCAAGGCGTCCGAGCCCAGATACATCTCGCCCTCGCCATGGCCGATGGCCAACGGGCTGCCGCGCCTAGCTGCGATCAGAATATCGGGGCGGCCGGCGAACAGGATGCCCAGCGCGAAGGCGCCGTCCAGGCGCTTCAACGTCGCTGCCACCGCCTCCTGCGGCGGCTTGCCCTCCTGCAAATAGGAATCGATCAGATGGACCACCGCTTCGGTATCGGTCTGGGTGGCGAAGGCATGACCCTTGGCGGCAAGCTCGGCTTTCAGTTCCTGATAATTCTCGATGATGCCGTTATGCACCACGGCGACGCGCGGGGTGGCGTGCGGATGGGCGTTGACCTCGTTGGGCACGCCATGCGTGGCCCAGCGCGTGTGCCCGATGCCGATGGCGCCGGCCAGCGGCTTTTCCTTCAAGAGATTTTCCAGATTGACCAGCTTGCCCTGGGCGCGGCGGCGCTCGATCTTGCCATCGACCAGGGTGGCGAGGCCGGCTGAATCATAGCCGCGATATTCCAGACGCCTTAATCCCTCGACCAGGATCTGGGAAGCGCCCTCGCGCCCGATGATGCCGACGATGCCGCACATGGCTATTTGTCCTTCTTCTTGCTCTGGCGGAATTTTGCCGCCCAGTCCGGCAGATTGCTCTGCCGGCCTCTGGCCACCGAAAGCGCGTCGGCGGGCACGTCCTGGGTGATGACAGAACCGGCCCCCACGATGGCGCCGTCGCCGATTTTCACGGGCGCCACCAGGGACGAATTCGAGCCGATGAAGGCGCCGCTTCCGATATCGGTCAGATATTTGCCGAAACCGTCGTAATTGCAGGTGATGGTGCCGGCCCCGATATTGGCCTTGGCGCCGATGCGGGCATCGCCGATATAGGTCAGATGGTTGACCTTCGCCCCCTCCTCGATCACCGCCTTCTTGATTTCGACGAAATTGCCGATATGAGCGCCATGGCCGACATCGGCGCCGGGGCGCAGGCGGGCGAAGGGACCAACCAAGGCGCCCGCAGCGACCTTGCAGCCTTCGAGATGGCTGAAGGGGCGGAGTTCGACATCGTCGCCGACGCTCACGCCGGGGCCGAAAACCACATTCGGCCCCACGATGACGTCTCGGCCCAATTTTGTATCCCAGGAAAAGAAGATGGTTTCCGGTCCGATCAGGGTGGCTCCGTTCTCCATCGCGGCATGGCGCAGGCTTTTTTGCAAGATGGCCTCGGCCTCGGCCAGCTCGGCCCTTGAATTGATGCCCAGCAATTCTTCGGCCTCGCCTTCCACCATGGCGCAGATGCGGCCCTGCTCGCGGGCCAGACGCACCAGATCGGTAAGGTAATATTCGCCCTTGGCGTTCTGGTTGCCGATCTTGTCCAGCAACGGGAACAAGAGGCGGCCATCGGCGGCCATGACGCCGGAATTGCACCAGGGAATGGCGCGCTCCTCGGGCGAGGCGTCCTTGGCCTCGACGATGCGCTGCAACCCGTTGCCGTCCAAGACCAGACGGCCATACCCCGCCGGATCGGCCGGGCGGAACCCCAGCACGACCACGGCGGGATTATCCGCTTGCCCTTGGCGCAAGACCAGTTTCTTCATGGTTTCGGTCGTCACCAGCGGCGTGTCGCCGAACAGGATCAGCACCGGGCCATCGAATCCTTCCATCTCGCGCCTGGCTTGCAGGGCCGCATGGGCGGTTCCCAACCGCTCGGCCTGGACGACGCAAGGATGGGGGGCCGCCGTCTTGGCCACCGCTTCCTGTTCGGGGCCAATCACCACGGCGACCCGCTCGGGGCTGAGTTGGGACAGATTGTCCAGCAGATGGGCCAGCAGGGGCCGGCCAGCCAGGGGATGCAGCACTTTGGGCAACCGGGATTTCATGCGAGTCCCCAGCCCGGCGGCGAGGACGATGGCGGCAACGCTCATGATGACGCGCAGTTCCCAAAGAACGTGAAGGACTTCGGGCAAACTGCCACAGGCCCTGGACAATCGAAAGTCAAATTTCGTTGCGCTCTTTTACAAGCTCAATGAAATCATGGCGCTTTGGACATAATCGACCTGAAATCCGCCACCGCCTTGCCACCATGGACTGCTCTGCTACCAGCATCGGAAGGGCGGATTCGGCTGATCTATTAGGTCTTGCGCCTCTGAAGAGGTTAATCGATAATCCTTTTCCGATTCGACTACCATTTTCAACAGCGGGAGAAGTAACTATGAGGAAGATCGTTCTGGGAACGGCCATGGCCGCCGTTCTGGCCGTGGCTCCGGGTCTTGCCCAGGCGGCCTGCACTCTGAGCGGCGACGCCGCCGAGGGCCAAAAAGTCTCCAAACAATGCACGGCCTGCCATGTGTTCGAAGCCAGCAAGCCTTCGCGCCCGACCGGCCCCAACATCCATGACTCCATGGGCCGCGGCATTGGCGAACAGGCCGACTATACCCGCTATTCCGCAGCCTTCGCCGCCGCCAAGGGCAAGGTGACCTGGGACGAAGCCAAGGTTGTCGAATATGTCAAGGATCCCAAGGCCTTCCTGGCCAAGGTCAATGGCAAGGATCTGAAGCACGGCATGAATTTCAAGCTGGCCGACGAAACCAAGGCCAAGCAAGTCGCCGCCTTCCTGACCGCCATCAAGGGCAAAGCCGACTGCCCGTAAGCCGTCCTTTTGCGAGGCTTGACAAAGACGCCGTCGCCCCCATGGGTGACGGCGCTTTTTATCGACCGATGAGTTTGCGGTCCCGATAGACGCGCCTGGCGCCGTCATGCAGGGGCATGACCGGTTCGCTGGCGGCAAGACCATCCAGAGACAGTAGTTCCAGCGTCGGGTGCAGACGTTGGAAGCGCTGGAAATTATCGATCACGCCGGAAACGATGGCTGCCGCATCCTCGGGCGGAAGGCGGGTCGTGGTGGCCAGCAGGGCCCGAAGGCCGAAAGTTTGAACCGGCTTGGCCTGGCCGGGATAGAGACCGCCGGGAATCGCCATCCCGGCCAGGAAGGGCTGCGCGGCCGTCACTTTCTGAACCGTCTTGGCATCGACCTCGATCAGACTGGCGCCGCAGCGGTTGATGGCCTCCTCGATGACGGCGATGGGATGGGCGATGACATAGGCCGCCACCTCGATCTTGCCGGCGCACAGGGCCTCGATCTGATCCTCGGCCTCCATTTCGGTGGCCTGCGGGAAATCGGCCAGACTCCAGCCCTGGGATTCGAAAAGAGCCTCGAGAAGCTGGCGCTGGGCGGTTCCCTTGCGGCCCAGATTGACCTTGCGCCGCTTCATCTCGGCCACGGAACCGATCTTGCTCTCCTTGCGGGCCAGCAGAGTCAGGGGTTCGCCATGCAGGGCCATCAGGGCTCGAAGATCCTTGCCCGCCCCTTCGACGGCAAAGGCGCCGATCCCTTTGACGGCCTGATGCGACCAGCCTGATTGAACGATGGCCAGATCCAATTCGCCGGTGTGCAGCCCGTTCAGATTGTGCAAGGAACCAGTGGTGCTTTCGACAAGACAACGCAGCCCGCTGCGTTGGCGCAGCGCATTGACGACCCGGCAGATGGCCCCACCGACCGGAAAATAGAATCCGGTGACGCCGCCGGTTCCCATGACCAGCTTGCGCGGACCCGGAGCCGGGCCGCCTGAAGACGCGGCCTGCGCCCCCACGGGCGAAGCCGCCAGGATCAGAATGGTCAGCGAAAGGAATAGCAGGCGTCCGAAACGGGGCGGCATGTTCTCTCTCGTCCACGAGGGCCGGGGGGATCATACCCAAATCGGGGCTGCCCCGCCTCCACTTTTTCGGCTCTTCGACGTTTGCTGTGGAATTGGGTTTGATTGCCGACATAGTTCTTACCTCATCCTGAGGAGGGCCGAAGGCCCGTTTCGAAGGATGGGCATCGACAAAATGCCCCACCCTTCGAGACGCCTGCGTGCCGCAGGCTCCTCAGGGTGAGGACTCTTGTTTACCCATTTCCATTTGCAGCGTCGAGAAGCCACTTTTTCCAATCCCCGCCAATCGGCCTGTTTCGTCCTTGCACAAGACTTGCTATAAACCCGGGGTCAGAAACCACGATTGGCAAGGAATTTCGGCCCCATGGACATCAAAGCCCATATCCGCAGCATTCCCGATTTCCCCAAGCCCGGCATCTTGTTCTACGACATCGCCACCCTGCTGGCGCATGCCGACGCCTGGCAGGTGACCATGGGCCGCTTGGCCAACAAGGTCCGCGCCTTTCATCCCGACGTGCTGTGCGGCATCGAATCGCGTGGCTTCCTGGCTGCCGCTCCTCTGGCCCTGAAGCTGGGCTGCGGCTTCGTCATGGCCCGCAAGAAGGGCAAGCTGCCGGGAGCGACCGTCAGCCACGAATATGCGCTGGAATACGGAACCGACGTCATCGAAGTGCAGCAGGGCATGATCCCCAAGGGCGCCCGCGTGGTCGTGCTGGACGATCTGCTGGCTACCGGCGGCACCTTGAACGCCACCGTCAATCTGTTGCGCAAGGTCGGCGCCGATGTCGTGGGCGCAGCCTGCATCATCGAACTGACCTTCCTGAAGGGCCGCGACAAGCTGGACGTGCCCTTCGTTTCGCTGGTTCAGTATGATTCTTGATTAGTTGCCCTCAGGCGTTTGAATTGCCGGTCCGCCCCAAAGGCGGGCCGCTCAGCTTGACCTTAAGGGGCGCCTGGCGATCCGAATGCGGGGCCGACAGACTGACCGGCCAGCCCGTGAAGGATGGACGATCCATTTCCAGAAGAATGGAACGGATGGTGACGGCGGCCTCCTTGGGCCAGGAAATCGGAAATGCCATGCCGTCGTTCACACGCCTGCTCCTGTCTTGGGGCAGGACAATCTACCTTAAACCCGTGACGCGAGCATGAAGGCTTGCTGACGTTTTCGTGTCAGAGCTGTTCCAGAAAATTGGCCAGCGCCTGACCCGCCTCTTTTAACGGGCCGTCATTTCTCAACTCGAGAACGCCGGTCCCATCGACAAAGAAGGGCGGCGCCCTTTCCAGCCGTTCGCGGATTTCATCCTGGCTTTCGCGGCCTCGGTGCGCCAAGCGTTCGGCCAGCACATCCTTGGGCGCCGTGACCACCACCACCCGCACATGCCCGGGAAACATCCGCCGGGCCTGGTCGATGACGCCACGCGAAACATTGACCACCACCACCCGCCCCGCGGCCAATTCATCAGCCAGCGCCGCCGGAAGACCATAGGCAAGCCCATGCGCCCGCCAGGACAAAAGAAAGCCCCCCGCCTGCTCGCGGGCCTCGAATTCGGAGGGTTCAAGGGGGATATGCGCCTCGCCGCCGGCCTCGGTCGGGCGCGTGATGCAGCGGCTGGCAAACACATAGCGCGCATCGCCGGACAACAGCCGGCCGGCTTCCTGCATCACGCTGTCCTTGCCCGCCCCCGAGGCGCCGACAACCAAAACCAGCGTGCCGGCAGGAGACCCCATCAGGTCGGTTCGGTATCGAGGGCGTAGCCGGCGGCGCGCACAGTGCGGATCAGGTCGAGCTCGCCGGGGCCGTTGATGGCCTTGCGCAAGCGGCGGATATGCACATCGACGGTTCTGGGTTCGACATGGATGTCGTGGCCCCAAACGGCATTCAGCAGCGCCTCTCTGGAAAACACGCTGGCCGGATGCTGCATCAGGAACTGCAGCAGACGGAATTCGGTGGGGCCGAGATGGATATAGCGCCCATTGCGGCTGACCCGGTGCCCGGCCAGATCGATCGACAGGTCGGCATAGGTCAACTGACCCTTGGCCGGCGCCGGTTGCTGGCGCCTGAGCGCCGTGCGAATGCGGGCCAGCAGTTCGGGAACCGAGAAAGGCTTGGTGATGTAATCGTCGGCGCCGGTATTGAGGCCGCGGACCTTGTCGGCTTCCTCGCCCCTGGCCGTCAGCAAGATGACCGGCAAATCCCGGGTCTCGGGTTTGCGGCGCAACTGGCGGCAAACCTCGATGCCCGAAAGCATCGGCAACATCCAATCCAGCAGCACCAGATCGGGTTTGCGCTCGTTGATCAGCATGATGGCTTCGTCGCCATCACCGGCCTCGGTCACCTGATACCCTTCTTTTTCAAGATTGTAGCGCAGCAGGGTGACCAGAGGGGCTTCGTCTTCAACAATCAGGATCTGAGGTTTCATGTCTCCTCGCTGGGGAAGTCATGCGTCGTCGTATCCTTCTTGGGGCGTGCCGCCTTCAATGGTTTGCCATGCACCAGGAAATAAATCAACTCGGCTATGTTGGTGGCATGGTCGCCGATGCGTTCGATGTTCTTGGCGATGAACAGAAGATGGGTGCAGGAGGTGATGGTGCGCGGATCTTCCATCATATAGGTGATCAGCTCGCGGAAGATGCTGGTGTACATGTCATCGACTTCTTCGTCACGTTTCCAGACGTCCAGCGCCTTGTCGGCGTCGCGCTCGACCAGGGCGTCCAGCACTTCCTTGAAGATTCCCTGCACCAGACGGCCCATGCGGGGCACCGCCGAGACCGGCTTGACGGGCGGCATCGAATTCAGCACCAGGGCACGCTTCGCGACATTGGCCGAGTAATCGGCGATGCGTTCGATGTCGCTGGCGATCTTGATCGAGGAGACGATGGCGCGCAGATCGACCGCTACCGGCTGGCGCAAGGCCAGCATGCGCAGCGAAAGCGCATCGACTTCCTGCTCCAACTCATCGACCTTGATGTCGTTGCTGACCACGCGCGACGCCAGGTCGCTGTCGCGCCTGGCCACCGCCTGGATGGCGCTGGCCAATTGACCCTCGGCCAGGCCGCCCATCTGGGCGACGGCCTTGGACAGATGTTCCAGTTCCTCGTCGTAGGACTTGATGCTGTGTTCACTCGCCATTGCCTAAATCCTTCTTAGCCGAAACGGCCGGTCACGTAATCTTGGGTGCGCGAAAGCTTGGGCGAGGTGAAGATCTCCTCGGTGTCCCCATATTCGATCAGACGGCCCAGATACATGAAAGCGGTATTTTGCGACACACGCGCCGCCTGCTGCATATTGTGGGTGACGATGACGATGGTGTAATGCCCTTTCAACTCGTCGATCAGCTCCTCGATCTTCGAGGTGGCGATGGGATCCAGGGCCGAACAGGGCTCGTCCATCAGCAGCACTTCGGGATCGGAAACGATGGCCCTGGCGATGCACAGGCGCTGCTGCTGGCCGCCGGAAAGGCCCAGCGCATTGTCGTCCAAACGGTCCTTGACCTCTTCCCACAGGGCCGAACCCTTCAAGGCCCGCTCGCAGGCCTCGGCCAGCACCTCGCGGTCGCGCACGCCATCGACTCGCAACGGATAGATGACGTTCTCGAAAATCGACTTCGGAAAGGGATTGGGCTTTTGGAAAACCATGCCCATGCGCTTCCGAAGCCCGATGACATCGACCTTGGGGCCGTAGATCGGAAGCCCCTCCAGCCGCATGCCGCCCGTGATGCTGAGGTTTTCGATAAGGTCGTTCATGCGGTTGAGCGAACGCAACAGCGTCGATTTGCCGCAGCCCGAAGGCCCGATCAGCGCCGTCACCAAGCCCTTTTCGATATTCATACCGACATTGTAGAGCGCCTGCGAGGGCCCGTACCAGAGATTGAAGTCCTCGATCTCGATCACGGCGCCATCCTGGCTTTGCGTGACGTGATAGACCGTGCTTTCGAAATCGTCCTTGGAGAGATGATTCATTTGCTGTCGTTCCTGACTTAAAAATTCTAAAAGTGGCCGACCATGAACTTGCGCTTCAGGCGGTTGCGGATGACCACCGCCGTCGCGTTCATCACCGCGATCAGGGCGATCAGCAACAGCGTGGTGACGAAGACCATGGGTTTTCCGGCCTCGGAGTTTCTGGACTGGAAGCCGACGTCGAAGATATGGAAACCCAGATGCATGAAGCTGCGTTCAAGATGGACGAAGGGCCAGAATCCGTCGATGGGCAGTTCTGGGGCCAGCTTGACCACGCCAACCAGCATCAAGGGGGCGACCTCGCCCGCACCCCTGGCCATGGCCAGGATAAGACCCGTCATAATGCCGGGCATGGCGCGGGGCAGCACGATGTTCCTGATGGTCTGCCATTTCGAGGCCCCGCAGGCCAGCGAGCCTTCGCGCATCGATTTCGGAACGGCGGCCAGCGCTTCCTCGGTGGCGACGATGACCACGGGCACGGTGAGCAGAGCCAAGGTCAGCGCCGCCCATAACAGGCCGCCGGTCCCGAAAGTGGGGTTGGGCAAGCGCTCGGGATAGAACAGGGCGTCGATGCCGCCGCCCACGATATAGGCGAAGAAACCGAGGCCGAAGACGCCGTAGACGATCGAGGGCACGCCGGCGAGGTTGTTCACGGAAATGCGCACGACGGACACCAATTTTCCCTGCTTGGCGTATTCCCGCAGATAGAGCGCCGTGACGACGCCGAAGGGGGCCACGACCAACACCATCAGCAACGTCATCGCGAATGTGCCGAAAATGGCCGGCAGGACGCCGCCCTCGGTGTTGGCTTCGCGGGGGTCATCGACCAGGAATTCGCCCCAGCGCGACAGATAGATGCCGATCTTGTCCAGGCCCGACAATTCATTGGCCGGATAGAAGCGCACGATCAGCGACAAGGGCATGGTCTTTTCCGTGCCGTTGATGTCGTTCAGCACAACCTGGACCTTGGCGTCCTCGCCTTTGATTTCCTGGGCCTTGGCGGCCAAGGCGTCGAATCGACCCCTCAGCGCGGAAGCTTCCCTTTCGACTTCGGCCTCGACGACCCTCACCTCTGGCGCATTGTCGCCGTACTTCAGAACCGCCTTGCGGATTTTCAGCCGCTCTTGGTTCATCTCGTAATTGACGTCGCCGATGGCGCCCTTCTCAATGTCGTGAATGGCGTCGAAACGCCGCCGCGCCGCCTGGTGCTCTTTGTGCAGCAGATCAAGCGACAATTCTTCGCCCGCGATCGTGGCGCCATCCTTGCTCAGCGCCTTGATGCCGCCGACGAAAGCGCCCCATTCCTGACGTTCGATGAAGAACATGCCAACCGGCTTTTCCGTCTTCTCGATCTTGTAATCCTCGACCCAACGGAAATCGTCGTTGTAGAGATCGAAGTTTCCAGTGCGCAGCAGAACGCGATGGGCAAAACCCCCGTCATTGGCGATCTTCGCCTTGGCGGCTTCGCTAAGGCTGGCCATGCGCTCGGGTCCAACCTTGAAAGGCTCGCTGCGCGTGGGTTCGCCCGCCACCAGATCGCCCGAGATCAGGGTAACGACATGGATGGGCTTGGGCCAGAAGGTGGTGATGCCGTTCCACGTGACCAGGACAAGAAAGCCCACCACCAGCAAAACGCCGAAGGCCAAGGCCCCGCCAAATCCCCACAGGAAGGGTTCTCCCCTGGCACTTAGGGAGGATTCGTAGGAGCGCCTTGTTTCAGTCACGCGCGTCGCAGGCTTCACGGCAACCGCCTCCATCATATCGCCCGGATTCATAGCGCCACCGACTTCTTGCGAAATCTCTGGCGGATCACTTCGGCCAGCGTATTCACGAAAAAGGTCATGGCGAACAGCGTTAGGGCCGCCAGAAACAGCACCCGGTAAAGTGTGTCATCCTTGACCGCTTCGGGCAACTCGACGGCGATATTGGCCGACAGCGCCCGCAGGCCGTTGAAAATATTCCAATCGATCAAGGCGGTGTTTCCGGCCGCCATCACCACGATCATGGTTTCGCCCACGGCGCGGCCCATGCCGACCATGACGGCGGCAAAAACGCCGCTGACGGCGGCGGGCAGAATGACGGAAATCGCCGTCTGCCAGGGCGTGGCGCCGCAAGCCAACGATGCGGCCCGCAAATGTTCAGGCACCGAATTCAGCGCATCCTCGGCCAGGGTGTAGATCAGCGGAATGACGGCGAAGCCCATGGCAAAACCCACGATCAGGGTATTGCGCTGCACATAGGTGTCGATCACGCCGCCCCGGGCGCCGAAGCCAAAACCACCCAAAAGCCCGGCCAGAACCCAGGCCAGAAGGCCGGAAAGCGCCGCCACGACCAGCCAGCGGGCGAAGGAATGAAGCCCCGCCTTCATATCGTGACCCGGCGGCGAGAGACGCACGATCCCGGCTTCCTCGATGCGGGAGAGAACGACCTCCGTCAGGAAATAGGCCAGCGGCCAGAACAGAAGCGTCATGAAGGGAGCGTCCGAGCCGATCGTGCCATTGGCCCACAACTTCATGTCGCCGGCGAAGAACAAGGCCTCGAAGGGCCCGGCGAGCAGAAAAGCCAGCTCGAAACCAACGCCCAGCACGGCGAACATGAACAGGAACTTGGCCACGCCGCCCAGACGCCGCACCATCGGCCCAGGCACCAACTGCCAGGCATAGGCGGCGACCAGCAGCGACAAGGGCACCATGATGAAGCCCAGGAAGATGGCGGCCAGCCAGGTCTCGACGATGGGCGCCAGCACCAAGGCGGCGATGAAGCCCAGCACCACCGAAGGCAGGGACGCCATCATCTCCATGCCCGGCTTGACGACGGCGCGCACCTTGAAATGCACGAATTCCGAAGTGTAGATGGCGCCCAGCAGCGCGATGGGAACGGCAAACAGCAAGGAATATATCGTCGCCTTCAAGGTGCCGAAAATCAAGGGAACCAGCGATAGCTTGGGCTCGAAACTGTCGGTCCCCGACGAGGACTGCCAGGTATAGGAGGGTTCCTCGTAGCCTTCGTACCAGACCTTGCCGAACAAGGAGCCGAAGGTGGTTTCCGGATGCGGCGCGTCGAAGCGCCACAGAATGGCCTTGCGGTCCTCGGTGATGGCCAGCACGCCGTCTGCGCGGGGCGCCATGGTCAGACCGGCCAGCGGGGCCGATCCTTGGGGCAGGCTCAGCTTCAGCAACGTCTGTTCGCTGGTCGAATGGCGCAGCCACAAATGGCCGTCCTTGTCGGCGGACAGGAACATCTTGTTGCGCTGGCTGGGCACCAGGGCGACGATGGCGGACTTTTGTTTCTCAAGCTCGTGCGTCTTCACCAAGGTGAAGTTGTCAGTTCCGCCTTTCTCGATGGCTGGCAAGCGGAAGAAGACATCGACCGATCCTTGATCATCGGTCACAACCAGCGACTGTTCGCCGATCAGATAGGACAGTCCGGTCAGCCTGGCCTGACCGGAAACCAGGTCGAAGGTCTCGGCCAGCACGGGGCTGCGGATGTCGCGCGCGTCGTAGCGGTAGACCGTTCCGTCCAGACCGGCCACATAGACCTGGTCGCCGCGGTCATTGACCAGCAGGCTGGCGGTGATAAATCCCTGGGGCAAGCCGGGAAGCGCCACTTCCGTCACTTCGGTGGTCGATTTCTGGGTCATCATGTTGGTGCGCGTCTCGGCCAGGTTGAGATGCACCACGCCTTCGGTATCGCGGACCACGAAGGCCTTGACCGGACGCTCGTCGGTGCCGCCGACGCGATAATCGATATCGACGACGCCGATGCCGGGCTGGGCCACGGCCTGCGGCTCTTCGGCAGAGAAGGAAAAGCTGGTCTTGCGAATCTGGCGCCCGGAAACCTTCGAATAGACGATCTTGCCGTCGGTCAGGTCGCGCTCGTTCAACTGCGTCAACCCCTCGGGCAGTTCGGATTCGGGCAGGATCAAGGATGAAAGCCTAAGTCTGGCGAAGCGAACCGTGCCGTCGGCAAATCCGAAGATCATGTCTTCGCCGTCGAACGAGGCGCCGTAAGCCGTTGCAGGCCGCTCGAACAAGGGGTCAAGCCCGCCCAGACTTTTGCCGGTTCCCACATGCGACAGCTTGACCGCGCCATCGGCGCCGATTTCGGCCAGAACGGTATGGAATTCGTCGATCTGATGGGCAAGCGAAGGCCCGGATGCGGGCGGAAGGGAAAATTCGGTCCTGGATTTCAACTCGGCGCCGGTAAACAGCGGCACCACCACCTGAACCAGGAAGATCATGATCCCGGCCACCGCCAGAATGACGAACAAACCTCCGACAGTGATGGTCCAGTCGGCGATTTTGTCGGTCAGCAGCACCGAAGCCTTGGTGCTTTTATCGCGCTTCAGGGGCAGAATCGGACCGGCTTTGGGCTGGCTCGGCGTAATTGCGGTCATGGCGTGGCTTCTTGCTGTTGGATCATGTGCGACATTTCGACCACCCTAAACCGCCCCTTGCCAAAGGCAAGAGGCGGCTAGGAGCGGTTAGGCGTACTGGATTACTTCAGACCCAGCTTGGCCAGATCTTCATGGGCGATCGCGCTGGTGACGGGGAAGAAACCGTCCTTCAGCACCACCGTCTGGCCTTCCTTCGAGAAGACATAGCGGACGAATTCGCCGCGCAACGGCTCCATCGCCTGATTGGGATTCTTGTTCAGATAGACATACAGGAAACGCGCGATCGGATAGTTGCCCGAATAGGCGTTCTCGGCATTGGCGTCATAGCACTTCTCGCCCGGCTTCTTGGAAATGGGCACCGTGCGCACGTCGGCGGTCTTGTAGCCGACGCCCGAATAGCCGATGGCGTATTTGTCGGAGGCGACGCCCTGGACGACGGCCGAGGAACCCGGCTGCTCCTTGACGCTGTCGCTGTAGTCGCCGTTGAACAGGGCTTCTTCCTTGAAGTAGCCGTAAGTGCCCGAGGCCGAGTTGCGGCCATAGAGCGAAACCGGCTTGTTGGCCCAGTCGCCGGTCAGACCGGCATCGCCCCAGGTCGCGGCCTGCTTGGGCGCGCCGCCCTTGCGGGTCTTGGAGAAGATGGCATCGACCTGCTGCAGGCTAAGGCATTGGATGGGATTGTCCTTGTGGACGAAGACGGCCAGGGCATCGACGGCCGAACGGATGGCCGAGGGCTTGTAGCCGTTCTTTTTCTCGAAATCCTCGATTTCCTTGGCCTTCATGGGGCGGCTCATGGGGCCGAACTGCGACGTGCCGGCGATCAGGGCCGGCGGCGCGGTCGATGAACCCTTGCCTTCGATCTCGATCTTCACGTTCGGATACATGGCGTTGTAGCCCTCGGCCCACAGCGTCATCAGGTTGTTGAGCGTATCCGAGCCGATCGACTTCAAGCTGCCGGAAACGCCGCTGACCTTCTTGTAGGGGGCGATGGCGGGATCGACGGTCAAAGCCTGGGCATTGGCTTGGGTGGTGAACGAAACGCCCACCAACAGGGCTGCCGCAAGGGCGGTCGTCTTTTTCATGAGCACTGGCTCCTAGGTTAATTCTGCCGAAATGGCGCCATCCAATGAAAGCGCCTTGCGGGCCGATCCTATGAACTAGCCATGGCCATTTGATTGCGGTTTGATGAAAGTTTTGTGACAATCGGGTCCGGCGATAGAGAAAACTACTTATTTCTCAGTCATTTACTTGCGAGTCCGCCAGTTCGACAATGACCCGGCGATTGTGACGGCCTTTGTTTTCGATGCGCGAAATCGCCAACGGACCGATCTCGCCCAAGGCGCTGACATGGGTTCCCCCGCAGGGTTGCAAGTCGGCCTCGCCGATTCGGACCAGCCGCACCCGCCCCTGCCCCACCGGCGGGCGCACGGTAAAGGTGCGGATCAGGTCGGGGCGCTTGTCCAGTTCCTCGTCCCCGACCCAGTCGATGGTGACGGGCATGTCCTGGGCCACCGCCTGGTTCAGGCAGAATTGCAATTCGTCCTTGTCGAGCTTGGCTCCTTCGTCGAGGGCGAAATCGATGCGCCCCTTGTCCTCGCCGATCTGCGCCCCCGAAATCCGGCCCGGAACGAAGGAGGACAACAGATGCAGCGCCGTATGCAGCCGCATGAATTTGTAGCGCCGGCGCCAGTCGATGACGGTGTCGAGCAGCATGCCGGGTTCGATCAGCCCCGGACCGGGGGAGAGAATATGCAAGATTTCAGCGCCGTCATCGCTTTTCCTGGTATCGACCACCAGGCGGATCGTTCCGTCCGGCAGGCGCAGAACCCCGGTATCGCCGGGCTGTCCGCCCCCCTGGGGATAGAAAACCGTGCGGTCCAGGCACAGGACATCCCCCTCGACGCGGGTGACGCGGGCGGCGCAGGCCTTCATATAGGGATAGTCACGAAACAAGGCAACGGTGGCTGGCATGGTCATTCTTCCTGACGATGACCCCATCAATCTATGCCTGACCGGCAGCCGCGGCAACCCGTCCGAAAGAGGTGGGGCGGCAAAACAAACCCCGGAAGATCGCTCTTCCGGGGTTCATGTCGGCTGGCCCAGTCTTTGGGCGCTGATTACGCCGCCAGCGGCTTGATCAGCTTGGAAACCGTGGCGTTCACACGTTCGTTGATCGGCTGCAAAGCTTCCTCGGCCAGCTTCATGTTGGTTTCGGAAATCTTGCCGCCTTCGGCGACCACCTTGTCGAAGCTGTTCTTGACGAAGACGGTCTGCAGATCGACGACTTCCTTCAGGCTCTTGGCGCCGAGGACGGCCTTGCCGACGGCAACCGATTCCTCGATCGTCTCCTGGCTGACCGCGAAAGCGGTCTTGGCGGCGTCCTGCCAGCCCTTGGCGAAGATGGTGCCGGCGCGGACGAAGGCTTCCATATTGTCCTTGCCGAAGCTTAGGACTTCTTCGTAATTCTTGAAGGCGTTGGCGCCGGCCTTGACGGCGGCATCGACATTGTCCTTGGTCATGGCGACGGCCTTCTCATAGCCCTTGTTGGCGGCTTCGGCGCTGGCCTTGACCACATGTTCGAGAGTCTCGCGGCCGACGGCGACGGCGCTCTCGATGGTCTTGGGGGCTTCAATGGCGCTGGCGGGGGTGGGGGCGGCCTTGGCTTTCACATTCACGGTGCTCATCGATTCACTCCTTCATGATTGGATCTGTTGACACGCTTGATGCCGTCTTCCGCGTCCTGCAGATTCCAAAAGGAATTGACGGCCTGTAAATCCTATTGCTGCGCTGCAGCATGGCGTAAATATGCGTGTCCGCCGGAAGGATGTCAAGGGTGATTTTGTGCGCTGCAGCAAAATCGCCGGAGGCCTGGTAATTTATTTATCTAAAACAGTCTACTAACGCCTATCAAGCCATCCTCTCCGACCTTCATTTCGAAGCGTTTGTCGTCGTCCGACGACTTCATATGCGGCATGTGCGAGATGGGATGGCGGGGCGGATTGAGGCGCTGGCCGGTCCCGTCCTGGGCCAGCAGGGGTTTGACGAAGGCAAGCGTGGTAAGGTCGGGGCTGGGATGTTTCCAGGCGTGGAAAAACATTTGGCCCTCCTTGCAGCCGACGGCCAGCCACCAGAAACTGTCTGAGGGCAGCGTCAGGCCCTTGGGCGCGGTCCCGAAGAACCCGGTCTGACCCAAAGCCGAGGTCAGGGCCTGGAAGTCGCCATCCTTTAAGTACCGCTCGGAGGTAACCGGACGCCAGGGCGACAGCAGATCCTTCAGATCGATCTCGGCCACATTGGCCGGATTGGTGACGCTGGATTTCAGGACATGTCCGTCCTTGGGTCCGCGAACCAACTCGTAAACCCTGAATTGTTCTTCATAGAGCCCGTTATAGACCAAGCGGTAACGCTCGTAACCCGGCGCCGTGCCGCACTTGCCGCGAATATCGTCGCCGTTCAGCATCGAAAACAGGGTGAATTTGCGCACACCGGGCTCGTCGCCGCCGCCCCGATAGGCGCAGGCGGCCAGCAGCAACGGCAAACAGACGAGAAGCGATTTCAAGCGCATTGACGAATTCTAAGCCTTGGCCGCGCCGCCGTCAAAGAGACAAATCCTTGCAGGAGCGCTTTGCGCCAGCCATCATGGCGGCAGGGAGAAGGATAATGTGGGGCGCATGTTTCCCTTAAAACGCTATTTTGCCTTGTTCGGTCTGGCCGGCATGTTGGCGGCCAGCCTGTTGCTGGGTTTTTTCTACCGCTCGACGGCATTGGGTCTGGCCCAGGACACGGCCCTGAACCGCTCGTCGGAATACAACCAACTGCTGATGCATCTGATCGAGCACCATATCCCCTCCATCAACCAGCAGATTCTGGTTTCGCCCAGTCAGATGCGCAACCATCTCGACAGTCTCGACCAGGCCCTGAAAGCCGAGTTGGACGGCACTTCAGTCCTGAAGCTGAGAATCTACACCCTGGACGGCATCACCGCCTATTCCACCGACCGCCTCGACATCCGCCAACCGGTCGAGGACCATAAGGAATTCCAAAAGGCGCTGGCCGGCGGCACGGTCATCCATTACCAAGGCAAGAAGGACTATCAACGCTTCGGCAAGGCTTTGCAATCCAACCATGTCATGGAGATTTACAGCCCCCTTCGCAATCAGGAGGGCGATGTCGCCGCCATCATCGAGTTCTATACCGATGCCGCCGGCACCTTCTCGGTGATCGAGCGCCGCCAGGCCCAGATGACGTTGGAAATCATCCTCATCATGGCGATTCTGTATATGCTGCTTTACTTCCTTGTCCGCCACGCCGACGGCATTCTGCTGCGCCAGCATGAAACCATCCAAGAAGAGATGCAAGACCACGCCCGCATGGCCCAGGCCCTGCTGGACAGCGAACATCGGCTGCGCCTGATTACCGACGCCCTGCCGGTTCTGATCGCCTATATCGACCGCAATCTATGCTTTCGCTTCGCCAACCGGGCCTATCACGACTGGTTCGGACGGCCGCCATGGGAGATCGCCGGCAAACGCCTGGACGAGATTCCGGAATTGGGCGACATGGCCAGGCTGGCCGTGCATATCGGCCTGGACGTCAGTCAGGCACAGGATGTGTGCTTCGAGTCCCAGGTTACGACACATAAAGGGCAACGCCGGGACGTCCATGCCACCTTCCTTCCGCATCAGGCTCCGGAAGGCGGCGTGCTCGGCTTCTTTTCGCTGGTGCAAGACGTCACCAGCCAGAAGGAAGCCGAGAAAGCCCTGCGCCGGGCGCAGGGCGAGTTGGAAGTCAAAGTCCTTGAGCGAACCCAGGAATTGAGCCTGGAGATCGCCGAGCGGCGCCTGTCCGAAGCGCGCATCCTGGCCAGCCAAACCGCGCTTAAGGCGATGTACAACATTACCGCCAGTCAGGAATCGGGCTTTGCGGAGAAAGTCCGCGGCCTGCTCGAATTCGGCACCCATCATTTCGAAATGCCCGTGGGACTGCTCGTCCGCCAATACGATGATCATGTCGAAATCCAGTTCGCCCAAACCGACCGCTCCGATCTACTGCCCGGACACGCTTTCCCGCTCGGCGAGGCGGCATCCGCGATGGAGAAGGACGGCTCCGCAGCCGCCGGCGATCGGCTGGCCCTTGCCTGCCAGCAGCGCTTCGGCTTCCGTAACTTTCTGGCCGCCAAGATCGATGTCGGAGATCAACCCTACGGCACGCTGATTTTCGCCACCGACACCGGGCGCCCGCCGGTTTTCCGCCTCACCGACCAGGAAATCATCAGCCTGATGGCGCAATGGATCGGCGGCGAAATCGTCCGCATGCAGTCGGACGCCGCGCTGCGCATGGCCAAGGAACGGGCCGAGGAAGCCAGCAAGGTCAAAAGCGAGTTCCTGGCCACCATCAGCCATGAATTGCGCACCCCCTTGAACGCCATCATCGGCTTTTCGGAACTGATGCTGATGAAGACCTTCGGCCCCTTGGGCCATGAGAATTACGAAGAATATCTGGGCAGCATCCACCATTCCGGCCAGCATCTCCTGAAGATCATCAACGACATCCTGGACGTTTCGAAAATCGAAGCCGGAAAGCTGGATCTGGCGGAAGAAACCTTCGATCTGATCGAAGCAGGCAGCGAATCCCTGCGCCTGATTGCGCACAAGGCTCAGGAAGGCGGACTACGTCTGACCTCGGAGCTTCCCAGCGAACCCCTCCTATTCCTCGGCGACCGGCGCCGGTTGATGCAGATCCTGTTCAACCTTTTGTCCAATGCCGTCAAATTCACCCCGGCCGGCGGTTCTGTCACGCTCTCCATCCACGCTCTGGATGACGGGCGGGCGCGCATCACGGTGGCGGATACCGGCATCGGCATGGCCCCCAGGGACGTCGAAAAGGCGCTGATGCCCTTCGGGCAGATCGATTCGAAATTGTCGCGCTCGCACGAGGGCACCGGACTTGGCCTGCCGCTGACCAAATCCCTGGTCGAGATGCATCAGGGGCAACTCGACATCGTCAGCACGCCCTGGGTGGGAACCAAGATTTTGGTTACCTTCCCGGCCAGCCGCTTGCGCGAGGATCAGGCTTCAAGCTTATAATGCTCCAGCGCCTCGTAATGCGCCCCTTCGCGGCCTAGATGGCTTTGGAACAGAACGAAAGACGTCGCCGCCAAGGGCTGCAGACGCATAAGGGAATGGGCGGCCAGCCAATCGCCCAATTTCGCCTTGGACGGCTGCTCGCTGAAACGGGCCAGGGTGACATGCGGCTTGAACTTGCGCTTTTCGATCTCGACCCCGGCCCGGACGCAAGCCGCCGCCACCCGGCCCTGCAGGATTGCCAGCGGTTCGGACAGGACGACGCCTGCCCAAAGGGCGCGCAGCTTGCCCTTGCTTTCGAAACTGCCGACGCCGCTTAGTTCAAGCAGGAAGTCCTTGCCGCGAACGGTCGACAATTCCTCGTGCAGTTCTTCCGCGGCACCTTCATCCAGATCGCCGATGAAGGCCAAAGTCACATGGTAAGTCTCGGGCGCCAGCCAGCGCGCGCCGGGCAGCCCCGCCGCCAGCAAGGACAGGCTTTCGCGGGCGGAGGACGGTAAATCAATTCCCACGAACAGGCGCAGCATGGAGAATTTATCCGAAGGCCAGCAGCACGGCGCTATGCGCCTGCACGCGGTTGCGCATGATTTCGCCGCCGGCCAGGAAGCCGGCCATCGGACAGCCCAGCAGACTGGCGGCCACTTCCATCTCGCGGTGCAGGGCGCCGAACAGCGCCGCCCCCCTGGCGATGCATGACACCAGCAAGGCGCCCCGGGGCGGCGTGACGAGGCGGCGGCGCACATCTTCGATCATGCGCGTCAGGTCTTGTTCCGCCGCCTTGGTGTCGCGGCGCACGAAACGCACCCGCAGCCCCGGCTCGGCCTGGAAACTGACCGTCAATTTTCCGCGCACCGCATCGATGCCGCTTAGATTGTGAACGACGAACCCGCCGGTATCGAGACCGGCATCGGGCACCGCCGGATGAATGAAACCCAGAAGATTCTGCTCATCGCCGGCTTCTTCCTTCAAGACTTCCAGGGCCGATCTGCCGTCAAGCCGCAATATGTCGCCGCCTTCGCCGTCGGTAATCTTGTGCCAGTCGCCCAACGGCACCACGCCTTGCGACATCCCCACCGCCAGCGGCACGCCTGGGGCCAGCAAAAGCCCGGACAATCCGCCACCGACCGTCTTGTCGGCCAGATGCGGCTTGAAATTGGCGTCGCGCTTTTCGGGGGCGTAGGTCACGCCGCCAACCAAATACCCTTCCGAGGCGGCAGCGAATCCCGCCACCAGCAAGGGAATTTGGGCGTTGGCCGGATCGGCATGGATCAGTCCGGTCAAGGGCATCTGATCTTGCTTGCACCATTTGGACAAGGTGGACTTCAGCTTGCTCAATTCATGGCCCTGAAAGTTAAACAGCCGAAAGGCGCTGGCCGGCAGGGCCATGGTCAGCACCGAAGCCGCCGGCTTGGCCCGGGCCTCGCGGGCGACACCGTCGGCGGAAAGGCCCAGAACGCCGAAACCAACGCCGCCCGTCCAATGGGGAATGCGGGTGGTTTCGCGCAGAAAAGCCAGGATGCTGCCCAGGTCGCGGCCCAGCTCCGGCGTCACATACAAGACGCCCAGGCGATGCGCCAAGGCCGGCCCCGACAATTGCATCATCAGGCTTTTGGCGACGCCAGCCCAATCCTTGCCCTCGGCATAGGCCGAGCGGAAATCGCTGTCCGACTTCATGGCCTCTGCCTTTCGGCCTTGGCCAGCAATCGTTCGACCTTGGGCAGGATGCGGCGCACGATTTCCAAAACTCCCTTGTCATTGGGATGCAGCCCGTCATCCTGGTTCAGTCCCGGCTTCAAGGCCACTCCTTCCAGAAAAAAAGGATACAGATCGACGCCATGCTTCTTGGCCAGTCTTGGATAGATGGCGTTGAAGCTGGCGGCATAGTCGGCGCCCAGATTGACCGAAGCCTGCATGCCGATCAACAGCACCGGCAGCTTTCGCTGGTTCAACCGGCCCAGGATGGCGTCCAGATTGCGTTCGGCCTGTTCGGGCGGCAGGCCGCGCAACATGTCGTTGGCGCCCAGCGCGACCATCGCCGCCTCGGCGCCCTCGGCCAGGGTCCAGTCCAACCGGGCCAGCCCGCCGGCCGTGGTGTCGCCCGACACCCCGGCATTGACGATCCGCACCTGATGGCCTTTGGCCCGCAGGGCCTCTTCAAGCCGGACGGCAAAGCCCTGCTCCTGGGCCAGGCCATAGCCCGCCGTCAGGCTGTCGCCCAGGGCGACCAGGCGCAAAGGCCCGGCCAGTGCTGGAAAGGCTTGATAAAACAGCAAAACAAGGCCAGCATGGAGCAAGCAATCTCGCATCCATCGGTTCATGACCCACCTGGCGATCCATCTTTCCGGCATTCATCTTAAGCTGGCCTCTGAAGCCGGCGAGGTCAATATCCTGAACGGCATTGACTTGTCCTTGAACAAGGGGGAGACACTGGGGCTGGTCGGTCCCTCGGGCTCGGGCAAATCGTCCTTGATGATGATCATGGCCGGGATCGAGCGGCCCAGCTTGGGCTCGGTCACCATTTTGGGCCACCGGCTGGATGGCATGAGCGAGGACAAGCTGTCCTTGTTCCGGCGGCGTCATGTCGGCATCGTCTTTCAGTCCTTTCACCTCATTCCCACCATGACGGCGCAGGAAAACGTGGCCATTCCCCTGGAACTGGCCGGCAAGGGCAACGCCTTGAAAAGGGCGGCCCAGCTTCTGGAGCGCGTCGGCCTGGGGGCGCGCCTGCGCCATTACCCGTCGCAATTGTCGGGCGGCGAGCAGCAGCGGGTGGCGCTGGCCCGCGCCTTCGCGCCCGAGCCCGGCCTGCTGTTGGCCGACGAGCCAACGGGCAATCTCGATCAGGCCACCGGCCAGGGCGTCATCGATCTTCTGTTCGAGCTGAATCACGCCAGCCACACGACCCTGGTTCTGATTACCCACGATTCTCAACTGGCGGCGCGTTGCCGACGGGTGGCCCATCTGCTCGACGGACGCCTTGAAGGAGAAGACTCATGAACGACTTCGATCCCAAGCAGCATTTCCACGATCAGCGGGCCAGCCGCTATGACGACACGGTGCGCAAGGTCATTCCCGGTTACGAAACCCTGCACGCCATGGCGCAATTCCTGCTGGAAGACATTCTGGGCCACGACGCCCATCTGCTGATCGCCGGCTGCGGCACCGGCGAGGAGATCGAACGCCTGGCCCCGCACCATCCGGGCTGGCGCTTTACCGGCGTCGATCCGTCGGACGCCATGCTGAAACAGGCCAGCGAGCGCCTGAAGGCCAAGGGACTACAAGACCGCGCGCAACTGGTTTGCGGCACCGTGGCCGATCTGGAGCCGGCAACGAAGTTCGACGCCGCCGCCTGCCTGCTGGTCATGCATTTCCTGCCCGATGACGGGACCAAGGCCAATCTTCTGTCCGGCATCGCCCAAAGTCTGAAACCAGGAGCGCCGCTTATTCTGGCCGATCTGCACGGCGCTTCGGATTCGCCCCGCTATGCCCGCATGCTGGCCGCCTGGACGCGCTGGCAATTGGCGCATGGCATCGATCCGGTCGAGGTGGAGAAGGGGCTGAAGCATGTGGCCCGCGACATCCATTTCGTCTCGGAGACGCGGCTGTTCAAACTGCTGCATCAGGCAGGATTTACCGGCGTCGAACATTTCCATCAGGCTTTCCTGTTCGGCGGTTGGCTGGCATTTAGGGAATGACTCCCGTCCTTACCCTGCTGGCCCGCGAGCTGCGGGCCGATCTAAAGAAGGGCTTCGGCGGCTTTCGCATTTTCCTGGCCTGTCTGGCCCTGGGCGTCGCCGCCATCGCCAGCGCCGGCGAACTGACCGAAGCCGTGCGGGCGGGTCTTAGAGCCGATGCCCGCCTGCTGCTGGGCGGCGATTTGTCGATCTCGCAGCCTTACCGCCCGCTGGGCGACGATGTGCTGGCCTATCTGCAAAGCCAGGGCGGCGTTTCCACCTATGTCGAAATGCGGGCCATGGCGCGAAGCGGCAAGGGGGCGCGCACGCTGGTCGAATTGAAGGCCGTCGATGACGCCTATCCCCTGGTCGGCGACTTGAAGAGGGAGCCCGACCTCGCCCATCCGTTCCAAGACCAGGATGGCGTCTTCGGAGCCTTGGCCGACGCCAATCTGCTGACGCGTCTCGACGTCAAAACCGGCGAGGCCGTTCAAATGGGCAATGTCAGTTTGCGCATCAAGGGCGTCATCCTGCGCGAGCCGGATAAGGTGGCCTCGCCCTTCCTGCTGGGGCCGCGCCTGATGGTCTCGCACGCAGCACTTGAGGCCAGCGGGTTGAAGATGCCGGGCAGCATCGAGCGCTTCATCACCACCATCGCTCTTTCCGACGCAAACATGCCCTTGGATGTGCGCCGCGAGTTGGAACGGCGCCATCCCGAGGCGCAATGGCGCATCCGCGGCTTCGACGAAGCGGCGCCGGGCCTGAAACGCTTTCTCGACAATCTGTCGATGTTCCTGACCCTCACCGGCATGACCGGCCTGCTGGTCGGCGGCGTCGGCGTCGCCAATGCCGTCAAAAGCCAGCTTGAGGCCAAGGCCAGAAACATCGCCATCTTGAAATGCGTGGGGGCTGGCAATGCGCAGATCCTGGCCGTCTTCGGCCTGGAAATACTGGCCCTGTCGCTGCTGGGCATCCTGATCGGATTGGGTCTTGGCCTCTTGATCCCGCTGCTGGCCCAGGATGCAATCAGCACTCTGCTGCCGGTGCGCCTGATCGTCGGAATCTTTCCTCTGGCCTTGCTGAAAGCGGCGCTGTCGGGCCTGCTGGTGACGCTGGCTTTCGGCGCCGCCCCCCTTCTTTCCGTCCAGGACATGTCGCCCGCCGCCGCCCTGCGCAGCCATGTCGTCCGGCCCGCCTTGCGTCAAAGGCTCAAGCGCTTCGCCGTCGCCGCCTTGCCCGCCCTGGCCCTGGCGGCGCTGGTGGTGCTGACCTCCAGCAACCGCAATCTGGCCCTGTGGTTCGTCGTCATCTCGGCCCTCAGCCTGGGCCTGTTCCGCCTGCTGGCGGCCCTCATCGCCGGTCTGGCCCGCCTGTCGTCTCGCTTCGCCCGAGCTCCCTCCTTGCGTCTGGCCTTGGGGCAATTGTTCCGCCCTGCCTCGCCGGCGCCCAGCATCGTGGTGTCGCTGGGCATCGGCCTGGCCGTCCTGACCACGCTGGCCCAGATCGAGAGCAATCTGCGCGACCAGATCGAAAGCCGCCTGCCCGAGGAAGCGCCGGCCTTCTTCTTCATCGACATCCAGCCCCAGCAGCAGGACATCTTCGTGCAGGCGGCAGCCGGGCATCAGGCCCGCGACATCCGCCTGGCTCCCATGATCCGGGGCCGCGTGGTCTCGTTGAACGGCATTCCCGCCCGTCAGGTGCCCATCGATCCCGGCGCGCGCTGGGCGCTGGAAGGCGATCGGGGATTTTCCAGCGCCGCCTACTTGCCCCCCGGCGCCGAGTTGATCGAGGGGTCGTGGTGGCAAGCCGACTATCGCGGCCCGCCCCTGGTATCGATGGATGCAAGACTGGCCAAGGGGCTGGGTGTGGGCATCGGCAGCCGCATCGGCGTCGATATTCTGGGCCGCGACATCGAAGCCACCATCACCAGTCTGCGCGATATCGACTGGAGTGCGGCCACCATGAATTTCGCCTTCCTGTTCTCGCCGGGCACTCTGGAAGGTGCGCCCTATACGCTGCTGGCCACCCTGAAGGCCGACGCCGCCCAGGAAGAAGCCATCGAGCGCGCCGTTACCGACCTTCTACCCAATGTCTCGGCGATCCGGGTGAAGGAAGCGCTGCAAAGCGTCAAGGGCGTGCTGGAGGGGGCGGGCGCCGCCCTGGCCGTCATGGCCGCCGCCACCCTGCCCGCCGGCGGCCTGGTACTGGCCGGGGCCGTGGCGGCCAGCCTGCGCCGGCGCGTTTACGAATCGGTGGTGTTGAAGGTGCTGGGGGCGGATTCGCGCATGCTGTTCCAGGCCTTTCTTCTGGAATTTCTGATGCTGGGCGCGGCCACGGCGCTGCTGGCCGGACTTATCGGCACCCTGGCCGCCTTCGGCATTCTGAAACTGCTCATGCATATGAGCTGGAGCCTGTTGCCGGCCACCAGTTTGGGCTTGCTGTTTTTCGGCTTGGCCGCCACCCTGATCGGCGGCCATCTGGTGACCCGCAAGGCGCTGATGGCCAAGGCGGCGCCCTACCTGCGTAATGAATAGGGGATGGTGATGGGGAAATTCTGCGCGCTCTTGTTCTTCATGCTGCTCGCGGCCCCGGTCCTTGCCGCCCCCTGCGAGGCCCCCGATCTGCTGACCCGGGTCAGCGGGCGCGGCGAATGCCTGATCATCAAAACCGTCGAGCACAAGGACAAGGCGGAAACAAAACTCCTCTATGTGCTGCTGCACGGCAATCATTCCGACGGCTCGGCCGCCATCTCGATGTACAAGGTCGCCCAGGGTCTGATCGACAAGGCCCCGTCCGGCACGGTGGCCGTTGCCGTCGTGCGTCCCGGCTATAACGACGACGAGGGCAATTTCTCGACCGGCGACCGCAACCGCGTCGATAATTGGCGGGGAGCCGTCATCGACGACATCGCCGACGCCATCGCCCGCCTGAAGGAATTCCACAAAGCCAGGCGCCTGGTGCTGATCGGCCATTCCGGCGGCTCGGCGGTGGCGGGCGTCATCCTGGGCCGACATCCCGGCCTGGCCGACGCCGCGCTTTTGTTCGGCTGCGTCTGCGACATCCGCCAGTGGCGGGTGGGGCGATCCGGAGGATTGTGGACCAGCGAGTCGCCCAGCGACTATGTGAAGCGCATCCCGCCCAAGACCAAGATCACCGTGCTGGTGGGTGTTGGCGACACCGTCACCATGCCCTCGCTGTCGGAAGGCTATGTGGCCGCTCTCGCCGATCACGGTCTGCCCGTCGAGTACAAAGCCATCGAGGGACGCGACCACTACAGCATCATCCGCTCGGAGCAGATTATCGAAACGGCCTTAAGGCTGGGGGCCGAGTGAAGGCCTTGCGATTCGCCCCCTTTTAACATAAAATAGCTATCTAAATAGCTATCATAGGCAATCATGTCCGAAGTCTCGATCGCCGAAGCCAAGAACCATCTGCCGCGTTTGGTCCAGCAGGCCGAGGCGGGCGATGTTGTACGCATCACACGCCGGGGCAAACAGGTAGCGGTTCTGATGTCGGAACGTAGCTTCGAGCGGCTGGCAACGCCCGGGCATGACTTGGCGGCTTTTCTGAAGTCCTGGCGGGGTGAGATGCATGCCCGCAAGGCCGAATATCCATCGGCAGTGGATTTCAAAAACTTGCGCGACAATAGTGGACGCAAGCAAGTGGATTGGGAATGAGCCTGAAGTTTCTTCTCGATACCAATGTCGTTTCGGAACTGTCCAGGCAGAAACCGGACCCAAAGGCCGAAAAGAAGATTCTGGCGAATTTCGCCGTCAGCGCCCTTTCATCCCCAACGCTTGAGGAACTGGCCTATGGCGTCGCCCGCCTGCAAGTTTCGCCCAAGCAGGACATGCTGTCCATGTGGCTGGAAGGCATCGCAAGCCGCTTTCCCATTCTGAGTTACGACGAGAATGCCGCCCTGTGGCTGGGCCGCGAGCGGGCGAGATTGAACGCCAAGGGAATCACGGCGCCACGCACCGATGGCGAAATCGCCGCTATCGCCATTTCCAACGGATTGACGCTGGTGACGCGCAATACCACCGACTTCAAATGGTTCAAGGGGTTGAAGGTCGAGAATTGGTTTGGGGGGTGACCTCTACCCCCGCCCCTTCACGTAAGCTTCCTTGATTTCGCGTTTCAGGGTTTTGGCGGCGGCGTTGCGCGGGAAGGAATCCAGGAACACCACGTCATGCAGGCGCTGGAATTTGGCGCCGACGCGCCCATTGGTCCAGTCCTTGATTTCATCCGCCGAGGCCTGCTGGCCCGGCTTCAGGATGACGGCGGCCACCGGCACCTCGCCCCATTTCTCGTCGGGCGAGCCGAAGACCGCCACCTCGTTGATGGCGGGATGGGCGGCCATCACTTCCTCGATATCCTTGGGATAGACATTGACGCCGCCCGAGATGATCATGTCCTTGATGCGATCGACCAGGAACAGATAGCCCTCTTCATCGACATAACCGGCATCCCCGGAATGCAGCCAGCCATCGACCAGCGCCTTGGCCGTCAGATCCGGGCGCTTGTAATATTCGCTCATCAAGATGGGGCCGCGCCCGCAGATTTCGCCCACCGTGCCCGGCGGCACTTCGACACCCTGCTCGTCCACGATCTTCATTTCGAAGAAGGGCGTTGGCACGCCCACCGATCCCGTCTTGCGCACGGCGTCGTCGCGGTCCAGCACGGTCATGAAACCTTCGGTCAGGCCGTAAAGCTCGTAGAAGCGGCCCGGCAGCGCCGCGTTCAGGCGTTTCTTGTGTTCGAGCAGCAAGGGCGCTCCCAGCGATTGCAGCATCTGAAGCGACGCCAAACGCTCGGGTTTGAAGTCGGGGCTGTTCATCAACGCGATGATCTGCGAAGGCACCATGATCATATGCGTGACCTTGAGGCGCTCGATGTCGCGAATCACCGCCTCGGGATTGAAAGAGGGATGCAGCACATAGCGGCAGCCCAGGAACATCCAGGGCATGAGGTCCAGCATGGCGCCGTTGAAGACGATGGCCCCCGCATGCAGCACCACCGATTCCGGCGTCATGCGCCAAGACGAGGCGTAGAGCGAGCAATATTGCGCCCGTACATAATGGCTATGCACGATGCCCTTGGGGGCCCCGGTGGTGCCGGAACTATACATGATGTTGTAAATGTCGCCGCCGTCCAGGCCAGCATCGGGCGGCTCGTCCGCGCTGGCACCCGCCACGAAATCCTCGAACCCTCTGAAACCCTGCGGTGTGGGGCCATCGCTTCCGGCCAGAATCCAACGCCCCGGCGCAATGGCCTGCAGATCGTTCCTGATGTCCGCCAGCATCGGTCCGAAAGCGGCGTCGGCGATGACGCAGACGGTGTCGGAATCCGCCAGCAGGGTCTTCAGCCCCCCGGCCTGCAGCAATGTCGAGCAGGGCACGATGACCAGCCCGGTCTTGGCCACCGCCCAATAGGCGGTCATCAGTTCCAGCGAATTGGACAGCACGGTGGCGACCTTGTCGCCCTTCTTCAATCCGGCCCTTAGGAAGGCATTGGCCAGGCGGTTGATGACGGCGTTGAAGTCCCGCCAGTTATAGGATTCGTCCTTGAAATCGAAGGCGGCATGGCCGGGCCGGTAGCGGGCGTGCCTTGTGGGAAGCCTTCCGATATGAATATGCAGCATCGTCTCCTCCCCTGGTTTTGGAGAAAGGATAGCGCCGAGGCCGGCGAAGAGAAACCATTATTGGCTCTTCTCCGCATGCTGTGGAATTGGCCGGACAGCCGATATGAAATTTCCTCATGCCTTCCGGAGGGCCGAAGGTCCGTCTCGAAGGATGGGTATCTGTCGATGCACTGATTTTTTCCCTCGCTCACCCTTCGAGACGCGCTCCGCGCTCCTCAGGGTGAGGAATCATGCGCGCCCATTTCCACTTGTCGCGCCAAGGAGCCCTGTTATTGCTGGGCGGGACGGGGGGCGAAAGTGACCTCGAAGCGCCTGGCGGCGGCGGCCGGGCTTTCGATGCTGGCCTTGAAGCCGGTGCTTTCGTTGGGGGCCAGGGTCATCTCGGGCGGAGGGGACACTTTTTCCTGCACCACCAGATTGGCGCTGTCATAGAGCGACAGCTTGACCATCGGCAAATCGCGGGTCTTGTCCGAGATATTGGCGATCACGCCGCGCACGACCAGCATTTCGATATTGTTCTCGATCACCCGCTCACTGGTCACGTTGCGGAATTTGAGGCCCGAACCCAAAGCCTCGGCATCGATGCCGGCGGCTTCGTACAAGGCGGCGGCGTCGGGCCAGATTTCGACCACCTTCTCGCGCAGGAAATAGGCGCCGCCAGCCAGACCGCCCAAAAGGACGATCAGGATCAGGAACATCAAAAGCGCCCCCAAGCCTTTGCCCTTGCCGGAAGACTTGGCCTGGGAACTGGCCTGGGTAAAGACTTCGGGGATCGGTTCGGCATCGCCGAAATCGAAATCCTCTCCCGGCTGCTGACCGGCATCGCTTTCCTCGCGCGAAGGCCCTGCCGCCGACGACTGGAAGGCATGCTGGGAATCGGCTTCGGCGACGACGCCGGCCACGCGGTCCAACGCCGCCGACAGATCGATGTCGTCCTGCTCGGCGGACATGGCGGTCACGGCGGCCAATCCGCCGCCCTGGGCCGGCATTTCAAGCGGGATATCGCCCAGCTTGGGCAAAGGCGATGGCGTTTGGCCCTTGGGCTTCGGTGCCGGAGGCGGCGGGGGGGGCGGTGTCGGTGGCGGAGGCGGTGGCGGAGGCGGCGGTGGCGGGGCCATGCCCTCCATGCCTTCCGGCATCTGGTGCCATTTATGGCCGCACTTGGCGCAGCGCACAACACGGCCCGTGGTGCCGATCAGATGATCGGCCACGTTAAAACGCGCGGAACAGGCCGGACAGGTGATGATCATGCGTGCTCTTGGCTTCCCTGCCATCCCTTATAGGGCGTGCGGGGGCTCCAGACAAGCCCGGAAAGCACCCGACCCACGATATCGTGTATGCCGGACCCTGGACGAGACCCAAGGGGCCGTGTCATCTTATACGGAAGATAAGGAGAGTTGGGTTGCGGCCAAAGTTATCCACAGAGTCCGGGCATGTCATCCGCTTCGAAAGCGTCGGCCTGCGCTATGGCCAACGCCCCGAAGTGCTGGAAGATGTTTCGCTGGATCTGAAGCCGGGCTCGTTCCACTTCCTGACCGGAGCCTCGGGAGCCGGCAAGTCGTCGCTGCTGCGCCTGATGTATCTGGGCCAAAGGCCCACCCGCGGGCTGGTCACCCTGTTCGGCCAGGACGTCGCCACCCTGCCCCGCGACAAATTGCCGGCCCTGCGTCGTCGCATCGGCGTCGTCTTTCAGGATTTCCACCTCTTGGATCATATGTCGGCGATGGACAATGTCGCCCTGCCGCTGCGCGTGGCCGGGGTCTCGGAAGCCGAAATCAAGAAGCATGTGCCGGAACTGCTGTCCTGGGTCGGCCTGGCCGATCATCTGAACGCCAGGCCGCCGGTGCTGTCGGGCGGGCAGAAACAGCGCGTCGCCATCGCAAGGGCGGTCATCGCCCGGCCCGATCTGCTGCTGGCCGACGAACCCACCGGCAATGTCGATGATACGCTGGCGACCAGGCTTTTATATTTGTTCGAGGAATTGAACAAGCTGGGCACCACGGTGGTCATCGCCACCCACAATGAAAGCCTGGTCAAGCGCTTTTCGCATTTCCGCCTGCACCTCGACCACGGCCGGCTGGTCGATCCGCCGCCCTTAAGGAACGACTAGCATGGCATTGAGAGCAAGGCGCAGCGATCTGCCCGGAACCAAAGACGCATCGACGCGCTTCGTGCCGCTGTTGATCGCGCTGATGGTCTTCCTGGCCGTGCTGGCCCTTTCCGGCCTGATGATCCTGCAAGGCCTGACGGCGCGCTGGGAGCGCGACATCAAGGGCACGCTTACGGTGCAGATGCCGGTGGTCGTCAGCGGACCCGAGGCCGAGGCCAGAAGCCACGCCAAGCTGGAAGCGGTCTTGAACATCCTGGCCGAAACCAAGGGGGTCTTGCAGGCCCAGCCCCTGCCCAAGGACCGCGTCATCGCCCTTTTGGAACCCTGGCTGGGTTCCGAGGCCCTGATCTCGGAACTGCCGCTGCCCCGCCTGATCGACGTCACCACCGATCCCTATGTCGCCATCGACGTCAAAGCGCTGGCAGCCCGCATCGAAGCCGTGCAGCCGGGGGCCACGGTCGAGGATCACCGCGTCTGGCTGGGCCGTCTGTTGCGTCTGGCCCGTTCCGTCGAACTGCTGAGCGTGCTGGTGCTGGCCATGGTCGGCATCGTCACTTCGGCCACCGTCGTCTTCGCCACCCGCACCGGACTGGCCATTCATCAGCAGGTCATCGAGGTTTTGCATCTGATCGGCGCCCAGGACGACTATATCGCCCGCCAGTTCGCCAGTCGCACCTTCATCCAGGGCCTGAAAGGCGGCATCTTGGGCATGATCCTGGGCGTCGGATCGCTGTTCGGCCTGGGCGCCATGGCCCGCTCGCTGGAAGGCGGCATCCTGCCCGAATTCTGGCTTACCCCCGGCCATTGGGCGGCCTTGGTCCTGTTGCCGCTGGCCGCCGCCTGGATCGCCACCCTGACGGCGCGCCTGGCCGTGCACCGGGCCCTGGCGCGTATGACATGATTGCCGTCATGAAACGCTTTCTGATCCCGATCTCCGTTCTTGGAGCCTTGGGACTGGCCTGGCTGGCCGGACTGGTCGCTTTCGCGCAAGCGGTTCCGCAAAGCGTCGAGAATCAGGAAACGACAACCGACGCCATCGTCGTGCTGACCGGCGGCAGCGAGCGTCTGGCGACCGGCCTCGATCTGTTGGAAAAGGGCATGGGCAAGAAATTGTTCGTCTCGGGCGTCTATCGCGGCGTCGAGGTGCGGGCCCTGGTGAAATTGTCGCGCCACGCCCCCGAATCCCTGGAATGCTGCATCGTGCTGGGCTATCTGGCCGACAATACCATCGGCAACGCGCAGGAATCGGCGGCCTGGATGGCGGCCGAGGGCTTCGCTTCGGTCCGCCTCGTCACCGGCAATTACCACATGCCCAGGGCCCTGGCCGAATTCCAAGCCGCCTTGCCCCCGGCCACCGGCATCATCGCCCATCCCGTCTTCCCCGAACATGTGAAGGCCAGTGCCTGGTGGTATAATCCCGGCACCTTGGCGCTCATGGCCTCGGAATACAGCAAATATTTGATCGCCAAATTGCGCCTCTTTCTGGAAAGGTAATCTTGTGACGGCCTTGCGTTCGCTGCTTTTCAACATCCTGTTCTTCGGCCTGACCACGGTCATGTCCTTCGTCTATCTGCCCTTCCTGCTACTGCCGCGCCGGGCCATGGTGGCCGGGGCCAGGGCCTGGATCCGCCTGATTCTGTTCCTGCTGCGCCTTGTGGCCGGGCTTGGTTACGAATTCAGGGGGCTCGAGCGCCTGCCCAAGGGCCCCTTCCTGATCGCCGCCAAGCACCAGTCGGCCTGGGACACCTTCATTTTCCACATCCTGCTGAACGACCCGGCCTTCATCTTGAAGCAGGAACTGCTGTCGATCCCGCTGTTCGGCTGGTATCTGAAAAAGCATGGCATGATCGCCATCGACCGCAAGGCCGGCGCCGGGGCGCTGAAAAAGATGCTGCGCCTGGCCAAGGAAGCCATCGACCGCGGCTCGACCCCCATCATCTTCCCCGAAGGTACCCGCACCGCTCCCGGCGATTCCAAGCCCTATCACCCCGGCATCGCCGCCCTGTACGCCGATCTTCAGGTGCCGGTAGTGCCCATCGCCCTTAATTCCGGCCTTTACTGGAAGCGCCAGGGATTCATCAAGCACCCCGGCAAGATCGTCCTGGAAGTGCTTGAACCGATCGAACCCGGCCAGGATCGCCGGCAATTCCTAACCGTTCTCAAGGAACGGATCGAGGAATCCTGCCAACGGCTTGGCAAAACAGACTGAATCCGCATTATCCACAGACTTATCAAAAACGCCTGTGGAACATTTGTGGAAAATCTGCTAATTTCGACTCCCTTTTATCCACAGGCTGGAAAAGGGTGAATGACGGGTGCGATTTCGGCTTTGAACCGGGGCGCTGTGTAACGCGGTGAAGTTCGCCCCCCCGTCCTTGAAGCCGCGGCTCCATGCGCCTAGTCTTCCCCCTCCCGCCAGGGGACGGGATGTATGAGCTTTTTCCACGGGGTTTTCCGATGACGCAGCTGGCACCCATTTCGCAGCAGATTTGGGACATGAAGTATCGTCTGAAGAGCGCGGGCGGCGAGGCCGTCGATCGCACGGTGGAAGACACCTGGCGGCGCATCGCCGGTTCGCTGGCCGCCGTCGAGCAAGACCCCGCCGCCTGGGAAGGCCGCTTCTACGAGGCGCTGAAGGATTTCAAATTCCTGCCCGCCGGGCGCATCGTCTCGGGTGCCGGGTCGAAGCGCAAGGTGACGCTGTTCAATTGCTTCGTCATGGGCGACATCCCCGACGACATGGCCGGCATCTTCGAGCAGTTGAAGGAAGCCGCCGTCACCATGCAGCAGGGTGGGGGCATCGGTTACGACTTTTCGACCCTGCGTCCCAAGGGCGCCCCGGTCAAAGGCGTCGGTGCCGACGCTTCGGGACCGCTGTCCTTCATGGATGTCTGGGACGCCATGTGCCGCACCATCATGAGCGCGGGATCGCGCCGGGGCGCCATGATGGCGACCATGCGCTGCGACCATCCCGACATCGAGGCCTTCATCGAGGCCAAGCGCGAGCCGGGCCGCTTGCGCATGTTCAACCTCTCGGTCCTGGTCAGCGACGCCTTCATGCAGGCCGTGAAGGAAGACGGGCATTGGCAGTTGCAGTTCGCAGGCACGGTCTATAAAAGCCTGCCGGCGCGCGATCTGTGGGACAAGATCATGCACGCCACCTATGCCTATGCCGAACCGGGCGTGATTTTCATCGACCGCATCAACCGCTTGAACAATCTGCATTACTGCGAAACCATCCACGCGACGAATCCTTGCGGCGAACAACCCTTGCCGCCCTATGGCGTCTGCCTGCTGGGCTCGGTCAATCTGGCCAAGCTGGTCGAAAAACCCTTCACCGAAGACGCCTTCATCGACATGTCGAAGCTGGACGCCCTGGTCCGCGTCGCCGTGCGCATGATGGACAATGTCATCGAGGTTTCGAACTATCCCCTGCCCCAGCATGCCCATGAAGCCGGCACCAAGCGGCGCATCGGCCTGGGCGTGACCGGCCTGGCCGACGCCCTCATTCTGTGCCGCGCCCGCTACGGCGCCAAGCGCTCCATCGACCTCACCGCCCGCTGGATGGCGGCCATCAGGCGCGCCGCCTATCTGGCTTCCACCGAACTGGCCGCCGAGAAGGGCTGCTTCCCGCTTTACGACAAGGACAAATATCTGCAAGGCGAGACAGTGCAGGGGCTGGACCTGGATGTGCAGGACGCCATCGAGAAACACGGCATCCGCAACGCGCTTTTGACCAGCATCGCCCCCACCGGCACCATTTCGCTGTTCGCCGACAATGTCTCGTCGGGGCTGGAGCCCGTCTTCTCCTTCACCTATTCGCGCAACGTCCTGATGCCCGACGGTACGCGCCGGGAGGAAGAGGTCAGCGACTATGCCTATCGCCTCTATCGGCGCATGGTGGGCGAGAATATGCCGTTGCCCGATTATTTCGTCGATGCCGAAAGCCTGGCTCCCGCCGATCATGTGGCGATGCAGGCCGTCATTCAGAAATATATCGACAGCTCGATCTCGAAGACCATCAACCTGCCCGAAGACATTTCCTTCGATTCCTTCAAGGATGTCTATCTGCAGGCCTATGACTTGGGTTGCAAGGGCTGCACCACCTATCGCCCCAACGACGTCACCGGCGCCGTGCTGGTGAAGAAGGACGGCAAGCAAAGCAAGGACGGCCAGGCCGAACTGCCGCTGGGCAAACCCCTGCACAAACCCGCCGACATCGGCAGCACGGTCGTTCACCTGACCCAGCCCCTGGACCGGCCCGAAACGCTGAAGGGTCATACCTACAAGGTGCGCTGGCCCGATTCCGACCATGCCATGTACATCACCATCAACGACGTCATCCAAGATGGGCGCGAGCGCCCCTTCGAGGTTTTCATCAATTCGAAGAATATGGAGCATTTCGCCTGGACGGTGGCGCTGACGCGCATGATTTCGGCGGTCTTCCGCAGGGGCGGCGACATCTCGTTCGTGGTCGAGGAATTGAAGGCGGTGTTCGACCCCAGGGGCGGGCAATGGGTGGGCGGGCGCTATGTGCCGTCGCTGCTGGCCGCCATCGGCGAGGTGATCGAGCGCCATCTGATCGAGATCGGCTTCATGCCCAATCCGGCGGACGAGTTGCTGTATCTGACCGAACCCGAGCGCAAGGTGGTCAATCTCGCCAAGGGCGACGACCATCACCCGCCGGCCGCCAACGCGCAAAGCCACAGCATGCGCTATTGCCCAAAATGCAATCAGCCCTCGCTGATCAAGCAGGAAGGCTGCGACACCTGCACCAGTTGCGGCTATTCGAAGTGCGGATGAGGGGCGTGATCCGCCCGGTTCGCAACGATGAGCAGGATCAGGTTTTTACCATCGTCAACGATGCCGCCCATGCCTATAAGGGCGTGATCCCCGCCGACCGCTGGCACGAGCCCTATATGCCGCTGCATGAGCTGAGGCATGAGATTTCCGGCGGCGTGGTTTTCTGGGGCTGGGAAGAAGACGGTGCCTTGCAAGGCGTGATGGGGTTGCAAGCGGTCAAGGACGTCCACCTGATCCGCCATGCCTATGTGCGCACCAGCCAGCGGCGCGCCGGCATCGGCAGCCATCTGCTGTCATTCCTGATGGAGCGCGTGGAAAGTCCGCTGTTGATCGGCACCTGGGCCGCCGCCGACTGGGCCATCCGCTTTTACGAAAAGCACGGTTTCAAATTGACGACGGCGGAAGAGAAGGAACGTCTGTTGCGGACCTACTGGTCGATCCCGGAGCGTCAGATCGAAACCTCGGTGGTGCTGAAGAAGGGTTTGTGACCACTCGAGTCATCTTTCCTGTGCCGCATGCCAGACGCGCAGAATTGAGACGTCCGAAGCGTCATCCACGTCATAGACGATGATGTAGGGCGCGACGATCACCAGCTCGCAGAAAGTGCCAATTATCCTCGTGCTTCGAGACGGATGCTGCGCATCCTCCTCAGCATGAGGATAATCTTTTGAAACAAAGGAGCAAACCTCATCCTGAGGTGCGAGCATCGCTCGCCTCGAAGGATGGAGGTCACGAGTCATTCATTGTGTAAACTGGAATAGGCGACAATGCGTTCGACATCGGCCAGGGCCGCAGCCCGCCAAATCACCGTCACAGAGGCTTGGCCTTGGGCGGCTCGGCCTTGAAATCTCCCGACGCCACTTTCAAAAGCCAATCGCGCATCTCGGCATGCGGAACGCCGCGTTGGTCGGCGCGGGCCGAGGCAACCGCCTCGGCCAAGGCTTTCGTCTCGGCTTCGATTTCGTTGACGTCAAGTTTGTGCGCGGGTTCAGCCATGGACGAATTTTGGCACTCAATGCCGGGAAAGTCCAGATATCGCCGGCCTCAGGCCTTCTTCACGAACTCCGACTTCAGGTCCATGGCGCCGATGCCGTCGATCTTGCAGGCGATATTGTGGCCGTTGGCGCCGTCGGTCAGCTTGATGTTCTTGACCTTGGTGCCGCCCTTGACGACCAGCGACGATCCCTTGACCTTCAAATCCTTGATCACGGTCACCGTGTCGCCATCGGCGAGAACGTTGCCGTTGGCGTCCTTGACGGCGGAATCATCGGCCCCGGCATCGCCTGCCGTCTCGGGATTCCATTCATGGGCGCATTCGGGACAAATCCACAGGCTGCCGTCCTGATAGGCGTGTTCAGAGCCGCATTTGGGGCATTTCATATCGCTGTCCTATCTGTTCCGTTCCTGGCTGGGCGGAAGCTAAAGGCTCGGCGGCCGGGAAGCAAATCAATAAAGCCGCCCGCCCAGGGGCACGTCTTGCAGGGGAGCCACCAGCACCACCTCGCCCTCGGCGTCGGGCAGGCCCAGCACCAAGATCTCGGACAGGAAGGGACCGATCTTGCGCGGCGGAAAATTCACCACCGCCAGCACCTGGCGACCGATCAGGTTTTCAAGAGCGTAATGTTTGGTGATCTGGGCCGAGCTTTGCCTGATGCCGATTTCCGCCCCGAAATCGACCTTCAACTTGAAGGCGGGCTTCCTGGCCTCGGGAAAGGGCAGCGCTTCGACGATGCGCCCCACGCGGATATCCAGCTTGTCGAAATCGTCGATTGTCGCCATGGGCGAAGCCTAACTCCAAAACGAAACAGCCGCCAGCTTGCGCTGACGGCTGAAAGCTGACGGCTGAAAACTGTCTTACTTCTTGCCCTTGATGACGTCCTTGACTTCGTCCATCGTCTGGGCGAAGCGCTTGTTCAAGAGGTCGAAGGCCTCGTTGTTGGACTTGCTCATCATCTCGACCAGCTCGCGCATGTTGGACAAGGTGCGCTCGAACGTGTCCTTGACCAGCTCGGTCTGGGCGGCGGCCTTGTCCTGGGGCGAATTGGCTTCGGTCATCGACTTGGCGGCCCCGACCGCTTCCTCGACCGACTGGCGCATGATTTCCATCTGGCGGCGCATCACCGCCTGCACGCCTTCGAAGGCCAAGCGGTTGGCGGCGGCCAGGGCTTCGATATTCTTGCGCTGCGAAGCCAGCATGGCATCGACATCGACGCCGGGCACTTTGAAATCGGCAAAAACTTTGGTCACGTCAAAATCTTCAGGGGTCTCGGGCTTCTTCACCATGATAAATCCTCCTCGCTGGCATCGGTGCGTGCGCTGATTTTACGTTATGGTTTATTGCACCGCACAATAGTACGCGCCTGGATTTCGAGTCGTCAAGCGGGCTTTTGTTGCATTGCAATACAAAACTTTGCTGGCAAATCCAGATTCGCCGAGCCGGCCCGGGCTATTTCATCAAAACTTCACCAGACTTGGGCAGGGGCTGGGACTAGGAATCCCGGATGGGATTCCGGGTGGCGCGGTTCTGCGGTCGTCGGATAGCCCGTTGCTTTTCCTGCAAAAGGGGTTTTCGATGCGCTTTTCCTCCGTTGCCAGCCTGGCCGCCTCCACCGCTCTGGGCCTCGTCTTGTCCTTTGCCGTCCAAGCGCCGGCGCTTGCCCAGCCCGCCAAGGCGGTTTCGGTCGAGTTCACCCCGACCCCGGCGCCGTCCAGCGACGCCGACATGCTACGTACCCACACCAGTTCGAAGGCGATCGTGACCTATGCCGACGGCAGCAAGAAGGAATTCCCCCTGGCCTACCACACTTTGTTCAAGAACACCGACAAGGTGGGCAAGCATGAGGCCGGGCGCTTGTTCGATGTCGAAGGCCAACCGCTCAACGACCTGAACGGCGATCCCGTCATCGCCGAAACGCCGGACGCCAACAGTCTTCTGAAGGTGGGCGACAAGCTGTTTCTAGTCACGCATTGGGAATATGACTGGCTGCTTGCCACCGGCGAGGATATTGAGAAGGTCAAGGGATGGCATGCCCGCATGCCGATGAGCATGACCCTGACCGAAGTGAGCCAGGACAAGGCGACCGGCGCTTTGAAGGCGACCGGGCAAAAGCCCATCGACTTCTCCAAAGTCGGCGGCCTGTGGATTCCCTGCTTCGGCTCGCAAACGCCCTGGAACACCCATCTTGGCTCGGAGGAAGACTATGACCTCTATTTCCTTCCCGCCTCGGGCGACAAGCTGCACAAGCGCACAAGCGACGGCCTGAAGGCCATGAGCGACGTCTACTTCAAGGGCAAGAAGCGGGCAAATCCCTATGACTACGGTTATCTGACCGAGGTCAAGGTCAATGCCGACGGCTCGACCAAGGTGACCAAGCACTACGCCATGGGCCGCGCCACCTGGGAGATGGGTAAGGTGATGCCCGATGGCCGCACGGTCTACAAGGGCGATGACGGCGACCATGTGTTCCTGACCATGTTCGTCGCCGACAAGGCTGGCGACCTGTCGTCGGGGACCAATTACGCCGCCCGCTGGATTCAAGAAAGCGCAGACAAGGGCGGTTCGGCCAAGCTGCAATGGGTGAAGCTGGGCCACGCCACCCATGCCGAAGCCCTGGCCTTGCTTAAGAAGGGCGTCACCGCCGACGACATTTTCGACTTCACCACCGAAGCCAAGACGCCAGACTGGCAGACCCAGGGCTTCTCCCAAATCATGGCGGGCCATGGCGGCGTCGAAATCCTGCGCCTGAAAAAGGGCATGGAAAAAGCCGCCGTCTTTTTCGAACCCCGCCGCCTGGCCGCCATGAAGGGTGCCACCACCGAGTTCAACAAGATGGAAGGCATTGCCCTCAACGCCAAGGACCGGAAACTGTATGTCGCCATGTCCTATATCGACAAGGGCATGCTGGCCGAACCCAATGCGCCCGCCGACCACATCCAAATGCCTAAGCTGAACGCCGGCGCCACCTACGAGGTGACGATGACGGGCCGCCAGAAGGACGCCCACGGACAGTCCATCGATTCCGCCTATGTCGGCACCTTCATGAGCGTTCCCGAAGCCTTGCTGGGCGAGGACATCAAGGCGGACGCGCTTGGCAACATCGCCAATCCCGACAAGATCGCCAACACCGACAACGTCTTCTTCTCGGAGAAAATGCGCACCCTGTTCGTCGGCGAGGATTCGGGCACTCATGTCAACAACTTCGTCTGGGCCTACAATGTCGACACGAAAAAGCTGACCCGCATCCTCTCCTCGGCTTCCGGCGCCGAGAACACCGGCTTGCAGGTGATCGACAATCTGAGCGGCCACGCTTACATCATGTCCAACAACCAGCATCTGGGCGAATGGATCAAATCGATGCCCAAGGAGGTCAAGGACCGTCTGAGCGCCAAGGCCAAGGAGTTGCACGGCGCCAACGCCAAGGGCGCTTTGACCTATCAGCAGATGGCGCCGGTCGGCTATATCGGCGGCATGCCCGGATTGTAAGCGGCGGCAGGCCGGAAAGGACGTCCCTTTCCGGCCTGTTTTTTTCGGCAGGACTTGCGAATGCGGACCGATATCGTTGGCGGATTTCTTGTTTGCGCGACCATGGGGCTGTCGATGTCTCCGATCGGCTGGGCCCAAGCCGCAGATGTCTTTGCGCCCCTGCTGGGCGAGTATGTCGATCGCACGCTGCTGCCCAACCCCTACGCCCATATTCCGGCGCAGTGCTATATCGAAACCTCGGGCGGCGCTCAGAATGCTTGCCAGTTCTGCCACACCGATGGTCCCTACAAGATGGAGCTTGGCAATAATTCGCCGCAGGCGGGAGCCAGTCCGAAGCTGGGCAATCTGCAATCCGAATACGCCTTCGCAGCACTTCGCCATCCTTTCGAACCCAATGGCAGCACCAATCCCTGGACGAATACGCTGTTCCCGCAAATCCTGCGGTCCAAGCTGGCCGAACGCGGCATTCGACCGGAAAGCTGGGACATGCGCGCCTGGATCGATACCGACAATTGGACGCCCGCATTCGCCAAGCGGCCAGGCGACGCCAGGATCTGGGACGGCGGGATTCAGCACCCGTTTCGCCTGTTCCCGGGACTTGATCCCGCCGACCTTCCCGCCTCGAACGGGGACGGCTTCGTGCGCAGCGCCAAGGCCGCCAACGGATTCTTCAAAGACGGCAGGGGGCATGTGACCGGCTGGCGGGCCGTGAATTTCTTTCCCTACGGCCTGTTCACGCCGCACAGCGGCAGCGTTTCGGGCATCTATATCCGCTTGCCCGGCCTTTTCATGAAGGATGAAAGCGGGCGCTTCGATCTCGGACTTTACGCGGCCAATCTCGACCTCGTCGCCAAGGCGGTACAAGACAGGCTTGAGAAGAACGACACCCATTTCAAGGGGGCGGCAAGGAAGGTTGCGATTGAGCGCGGCCTTTATCCGGAAGGCACCGAATTCGCCCATCCTTTGCACTATGTCGATGTGCGGGCCGACGGACGAAACCCCAAGATCAGCCCCTTTCCCGGCACCCGCGCCAAGCGGGTCAAGGAAATCCGCTACATGTACAAGATCAGGAAATGGCATCCCGATTACGGCGGCCCGCAATTCAAGGAAGAGGACGGTCCCATTTACGGACATGCCGGCCAGGGCTGGGCCGATAACGGAGCGGGCTGGCTGCTGTCGGCCTTCATCGAGGACAAGGACGGACAACTCAGGCCGCAGACCCTCTCCGAACTGGCGCAATGCGTGGGATGTCATAGCGGCAATTCGAAGCCGTCGGAAAAAGGTTACGCCAATTTCAATTCCGGCACCGGCAACACCATCGACAGCAGTTGGGCCCTGCCCCGAGCCTATCCCGGCGCCCTGGGCTGGCGGGAAATGGATTATCTGGGCTATGTGGCCAACCCCCTGGCGGGCGATCACGAGACGCCGGGCCGAGCCGTCCGGGGAGACGCCGTCAACCGCTTGTCGGGAAGGGGCGAATTGCGTTGGTTTCTGGATACGGTGGTCGGCGCGAGCCTTTATGGCGACATGCCACCCAGCATCGAGCGCTTTCTTTCCGTCGCCATTCGTAAAAGCCGAGGCTTTGACGCCGACTGGCCGCAGTTGGACGCTTCCTCGTCACATGGCTTCCTGACCTCTCAAGTCCTGCGCCAAAAGCTGCTGCGATCGCTCACGGCCAAGGGTGGGCATCTGGAGACGAACGGCGTTATCCGGGCCGAACTGCTCTATCCCCCGCGGTCCGACTCTCTGGCAGGCGCTGCCCGCTATCGTCAGGTGGTGGCCAGCCAGCGCTACGACTTCGGCAAGGATGTCTTTGCCGAAACCCCAGTCACCTTCCGCTATTTCCGCCCCGACAGCGAGAATTACACCCATCAGGACGGACGGCCCTATCAGGAAGGCGACGTCGTCACCGACCGCCCCATCGACACCGACCCGGCAAGCCTGACCTATGGCGTCGGCACTGCTTCGACCTTGGTCGATATGAACAAGCCTTTCGAGGAGGGCGGCGCGGCCAATCCGGATTACGTCCCGTTGCTCGATTTCGGCGAGCCTTGAGAGAATTGGTCCCGAAAGCTTGCCGGAACCATCTTCATCAATCGACCCGCCATTTCGAATCCCTTGTCGAGGGCGCCCATGGTTTTGCCCAGATCGGCGGCGTCATCGTCCAGCCAGACCTTGACCGCCGACAGATAGATGGCGGCCAGGGCCTTGGCCTTGATCCTTCCCCCCAACCCCGACGAGCCGATGCCGGCGGCTTCCAACATCCAGGGCATGGCGCGGTCGATGGAACAGGCCACGGCCAGACCGGCCAAGGGGGCTCGAACCCCTTCCTGGGCCAAGCGCCTCAGGCCCGGCCTATAGGGGGCCATGGCCTCCAGGCGGCGCATCAGAACATCGAACAGGCGGTCGCGCGGGGGTAGGGTTTCGTCGTTTTTATCCAGGCCTTCCAGAACCTTGCGGTCGATCTCGGCGGACAGGGCTGGCAGCAGGGCCTCTTTGCAAGGGGCGGACTGGCGCAAATCGGCCAGGCTGATCCCCGCCTGCCCGGCCACATCGGCCAAGGATATTTGGCTCCAGCCGCGATCGGCCAGCAGCGTCATCAGGGCTTCGGCGGCTTTCAGACGGGGATTGCTTTCGGACGTCATGCGAACCTCGTTCAATCTGGTCCGCATTATGTGGGGAGGACAGGGCTAGCTGGCAAGCTCGCGCGAACGCTTGGCCGCCGCCGCCACCGCCTTGTCCACCAATTCCTGCAGGCCGCCGCTTTCGGCCATCAGCACGGCCAGCGCCGCCGCCGTCGTGCCGCCGGGGCTGGTGACATTCTCGCGCAGGGTCGAGGCCGCCAGTTCCGAGCGGTAAAGCAACTCGCCCGAGCCGGCGACGGTGGCCCTTGCCAATTGACGGGCCAGTTCTGGAGCCAGCCCCGCTTTCTCGCCGGCCTTGGCCAAGCTTTCGGCAAGCAAAAACACATAAGCCGGACCCGAACCCGAAACGGCGGTCACGGCATCGATCAGGCCCTCGTCCCCGACCCAGCCGACTTCACCGACGGCGCTCAGCAATTCCTCGGCCCGCGCCTTTTGAAGCGCCGTCGCCATTCTATTGGCGCAAGCCACGGTGATGCCGCGCCCGACGGCGGCCGGGGTGTTGGGCATGGTGCGCACGACGGCAGCGTTTGCGCCCAGAATGCGTTCAAACGAAGCCAGGGTGCGCCCGGCGGCGATCGACAGGAAAAGTGCGTGTTCGGCAAAGCGCGCGTAGGGCGGCAGCACGGCATCCATCATCTGCGGCTTGACCGCCAGCAGCACGACGTCGGGTTTGAAGGTCTGGGGAATATCCAAGGCGTCGGCGACGCCGCAAACGCCGTCGGGCAAGCGCCCCGGTTCGACCACGACGATGGCCTTGGGATCGAAGCCCTTGCCGATCCAGCCATCCAGCAGCGCACTGCCCATGCGCCCACAGCCGACCAGCAAAATGCCATGATGCATGACTGGAATCTCCCGTAGTGAAAGGCCATCGTGTCATGCGCGGACTTGATCCGCGCATCCACGCCAAGCCATTGATGACAAGAATTGGATGGCTGGGTCAAGCCCACTGCTGTCCGGTTTAAATTCAGACCTTTCCCTTTTTCCTCATCCTGAGGCGCGAAGCGTCTCGAAGGATGAGGAAAAACAAGGAAAATGGGCTCTTCGACGTTTGCTGTGGAATTGGGTTTGATTGCCGACATAGTTCTTACCTCATCCTGAGGAGGGCCGAAGGCCCGTCTCGAAGGATGGGCATCGACAAAATGCCCCACCCTTCGAGACGCCTGCGTGCCGCAGGCT
>JACRJC010000032.1 GCA_016215555.1 Rhodospirillales bacterium | reverse complement strand
TTATGAAATCACTGCCGAAATGGTTCGAACATTACAACGAGCTTCACCCGCACAAGGCGCTCGGCTATCGTTCACCCCGCGAGTTCATCCGAACCCGCGTTAACAGGGAGAGCCTGTCCGGGAATTAGGGGGTAACAACACCCAGGCTCAGTTTTGAACGAATTTTCTTTTCAAAGGAAAGTTCCTTGGTTGATTGAAGGTCCTTCAGAATCCTGTTGCGCTCATCCAGAGTCAGTGGTCGATGGGTCTGGTTCGGGAAAACAATTTCCAGATTGGCTAACTCGCTTAGCATTCTGAAGCGCTGAACGATGGGCAGGGCCAGAGGGGCGCGTTCATCGCTGGGATCAAGGGCGCATTTGCCGGGTTGGACCGGCTTTAAAGGGCGTTGGAAGAAAATGAAGCCTTTTATTTCCTTGTAAGCCACATCTGAAAGCGGTGTCCCAAGTTCCTTCTGTCGTTGCCACAACAGGTCGAACTCCTGTTCATACATGGCCCGGTCGGCATACAGGTCGTATTCGTTCTTTCCTTTCACCACATGGGGGCGGGCGCGCAAGGTGGCATGGGCTTTGACCTTGCCATCCTTGCTGCCGCGCACAGTTCTGCCTTTGCGAAAGGTGATGTAAAGATATTCGCCCAGCGTGCGGGCGCCGGCATCGGAAATGGCCTGGCGCAATTTGCCTATGCCGCCCTTCATGCCCTTGATGTCGTCTGCTTTCTGTTTCCTGTCTGTCTTGCGGTTGCTTTTGAATCCACGCCGCTGGTTCAGGTGGAAAATGGCTCGTCCCAGATGATGAGGAGGGAGGAGGGCGTCAAGGCCGATTGCCCGCAGCTCATAGGGATCAAGCCCCTCCAATTGTTTCCTGGCGTTGTCTTCTGTCGGCATCAGGCCGTGGCGGATGAGGGCCGCCATCAAATCATCGCGTCGGTCTACGAACCTGTCGCGCCGTTTGCGGGCTCCCCTGGCTCCGCGCCGCTCGACGGCCAGCGGCGTATCGTCCGGCGCCCGGCCATTCGAGAAAATCCGCACGCCAATGCGCCGGATGGATTTGGGCTGGTTTTCCCTATCTAAATCAAGCGCGCACCACCCCAGCGAGTTGGTGCCAATGTCGATGCCTAATCTGTACGGAACGGTCATGAAATCCTCCCCTTGACAACCTCTAGGTATTCTGCATGAAATGGTTGTCGAGAGAAGCACCTTCTTAGCCGATAGGGATTAGCGGTCTCTCCGTTAACAAGCATTGGCCTTTCGGGGCCAATCGCACAAAATGTGGGGCAGGCTACGGCCTGCCCCTTTGTGTTAAGTTGCATGGATGAACAAGAAACCGTCACTCTCTTTGGGCTTCCTGGAAGGCCTGATCGGCTTTCGCCTGCGCCTGGCTCAGATCGCCCTGTTCGACGATTTCGAGCGGGCGATGCGCCCCTTCGACATCACGCCGACCCGCTTCGGCGCCCTGTCGCTGATCGACGCCAATCCGGGCCTAAGCCAGATGCAACTGGCCAAGGCCATCCGGCTTGACCGTTCGACGCTGGTTGCTCTCCTCGACCATCTGGAAAAGCGCTCTCTGGTCCAGCGCCGTCCCTCGGCCACCGACAAGCGCACCAACGAATTGCGCCTGACGCCAGAGGGACGCTTGTTGCTGGGCAAGCTGAAGCGTCGGGTGCAGGAACATGAGAAACGGATGTTCGGCAAATTGCCCGCCGACGAACGGGCGCAACTGGCCCGCCTGCTCGAGGCGGTTTCTGCGATGAAAACAAAGCAGGTCATTGAAATATAATGAGTTAAATTGTTTGACCTCAAACTAATGCCGGCGTATTCTGGTCGTCAAAGAATACGGAGGCGTGCCTTGAAGACAATTCTAAGCCTGTGGGTGAATGGCCGGTTGCGCGAGGATGCGGTCGATTCCGCGACCCTGCTTGTCGATTTTCTGCGCGAGCAGGTGGGCCTGACCGGCACCAAGCAGGGCTGCGACGGCGGCGAATGCGGCGCTTGCACGGTGCTGGTCGATGACCGTCCACGCCTGGCTTGCGTGACCCTGGCTCATCAGGTGGCGGGAAGGCGCGTCGAAACCATCGAAGGTCTGGCCGAGAATGGACGCATCAGCCGCCTGCAGCAGGCCTTTCATGAAAAGCTGGGCACCCAGTGCGGCTTTTGCACGCCGGGCATGATCATGGCCGCCGAGGCGCTTTTGCGCAAAGATCCCGATCCCTCGGTCGATGACATCAAAACGGCGCTGTCGGGCAATCTGTGCCGTTGCACCGGCTATGTGAAGATCGTCGAGGCGGTTCAGGCGGCGGCGCTTCCCGGCTGTCGGCAGGAGGCGGCCCAATGAACGCCCTGACCCCCAATAACGGCAAGATCGGCGCCCGCACGCCTTTGATCGATGGCGTCGAGAAGGTCACCGGCAAGGCCAAATATACCGCCGATCTGCCCCATGTCGGCGCTTTGGTCGGGCGCATCCTGCGGTCGACCAAGGCCCATGCCCGCATTCTGTCCATCGACGTGTCGAAGGCCGCAGCGCTTCCCGGCGTGGTGGCCGTGATCACCGGCGAGGACACGCCGGTTCCCTTCGGCGTGCTGCCGATCGCCGAGAACGAATATCCGCTGGCCCGGGAAAAAGTGCGTTACCGCGGCGATCCGGTGGCCGCCCTGGCGGCCATCGACGAAAAAACCGCCGAGGCGGCGCTGAAGTTGATCCGGATCGACTACGAAGATCTGCCGGCCTATTACGATCCCAGAAAGGCGATGGCGGCGGGCGTCGTCCCTCTGCACGACGACAAGCCCAACAATGTGCTGCGCGAAGTGCATAACGAGTTTGGAAATTCCGAGGAGGGATTCGCCAAGGCCGATCTGATCCGCACCAAAACCTACAAATTCGCCGAGGTCAATCACGTCCATATCGAGCCCAACGCCAGCCTGGCCGAGTATGATCCCGAGCGCGGCTACCTTACGCTTCATACCACCACCCAGGTGCCCTATTATGTGCATTTGAAAGTGGCGCAGTGCCTGCAAATGGATACGGCGCGCATCCGCGTCGTCAAGCCCTTCCTGGGCGGCGGCTTCGGGGCCAGAACCGAGGCATTGAGTTTCGAAATCATCACGTCCTTGCTGGCCGTGAAGGCCAAGGGCAAGGTGCGCACGCTGCAAAGCCGCGAGGATACGTTCATCTCGCATCGCGGACGCCCGGCGGCGGAGATCACCTTGAAACTGGGCATGACCAAGGACGGCAAGATCACGGCCTGCCATGAAGAGGTGATTCAGCCCGGCGGCGCCTATGCCGGCTACGGCATCATCACCATCCTTTATACCGGAGCGCTTTTGCACGGCATCTACGATCTGCCGGCCATCAAACACGATGCCTGGCGCGTCTACACCAACACGCCGCCCTGCGGGGCCATGCGCGGCCACGGCACCGTCGATGCCAGGGCCGCCTTCGAAGATCTGATGACGATCATGGGCGAGGAATTGGGTCTTGATCCCTTCCAGGTCCGCCGCGGCAATCTGATTCAATCCGTGCCCTACACCACCATGCTGGCCCAGAAGGTGATGAGCTATGGCCTGCCCGAATGTCTGGACAAGGTGATGAAGGCCTCGGGTTGGGCCCAACGGCGCGGCCATATGCCCAAGGGCAGGGGGCTGGGACTGGGCTGCGCCCATTTCGTTTCCGGCACATCGACGCCCAAACATTGGACCGGCGAGCCGCACGCCATCGTCAATCTGAAACTCGATTTCGACGGCGGCCTGACCATTTTCACGGGTGCGGCCGATATCGGTCAGGGTTCCAGCACCATGGCGGCGCAGGTGGTGGCCGAAGTTCTGGGCGTCGAGATCAAGCGCATCAACGTCATTGCCGCCGACAGCGCGCTCACGCCCAAGGACAATGGCAGCTATTCCTCGCGCGTCACCTTCATGGTCGGCAATGCCTCGCTGCACGCCGCCCAGCAGTTGCGCCAATTGCTGGCCGAGGCGGCGGCCAGGAAGCTGGAAGCCAATCCTTCGGACATCGTCAATCACGACGAACATTTCATGGTGGCGGGCAGCCAGGACAAGGGCCTGCCCTTCGCCGACGTCGTCAAGGAAGCGATGGTCAATAGCGGCGCCATCACCGTCAAGGGCACCTACAACTGTCCCAAGGAATTCATGGGCGACAAGGCGATCCGCGGCAGCGCCATCGGCGCCACGATGGGATTTTGCTATTCCGCCCAGGTGGTCGAGGCCGAGGTCGATGAAATCACCGGCAAGGTCAAGCCGATCAAGGTCTGGGTGGCGGTCGATGTCGGCAAAGCGCTCAATCCGCTGGCCGTCGAAGGCCAGATTCAGGGCGGCGTCTGGATGGGCATGGGCCAGGCGCTTTCCGAGGAAACCCGCTTCGATGACGGGCGCATGCTGCACGGCAATCTGATCGATTACCGCGTGCCGACCATGCAAGACAGTCCGGACATGGAGGTCATCATCGTCGAATCCATCGATCCCAACGGACCTTTCGGCGCCAAGGAAGCCAGCGAGGGCATGTTGGCCGGTTTCCTGCCCGCCGTCATGGATGCGGTGTACGAGGCGACGGGCATTCGAACCGACCAATTGCCCCTCAGTCCGGAACGCATGGCCGACTATCTGGATGCGAAGGAGGCCGCCCAATGAATCTGCTTCCTCAATTCGATTTCAAGCGTCCCCAAAGCCTGCATGAAGCGCTGGCCGCCCTGACCAAGGAGGGGGCGATGGCCATCGCGGGCGGCACCGATCTGTTGCCCAATCTGCGGCGCGGCATCGGCCTGCCATCGCAACTGGTCGATCTGTCGGCGCTTGCCGGTTTGTCGGCGGTCGAACGCCAGCCGGACGGCGGCTTGCGCATCGGCGCTTTGGTTTCACTGGAAACCCTGGCCGAATCACCCCTGGCGCCCGATGCCGTGAAGCAGGCGGCCTTGGGTGTCGCCGGTCCCACCCATCGCGCCCAGGCGACGCTGGGCGGCAATCTGTGCCAGGATACGCGCTGCGTTTTCTATAATCAAAGCGACTGGTGGCGGGAAGGCAACGGATACTGCCTGAAGTATAGGGGCGACAAGTGCCATGTGGTGGCCAAAAGCGATCGCTGCTACGCCACCTATCATGGCGACATCGCGCCTGCCTTGATGGTGTTGGATGCCAAGGTTGAGATCATGGGGCCGAAGGGGACACGCAGTCTTGCGCTGGCCGGTCTGTTTCAGGAACAAGGCGCCAAGCATCTGACCTTGGAAGCGGGCGAGTTGCTGACCCATATCGTCATTCCGCCCCAGGCCGGATGGCTGTCGGCCTATGAAAAGGCCCGGGTGCGGGAAGCGATTGAATTTCCGCTGGCCGGGGTCGCCGTCGCTTTGAAGAAGGAAGGCGGCAAGATCGCGGGTTTGCGAGTCGCCATCACCGGCACCAATTCGGCGCCCCTGATGGTTCCGGTCGATGAGTTGATCGGTCAGGTCTGGAACGCAAGTGCCGCCGAAACTCTGGCCAAATCGGTGCGCAAAATCTCGAATGTGCTGAAATCCACGGTTTCATCGGTCAAATACCGCCGCCGCATGGCGCTGGCCCTGGCCCGCAAACTGACCGAAGCCCTGTGGATAAAGGCCGCTTGACGGCGGGGGGAGGACGCATGCCATCCTCCCCCAATGCCGGTCGCCAATTTCATCCATCTGCGCGTTCATTCGGCCTATTCGCTGGCCGAGGGGGCGATCAAGGTCAAGGAGCTGATCAAGCTCTGCGATAAGAACCGCATGCCCGCGGTGGCGCTGACCGATACCGGCAATCTGTTCGGCGGCCTCGATTTCGCGTCAAGCTGCACCGATGCCGGCATCCAGCCCATCGTCGGCTGCCAATTGGCGATCCGCCGCGAGGAGGCCGAGGGCAGCAGTCCCTTCCGCGACGGGCGCAAGCCCGATCCCGATCCCGTCGTCGTGCTGTGCCAGAACCAGACCGGCTATGCCAATCTCTTGAAGCTGGTCAGTCACGCTTTTCTGGAAACCGAGGCCGGCGAGACGCCGCAAATATCGCTGTCCGACCTGGAAGCGCATTGCGAAGGTTTGCTGCTGCTGACCGGCGGCGTGGCAGGACCCATAGGGCGCTTGCTGTTGGAAGGGGCCAAGGACAAGGGGCGCGAGTTGCTGGCGCGTTTGAAGGCTTCGTTTCCCAATCGCCTGTATATGGAAATCCAGCGTCACGGTCTGGACGAGGAACGGCGCACGGAATCCGGCTTCGTCGATTTCGCCTATGATTTGGATATTCCGCTGCTGGCCACCAATGAATGTTTCTTCGGGCCGGAAAGCATGTACGAGGCGCATGACGCGCTGTTGTGCATCGCCGGCGGCGCCTATGTCTCGCAGACCGACCGCCGGCGGGTGACGCCGGAACATCGCTTCAAGTCGGCCGATGAAATGCGCCTGCTGTTTGCCGACATTCCCGAAGCCGCCGACAATACGCTGGTGGTGGCCCAGCGCTGCGCCTATTGGCCGGCCAAGGTCAAGCCCATCCTGCCCGTCTATACCAAGCTGCAAGGCCGCAGCGAGGAAGAGGCGTTGCGCCAGATGGCCCGTGACGGATTGGAAAAGCGCCTGCCGGTCCATGTCTTCAAGGAAGGGATGAGCGAGAGCGAAAAGGCGCATGCCGCCAAGCCTTACCGCGAGCGTTTGGATTATGAACTCGACGTCATCGTGAAGATGGGTTTCCCCGGCTATTTCCTGATCGTCGCCGACTTCATTCAATGGTCCAAGGAGCACGATATTCCGGTGGGGCCGGGTCGCGGCTCGGGCGCCGGTTCGGTCGTCGCCTGGGCCTTGACCATCACCGATCTCGATCCGCTGCGCTTCAATCTGCTGTTCGAGCGGTTTTTGAATCCCGAACGCGTGTCGATGCCCGACTTCGATATCGACTTCTGCCAGGACCGGCGCGACGAAGTGATTCGCTATGTCCAGCGCGAATACGGCCAGGACAAAGTCGCCCAGATCATCACTTTTGGAAAATTGCAGGCCCGGGCGGCGCTGCGCGATGTCGGGCGCGTTCTGGAAATGCCCTATGGACAGGTTGACCGCATCTGCAAGCTGGTGCCGCAGAATCCCGCCAAGCCCATCACCATCGCCGAGGCCATCGATAGCGAGCCTTTGCTGGGCCAGATGCGCGAAGCCGATCCGGTGGTGGGCAAGCTGTTGGATGTCGGCCAGAAGCTGGAAGGACTTTACCGTCACGCCTCGACCCATGCCGCCGGCGTGGTGATCGGCGACCGTCCGCTGGACGAATTGGTGCCGCTCTACCGCGATCCCAGATCCGACATGCCGGTCACCCAGTTCAACATGAAATGGGTGGAATCGGCGGGTCTGGTCAAGTTCGACTTTCTGGGCCTGAAGACGCTGACCGTGCTGCAAACGGCGGTGCGCCTGGCCAGGCCCAAGGGGGTCGAGATCGATCTGTCGGCGCTGCCGCTCGACGACCGTCCCACCTACGAGATGCTGGGGCGCGGCGACACGGTGGGCGTGTTCCAGTTGGAAAGTGCCGGCATGCGCGACACGCTGAAGGGCCTGAAACCCGACACGCTGGAAGACATCATCGCCATCGTCGCCCTTTACCGTCCGGGCCCGATGGGCAACATTCCCAGCTACATCAAGCGCAAGCATGGCGAGGAAACGCCCGATTATCTGCATCCGACGTTGGAGCCGATCTTAAAGGAAACCTTCGGCATCATGGTCTATCAGGAACAGGTGATGCAGATCGCCCAGGTGTTGAGCGGCTATTCGCTGGGCGGCGCCGATCTGTTGCGCCGCGCCATGGGCAAGAAGATCAAGGAAGAGATGGACGCCCAAAGAAAGGGCTTTGTCGATGGCGCGGTGGCCAGGAAGGTGCCTGAATCCCAGGCTTCGCACATCTTCGACATGGTGGCCAAGTTCGCTGAATACGGCTTCAACAAAAGCCACGCCGCCGCCTATGCCGTGGTCGCCTATCAAACCGCCTGGATGAAGGCCAATCATCCGGTCGAGTTCATCGCCGCTTCCATGACCTACGATATGGGCTCGACCGACAAGCTGGCCGTTTTCCGCCAGGAGTTGGAGCGCATCAAGGTCAAGCTGCTGCCGCCCGACGTCAACACATCGATGCCCACTTTTTCCGTCGATAACGGTCAGGTGCGCTATGCTCTGGCGGCCATCAAGAATGTCGGCCTGGCGGCGATGCAGGCGCTGTGCGACGAGCGGGCGAAGAACGGCCCCTTCAAGGACGTGGCCGATCTCTTCCGCCGTCTCGATACCAAGACGCTCAATCGCCGCCAGGTCGAAAATCTGATCCGCGCCGGCGCCTTCGACAGTCTGGACAATAACCGCGCCCGTCTCATGGACGGATTGGACATCCTGATGCGCGAAGCCAGCGCCGCCCAGGAAGAGCGCGAAAGCGGACAAAGCAGCCTGTTCGGCGCCATCGATCCCAAGGCCAACGCGCCGCGTTTGCCCAACCGCGCCGACTGGCCGCCCATGGATCGGCTGAAGGAGGAATTCGCGGCCATTGGATTCTATTTGTCGGCCCATCCTTTGGATGCCTATGCCAAAAGCCTGGAACGGCTGCATGTCATCAAATGCACGGAACTGCCAGGCCATCTGGCCGCCGGCGGCAAAAGCCGGGTCAAACTGGCGGGCGTGCTGATCGGCAAGCAGGAGCGCACCAGCCAGCGCGGTTCGCGTTTCGCCTTCGCTCAGGTGTCGGACATGACCGGCACTTTCGAAGTGACGCTGTTCTCCGAGGTGCTTGCCGCCTCGCGCGATCTTTTGGAAAGCGGCCAACCCCTGCTGCTGACCGTCGATGCGCGCATGGACGAGGATCAGATCAAGCTGCTGGCCCAGGAGATTTCCGCGCTCGATCAGGCGGCGGCCAAGACCTCGGGCGGCATCAAGGTCTATTTCGCCGACAGCGCCCCGGTCGCCGAGTTGAAGGCGCTGCTGGCCCGCGAGCCTCGGGGCAAGGGCCGCGTCATTCTGGTCCCGCAGACCGAACAGGGCGAGGTCGAGATGCTGCTGAAGGGCAATTACGCCCTCTCGCCGGGCCTGCTCTCCAGCCTGCGGGCCTTGCAAGGAATACGGGAATTACGGGAGATATGAAGAATTGATTTGTACGATTTGATATATTCGCTCGAGAATTATCCTTATAATTTATATTGATATGAATGTTTTGTGCTAACGCATAGTATATCATTCACGAATATGAAATAAGTTGTTGGGCCATTCTTTAGAATTGTAACCTCCGATTTAGTACTCAGGAATTATAAGGTCATTATAAAGTTGACTCCTCGAATATATTTGCCTTTTACTCCCGGTTACACCTAATTATTGGGAGATAATCATGAGCATCCTCGAACGCCTAAAGATCAGATATCGCATTCTGGTCGGCTATGGCCTGCTGCTGGCGATCAGCATCGGGCTGGTGGTGATTGCGATGAACACGCTGGGCACGGTCGTGGACCGCGTCGAGAAGGGCGACGATACGAACCGGATCGTCAAAATGGCCCTGGAAGTCCGGCGCGATGAAAAGAATTTCATGCTGCGCGGCGACGAAAAGCTGATCGGCGACGTTGATGAAGGCGTGAAGAAGTTGATTTCCCAAGCCGAGGAATTGAAGACGCGTTTCATCAACCAGAAGAACCGCGACCTGATGGACGAGATCGTCAGGTCCGCCAAAGCCTATGACGAAGGCTTCAAGGAATATGCCAAGGCCTTCAAGGCCAGTGGCGGTTTGGACGCCGTCAAGAACCAGGCGAAGGATTCGGCCCAGGCCGAAGCCGAGAAGAAGATGGTCGCCGCCGCGCGTGAAATCGAAAAGGACGCCGCCGAGGCGCGTCAGGTGTTGAAGGACCAGATGGAAAGCGCCATGACCACCGGCGAACGGACGTTGCTGGGCGCTTTGCTGGGCGGCATTCTTTTGGGCGTCGTCCTGGGCTTCCTGATTGCGCGTTCGATCACGCGGCCCGTCCAGTTGATGACCGACGTCATGCAGAAACTGTCGGGCGGCGACAAGTCGGTGGCGATTCCCGCCACCGACAACACCGATGAAATCGGCGACATGGCCCGGGCGGTTCTGATCTTCAAGGAAAGCATGATCAAGGCCGAGCAGTTGGAGGCCGAATCCCGCGCCCAGTTGGCCCAGGACATGGAACGGGCCAAGAAGCGCGAATTGCTGACCGCCGATTTCGACACCATGATCCGCCGCGTCATCACCCGGGTTGACGAGTCGGTCAAGCAGGTTCACGTGACCTCGAACAGCGTGCATGCGGCGGCAGAGCAGACCTCGCGCCAAAGCGCTGCCGTCTCGGCGGCGGCCGAGGAAGCTTCCAGCAATGTTCAAACCGTGGCTTCAGCGGCCGAAGAACTGGGCGCCTCGACCCAGGAAATCAGCCGCCGGGTTCAAGACACGACGCGCATCACGCAAGATGCGGTCTCGGGAATCAACGAAGCCAACGGCACCATGGACAGTTTGGCCTCTTCGGCTCAGAAGATCGGAGAGATCATCAATCTCATCAACGATATCGCCTCGCAGACCAATCTTCTGGCCTTGAATGCCACGATCGAAGCGGCCCGCGCCGGCGATGCCGGCAAGGGATTCGCCGTGGTCGCCAATGAAGTGAAAAGCCTGGCCAATCAGACCGCCAAGGCGACGGAAGAGATCAGCAAGCAAATCACCGAAATGCAAGGATCGACGCAGTCGGCCTTGGTGGCAACTCAGCGTGTGGCCAGCGTCATCGGCCAGGTCAACGAGGTGGTCTCTTCGATCGCCAGCGCCGCCGAGGAACAAAACGCGGCAACCCAGGAAATCGCCCGCAATGTCGCCCAGGCCAGCCAGGGAACGGCGGAAGTGACGAGCAACATCACCGGCGTCGCCCAGGCTTCGGTGACGACCGGCGAGATGGCGGGGCAGTTGTTCAACGTGGCCGAAGAACTGGAGAAGGTTGCCTCCAGCGTGACCAAGCATGTGGAGACATTTCTTACCAACGTGCGGGCGGCGTAACGGGAAGAAAGCGTTTGGGGCGGGGCCGGTTGGGCTCCGCCCGCTATTCTCGGCAATCGATTATTGTTCGTAATCCTTCCGTGCCCTATGGAATCCGCCGCCTCAAGGACTTATACCAGTTTGCAGAATGAATAACACATTTCGCCGGAGCGATTTTTCGTGGGCAACAGGCGCGGAACGCGCGGCTGTGTGGATCACAGTAAGCTGTCCGCAACGCATTGCCCGCGAAAAAGCGCCCGGCCTGCGGTGGGGCCATTCGCCATGCCGGGTTCGTTAGGCCGCTCGACCGTAGCCCCGCTACGCTCGTCGCGTCCTGCCTGCCCGGTCATGGCGAATGGCCGCCACGAAATAGGTTATTCATTCTGCAAACTGGTATTACAAAGGCTGGCAACCAGCTTCGGCAGGCACGACGAGTCATCCATGGTGCGCTTTGCATCGCAGCCGCTCTCGCCAATTTCCAAATGGACTCTTGGCCCGAATACTACGTGTACGTAAAGCTCTCGGCGATCCAGGCCTGTAGCGCCACAGGTTCCAAGGGCTTGGCATAGAGATATCCCTGGGCAAGGTCGCAGCCCAAATCACGCAAGATGTCAGCGTGGTGTGGCAATTCGACCCCCTCGGCGATGGTGGTTAAAGCCAAAGTCCGGCTTAGGTTGATGATCGCTTGCACGACGGCAGTATCCTCTGCGTTTTCACCTAGATGGGCTACGAAACTCTGATCGATCTTGAGAATATCCAGCGGCAGGCGTTTCAGATAGCTAAGGCTGGAATAACCAGTGCCGAAATCGTCCATAGCCAAACGCACGCCCAAGCAACGGATGTCGTTCAACGCTTGGATGGCTTGGGCCGCGTTCGCCATTACAGCGGTTTCAGTGATCTCCAAAACCAAGCGATGAGCCTCCAAGCCAGTTTCCTTCAGCGTCTCTTTGAGTTTGTCTATAAGCATGGGATCTTGAAACTGACGCGCCGACAGGTTGATCGCCACATGTCCAATCTGGTAGCCCTGGTCGAGCCACTGGCGAGTCTGGCGGCAGGCTTCCTTGAACACCCATAAACCGATCGGCAAGATCAGGCCGATCTCTTCAGCGAGGGGGATGAACTCGACCGGCGGCACTAGGCCGCGTTCGGGATGGCGCCAGCGGATCAAGGCTTCGACCCCAACCAACTTCTCGCGGCCAAGGTCGATATTGGGTTGATACACCAGGAAAAACTCATCGCGCTCGAGGGCCGAACGCAGATCCGCCTCGAGAACCATGCGTTCGATCGCTCGTTCATTCATGCTTTGGTCGAAAAAACGATATGTGTTCCTTCCCCCATCCTTCGCCTTGTACATGGCCACATCGGCGTTCTTCAAAAGGTCCAAGGCGGTAAAGCCGTCTTGAGGAAACACGGCAAGGCCGATGCTGGCAGTGGCGCGGATTGGACGCTGCTTGATGATGGCCGGTTCAGAGATGAGCTCGGCAACGCGTTCCGTCAGGTGCGCCAATTCGGCGGTGGTGGAGAATTCAGACATCACAATCGCGAATTCGTCGCCGCCCAGACGGGCGATGGTGTCACTTTTCCTGATGAGCGTGTTCAAGCGTTCGGCGACGCCACACAGTAGTTGGTCGCCGACGTCATGCCCCAGGCTGTCGTTGACGATCTTGAAGCGGTCCAGGTCAATGGATAGAATGGCCAATCGGGTGAGCTCCCGCTTGGATATCTCGATCGCGTGTTCAAGACGGTCCATCAACAGCAGTCTGTTCGGTAGGCCGGTCAGCACGTCGTGATTCGCCAGATGCCTGATGCGTTCTTCCTTTCTTCTGGTCTCGGTGATGTCGCTGAAGACGGAAACGTAACGGATGATTTCTCCTTCGTCGTCGCGAACGGCGTTAATGCATTGCCAGATGAGGCAAACTTCTCCGGACTTGCGCCGGTTCCACACTTCTCCTTGCCAGTGCCCGGTCGCGACAAGCGTTTGCCACATCCCGGCATAGTACGCGTTGCTGTGATGGCCGGACTTCAATATTCGAGGAGACTCTCCGACGGCCTCTTCGGCCGAATAACCGGTGATTTCAGTGAAGGCGGAATTGACGGACAGGATTCTTCCACCGGTGTTGGTGATCATGATGCCGTCCTTTGTGGATTCAAAAACGCTGGCTGCCAAGCGAAGCGACTGCGCCGTCTCTTTGTGGGCAGTGACGTCTCGACCCACGCCGAGAACGCTGGTTGGTTCGCCGTCTGGCCCTCTTTCGGCGACAAACCGAACAAAATGGGGCCCTTCCAGCCCGTGGGAATCTGCAAGGATTTGCTCGACTTCGACGGTTTCGCCCGTGGTTGCAACTTTAAGGATTGCCTTCTCGATGGGGCGGTAACGCCCGGATTGGTCGATCTCATGGGGCATTTTGCCGACCACGTCCTCGGCCTTTCGGCCTAATGCGCTTTCAAACGCGGGGTTTATATATGTGATGCGCCCCGTAAGATCATGGCGTGAGGTGCAGTCGGACACGTTCTGGGCAAGGGTTCTGAATTTCCGCTCATTTTCCGCCATGGCAGTTCTTGCTCGAAGCAACAACTTGCGTTGCCCCCGGAATATCGCGGTTGCGGCCACGGCGGTTGCGATGATCGTCAAGCCGTGCGATTCCCACAAGGTCAGCGTACTGCCGAATGTAGATTGCTTAGCGGTTTCGTATGCAAGCATGAACAATGCCGTTCCGAAGAAGACAGCAGAGAAATGCGCCCCAAAGGGCGTCCTTGGGTTGTCGTTTCTCATGATCCCGCACCATTGTTATCGTTGTTTGTTGTTTTTCGTCGTTCTTGGTGGCCAGGCGTCAGACCGTTGGCGGGCGTCTTAACGAATTCGAATGATTAGACGCCACAAAAGCACCTCCTCACCGGCCCCCTCTTGAAGATGATATGGTGCGTTCCAAAGAAGAAAAAAGTGTTATTATTGTGCTTATCTAATTATAACTGTCATTGCCCTTTATAATTTCATGGGTATGTGGCCTGTCGCTTTCCTCCGTCAATTCCAGAAAGCCAACTTTCTCATAGTATTGCTTCATAATTGGCCAGGACATCCCCCTGATTGACTGGACGGTCTCAAAGATAGCCGGTTGATGGCTTCCTGGTCGGAGTCCGGACGGCTTAACCCAAGTTTCCCTTGAATTTATGAGCGGGCGGGGGTACAACCCGCCCCTCTAAATCCACAGGCAGGTATTGGGCTAGGCTTTCGCTTTGCCCTCCGGTGCCGGGAAACCGGCCACACGACCCGCCGACGTCTAACCGGAAAAGGAATACTTATCATGGCTCTACCTGAATTCTCGATGCGTCAGTTGCTGGAAGCCGGCGTTCATTTCGGCCACAATACCCGCCGTTGGAACCCCAAGATGGCTCCCTATCTGTTCGGCGTGCGCAACGGCATCCATGTCATCGATCTCCAGCAGTCCGTTCCCATGCTGCACCGGGCCATGCAGGCCGTGCGCGACGTGGTGGCGGGCGGCGGGCGCGTGCTGTTCGTCGGCACCAAGCGTTCGGCCCAGGAGCCGGTGGCCCAGGCCGCCAAGAAATGCGGCCAGTACTATGTCAATCACCGCTGGCTGGGCGGCATGATGACCAATTGGAAGACCATTTCGCGCTCGATCAAACGCCTGAAGGAAATGGAAGAGCAGTTGGCGTCGGGCCATGTCGCCGGTCTGACCAAGAAGGAGCAGTTGAACCTCTCGCGCGAGCGCGAAAAGCTGGACTTGTCGCTGGGCGGCATCAAGGACATGGGCGGCATCCCCGACATCATGTTCGTGATCGACACCAACAAGGAAGCCATCGCCATCCAGGAAGCGGTCAAGCTGGGCATTCCCGTGGTGGCGGTGCTGGACAGCAACAGCGATCCCGACGGCATCTCTTTCCCGATCCCCGGCAATGACGACGCCATCCGCGCCGTGAACATGTATTGCGACCTGATTTCGGGTTCGGTGCTGGACGGCATTCAGGCCGAGATGACCAAGGCCGGAATCGATGTCGGCGCCCAGGCCGAATTGCCGGTCGAAGCCGCGCTGGCCGAAGAGCCCGCCGCCGAAGCCTCGGCTGAGTAAGATTTAAGCCAGCAAGCGGCATCTGCTCGCTTGCTGGCGCGAGCCGCCCTTTCGGCGGCGGCCAAGGGCGCGCGAGCGCCCGCCCGGCGAGGGACAAACTAGCGAGCGCCGAAGGGGCTCGCGTAATAACGAGAGGAGCCAAAATATGGCCGAGATTACCGCTGCGCTGGTCAAGGATCTGCGCGAAAAGACCGGCGCCGGCATGATGGACTGCAAGAAGGCGCTGGGCGAGACCAATGGCGATTTGGAAGCCGCCGTCGATTGGCTGCGCAAGAAGGGTCTGGCGGCTGCCGCCAAGAAGTCGGGCCGCGTCGCTGCCGAAGGTTTGGTTGGCATGGCCACCGAGGGCGCCAAGGGCGCTTTGGCCGAGGTGAATGCCGAAACCGATTTCGTGGCCCGCAACGACCAGTTCCAGGCCTATGCCAAGAAGGTGGCCGAGATCGCGCTTGGCGCTGACGGCGATATTGAAAAGCTGAAATCCTCGGCCTGGCCCGAGGGCGGCACCGTGGCCGAGAAACTGACCAGTCTGATCGCCACCATCGGCGAGAACATGAATCTGCGCCGCACCGCCTGCCTGTCGGTGAAAGAAGGCATCGTGGCCGGCTATATGCATTCCGCAGCAGCGCCCGGCCTGGGCAAGATCGGCGTTCTGGTGGCTTTGGAAAGCACGGGCGACAAGGCCAAGCTGGCCGAGGTCGGCAAGCAGATCGCCATGCATGTGGCGGCCGCCAATCCGCAGTTCCTGACCGTCGATTCCGTCGATACTTCGGCGCTCGAGCGCGAAAAGGACGTTCTGCGCGAACAGGCCCGCGCCACCGGCAAGCCCGACAACATCATCGAGAAGATGATGGAAGGGCGCGTGCGCAAATTCTACGAGGACGTGGTGCTGCTTGAGCAGCTCTATGTCATCGACGGCGAGTCCCGGGTTAAGCAGATCGTCGAGAAGGCGGGCCAGGAAGCGGGCGCTCCGATCCAGATCACCGGCTTCGTGCGTTTCGCCCTGGGCGAGGGCATTGAGCGCGAAGAGAAGGATTTCGCCGCCGAAGTGGCCGAGCAGCTGGCCAAGAAGTAGTTTTCTCATCCTGAGGAGCCGCGAAGCGGCGTCTCGAAGGATGATGGTGAAATTCGACCAGGGCGGACCTTCGGGTCCGCCCTTTTCGTTAGGCGTTGGATTGCGTGGCGTGCAAGCGCAGCCCCAATGCCTCGACCACCTTCAAGATCGTGGCGAATTCCGGATGGCCGTCGATGGAGAGCGCCTTGTACAGACTCTCTCGCCCCAGGCCTGCTTTGCGGGCAATCTGTGTCATGCCCTTTGCCTTGGCGATATCGCCCAACGCCGCTGCGATCAACGCCGGATCGTTCTCGGCCAATGCTGCTTCCAGATAGGCCGCCATGTCGGCTTCTGACTTCAAATGTTCCGACGCATCCCAGGGCAGGGTTTTGGTCTTTGTGCTGGGCATGCATGTCTCCTAAAGATGCCGCGCCAATTCCTGCGCGGCGTGAATGTCGCTAGCCTGGCTTGTTTTGTCGCCACCGGCCAACAAGATCACCAGTTTTTTGCCCCGATAGGTGAAGTAAACACGATAGCCGGGGCCATAATCGATGCGCAGCTCCGAAATGCCAGCCCCGACGGATTTGACATCGCCGGGATTTCCAAGCGACAGACGGCGGATGCGCACATCAATCCGTGCCCTGGCCTGACGATCTCGCAGTTTGGCGAACCAGCGGGCATAGATTTCAGTCTGGCGGACCTCGATCATGGATGATTGTATCCCATAAGATACGTTTGAGCAAGATCACTCATACACAGACATGATTAGGGTCCGGATTTGAAGGCCCTTATCCTTTTGCGCCCCACGAATGCCCGTAAAAGGCGTAGGCTATACTATCCGCCATCTGTTAGCCACTCCCACCCCGTCACATTCCCCCCTAGCCCCAGCCCCCATGGATTGCTACTATCCCCGCCCGCCAACGCCTTCCAAACCGTCATCATCGGGAAAATCCATGTCCAGCGCCAAGCCGTTCCGCCGCATCTTGCTCAAAATCTCGGGCGAGGGATTGATGGGCGAGGGGCAGTATGGGTTGGACGACGCTACCCTGGCCCGTCTGGCCGATGATGTGAAATCGGTTGCCGCCCTGGGTATCCAGGTCGGGGTCGTGGTCGGGGGTGGTAATATTTTCAGAGGCTTGGCCGGTGCGGCGCGGGGCATGGAACGGGCCAGCGCCGATTACATGGGCATGCTGGCCACCGTCATCAATGCCCTGGCCATCCAGAACGCGCTGGAACGAATCGGGGTGGTTACCCGCGTTCAGTCGGCGATTCCGATGGCCCAGATCAGCGAGCCCTATATCCGCCGTCGCGCCATCCGCCATATGGAAAAGGGCCGGGTGGTGATTTTCGGCGCCGGGACCGGCAATCCCTTCTTCACCACCGACACGGCGGCAGCCTTGCGGGCCGCCGAAATGGGCTGTGACGCGCTGTTCAAGGCCACCCAGGTCGATGGCGTCTATACCGCCGATCCCAAGAAGGATCCCACGGCCACCCGTTACGAGCATTTGACCTTCACCGAAGTCTTGAACAAGGATTTGAAGGTCATGGATGCGGCGGCGATCGCCGTCGCGCGCGAGAACAACATTCCCATTCTGGTCTTTTCGCTGCACAATCCCGGCGCTTTCACCGAGGCCGTCCAAGGCAAGGGCCGTCATACGCTGATCGACAACGGTTAGAATCGAAGGAGAACGCCCCATGGCGGCAACCGTTCAGGAACTGAAAGCCGATATCAAGCGGCGCATGGACAGCACCGTCGAAGTGGTGCGCAAGGAATTCGCGGGCCTGCGCACGGGCCGCGCCGTGGCCTCGCTGCTCGATCCGGTGATCGTCGAGGCCTATGGCCAGGAAATGCCGCTCAACCAGGTCGGCACAGTCAATGTGCCCGAGCCCCGCATGCTGTCGGTGCAGGTCTGGGACAAGGGCATGGTCAAGGCGGTCGAGAAGGCCATCCGCGACGCCGGTCTGGGCCTCAATCCGATGGCCGACGGCCAGATGGTGCGCGTGCCCATTCCCGCCTTGAACGAAGAGCGGCGCAAGGAACTGGTCAAGGTCGCCCATAAATATGCCGAACAAGGCAAGGTGGCTGTGCGCAATGTGCGCCGCGACGCCATGGACGCTTTGAAGAAGATGGAAAAGGACAAGGTGATTTCGGAAGACGAGCACCGCCATCAGGACAAGGAAATTCAGGCCCTGACCGACGAGGCGATCAAGCATGTCGATGAGGCCCTGGCCCATAAGGAAAAGGAAATCATGGTGGTATGAGCCGCCCCGGCGCTCTTTTGTCTTCCGGCGAACCGCCGCCGCCGCCAGCGCATGTCGCCATCATCATGGATGGCAACGGGCGCTGGGCGAAGGCGCGCGGCCTGCCGCGCACGGCGGGCCATCGCAAGGGCGCCGAGGCGGTTCGCGCCACCATCAAGGCGGCGCGCGAAATGGGCGTGCGCTATCTGACCTTGTTCGGCTTCTCGTCCGAGAATTGGAAGCGCTCGCCCGACGAGGTCAGCGATCTGATGGGGCTGCTGCGCTTTTATCTGCGCAATGAGGTCAAGGAACTGCATTCAGCGGGGGTGCGGCTGCGAATCATCGGCGACCGCTCGCGCCTGTCCGACGACATCGTCAAGCTGATCGAGGATTCCGAAGCCAAGACGGCTTCGAATACCGCGCTGGATGTGGTGATGGCGCTCAGCTATGGCGGTCGCCAGGAAATCGTCAGCGCGGCACAGCGCATGGCCGAGGAGGCCAAGGCCGGCACGCTCGATCCGGCGACGATCAGCGAGGAAAGTTTCGCCCAGCGCCTGTTCACGGCGGGCATTCCCGATCCCGATCTGTTGATCCGCACCTCGGGCGAGAAGCGGATCAGCAATTTCCTGCTTTGGCAGGCGGCCTATGCCGAATTCGTCTTTCTGGACGTGCTGTGGCCGGAATTCGGTCGCGCGCAGTTGGAAGAAGCGATCGCCGAATTCTATCGGCGCGACCGCCGCTACGGTCAGGTGGGCTGATCCCAGGTGGCGATTCCCATGAACTCATTGATGTTGCGGACCGTTTCGGCGGCGGTGCTGGCGCCGCCGGTCCTGGCGGCCATCTGGTTCGGAACGCCCTATTTCGAGGCTTTGGTGTTGCTGGCCGCCGGCATCATGGCCTGGGAATGGGAATTGCTGATTTCCAAGACCAGTTTCGGCGTGCCGGGTATCGCCTTGGGCCTGGCCGCCATCGTCGGATTGTTTCTTCTGCCCATGCCTCTGCTGGCCCTGGCGGTCGTGGGGGGGGGGGCTATGGTGGCCAGTCTGATGGCGCCCGTTGGCAGCCGCGGCTGGATGGCGCTGGGTGGGTTCTATATTTTTCTACCCCTGGCTTCCTTCGTGGTGCTGCGTTCCGCCCCGGAAGGTCAGGGCCTTGTCATCTGGCTGTTTCTGATCGTTTGGGCGACCGACATCGGAGCTTATGTAGCGGGCTTGTCGATCGGCGGACCCAAGCTGGCTCCGTCGATCAGCCCGAAAAAGACCTGGGCCGGACTGGTTGGCGGTATGGTGGCGGCTGCGGCCATCGCCATCTGGGCTGGCAGCTGGTTCGGCTTCGTTTCCAGTTCCTTGAAGCTGGGTCTGATCGGCGCCGTTCTGGCGGTGGTGGCGCAGGCCGGCGATCTGTTCGAATCTCACGTCAAACGGCTTTCCGGGGCCAAGGATTCCAGCCAGCTCATTCCCGGCCATGGCGGTTTTCTGGACCGTGTCGATGGGCTGATGGCGGCGGCATTCGCGCTGGGACTTTTGCGCCTGGCGACCTTAGAGGGAGAGTGGGTGTGGTAAGCGGGCCCCTGAGCGTGACCGTGCTGGGTTCGACCGGCTCGATCGGCATGAACACCATTGACCTTCTGGTCCGCGATCCGTCGGCTTATCGCGTCGAGGCGCTGGTGGCCGGGCGCAATGTCGAGCGTTTGATCGAACAGGCCAAGGCCTTGCGTCCCAGCCTGGCGGTGATGGCCGATCCGGAATTCTACGGCGCCTTGAAGGATGGTTTGTCCGGAACCGGCATCGAGGTGGCAGCGGGCGACGAAGCGGTGATCGAGGCGGCGGCGCGTCCCGCCCAATGGGTGATGGCCGCCATCGTCGGCGCCGCCGGCTTGAAGCCGACCCTGAAGGCCATCGAGCGCGGCGCCGTGATCGGCTTGGCCAACAAGGAAACCCTGGTCTCGGCGGGCGATGTCGTGACGCGGGCGGTGAAGACCTCAAAGGCCACCATCATTCCCGTCGATTCCGAACATAGCGCCATTTTCCAGGTGCTGGATTTCTTGCAGTTGGACAAGGTCGAGAAGATCATTCTGACCGCTTCCGGCGGGCCCTTCCGCACCATGGGCGGCAACGAGATGGCCAGGGTGACGCCCAAGCAGGCGGTGGCCCATCCCAATTGGAGCATGGGCGCCAAGATTTCTGTCGATTCCGCCACCATGATGAATAAGGGCCTGGAACTGATCGAGGCCCATCACCTGTTCGCCATGCCGGAAGAGAAGATCGACATCCTGGTCCATCCGCAGTCGGTCATTCACAGCTTGGTCGCCTATGTCGATGGCTCTGTGCTGGCCCAGTTGGGCACGCCCGACATGCGCACCCCCATCGCCTACGCGCTGGGCTGGCCCAAGCGCATTCAGGCTCCGGTGCCGCGCCTCAATCTCGCCGAAATCGCCACCCTGACCTTCGAGCGCCCCGACGCCAAACGCTTTCCCGCGCTGGAATTGGCCCGCGCCGCCTTGCGAAGAGGGGGGACGATGCCTACCATTCTGAATGCGGCCAATGAAGTGGCCGTGGGCCTGTTTCTGGAGCACAGGCTCGGTTTCCTGGACATTGCCCGGCTGGTGGCGGCGACCATGGAAGCCGTCAATGCTTCCGAGCCGGGCGGGCTCGAGGACGTTCTGGCCGCCGATGCCGAGGCCAGGGCCGTGGCCGGGCGCATCGCCAAAAGCTACGCCGTTTAAGGAGCTATTTCTTTGGACATGCTTGTCAATTACATCCTGCCCTTTCTGGTTCTGCTGACCGTCGTCGTCTTCGTCCATGAAATGGGCCATTACTGGGTGGCCCGGCGCAATGGCGTCAAGGTCGAGGTCTTTTCGGTCGGTTTCGGCAAGGAATTGCTGGGCTTTACCGACAAGAACGGCACCCGCTGGAAGATTGGGGCCATTCCCTTCGGCGGCTTCGTCAAGATGTTCGGCGACGAGGATGAAAGCAGCAAGCCCGACACCAACCGCGAATTCTCCGCCGCTGAAAAGGCTGTTTCCTTTCATCACAAACGCTTAGGCCAAAGGTCGGCCATCGTTGCGGCGGGCCCGATGGCGAATCTGGTCTTCGCCATTTTGGTCATGGCCTTGTTGTTCATGACCGCCGGACAGCTCTCGACGCCGCCGGTGGTGGGGGGGGTTACGGCTGGTTCGGCCGCCGATGCCGCCGGCATCAAGGAACGCGACCGGATTGCCGCCATCAATGGCAGTCCGATCGAGCGATTCGAGCAAATTCAACAGATTGTCAGGCTTGGCGATGGCTCGACCCTGCTTCTGGCCCTCGAGCGCGACGGCCAGTCGGTTGAGATTTCCGTCACCCCCACCATGACCGAGCTGACGGATCGTTTCGGCAATGTCAGCAAAACCCCTCTGCTGGGCATTTCGGCCTCGATGGAACATAGCGAGGTGGTTCAACTGTCGCCGGGGGCGGCGGTGGCCGAATCTTTTAACCAAACATGGCTGATTACGACCTCGACCCTGTCGGCGGTGGGGCAGATGATCGTTGGCAAGCGCGACACCAGCGATTTGGGCGGCCCCCTGCGCATCGCCAAGATTTCCGGCGAGGCCGCGCAGGGGGGGATCGCCAATTTCATCATGTTTATTGCGGTCTTATCGATCAATCTGGCGTTGATTAACCTTTTCCCCGTCCCCATGCTGGATGGCGGACACCTTTTGTTCTATGCCATCGAAGGTGTCATCCGTCGCCCTCTATCCGACCGGGCGCAAGAATATGGTTTCCGAATCGGTCTGATTCTGGTACTAGCATTGTTCGTCTTTGCAACGTGGAACGACTTGATTCACTTGAAGGTGTTCGATTTCCTGAATGGGTAGGGGAACGCCGGAGAGGCAGATCGCGCCGGGCCTCGGAATCGTGTGGGAAGAGGGGTTGTCTTGGCATACCGGCTGGTTCAGTCACTGCAGAATGCGAGAACCGCGCTGGCAGTCGCTTGCGTTGTGGCCGGAATGGGTTGGGGGGCACTGTCCGCCCAGGCCGCCGAAGAGCCGCCCATGCCGATGTCCGCGCCCCGCATCCAGGTCGACAATTCCGAGATGGGCAGCATCGTCCGTCAGGTGGTTTTCCAGGGCAATCAGCGTATCGAGCCCGAAACCATCCGCTCTTACCTGTTGGTTCAGGAAGGCGATCCCTTCAATCCCGAGCGCATCGACCGCTCGTTGAAGTCGCTGTTCGCCACCGGCCTGTTCGCCGATGTCAGCATCAAGCGCGAAGGCGCTTCGCTGATCGTCAAGGTGGTCGAAAACCCGATCATCAACCGCATCCAGCTCGAGGGCAACCGGCGCGTCAAGGACGATACCTTGATGCCCGAATTGCAGATGAAGCCGCGCACTGTCTATACCCGCACCAAGGTGCAGGCCGACGTCAAGCGCATCCTGGACATTTATCGCCGTCAGGGCCGTTTCGCGGCCACGGTCGAACCCAAGGTCATCCAGCTCGAGCAAAACCGCGTCGATCTGGTCTATGAAATCGACGAGGGCAAGCGGACGGGCGTCAAGCGCATCACCTTCGTCGGCAACAAGCAATATTCGGATTCGACGCTGCGCGAGGCCCTGCAGACCAAGGAAGAGCGCTGGTGGAGATTTTTCTCGTCCGACGACAATTACGATCCTGACCGCGTCACCTATGACCGCGAATTGCTGCGCCGCTTCTATATGAAGCGCGGCTACGCCGATTTCAGGGTCGTGTCGGCGCAGGCCGAACTGAGCCCCACCCAGGACGAGTTCTTCATCACCTTCAATATCGAGGAAGGCGAGCGCTACAAGGTTAGCAAGATCGATGTCGATATCGCGCTGCCGCAGTTGAAAAAGCAAGACGTGCTCGACACCGTCCAGTTCTCGAAGGGGGACTGGTACAACGCCAACAAGGTCGAGGACTCGGTTCAGAAGATCACCGACCTGGTCGGCACCAAGGGCTACGCCTTCGGCGAGGTGCGCCCGCGCATCGAGCGCAACAAGGAAAAGCGCACCCTGGACATTACCTTCGATGTGCAGGAAGGGCCGCGCGTCTTCGTCGAGCGCATCGACATCACCGGCAATGTGCGCACCTTGGACAAGGTGGTTCGCCGCGAATTCCGGCTGGTCGAGGGTGACGCCTTCAACACCGCCAAGCTGCGCCGCTCTCGCCAACGCTTGCAGGATTTGGGATTCTTCGAGAAAGTCGAAGTGAACAACGTGCCATCGGAAGACTATCCAGACCGCACCATCGTCAAGGTGGACGTTCAGGAAAAATCGACCGGCGAACTGTCGTTCGGCATTGGTTACTCGACCACAGCCGGCGCCATGTTCGAAATCGGCGTCCGCGAGCGGAATCTGCTGGGCAAGGGACAGGATCTGTTGGCCAAGGCCTCGCTGGGCCAGAAATCGACGCGCTTTGACCTCTCCTTCACCGAGCCTTATTTCTTGAACCGCGATGTGGCTGCGGGTTTTGATCTCTTCCACAAGACGACGGACTTGAAGAAGGCCAGTTCCTACAAGCAGACCGATACCGGCGGCGGCCTGCGTCTTGGCTATAATCTGACGGAAAATCTCAGCCAGACCCTGCGCTACGGCTTCAAGCAATCGAAGGTCGAGGATGTTTCCACCAACGCTTCCCGCTACGTCAAGGAGCAGGAAGGCATCTCCACCACGTCGGCCATCTCGCAAAGCCTGCTTTACGACCGGCGCGACAGCAAGCTCAACCCCACGGACGGGTATTTCGGGCGCTTGTCCAACGATCTGGCCGGTCTTGGCGGAACAGAACGCTTCCTGCGCTCCGAAGTCGATGCTGGCTATTACTATCCCCTGGCCGAAGAATGGACCATGATCATCAACGGCCATACAGGCTACATTGTCGGCATCGGCAAGGATGTCCGCATCACGGACCGTTACTTCATCGGTGGCGAGACCATTCGCGGCTTCGCGCAGGCGGGCCTAAGCCCCCGCGACAAGGCAACCCAGGACGCCCTGGGCAGCAATTGGTTCGCCGCCGGCTCGGCCGAGGTGGTCTTCCCCCTGGGCCTGCCCAACGAATACGGCATTCAGGGCAAATTGTTCACCGACGTTGGCACCGTCGGTGACGGAGATGACGGTGATTCGACCACCATCAACGGTTCGAACATGGTCCGAACCTCGGTCGGTTTCGGCGTGAACTGGAAATCGCCGCTTGGGCCGATGAGTCTCGATTTCGGCTTCCCCATCACCAAGGAAAGCTTCGACGAGACCGAAGTCTTCCGCTTTAATTTCGGTACGAGGTTCTGATGAAACTGTTTCTGCGTTGCGCTATCGTAAGCGTATTCGGCTGCTTGTTGCTGACGTCGGCTGCATCGCCTGCCGCCGCGGCCGAGAAGATGCCTGCCCCTTCCATCATGGTGATCGACATCCAGAAGATCATCAATGAGTCGAAGGCGACTAAAACCATTATGAATCAGCGCGACAAGTTTTCGCAAACCTATCAGCAGGAATTTGCCGCCGAGGAAGGCAAGCTGGCGGCCGAGCGCAAGGCGCTTGACGACCAGCGGACCGTGCTTTCGCCGGAAGCCTTCGCCGACAAGCAGAAAGCCTTCAACACCAAGGCCGCCGATTTTGGCCGCCGCGTTCAAGTTCGCGGCGCCAATCTGAACGAGTCCGTCAACAACGCCATGGGTCAGGTGTTGACGCAATTGAACAAGATCATCCGCGAGATGGCCGGCGAATTCGGCGCCAATCTGGTGATGAACCGCAATCAGGTCGAATATTTCGATCCCAGCATGGACAAAACAACCATCGCCGCCGAGCGTTTGAATACGACGATGAAGGAAGTGACTTTTCTCGATCCCGTGAAGATGGGCGAGGCCCAGGCCAAGGCTCGCGCCGAGGCGGCCAAGGCCAAGGATAAAGAGAAGGAAAAGAAGAAGTAATCTTTGCGTCAGGGGCCGACATGGCAGATTTGAGATTCTTCGACCGTGTCGGCCCTTTTTCGCTAGATGAGCTTTCGCGCGTCTCGGGCGCGCAGCCGTCCGATGGCGCCGATCCCCAACGGCGATATAGCGATGTGGCGACGCTGGAAACAGCCGGACCGTCGGATGTCGTCTTTCTTTTGGAACGTAAGCTAAAGGACGTTCTGGCGGCCTCGAAAGCCGGACTTTGCATCTTGAAACCAGACATGGCCGCGCTGGCTCCTGCGGGCATGGTCTGCCTGTTCCACGACGATCCCAAACGGGCCTACGCTCTTGTCGCTCAGGCCTTTTATCCGCAGCAACCCCCGCCGCCCTTGATCGCCCCCAGTGCCTGCATCGACCCCTCGGCCAGACTGGGTGCCGACGTGCGCATCGATCCCGGCGCCGTCATTGGCCCGAACGTCGTTATCGGCGACCGCGTGCATGTCGGCGCCAACGCCGTCATCGGACGCTCGGTAACCATCGGCGACGACAGCGACATCGGCCCTCTGGCGGTTCTGCAATTTTGCGTGATCGGGAAAAAGGTCATCATTCATCCCGGCGTCGCCATCGGGCAGGACGGCTTCGGCTATGCGATTTCGATGAAGGGCGACCATCTCAAACTGCCGCAATTGGGCTTAGTCTTGATTTCCGACCATGTCGAGATCGGCGCCAACACCACCATCGACCGCGGCGCGTCCGGCGATACCATCATCGGCCCGCATACCAAGATCGACAATCTGGTCCAGATCGCCCACAACGTTCGCATCGGCATGGGCTGCGGCATCACCTCGCAGGTCGGCATTTCCGGAAGCACGACGATCGGTAATATTTCTTTGCTTTACGGCCAGGTCGGGGTGGCCGATCATGCCCGCATCGGTTCGGGCGTGGTCATCAATGCCCGTAGCGGCGTGCAGGGACATGTGCCGGATGGCGCCACCTATATGGGCTATCCCGCCGTTCCCATGAAAGAGTATATCGGGTTGCAGAAATTCCTGATCCGCTCCGCCCGCAAGGCCGCAGCCGGCAAAGCCGGTTCCGACACGACGAAAGACTAGGGAGAAGTGACCATGACCGAGAATCCGTCGAACCCGCGGTCGATCGACATCAACCGCATCGTTCAGATGATTCCGCACCGCTATCCGTTCCTGCTGATCGATCGCGTCAGCGACATCGTGCCCGACGAAAGCGCGGTCGGTCTGAAGAACGTCACCATGAACGAACCTTTTTTCCAGGGGCATTTCCCGTCGCGTCCGATCATGCCTGGCGTTCTGATTATCGAATGCATGGCTCAGACCGCCGCCGTCCTGGTCGTCGAGACGCTGGGCGCCAGCGCCGAAGGCAAGCTGGTCTATTTCATGTCGGTCGAGGAAGCGCGTTTCAGAAAGCCGGTCATCCCCGGCGATCAGTTGAAAATTCACGTCAAGAAGGAACGCTCGCGCGGCAATGTCTGGAAGTTTTCCGGCCAGGCCAAGGTCGATGACCAATTGATGGCCGAGGCCACCTACACCGCCATGATCGTCGATAATTGACCAAGCCGTTGCGGTAACATTCCGTAACGCGATGTGACTTGCCGCTGTGGGCGATGCTTCTAGAATACGCGAAATTCCGGCGCTTGCGCCAAGCCTTACCTTGGACGATTGACCCATGACGAATATTCATCCCACAGCGATCATCGATCCGAAGGCCAAGCTTGACGGATCGGTGACGGTCGGGCCTTTTTGCACCGTCGGGCCCGAGGTCGAGCTTGGCGACGGCGTGCAATTGGTGTCGCATGTCGTGGTCGGCGGCAAAACCCGGATCGGCGCCAAGACCCGCATTTTCCCCTTCGCCTCGATCGGGCTGCAGCCCCAGGATTTGAAATATCACGGCGAGCCCAGCCAACTGATTATCGGCGAGCGCAATCAGATCCGCGAGCATGTGACCATGAATCCCGGCACCGAGGGCGGAGGCATGCTGACCCAGGTCGGCAATGACTGCCTTTTCATGATGAGCGCCCATGTGGCGCATGATTGCATGGTCGGCAACAACGTCATCCTGGCCAACAACGCCACCCTGGCCGGACATGTCCATGTCGGCGACCATGCGGTTCTGGGCGGGCTTTGCGCCGTGCATCAGTTCGTGCGCATCGGCAAGCACACCATGATCGGCGGCATGAGCGGGGTCGAGAACGACGTCATTCCCTACGGCGCCGTCATGGGCAACCGCGCCTATCTGTCCGGCTTGAACCTGATCGGCCTGAAACGCCGGGGCTTTTCCAGGGACGACATCCACACCTTGCGCAACGCCTACCGCGTTCTTTTCAGCCAGGAAGGAACGATGGCCGAGCGGCTGGATGACGTGGCCAATCTCTTCAAGGACAATCTTGCCGTCATCGAAATCGTCGATTTCGTGCGCGCCGATTCGTCTCGCGCCATTTGCCAGCCGAATTGGGAGAATGTTCACGGAACCCCGACTGCGACCTGAAATGCCCAAGCTGGGCATCATCGCCGGTTCCGGTCGTCTGCCGGAACTGGTTGCCGCCGCCGCGCGCGGGCAGGGGCGCGACGTTTTCCTGCTGGCCTTGGAAGGCAGCGCCGATCCCGCCTTCATCGCCAATTCGAATCTGCCGCATGCTTGGGTGCGTTTGGGGGCTGCCGGCCAAGGATTCGACGCCTTGAAGCAGGCGGGCGTGCAAGATGTGGTGATGGCGGGCGGCGTCAAGCGTCCAAGCCTCATGGAACTGGCCCCGGATTGGCGGGCCGCGAAATTTTTCGCTCGCGTCGGCCTGGGGGCTCTGGGCGACGACGGTTTGCTGACGGCGGTGGTCAAGGAATTCGAAGCCGAGGGTTTCAAGGTTCTGGGGCCCGACGATATTCTGTCTTCGCTGTTGGCCCGCGATGGCGTCTATGGCCGCCATGCTCCCGACGATCAGGCCCGGGCCGACATCGCACAGGGCTTCATGGCCGCCAAGAATCTGGGGGCTCTCGATATCGGTCAGGCGGTGGTGGTGCAGCAGGGTCTGGTGCTGGGCCTGGAAGCCGTCGAAGGGACGGCGGCCCTGATCGCCCGCTGCGCCGCTCTGCAGCGCCAAGGACCGGGCGGGGTTCTGGTCAAGACCGCCAAGCCCGGGCAGGAAAGACGCGTCGATCTGCCCAGCATCGGTCCCGACAGCGTGGCCCAGGCGCATGCGGCGGGCCTTCGCGGCATCGCGGTTGAGGCGGGCCATTCCCTGGTGCTTGACGAATCGGCGCTGGTGGAAGCCGCCGACCGTCTTGGCCTGTTCGTGATCGGCGTCGGATCATGAAACCACCCTATCGATTCTTCATTGTCACCGGCGAGCCCTCGGGCGATTTCCTGGCGTCAAAGCTGATGACCGCCCTTTCCCTGGCCACGCAAGGCGAGGCTGAGTTCCAGGGCGTGGGCGGCGAGAACATGACTGCCCAGGGGCTGGACAGCCTGTTTCCCATCGCCGACCTGTCGGTGATGGGACTGGTCGAGGTGTTGCCACGTCTGCCCCTAATTCTGAAACGCCTGGACCAGACATTGGCCGCCATCGAGCGCTTCCGGCCCCATGCGATCATCACCGTCGATTCCTGGGGCTTTACCGGACGCCTGGCCAGGGCGTTGAAGCGAAAAGGCTCGACCGTGCCGCGCATTCACTATGTCGCCCCCATGGTCTGGGCCTGGAAGGAGGGGCGTTCGAAAAGCGTGGCTCGGCATGTTCATCGCCTGCTGACCTTGTTTCCGAACGAACCGCCCTATTTCCAGAAACATGGATTGGATACGCTTTGCGTGGGCCATCCGGTCATCGAAAGCGGAGCCGATGGCGGCGATGCCGAGGCTTTCCGCCATCGACATGGCTTGAGCGCCGATACGCCCTTGCTGGCCGTGCTGCCGGGCAGCCGTCCGGGCGAAATCAAGCGCCTGTTGCCCGTTTTCGAACAGGCCGTGGCCAGAATTGCGGCGACGCATCCCGGACTGGTGGCGCTGTTGCCGACCGTCGATACGGTGGCGTCAAGCGTGACGCATGCCGTCGCCGACTGGCCGGTGCCGACCCTGGTGTTGCGGGGGCTGGCCGAGAAATACGATGCCTTCGCGGCGGCCAGGGCCGGCATGGCGGCTTCGGGCACGGTGGCGCTGGAACTGGCGATGGCAAGGCTTCCGCATGTCGTGGCCTATAAAATGAATCCCGTGACCGTGGCGATGGCAAGGCGCCTGTTCAAGATTACCTATATCAATCTGTCGAACCTGTTGCTCGACCGCATGGCGGTTCCGGAATTGCTCCAGGAAGACTGCACGCCCGAGCGTCTGGCCGACGAGGTGCTGTCCCTGATGGAAGAAGGAGACCGGCGCAGGCAGCAGATCGACGATTTGGACGAGGCGATGCGACGTCTGGGTCAGGGTGGCGCCTCGCCCAGCCAGCGCGCCGCTCAAGCTGTTTTGGAGATGGTGACAAGATGAACCGGTTTCGCTTTCTGCATGCCATGATCCGCGTCTTCGATCTGCAGAAGTCGCTCGATTTCTATACCCGTCATCTCGGCATGAGCCTGCTGCGCAAAAGCGACTTTCCGGAGGGGCGGTTCACGCTGGCCTTCGTCGGCTATGGGGGCGAGGAATCGAACACCGTTCTGGAACTGACGCATAATTGGGATCAGAAGGAAGCCTATGCCGTCGGCACGGGCTTTGGCCATCTGGCGCTGGGCGTTTCCGACATCCATGCCGTCTGCGACAGCTTGGCCGCCGAAGGCGTGAAGATTCCGCGTCCGCCCGGCCCGATGAAGCATGGCAGCACCGTCATCGCCTTCATCGAAGACCCGGATGGCTATAAGATCGAACTGATCGAGAAGAAATAGAACCCGCATGGCCCTGCCAGACGGGGGAAATCCTTCATACCCGCTTCAGATCACTGCTGTCCGGTTAAAAGGCGAACAATTCCAGTTGGTTGATTTTTTGCGGCCCATCTGATCTATCTGCCTCAGCGGCAAGCGCCTGATGTATTGGCATTTTCTCGAAGAGTGTCAGCGAGAAAATCTGTAGCAAAGTGTAGAGCGAGGCGTCCAGGCCGAGGCGTTTCTTGACGATGGCGACGAGGACGTAGATCGAAACGGCGATCCAGATTTGCGTCTTCACCGCATTTTCCGACGTGCCGAAGAACCGTTTGATGCGCAGGTGCTGCTTGATCCATTTGAAGAACAGCTCGACCTGCCAGCGGCTTTTGTAGAGGGCGCAGATGGTCGCTGTCGGCAGGATGAAGTTGTTGGTGATGAAGATCAGCGTTCTGTCCTGTTCGATGTCTTTGAAGCGGATGCGTCGCAGATGGTTTGGGTAATGCTGGCTGGAATAGTGCCCGGCCAAGGCGATGGTCTGATCGCAGATGATCCCGGACGCGCGATCCGTCGGCGCCGAATAGACGCGGTAGGCGTCCATGTTCGACTTGGCGCGGGTGACGAAAAATGCGCCAGCTTGGTGCAGAGCATGAAGCCGCTCGAAATCGATGTAGGCGCGATCCATGACGTAGATGGCTCCGGCCTCCGGTACCAGCAGATCGAGGGCATGGACGTCGTGCAACTTGCCGTTCGAGATATGGATAAAGCTCGGGATATTGCCCCGCAGGTCGAGCAGAGTGTGCATCTTGACCGCCGCCTTGGTCTGGCGAAAATGCGCCCAGGGGAAAACCGACAGGCACAGGTCGATGGTCGTCGAATCCAGGGCGTAGACGGTGTTGGAAAGCTCCAGCCCCAAGTCCTCGTTGGCATACAGCTTCCTTGCCTGGGCGATCAGCCGATGCGCCAACTCCGCGTAAATGCGCCAGTCGCGGGCCTCGTTGGCGTCGGCCAGCGTCGAGCGCCGGACCGGTTCGCGAAAGCCCATGTGGTAAAGTTTCGTCGCCTGAACCGAAAGGCAGGTCTCGATATCGCGCAGGCTCTCCCGGTAGGTCAGTTGGGCAAAGGCCATCGCCCGATATTGCTCGGCGCAGGACAGCGTCCGGGTCCGATGGTCGCCACCATATCGTTCGACAATCCGAGCGAACGTCGTCCAAGGCAAAAACTCCATGATCTGCGCGAACAAGGTCTTGCCGGTATACAGGGCCGTCTCCAGGCGAAAGCCTGGAAGACTGCGCCTGCATGCCGCTCAAGTCGACACCACCCGCTTTTGCCAGAAAACCATTAAGAATCAGGGCGTTCAGAACCGCACCCACTCAGTTAACCGGACAGCAGTGAGGGAGACATTCTTTTCCCCGAGGGGGCTACAGGTGCTTCGTCTTGATGTCCTGTCATAAGGGATTATTAAGCGAATTTGGGCACGATGACCAGATCATGGCTTCCTGATTGTGAAAAACGTTGCGCAGATACGAGGAAAGAAATGGGTTACAGTCGTTGGTCTCTTAAAGGGATATTGAAGAATTTCTTTTTTGAGCATCTCGGCAAGATCATTATTATAGTGATTATTGTTGTATTTGTTATGCCGGCCTTTCCTGATCAGACTCATGATGCATTTGAAGGAATAAATGAAATTGGCTCGTCGCTTGTGTCTCTTGCCGTTGCAAGACGAGAATTTATCCTTGGTTTTATTTTGACGCTGCTTCTCACGTACTTAAAGGACTCGGTCAGATCGTCCCGTGAGGCCCGTTGGGCAGGGGGACGGGGCAACGAAGGAGGGGCAAAAACGCCCGCGAAATCTGTCGATTGTTGCCCCGAATGTTGCCCCGAAGTTTATGCGCCAATAAATAAGCGCTTGGGGCGTGATCTAAGTATTTGAAAAATTTGGCTCCGGCGGTAGGACTCGAACCTACGACCCGACGGTTAACAGCCGTCTGCTCTACCACTGAGCTACGCCGGAATAAGCCTCTCCGTTTGGAGGCACGGGCCGGAATTGAACCGGCGTACGCGGTTTTGCAGACCGCTGCGTAACCACTCCGCCACCGCGCCGACCCTTCGGACACCAAACAGGCCACAGGGGGTTCCCCGTGTGAGGGGGGCTTTATAGACGCAAGATTTCCATAAATCAAGCCCATGGTTGCCAGGGCCCGCGCCCTCCATTATAACCGCTGAACTTCGCCATTTTTCCAAGGGCCGCCTCATGGATCACGCCGTCGCACGCCGCAACATGGTCGATAGTCAGATTCGTCCCAGCGGCATCGAGGATATGAAGCTGATCGCGGCCATGGGAACGGTCGCGCGCGAGGCCTTCCTGCCTCGTTCCGACCAGGGTCTGGCCTATATGGGCGGCGAGATCGAGGTTGGGCCGGGCCGCGTCCTTTCGGCGCCGCTTACCCTGGCCAGACTGATCCAGGCCGCCGGAATCAAGCCCAGCGACGTCGTGCTGCATGTGGGGGCCGGGGGCGGCTATGGCTCGGCCTTGCTGGCGCAACTGGCTTCCACCGTGGTCGCTCTCGATTCCGACTCTGGACTGGTCGAGACCGCCAACCGCGTCCTGGCCGATCTGGGGGCCTTGAATGTCGCCGTTCTTCAAGGGGATATGGCCTCGGGCTACCCCCGCCAGGCCCCTTATGACGTGATCGTGATCGAAGGCCTGGTGGCCGAAGTCCCCGAGTCGCTGCTTTCCCAGCTTGCCGAAGGGGGCCGTTTGAGCGCTTTGGTCGCTCTCGAGACAGGCAGAATGGGCCGCGGCACGGTTTTCACGATGCATAAAGGAACAATTGGCCGCCGCGAGCGCTTTGACGCCGCAGCGACTCCTCTTCCCGGCTTCGAGGCCAAGGCCGGCTTCATTTTCGCTTAACCTTTTACGGGGTATCTTTCCAAGGTTTGTAGTTTACGTCTTGCTATTCAAGGCGCTGCTACTATCCTTAGTGGGAATGCTGAAAAGGTAAGGTAATGAGCCATCGATCAACATGGGCGCTGAAAAGCCGTCCGGCCCTGCTGGCCCTGGCCGTGGCTGCGGGCTTAGGGGTTAGTCCGGCCATGGCGCAAAGCTTCGATGAGGCATTGGCCCGCGCTTACGCCACCAATCCAACCTTGCAGGCCAAGCGCGCCAAGCTGCGCGGCACCGACGAGACCGTGACCCAGGCTCTGGGCTATTGGCGTCCGACCGTGTCGCTTAAGGGCGACTATGGCCGCATGCGCCAGGAATCGAACGGGGCCGCGCCACCCGACCAGATTCGCAATCCGCATTCCGGCAAAGTGTCGCTTTCCCAGCCGATCTTCAGGGGCGGGCGCACCATCGCCGCCACCCGCAAGGCCGAGAACAATGTGTTGTCCGAGCGCGCCCAGTTGCTGGCGACCGAACAATCCTTGCTTCTGTCCGCCGCCACCGCCTATCTCGACAATCTGCGCGATCTGGCTGTGCTGGAATTGAACCGCAACAACGAACAGGTTCTGCGCAAGCAATTGGAAGCCACCCGCGACCGTTTCCAGGTCGGCGAGCTGACTCGCACCGACGTTTCCCAGGCCGAAGCCCGTCTGTCCAAGGCTGAAGCCCTGCGCGTCAAGGCCGAGGGCGATCTGCGGGCCTCGCGCGCCTCTTACCTGACCGTGATGGGCGAGGCGCCCCGCGACCTCAAGGAACCGGCGCAGCCGGCTGGCCTGCCGACCAGTTTGGACGAGGCGGTGGCTCAGGCCCGGGCTGCCCATCCCGACGTCGTGTCGGCGCAATATGCCGAGAAGGCAGCCCAGAAGAATGTCGATCTGGTGGCCGGCGAGTTGCTGCCCACCTTGTCGCTGGACGCCGATGCCGGGCGGACCTGGCGCTCGACCGCCCTTCGCTCCAGAAGCGAAACTGTCGAGGTGCTGGCTTCTTTAAGCGTTCCCATCTACGAAGGCGGAACCGCCACCTATGCCCGCGTGCGCGAGGCCAAGGAAGTGGCCGGCCAGAAGCGCCTGGAGATCGAGCAATCGGTGCGCACGGCGGTCGAAACCGCGACCAAGGCCTGGGAAACGCTGGAAACCGCCAAGGCCCAGATGAAGTCCTATGCCGACCAGATCAAGGCCAGCGAAATCGCGCTGGAAGGCGTCAAGCGCGAGGCCGAGGTGGGATCGCGCACGGTGCTGGACGTGCTGGACGCCGAGCAGGAATTGCTGGATGCCAGGGTCAACCTGGTCAAGGCGGCGCGCGACCAGTTGCTGGCCGCCTTCCAGTTGAAGTCGTCCGTCGGCAAGCTGACGGCCCCGGAAATGGGGCTGCAGGTCGATGTTTACGATCCGACCCGGCATTACGACAAGGTTCACAACAAATGGTTCGGCACGGGAATCGACCAGCCGAAATCGTCACCCTAGGGGATGCAAGGGATGGCCGCAGGGGGAAAGACGGGTAGAAAGAACGGGATCAATCGGTCTGGCAAGCCGTGCCCGATTGACGTAATCTTCCCCTCTGCCGATGGGGACGGCTTCCCGTTGACCGACAAGCGGACGAACGGACGATGAGCGACGAAAAAGGCCAACAAGAACCGTCGATGGAGGATATTCTGGCCTCGATTCGTCGGATTTTGTCCGAGGATGAAGCAGAACAGGCTTCCCAGCAGGCCGCGCCACCGCCACCTCCTCCGCCACCTCCTCCGCCACCCCCGCCGCCGCCGCCGCCGCCACCTCCTCCGCCACCACCTCTTCCGCCGCCGAAGCCAGCGCCCGAGCCCGAGCCCGAAGCGCTCGATCTCGGCGATATGATGATTTCCGACGGCGAGAATGAGCAGGAGCCCGGCGAGGAAGAGGTGCTGGATCTGGGGGAAGAGATCAGCGACGAAGATATCTTGGAACTGAGCGAGCCGGTGCCGGTTCCGGCCCCCGAACCCGAGCCCGAGCCGGTTCCGGCTTTCGAATTGCCGGCCATGCAGGAGGAGGTTATGGATTTTCAGCCCCCTCCCGAGCCCGAGCCCTATTACGAACCGCCCCCGCCGCCGCCAAGGGCGCCGGACGGGGATCTGGTCTCGCCCCATGTCGCCCAGACGTCAACCAATCTGCTGGCCGAACTGGCCCGGGCCGTGGCCCGCGAGCGCGGCATCGGCGTCGGCGTCGGCGGCGGCATCACGCTCGAAGAGATGGTGCGCGAATTGCTGCGCCCCATCTTGAAAGACTGGCTGGACGCCAATCTGCCTTACTTGATCGAACGCATGGTCAAGCAGGAGATCGAGCGCATGGTTGATCGGACCTCGAAGTATTGAGACAGGATCCGGATTGACGTAAGGGCCCTAATGCCTGATATTTAAAGGCATGAGCGGCGTTACTTTCGATAAGCTGGCCTATCTTGAAACCTTGAAGGCGTCGGGCATCCCCGAGCCTCAGGCCCGGGCGCACGCGCATGCTTTGGATGACGCCTTACGCGATTCCGTGGCGACCCATGAAGATGTGGCGCGGTTGGAGGCATTAATCCGTGAAACCGAGCTTCGTCTGACAGTTAAGCTTGGCGCTATGCTGGCGGCCTCGGTTGCCATCGTGGCCGCTTTGGTCAAACTTCTCTAGCCTTCTCTTGATCTTCGGCCCTTCCTCTGCGATTCTCGGCCCCCTTTCGCCGTGACATTTCAGGAAGCCCAAGCCGTGTTGGACAAGACCTATTCGCCCAAGGACGTCGAACCCCGCCATTATGGACAGTGGGAGGGCTCGGGCGCCTTTGCCGCCAATACAGGCTCGAACGCCAAGCCCTATACCATCATGATGCCGCCGCCCAATGTGACCGGCAGTCTGCATATGGGCCATGCGCTGACCTTCACGCTGCAGGATGTGCTGATCCGCTATCACCGCATGAAGGGCATGGATGCGCTTTGGCAGCCCGGCACCGATCATGCAGGCATCGCCACCCAGATGGTGGTCGAGCGCCAGTTGGAAGGCGAGGGCAAGAACCGCCATGATCTGGGCCGCGATGATTTCATCAAGCGGGTCTGGGAATGGAAGGCGGAATCGGGCGGCGCCATCACCCGCCAGTTGCGCCGTCTGGGCGCTTCGCCCGACTGGGCCAAGGAACGCTTCACCATGGACGAGGGCTTAAGCGCCGCCGTTCGCAAGGTCTTCGTCGATCTGTACAAGAAGAACCTGATCTACCGCGACAAGCGCCTGGTCAATTGGGATCCCAAGCTGCATACCGCAATTTCCGACCTGGAAGTGGAAAGCCGCGAAATCAAGGGCCATATGTGGCATTTCCGCTATCCCATCGAGGGCATGGCGGGCCGCTATATCGTGGTCGCCACCACGCGCCCGGAAACCATGCTGGGCGATACGGCGGTGGCCGTTCACCCGGACGACGACCGCTATAAGGACATCGTCGGCAAGAACGTGCTTCTGCCCATCGTCGGGCGCTCTATTCCCATCGTCGCCGACGAATATTCCGACCCCGAGAAGGGGACGGGTGCGGTGAAAATCACGCCCGCCCACGACTTCAACGATTTCGAGGTCGGCAAGCGTCACAGGCTGGCGATGATCAATGTCTTCGACCTCAACGCCCGCATCAACGAGAACGCGCCGGAAGAATATCAAGGCCTCGACCGTTTCGAAGCCCGCAAGCGCATCGTAGCACGGTTCGAGGAATTGGAGCTGCTCGACAAGATCGAGCCGCATACGCTGATGGTGCCCTATGGTGATCGGTCCGGCGTGGTCATCGAGCCTTGGCTGACCGATCAGTGGTTCGTCGATGCCGCCACCCTGGCCAAGCCCGCCATCGAGGCCGTGGAAAGCGGCAAGACCAAGTTCGTGCCCAAGAACTGGGAAAACACCTATTTCGAATGGATGCGCAACATCCAGCCCTGGTGCATTTCGCGTCAGATCTGGTGGGGCCATCAGGTGCCGGCCTGGTACGGCCCCGACGGCAAAGTGTTCGTGGAAATGACGGAAGAGGTTGCGCAAGCCGAAGCCGCCAAACATTACGGCATGGCGGTGACGCTGACCCGCGACAGCGACGTGCTGGATACTTGGTTCTCGTCGGCGCTGTGGCCCTTTTCTACCCTGGGCTGGCCCAGCGAAACGCCCGAGCTGAAGCGCTATTATCCCACCGACGTGCTGGTGACGGGATTCGACATCATCTTCTTCTGGGTCGCCCGCATGATGATGATGGGCCTGCATTTCATGGGCGATGTGCCGTTCCACACCATCTATATCCATGCCCTGGTCCGCGACGAGAAGGGCCAGAAGATGAGCAAGTCGAAGGGAAACATCATCGATCCCTTGGACCTGATCGAGAAGTTCGGCTGCGATGCGCTGCGCTTTACCTTGTGCGCCTTGGCGGCCCAGGGCCGCGACATCAAGCTGGCCGAAAGCCGGGTCGAGGGCTATCGCAATTTCGCCACCAAATTGTGGAACGCGTCGCGCTTCACCGAGATGAACGAATGCAAGCTGGCGCCTGGTTTTGATCCCTGGCGCGTCGAGTTGACGTTGAACAAATGGATCTTGGCCAAAACCGCCGAGGCCGGCGACAAGGTGGCGCAGGCCCTGGACGCCTATCGCTTCAACGATGCTGCCAACGCCGCCTATGCTTTCGTCTGGAATTCCTTCTGCGATTGGTTCCTGGAATTCGCCAAGCCGGTCTTCAACGGAAGCGATGAAGCGGCCAAGGCCGAAACCCGGGCCACCACGGCCTGGGTGCTGGATCAGATTCTGCATCTTCTGCATCCCTTCATGCCCTTCGTGACCGAGGAGCTGTGGGAGAAGCTGGGCGAGAACAGGGCAGGGCGCTTGATCGGCGCTCGTTGGCCCAGCCATGAAAGTGCGCTGGCGGTTCCCGAGGCCGAGGCCGAAATGGATTGGGTGGTGCGCCTGATCTCCAGCATCCGTTCGGTCAGGGCCGAGATGAATGTGCCGCCCGGGGCCAAGCTGTCATTGTTGCTGAAGGGGGCGTCGGTAGCCACCAAGCAGCGGCTGGAAACCCATCTGCCCTTGATCCTCACCCTGGCCCGTTTGGAAACGGCGGTGGCCGATGAGGCGCAAGCGCCCAAGGGCAGCGTGCAAGTGGTGGTCGATGAGGCCACGGCCATTCTGCCCCTGGCCGGTCATATCGATGTCGCCAAGGAAACAGCGCGCCTGACCAAGGAAATCGCCAGGCTGTCCGACGATATCGGCAAGACGGAAAAGAAGCTGTCGAACCCCGCCTTCATAGAGAAGGCCGATCCGGACGTGGTGGCCGAGGCCCGCGAGCGCATGAACGACCTGGCCATCGCCAAGGGCAAATTGTCGGAAGCGCTGGAACGGTTGAAGGAGATGTGATAGGAATCGGCAACCTTTGCGCGACTTGGGGGCGTGATATGTTGCATTCCTTGCTTGTGACTTTGCTTTTTTTGGGGTTGGCTGCGCCCGCATCGGCGCAATCTATTTCAGTAATCGATTCTGAATACAGCGTCGGTAAACAGGTGTCAGGCGCTGTCCGCATAGGCAATGCCTTCGTTGTCCTTCCTCCCGGCAGTTTCACGGTTGCGGTTTTCAACGAGTCGGAATCGACGGGCAGCGCCGCGATTCATTCGAAGCTTCATCTGGCTTGGCTGGTCCAATCGGTCGATGGCCGTTTGAATCGCGCCATCCTGATCGAATCGAACACCGGGAATTCTTTGGTTGGCGGATGGAACCGTAACAAGGAGATTTGTGATCGTAAGGATATCCATCACAATGATTCCGACCAGAATTATTCGATCAAGGATACTCATTGCTGGTCGGTGAATCACTATGTGCTGGGGCGTTCCTCCAGCACGTCGAAAACAACCGCCGCATTTTACGATTATACGAAGGACATGCGCAGGCCGGTCGCGGCGCTGGTGAATGCGTTCTATTTGGTCAAGGGGGCATCGTTTCTCCGCGCTTTGTATTATCTTAATCCCGAGATCGAGGGGTTCGACCCCGCCAAGCAGGACTGGCGGACCAATGATTGGCACATGGACCGGATATCCGGCAATTCGAAAAGAAGCGCTTATGTTGCGTCGGTCAAGGCCGAGGGCGAGGTTCTCTCCAAGCTCTATAAATCCGGTTTCGCCTTTGCCGGTTCCTCGCCGGTTGGCGATGCCGGGCAGATGGTTGCTTCTGCCGTCCAGGTCAATCCGCCATCCAGGAGGTAGTGGAGCCAATTGCCGTCATGCGCGGACTTGATCCGCGCATCCACGGATGCCTGTTTCGGAAGTCTTGAAATTCATCCGCATGTGTGTAATATTACACACATGAACAGCCGCGATGTCATCAAGGCCTTGGAAAAGGATGGCTGGCTGCTGAAACGGGTCACGGGCAGCCATCATCACTTTCTGCATCCCACAAAGCCAGGCCTTGTGACGGTGCCTCATCCGAAGCGCGACCTGCCGGTCGGCACGGTCAAGGCCATCGAACGTCAATGCGGCTTGAATCTGGTGAGGTAAACCATGGTTTCCTACGTCGCCTATTTACGCAAGGACAAGAACAGCGATTACGGCATCGAATTCCCGGACTTGCCGGGCTGCATTTCGGCGGGCCGTTCGCTTGAAGAAGCCAAGGCGATGGCCGTCGAGGCCTTGGCTGGCCATGTAGCGCTTCTCAGGCAAGAGGGGATGCCGGTGGCCGACCCTTCGACGCTGGATCAATTGGCCGACGACCCCAACCGAATGGATGCCGTTCTGCTGCTGGTCGATCTCGACCCCAATCTGTTGAAGAGCGAGCGCGTGAATGTAATGATTCCCCGTCATTTGCTGGGGCGTATCGATGCCGCTTCCCACGGCAACCGCTCGCGTTTCCTGGTCGAAGCCGCCGAGCAGAAATTGGCGGGATAATTCATGACCGAAGACTCGTTCCAGGGCTTTTCCAAGAAGACGCTGCCGTTTCTGAAGAATCTTGCCAAGAACAACGACAAGGTCTGGTTCGAGACGCATAAGCAGGATTATATCGACCATGTGCGGACACTTCTGCGCCTGCTGGTCGATGCCCTGGCTCCCTCCATGCTGAAGATCGATCCCGGCTTCGATACCGATCCCAAGGGCGTCGCGGTATCACGCATCCACAAGGATGTGCGGTTCTCGAAGGACAAATCGCCCTATCGCGTCCGGCAATGGATCGCCTTCCGCCACCGGACGGAAGATTGGCAGACGCGTCCCACCTTCTATATGGGCATCGGTCCCGACGGCTGCCGCTATGGCATGGGTTTCTATCAGGCGACACCCGCCGTCATGAAGGCGGTGCGGGCGCGCATCCAGGCCAGGCCGACCGAGTTCCTGACCGCCGTGAAAGCGATGAAGAAGGCGGGATTTCTGATCCAAGGCGACGCCTATGCCAGGCCCAAGATCCCCGATGGTCTGCCCACCGAGATGCAGGAATGGTTCCAGCGCAAGACCGCCTATTACATTCAGGAACTGGCGACTGACGATGCCTTTTACACCAAGGCGCTGGTCGGGAAGCTGAAAAAGGGTTTCCAGGCTGCGGCGCCGCTCTATCGGTTTCTGGCCGAATTGTCGCCCATCTGAAGGAAGGTCATCTCTTGACCGTCTTTAAACGGCGTTCTTTATAAGCAGATATGAAGGCGTCTCTGATCTGACGGAACAATTTTGGCGGCAGATGTCCGTAGGCGAAGCACTCGGTTTGGCCGGGCAGGGGGCGGATGTCGGGCGTCGGCCAGATATCGATATTGCATTCTGAGACCAGCACCCAGGACCGTTCTTCGTCCAGGCCAAGATGCTGTTTGACCCTTAGCGGAATCTCGACCGCGCCCTGACCGGCCTTTGGCGGCGAATGCGTGATCGGCAGCAGCAGAACCGATTTGCCGCGCTCGGGATGATCGAAGACCAGCACAACGCAGGCGGGCCGTTCCTTTTGCGCCGTGTCAGCCCCTGCCAGTGCTTGGGAATGCCAGAGATATTCGTAACGGATGACCAAACCCGTCGCCAGATCGGGAAGCGGCATGCTGGTCTCAATCCATCAAGGCGTCGAGATGCTCGAACCTGGCATCCATCTCGGCCTCGCCGATTTCTCGTGCCAGCCAGTCAGGAATCTCTTCGACAGCCAAGGCCTGCTTGTCGCGGTTTTTCAGGCGCTGATATTCCTCTGCCGACAGCAGAACCAGCCGTTCGCGGCCATGGCGCGTAATCGACACCGGCTCTTGCAGGGCCATGTCCTGCACCTGTCCGATATTGCGTTGAAGTTCCTGGGAACTGACATGCCGCATGGCGAGTCTCCATTGCTTTCTATGCATTATGCATAGAAACCATATTCCATGCAATTTTGCTAAGATGCGGCGCAGAAATAACCACAATCAAGTTAAATTCGTATATTCTATTGTTTTGCAATAATAATTTCGAATTGCCTCTTGTCGCTGCCTGTTGTAATCCCTACTTGCGAGACAATCGCCCGTCCGCACAGGGGAGGCATTATGGCCACGGCTAAGCAAAAATCCGGCAAAGCGCCCAGTCAATCCGACGCCGACAATCTGCTGAAACTCTATCGCGACATGCTGCTCATCCGCCGTTTCGAGGAGAAGGCGGGGCAGTTGTACGGTATGGGTTTGATCGGCGGTTTCTGCCATCTTTATATCGGCCAGGAGGCGGTGGTGGTCGGCCTGACCGCGGCCACAAGGCAAGGCGACAGCTTCATTACCAGCTACCGCGATCACGGCCATATGCTGGCCTGCGGCATGGACCCCAAGGGGGTGATGGCCGAACTGACCGGGCGCAGCACCGGCTATTCCAAGGGCAAGGGCGGCAGCATGCATATGTTCAGCCGCGAGAAAGGCTTTTTCGGCGGCCATGGCATCGTGGCGGCGCAGGTGCCGCTGGGCACCGGCCTGGCCTTCGGCCACAAATACCGCGAGGATGGCGGCGTCTGTCTGTGCTTCCTGGGCGACGGCGCCGTCAATCAGGGCCAGGTCTATGAGAGCTTCAACATGGCGGCCCTTTGGAAGCTGCCGGTGATCTATGTCGTCGAGAACAACAAATACGGCATGGGCACCTCGGTCGAGCGGGCCTCGGCCAGTACCGAACTGCACCGAAGGGGCGACGCCTATGGCATTCCGGGCGTGGCCGTCGATGGCATGGATGTGCTGGAAGTCGAAAAGCTGGCCCGCAAATGGCTGGCCCATGCCCGAGAGGGCAAGGGACCGGTGGTGCTGGAAATGAAGACCTATCGCTATCGCGGCCATTCGATGAGCGATCCCGCCAAGTACCGTAGCAAGGAGGAGGTCAGCAAGGTCAGGGCCGAGCATGATCCCATCGACACCCTGGCCAAGAAGCTGCTGGAAGGCAAGCTGGCGAGCGAGGAGCAACTGAAAGAGATCGACCGCCAGGTTAAGGAGATTTGCACCGACGCCGCCGAATTCTCGCAATCCAGTCCCGAACCGGATTTAGGCGAGCTTTATACCGATGTGTTGGTGGAGGCCTGAGCCATGCCCATTCAGATTCTGATGCCGGCGCTGTCGCCCACCATGACCGAAGGCAAGCTGGCGCGCTGGCTGAAGGCCGAGGGCGATGCCGTCAAATCCGGCGACGTGCTGGCCGAAATCGAAACCGACAAGGCGACCATGGAAATGGAAGCCGCCGACGATGGCGTGCTGGGCCGTATCCTGGTTCCCGGCGGCTCCGAAGGTGTGAAAGTCAACACGCCCATCGGCCTGATTTTGACCGAGGGCGAGGATAAAAGCGCCCTGGACAAGGTTTCCACGCCCCCTTCGCCCGCCGCGTCGAAAGCGGAGTCTGCGCCTCCCTCTGCGCCACCCTCCGCGCCCCCTGCGCCCTCCGCGGTTAAAATTGAAACGCCCAAAGCCTATGCCGGCCCCACCAAACGCCAGACCGTGCGCGAAGCCTTGCGCGACGCCATGGCCGAGGAAATGCGGCTTGACGCCAATGTGTTTCTGATCGGCGAGGAAGTCGGCCAGTATCAGGGGGCTTACAAGGTCAGCCAGGGTTTGCTGGACGAGTTCGGGCCCAAGCGCGTCATCGACACGCCGATCACCGAAATGGGATTCGCAGGCCTGGGCGTGGGCGCGGCATTCAGCGGGTTGAAGCCCATCGTCGAATTCATGACCTTCAATTTCTCGATGCAGGCCATCGACCAGATCGTGAACTCGGCGGCCAAGACGCTGTATATGTCGGGCGGCCAGCAAAGATCCTCAATCGTCTTTCGCGGCCCCAATGGCGCTGCGTCGCGGGTGGCGGCCCAGCATTCGCAATGCTACGCCTCGTGGTATGCCCATTGTCCGGGTCTGAAGGTGGTCGCTCCCTGGTCGGGCGAGGACGCCAAAGGTCTGCTGAAGGCGGCCATCCGCGATCCCAACCCGGTCATCGTTCTCGAAAACGAGATGATGTACGGCCAGAATTTCGAAGTGCCGGACGATCTTGATTTCACGGTCCCCATCGGCCTGGCCAAGATCGAGCGGGCGGGAGCCAGCGTCACCATCACCGCCTTTTCGCGCATGGTCGGCCTTGCCCTCGAAGCCGCCGAGGCGCTGGCCAAGGAAGGCATCGAGGCCGAGGTCATCAATCTGCGCAGCCTGCGCCCCCTGGACACCGCCACCATTATCGAAAGTGTCAAGAAAACCAACCGGCTGGTCACGGTGGAAGAGGGTTGGCCCTATGCCGGCATCGGTGCCGAGATCGCGGCTCAGGTGATGGACCAAGCCTTCGATTGGCTGGATGCGCCGATCACCCGGGTGGCCGGCGAGGATGTGCCCATGCCCTATGCCGCCAATCTGGAAAAGCTGGCCTTGCCCGATGTGGCGAAGATCGCCGCCGCTGCCAGGGCGGTCTGCTATCGGGGGCGGACATGACCAGCGTTTTGCGCATTTTCGCCAGTCCCTTGGCGCGCCGCCTGGCCGCCGAGAAAGGGCTTGATCTGGCCTCGCTGGCGGGGTCCGGCCCGCATGGGCGCATCGTCAAGGCCGATGTGGAAACGGCCAAGGCGAAGCCCTTGCCGGTCGCAGCGATTTTGGGCCAGACCGAGGTCATTCCCAACACCACCCTGCGCAAGACCATCGCTAAGCGCCTGACGGAATCCAAACAGACGATTCCGCATTTCTATCTGTCGGTCGATCTCGACATTGATGAGTTGCTGGAATTGCGGACCAAGCTCAACCAGCGGGCCGAGGGTTTCAAACTGTCGGTCAATGATTTCATCATCAAGGCCTCGGCCAAGGCGCTTCGGCAAATTCCCGCCGCCAACGCCAGTTGGACCGACGAGGCCACGATCCGCTATTCGGATGTCGATATATCGGTGGCGGTGGCGGCCCCCGGCGGTTTGGTGACGCCGGTCATCCGGCGGGCCGATGCCAAAACCGTGGCCCAGATTTCCAACGAGGTGAAGGCCCTGGCCGAAAAGGCGCGGGCCGGGAAACTGATGCCCGAAGATTACCAGGGCGGCGGCTTTACCATCTCGAACTTAGGCATGTACGGCATCAAAAGCTTCTCGGCCATCATCAATCCGCCGCAGGCCTGCATCCTGGCCGTGGGGGCAGGCGAGAAACGGCCCGTGGTCAAGGGCGACCAGATAGGCATCGCAACACTTTGCACGGTCACGCTGTCGGTCGATCACCGCGCCGTGGATGGCGTCGTCGGCGCCGAATTCCTGAAAGCCTTCAGGGCCCTGATCGAAGACCCGCTGGGACTGTTGCTGTAGAAAGATGGACCACCAAGACACGAAGTTACCAAGAAGCGCACCAAGGATGATGATTCGTCCTTGGTGCCTTGGTGGTTGAGAGGAGGCTGGAAACTTGACAAACCCTTCCGATACAAACTTCGATCTCATCGTCATCGGAGCCGGTCCTGGCGGCTATGTGGCGGCCATTCGCGCAGCGCAACTAGGCATGAAGGTCTGCGTGGTCGAGAAGGCGCATCTGGGCGGCATCTGTTTGAATTGGGGCTGCATCCCCACCAAGGCCTTGCTGCGCAGCGCCGAAGTGTATCGCCTGATGCAGCATGCCGATTCCTTCGGCCTGGCCTCGCCCAATCCGGGTTTCGTGCTGGAAAAGATCGTGGCGCGTTCCCGGACAGTGGCGGCGCAATTGCAGGCTGGCGTCAAACATTTGCTGAAGAAGAACAAGGTGACGGTGGTCGAGGGCCACGCAAAATTGGCGGGAAAGGGCAAAGTGGCGGTCGAGAACGGCCCGACCTTGACCGCCCCGCATATTATCATTGCCACCGGCGCTCGGGCGCGCGTGGTTCCCGGCCTGGAACCCGACGGCGATCTGGTTTGGACCTATAAGGAAGCGATGATTCCGAAAAGCTTTCCGAAATCCTTGGTCGTGGTGGGGTCGGGCGCCATCGGCATCGAATTCGCCAGCTTCTATCAGGCGCTGGGCTGCCAGGTCACGGTCGTCGAGATGATGGACCGCGTGCTGCCGGTGGAAGATGAAGAGATTTCCGCCCTGGCCCGCAAGCAGTTCGAGGGTCAGGGTATGAAGATTCTGACCTCGGCCTCGGTCACGGGGCTGAAAAAGGGCAAAGACGAGGTGACGGTGACGCTGGGCGAGGGCGAGATCAAGGCCCAGCGCGTGCTGGTGGCGGTCGGTGTTTCTCCCAATATCGAGAATATCGGCCTGGAAGAATGCGGGGTGAAGCTTGAGAAGGGGCGCATCGCCACCGACGCCATGATGCGCACGAATGTTCCCGGCATCTATGCCATTGGCGATGTGACGGCGCCGCCCTGGCTGGCCCACAAGGCCAGCCATGAGGGGGTGATCTGCGTCGAGGCCATCAAGGGTCTGAACCCGCATCCTTTGCATCCGAGGTCGATCCCCGGCTGCACCTATGCCCATCCCCAGGTCGCCAGCGTCGGCCTGACCGAGAAAATGGCCATTGAAGCCGGGCACGAGGTGAAAGTGGGCCGTTTCCCGGCCATGGGCAATGGCAAGGCCATCGCCCTGGGCGAGACCGAAGGGCTGGTCAAAACCATCTTCGACGCCAAGAGCGGCGAATTGCTGGGCGCTCATATGATCGGGCCGGAAGTGACCGAGATGATCCAGGGCTATTGCATCGCCCGTACCCTGGAAACCACCGAGTCCGAGTTGATGCAAACCGTCTTCCCGCATCCCACGGTTTCCGAAATGATGCATGAAGCGGTACTTGACGCCTGGGGCCGGGCCATTCATTTTTAGGATATGGATATTCAAAGTCATGCACTCGCTACATGCGATTTAATCGGAATAAGCGAATTTGTTCGTAATATCGGACTGGTCGCGGTCGGATTGGTCGGCCTTGGGATTGCTTATTGGAGGTCGCGGGCGGCCAATCTTCAGGCGAAAGCGGCTCTTACCGAGGCGGAACTGTCCCGCCAGAACCATATCGCCGAAATTTTCAACCGGGCCTGCGGCCAACTGAGTGACGATAAGTTGGAAGTTCGCCTTGGAGCCATATATACTCTTGAGCGGATTTGTCTGGATGAGCACTTCAAAGCGTATACGACACCAATTATCGAGACGCTTTCGGCTTATCTGCGTGAGAAGACGGCTGATTCCTCGGATGGAGGACAGAATGGCCCCTTGGATATTCAGGTGATCTCGGAAACCTTGGGTCAGATACTGGGGAAGGCGCCGGAAAATGGAGAAGGCAATGAGCGTGGTTCTTAACCTGGCAGGCGCCAAAATTCCTGGAACGGAATGGCGGAGGGTGAATCTGAACAACGCGAAATTGGCGGGAACCAATTTCAGCCGCTCTAACTTTGAAGGAACGGCTCTGAACAATGCCGATTTTCGCGGTGCCGTTCTGGACAACGCCAACCTGGAATCTGCCGTCCTGAACAATGCCGAGCTTCAGGGTGCTTCGCTTAGGGGGGCAAAGCTGAACCATGCAGTATTCAATAACGCCGACTTGAGAGAGGCGGATTTGTCTAACGCCCGTTTGGTGAGTGCCGTTTTCAACAATGCTGAATTGATTGGCGCCATTCTCGATGGGGCCGATTTGACGGGAGCCGTATTCAATAATGCGGAATTTGATGGGGTTGTTTTTTCCGGGACGGTTTTATCGAAGGCCATCATGAACAATGCCTCGTTGAAGGGGGCTGATCTGCGTAAGGCCATTGGCCTTACCAAGACTCAAGTGAATTCCGCGCGAACGGATGAGACGACTCTGCTTCCCGAGGGTTTGTTGGAATAGTTCTGTGCCCTCTTTGCGCAAGCCCGACTGGATCCGCGTCAAGGCACCCACTTCCGCCGAAGTGGCCGAAACCCGCAAACTGATGCGCGGGCTGCATCTGCACACGGTGTGCGAGGAGGCGGCTTGCCCCAATCTGGGCGAATGCTGGAGCCGCAAACATGCCACGGTGATGATCCTGGGCGACACCTGCACAAGGGCCTGCGCCTTCTGCAACGTCAAGACCGGCAGGCCCAATCCGGTCGATGCCGAGGAGCCGGCCCATCTGGCCCATATGGCTGTCGCCATGGGCTTGAAACATATGGTGATTACCTCGGTCGATCGCGACGATCTGCCAGATGGCGGGGCTTCGCAATTCGCAGCCGCCATCGGCGCCGTGCGCCAGGCTTCGCCCGGCACCACGATCGAGGTTCTGACGCCCGATTTCCTGAACAAGCCGGGCGCCTTGGAAGCGGTGGTGGCTGCCGGTCCCGACGTCTTCAACCACAATCTGGAAACCGTGCCCCGCCTGTATCAATCCATCCGCCCGGGGGCGCGCTATTTCAATTCCCTGCGCTTGCTCGATGACGCCAAGAAGCTAAGGCCCGGCCTGTTCACCAAATCGGGAATCATGGTCGGGCTTGGCGAGGAAAAGGGCGAAGTGCTTCAGGTGATGGACGATCTTCGGGCCGCCAAGGTCGATTTCATCACCATCGGCCAATATCTGCAGCCGACGCCCAGGCACACGCCGGTGCTGCGTTTCGTCGAGCCCGCCGAGTTCGAGGATTATGCCAGGGCGGCCCGCGCCAAGGGATTCCTGATGGTGGCCTCGACGCCGCTGACCCGTTCCTCGCACCATGCGGATCGGGATTTCGAGGAATTGAAATTGGCCAGGGCCGGGCGGGAAAAAAGCTGATGCCGACCCATGCCGAGAAACGCACGCTGCCCTATACGTGCGAGCAGATGTACGATCTGGTGCTGGATGTCGAACGCTATCCGGAATTTCTGCCCTGGGTCGCCGAGGCCAAGGTGATCTCGAACGACGGCAAGACCCTGGTCGCCGACGTCTGGGCGGGGTTCAAAATGGTCCGCGAGCGCTATCGTTCGCAAGTGACTATGAACCGGCCCCGCCGCCTGGACATCATCTATACCGAAGGCCCCTTCAAGCATCTGAACAATCACTGGATTTTCGAGCCGGTGGAGAAGGGCGTGCGCATCGATTTCTTTATCGATTTCGAATTCAAGTCGCGCCTGCTGCAAGGGCTGATGGGCGCCGTCTTCAATGAAGCCGTGGGCCGCATGGTGCTTAGCTTCGAGCGCCGGGCCCGGCAGTTGTATGGGAAGAGGGACGGGTAGAATAAGTTGGCTCTTCGACGTTTGCTGTGGAATTGGGTTTGATTGCCGACATAGTTCTTACCTCATGCCTTCCGGAGGGCCGAAGGCCCGTCTCGAAGGATGGGCATCGACAAAATGCCCCACCCTTCGAGACGCCTGCGTGCCGCA
>JACRJC010000031.1 GCA_016215555.1 Rhodospirillales bacterium | reverse complement strand
GCCTGCGGCACGCAGGCGTCTCGAAGGGTGGGGCATTTTGTCGATGCCCATCCTTCGAGACGGGCCTTCGGCCCTCCGGAAGGCATGAGGTAAGAACTATGTCGGCAATCAAACCCAATTCCACAGCAAACGTCGAAGAGTCGAATTCTTTCTACGCCGAAGGTGTTGTCCATTCGCTTGGTGCCTTGGTGTCTTGGTGGTTATTCTTCACTTCCGTTTGCTTCGGGAAGAGAGAACTGATTTGAGCTGGTATTGCGACAGCGCCCCCGGCCATCCGGTGCATGGGCCCTATCACGACACGGAATACGGATTTCCGGCGTCGGACGAGGATGTTTTGTTCGAGCGTCTGGCCCTCGAAATCATGCAGGCCGGTCTGTCCTGGGAGATCGTGCTGAAAAAGCGGGACGGCCTGTTCAAGGCCTTTCATGGTTTCAAGGCCGACCGCGTGGCCCGCTATGGCGACCAGGACACCCAGCGTCTGCTGGCCGACGCCGGCATCATCCGCAACCGGCTCAAGATCGCCGCCATCATTGAGAACGCCAAGCGCATCCGGGCCATGCGCAAAAGCCATGGCGGCTTCTCGGCCTGGATCGAGGCCCATCATCCCTTAAGCAAGGAAGAGTGGGTCAAATTGTTCAAGAAGACCTTCTTGTTCACGGGCGGCGAGGTGGTGAACGAGTTCTTGATGAGTCTGGGCTATCTGCCCGGCGCCCATAAGCCGACCTGCCCGGTGGCGAAAAAGATCGCCAAGCGCAAGCCGGCTTGGATGCGGGAAGTTTGACTCCAAAACCAAAACGGCGAGGCTGCCGTGAAGCGCCTCGCCGTCTTTGCTCTCGTGCCTGTCCGCCTCCAGTCCTTTGTCGGACCTTGGCCTCGTTTTGAGGCCTTGGTAGGCGCGGCGACTCCTCCCTAAACTTGAGCCCAATTGCCGGTTTCGCGGCTGGCCCCTTCTTCGTGGGGCACAATCTACGAAACTTTTTTCCGTCCGTCACCTGTTTTTTTTACAAAGGTTGCGTACATAAGCAAAATTACGAAGGAAAAGTATTAACTGATTTGGATCAACCGCCTTTAGCCTTCCTTAAACCCTGATTCGGCATCATAAATCCATGAAGCTCGCCCGCCTTGCCATCGCCTTCTGGTTGCTGTTCTCGGGGTTTGAAGCCGCCGCCGAGACGGTCACCGTCTCCAAGCGCGACTGCTCTAGGCTGATTGCGCATGCGCCGTCGGCGGATGTGGCCTACAAGTCGGGGGTTGACGTTAAGGGGCGAAAAGTGGCTCCTGCCGATCTCGAGGGCGGCGGCAACAGCATCAAGCTGCTGCCCGAGGTGCTGCAATTCAACATCAACATCAATCCCGTCGATTATCAGGCCCGCAACGCCCTGGCTGCGCAGAAGGCTGCTACCCAGAAAGCCATCGTCGCCAATCAGCAGACTAAGGCCGTCGCTCAAACCCAGGTCACGGCGCTGACCACTCAGAAGGCGACGGCGGTGGCCTCGGGGGCGACGCTGGCCGCCGATCTGGCGGCGTTGCAGGCGGTGCTGACCCCCTTGCAGACCCAGGTCGATGCCGGAACCAGGCGCCCCACCAATCAGGAATATCAGACCGCCCTTGCCGCCGTGACCGCCAAACAGGCCGAGGTCACCGCCAATACCGCTACCCAGACCAGCCTGACCAGCCAGATCGCCACCCAGCAGGCCATCGTCAACGCCACCCCGCCCCAGATCACGGCGCTTAACGCCCAGAAGACGACGGCGGTGGCCTCCGGAGCGACCCTGGCCGCCGAACTGGCGGCGCTGCAGGCGGTGCTGACCCCCTTGCAGACCCAGGTCGATGCCGGAACACGGCGTCCCACCAATCAGGAATATCAGACCGCCCTGGCCGCCGTGACCGCCAAACAAGCCGAGGTCACCGCCAACACCGCCACCCAGACCAGCCTGACCAGCCAGATCGCCACCCAGCAGGCCATTGCCGACACCACGCCCTCGCTCGAGACCAACCAGACCGCCATCGAGGCCCAGCAATCGGCGCTGTCGGCCAAGGGGCTCGACAATACGTCGATGAATGTCGCGGCCATCAAATACGACATCGCCAAGAACCGTTTCACCATCAACGACCAGCCGCTGGGCTCGCCGGCCCTGCAGGAACTGGCCGATGCCTGCGCCAAGGCGGGGGTGAAGTGAGCGCTTCGGACTGGCTTTGGGGCAGGGTCGCCATCGACACCGTCCAGGTGGAAGTCACAAGCGATTGCAATCTGCAATGCCCGGGCTGCCTGCGCACGCTGCGCCGCGCCATGGGCCGCTGGTCGAACGAGCATATGAGCGCCGCCCTGTTTGCCCGCGTGCTGGGAAATCTGCCTTCCTGTCGGGCCTTGATTCTGAACGGCACCGGCGAACCGATGCTGAATCTTGACATCTGCGACATCGTCCGCCAAGCCAGGGACAGCGGCAAATTCGCCGGCATCACCTTCAACAGCAATGCGCTGGCGCAGACGGTCGGCGCCTATCTCGACGTGGCCAAGGCGGGCCTAAGTTTCCTCTCCATTTCGGTGGATTCCCTGACCCAGGACGTGGCCGACAAGGTGCGTTCGGGCACCAAGGTCGAGAAGCTTTCCGCCCGCATCCAAGAACTGGCGCAAGCGCTGCCCATTCCACTTACCATCACCTGCGTGGTGACCAAGGACAATCTGTTCGATATCGGCGAGACCTTGTCGCAATTGAACAGGCTGGGCCGTTTCACGGTGTTCCTGACCGACTGGACGGATGTGGCGCAGCTTGATTTCCTGGAGCCGATGGGCCGCAAGCTGGACGCCAAGGAACAGGCCTTCCTGGCCGCCCTGGTCGAGAAAACCAGGCCCATGTTTCCCAATCTCGATCTGGTGCTGACCCAGCCCGCAAAGCGCGGCCAGGATCAGCGCTGCCAGGCCCCGTTCCGCCATCCCTTCATCGATGCTGAGGGTTTCGTCACCCCCTGCTGCACCCTGACCGACGCCCATCATTACGGTCGGGTCAGCATTGCCGAGACGCCCTTGCAAGAAGCCCTGAAGCTGCCCCAGCCCGCCCGCTGGCTGGAAGGCTATGCCTGCGCCGAACCCCTGGCCTGCCGGGGCTGCCAGCACGCGCTCAGGGCTTGATGGCAGGGCTTGATGCGTCCGGAATGGACGTAATCCTAGAAGCATGCTATGTATTACCTATCTTGAACAGGTAATACCGAGGTCTTCATGGCCAGTGCGATCACGCAGAAGGGTCAGGTCACCCTTCCCAAGACCGTGCGCGACTATCTGGGCGTCACCCCCGGCGCTTTGGTCGAATTCGTGCTGGGCAAGGACGGCCAGGTGATGGTGGTTCCCGCTTCGCCGGCGCGCCGCAAACCCAACAGCCGTTTCGCCAAGCTGCGCGGCCAGGCGGGCGAGGGGATGAGCACCAAGGACATCATGAAGCTGACGCGCGGAGATTAGTGTCATGGCGACGCTGGCCGACACCAATATCCTGCTGGATGTGGCGACCAACGATCCCGATTGGGCGGACTGGTCGATCAACAGGCTGGAAGGGGCGGCGCTGCAAGGCCCGCTGCTCATCAATGACGTGATCTATGCCGAATTGTCGGTGCGCTTCGAACGCATCGAGGATTTGAACCTCTTCGTCGGCGAGGCCGGTCTGGTCATTGAACCCCTGCCCAAAGAGGCGCTGTTCCTGGCCGGCAAAGTGTTCCTGGATTACAAACGCAACGGCGGCAGGCGGGGCGGCGTGCTGCCCGATTTCTTCATCGGCGCCCATGCCGTGGTGGCGGGCCATACGCTGCTGACCCGCGACACCAAACGCTATCTGACCTACTTCCCCGGCATCGCCCTGGCGGGGGCTTAACCCATCCCCTCAATCATCCGCCACATCGCCGGGCCCTGGACCGACATGTCGTGGATGGCGAAGGCGCGCTGTTGACCGGCCAGTCCCATGCATTGCCTTAGGCCCGGATCGCCCGCCAATTTAACCAGCGCCGCCGCCATCTCGCCGATGGCCGGATAGGGAACGCTGAATCCCGCATCCTCGCCCACGAAATCGGGCGCCGCTCCGGCCTCTTTGAAGCACAACACGGGAAGAGTCATGGCGCTGGCCTCGACGCAGACCAGGCCCAGCGGTTCCTCGCGCGAGGTCAGGACGAAGGCGTCGGCCCCTGCATATTGCTCCTTCATATCCTTGACCTCGCCCAGAAAGGTCACTCGGTCCGCCACTCCGGCCAGTTTCGCCTCGTATTCCAGGCGGAAATCGATGCCGGGCTCGATCGGCTTGCCGGCCCAGACGAAGCTTGCATCCAGGTCCGGGGCCTGGCGTTTGACCTCGGCGGCCAGTTGCACGAACAGGTCCGGCCCTTTGCGCCAGGCCAGCGTGCCCGCCCCCAGGACCACGAACCCCTGATGCGGCGCCCTCGCTCCGGGCTGGGGCAGGCGGGCGGCGCAGGGGACGCAGGTCAGCAGTTGCGGCGGGATGTGGAAGTCCAGGGCCAGTTCGCGTTCTATCGACGACGAGGCGGCCACGAACAGCGAGGCCTTTTGCTTCAGGCGCTCGACCAGGTCCAGCCCCAGCACATGGCGCAGCGAATAGGCCCCCTCCATCACATGCAGCAGCACCGGCAGGCCGGGCTTGGCCGCAAGGTCCAGCAGCGGGGCGGTGCTGGCCGTATTGGCGAAGATCAGGTCGAAGGGCTGGGCGCGCAGCCTGGCCAGGATCGGGGTGGCCTGGGAAAGCGACTGGGGCGTGGCGCGGCCATCCGGCAGCAAGACCGTGGTCTGCGCTACTTCATTGAAATCATTGAGCATGGGGCCGGGGGCCCCCAGCAGCAAATGAGCCTCGGCCCGTCCCTGGGCCTTCAGCCAGGCCAGGAAGTCCAACAGGAAGACCGAGCTTCCCAGGCGCTCGGCGGCTTCGGCCAGGAAGAGGATGCGTTTCGTCATGGCATGAGTGTAGCTTTCTGGTTAGATTGTCGCCAGTTTTCAAACTCCGTCCAGGGATCGCCATGCGCCTAAGCCGATATTTCCTGCCCACCATGAAGGAAACCCCCTCCGAGGCCCAGATCGCCTCGCACCGCCTGATGCTCAGGGCCGGCATGGTCCGCCAGTCGGCGGCCGGCATCTATTCCTGGCTGCCGATGGGCCACAAGGTGCTGAAGAAGATCGAGGCCATCGTGCGCGCCGAGCAGGACGCGGCGGGCGCCCAGGAACTTCTGATGCCCACCATCCAGCCCGCCGAACTGTGGAAGGAAAGCGGTCGCTACGACGATTACGGCAAGGAGATGCTGCGCATCACCGACCGCCACGAGCGCGAGATGCTGTACGGCCCGACCAACGAGGAGCTGATTACCGACATCGTGCGCAAGGATTTCCGCAGCTATCGCCATCTGCCGAAGATTCTCTATCACATCCAGTGGAAGTTCCGCGATGAAGTGCGGCCTCGCTTCGGCGTCATGCGCGGACGCGAATTCCTGATGAAGGACAGCTATTCCTTCGATCTCGATTATGCCGGCGCCAAGCGGTCCTACGAAACCATGTTCGTCGCCTATTTGCGCACCTTCGCCAAGATGGGGCTGAAGGCGATTCCGATGGCCGCCGACACCGGTCCCATCGGCGGCGATCTCAGCCATGAATTCATCATTCTGGCCGAAACCGGCGAAAGCCAGGTCTATTGCCACCGCGATCTGCTGGATATCGATGTGCTGGCCGAGCCCATCGACTATGCCGGCGACGTCACCACTCTGGTCGAGCGCTTCACCTCGCTTTACGCCGCCACCGACGAAAAGCACGATGTCTCGAAGGGAGCCGAACTGGGCGACAAGCTGGTATCGGCCCGCGGCATCGAAGTCGGGCATATCTTCTATTTCGGCACAAAATATTCGGCCCCGCTGGGCGCCTCGGTGCCGGGTCCGGGCGGCGAGAACATCACCCTTGAAATGGGCAGCTACGGCATCGGCGTCTCGCGCCTGGTCGGCGCCATCATCGAGGCCCATCACGACGAGGCGGGCATCGTCTGGCCGGAATCGGTAGCCCCCTTCCATGTCGGCCTGGTCAATCTGAAGACCGGCGACGCCGATTGCGACCGCGTCTGCGGCGAGCTTTACGGCACCATGAACGGCAAGGGCATCGACGTTCTGTACGACGACCGCGATGAGCGGGCCGGCGTCAAATTCGCCGACATGGACCTGATCGGCCTGCCCTGGCAATTGGTGGTCGGGCCCAAGGGGCTGAAGGCGGGCGTGGTCGAGCTGAAATACCGGGCCTCGGGCGAGAAGCACGAATTGTCGGTCGAATCGGCCCTGGCCAGACTGGCGGGATGACGTGATGATTTTCGGAGCCTTCGAACGCATGGTGGCCATGCGCTATCTGCGGGCGCGCCGGCAGGAAGGATTCATCTCGGTCATCGCCGGTTTCTCGCTGCTGGGCATCGGGCTTGGCGTGGCGACGCTGATTATCGTCATGTCGGTGATGAACGGCTTTCGCGGCGAATTGCTGGGCCGCATCCTGGGACTGAACGGTCATCTCGGCGTTTACGGCTATGCCAATGTGCTGCAGGACTATGACCGACTGGCCGAGTCCATCCGCTCGATCCCCGGCATCGTTCAGGTCTCGCCGACGCTGGAAGGCCAGGTCATGGTCTCGGGGCGCAATCATGCGCAGGGCGCCCTGGTGCGCGGCGTGCGCGGTTCCGACCTTCTAAACCGCGATGTCATCGCCAGGAATTTCAATGGCGACATCGAGGCCTATGACCGGAATGAGGGCGTCGTCATCGGCTCGCGCCTGTCGGTGAAGCTGGGCCTCGGTGTTGGCGACGCCATCACCCTGATCGCTCCCAAGGGTCAGGTGACGGCCTTCGGCACCATGCCGCGCCTGCACACGTTTCAGATCGTCGGCACCTTCAATGTCGGCATGTACGAATACGATTCCAATTACATCTTCATGCCGCTGGACGAGGCCCAGGTCTTCTTCCAGATGAAGGACAAGCAGGCGGTGACGCATCTGGAAGTGGTGCTGTCGAACCCCGATCTGGTGCCCAAGGTGCGCCAATTGATGGCCGAGCGCATCGGCGATGCGGGCAGCGTCTATGATTGGCAGCAGGCCAATTCCAGCTTCTTCAACGCCGTGCAGGTGGAACGCAACGTCATGTTCCTGATCCTGACCCTGATTATCCTGGTCGCCGCCTTCAACATCATTTCCAGCCTGATCATGCTGGTCAAGGACAAGGGCCGCGACATCGCCATCCTGCGCACCATGGGGGCGACGCAGGGCATGATCCAGCGCATCTTCTTCCTGTCGGGGGCCAGCGTCGGCATCACCGGCACCGTGCTGGGCGTGGTTTTGGGCCTGTCCTTCGCCCTCAATATCGAAAGCATCCGTCAGTTCCTGCAAGGCTTGACCGGCACCGATCTGTTCTCGGCGGAAATCTATTTCCTGTCCAAATTGCCGGCCAAGGTCGATTTCGGCGAGGTGATCCAGGTCGTGCTGATGGCGCTGGGCCTGTCCTTCGCCGCCACCATCTATCCCTCCTGGCGGGCCGCCCGCCTGGATCCGGTCGAGGCGCTGCGCTATGAGTGACGTGGTGCTGAAGCTATCGGCCATCGTGCGCTCGTTCCATCAGGGACGGGCCGATCTTCAGGTGCTGAAGGGGGCCGACATCGAGGTCCGCTCGGGCGAGATCGTGGCCATGCTGGGGCCGTCGGGGGCCGGCAAATCGACGCTGCTGCACATCGCGGGCCTTCTGGAAAAGCCCGACGGCGGCGAAGTGATTCTGGCCGGCACCAACGCCACCCGCTTGAACGACGACAAGCGCACAGAGATCCGGCGCGCCTCGATGGGTTTCGTCTATCAGTACCATCATCTGCTGCCGGAATTCTCGGCCCTGGAAAATGTGGTGCTGCCGCAGATGATCGCCGGTCATTCGAAAGCCCAGGCCTCCGTGCGGGCGCGCGAATTGCTGGGCCGTCTGGGCCTGGCGGGGCGCGAGACCCATCGTCCCGGCCAGCTTTCGGGCGGCGAGCAGCAGCGGGTGGCGATCTGCCGGGCGCTGGCCAACCGTCCCAAATTGCTGCTGGCCGACGAGCCGACCGGCAATCTCGATCCCGCCACCGCCGATGTGGTGTTTCAGGAATTGCTGAGCCTGGTCCGCGAGCAGGGCCTGGCGGCCTTGATCGCCACCCACAATCCCGATCTGGCGGCGCGCATGGACCGGCGGGTAACCTTGCAAGACGGGTTGCTGGTGGAAATATAGCCTTCTGTCATGCCCGGACTTGATCCACGGCTGTCCGGTTTAATTCCGCCGTCGCTTTCTTCGCCTCATCCTGAGGAGCGAAGCGTCTCGAAGGATGCGGCGAAGAAATGGAAAATACGTGGATATTGCTATTCGGAGCCGTTGCTTCGCTGCTTTCTCAT
>JACRJC010000030.1 GCA_016215555.1 Rhodospirillales bacterium | reverse complement strand
CTCATCCTGAGGAGGGCCGAAGGCCCGTCTCGAAGGATGGGCATCGACAAAATGCCCCACCCTTCGAGACGCCTGCGTGCCGCAGGCTCCTCAGGGTGAGGAATCTTGTTTACCCATTTCCATTTGCAGCGTCGAGGAGCCTAATTCTTTATCATTACATTGTAATCAAAAGGCTTATTGCCATTCCTGGGGGTACCCCCTAATCTACGGATAACAAGAAATCAAGCCTGGGCGGGTCGAGGGAAAATAGGGGAGCCAATGGCTTCATCTCCGGGCTATGCCTATCACCGGTCGCAAATCTGCGTGATAGACAGCAATGACAGGGATCTGGGCGCCGTCAGGTCGGCGCTCGACCCTTATTATGACGTTCAGGCCTTTGCCAATTCTCAGGACGCCCTGGACTGGCTGCGCGGCAACCGCCCCGCCCTGGTCGTGATGGACGAGGCCTGCCGGCCTTTGAGCGGCCTAAGCCTGCTCGAGGCCTTTTTCCGCATTCCTATCGTGCGGCAGGGGGAATGGAAGTCTCGAGCGCCCGTCATCTGCACCGGCTCGGGCAAGGGCTCGCCTTTTCTCCTGCGGGCGCGCGAGTTGAAGGCCGATTTCCTGATGCTGAAACCCTATAAGGGCAGCCAGCTTCTCCAAGCCGTTTCAGCGCTGGTCAATCGCAAGCATGAGGAAGGCTGGGAACGCCTGCCCGAGGCGGCCAGCGATGCGCTGTTGCTGTCGGCTGATCTGTTCGACAGCCTCTCCGACATGGTGGAAAACAATCTGCCGTTGCCGCTGGGCAGCATCGCTCTCGCCTGCAAGGCCATCGACACCGCCGCCGCGAAGGGGCAGACCGGGATTCTCCTGAACAGCCTGATCGGGCACAACAACGTCATCTTCGTCCATTCGCTGCGGGTGGCGATGCATCTGGCCCTGTTCGGGCGGGCGACCGGCGTTTCCGGCATGTCGCTGATGTCGCTGATCATGGCCGGCCTTCTGCACGATATGGGCAAGATCGGCATTCCCGTCCAAACCCTCAACAAGCCGGGGGAACTCAGCTTCGAGGAACGCAAGCTCATGCGGGGCCATCTCGAAGACACGACAAAAATTCTGGACCGCAGCGCGGGCGCCCCGCAAAGCGTCGTTGCCGCCATCGCCCAGCATCACGAACGCCTTGACGGCACCGGCTATCCGCAGGGCTTGATCGGTGAGGCGGTTTCCGCCTTCGGGCGCCAGTTGGCGATCGCCGACGTCTATTGCGCCATGACGGATCTCAGGCCTTACCGGCCCGCCAAGAGCCGCGACGAGGCCTTGGCCGAGATGCAAACGATGAAAGGGGCCTTCGATCCCGCTCTGTTCAAGCTGTTTAAGCGGCTGGTGGCGGAAGAAGCCGCCCTGGCCGCCCCCTCAGAACCGGCCATCGCGATGGCGGACGAAGTCCCGCCGCCGCCGCCCTGATTTCGCCATCAAGGCACGGCAAAATGGGGGCATGAAACGGCTTGGCCTTGTGCTCTTGCCTCTCTTGATGGCCTCCTGCGGCCCGCCTTTGGTATGGGACAAGCCGGGCCTGGCCGATGGCGTCAGACAGGCGGAAGTCGCCGATTGCCAGCGTCTGGCCTGGCGGCAGGCGGTATCGACAGAAAACGATCTGATGTTTCACTATCGGCTGGGCGCATCGCGCTATGCGTTGCGGCACGGCTATTACCCGCAGCCAAATTTCGACCGCATGGCGTGGGAAGACCGTTTCTTTTCCACCTGCATGCAAGTCAAGGGTTATCGCCTGATTCCACTGCCGCAAGGGGGATGACAAGGCCATGCCGCCACCCCACTTGCATTGCGTGGGGTGGTAAAAATCGGCGAGGTTGACCATGAAGGAGAAACTCTCACCCGAGACCGTGCACGGTCATCTCGAGCGCATGAGCGGCTGGCGAGTCGTGGCGGGCCGCGACGCCATCCGCAAGACATATCAGTTCAAGAGCTTTTCCGAAGCCTTCGGATTCATGACCCGCGTGGCTCTGGCCGCCGAGAAGCTCGACCATCATCCGGAATGGAGCAACATCTACAACCGGGTCGATCTGGTTCTGGCGACCCATGACGCGCAGGGCGTGACCGACAAGGACATCGCCCTGGCCCTGGCCGCCGATCAGGCGGCGCAGGGCCAGAATCAGCCCTGACGTCCCTGGCCGCCGATCAGGCGGCGCAGGGCCAGAATCAGCCCTGACGTCCCTGGCCGCCGATCCGGCGGCGCAGGGAGCCAATTACAACAATCATTAGCCATGCTGGCGTTGCTGGGCCTGGGCATGCCGGGGGGGCTGGTTGCGGTGCTGGAGCTTCTTGCCCGGCGGCGGTCCCTGGCGCTTGCGCGAAGCCTGACCCTGACGTTTTTGGGCGGGCCTGGCATGGGCGGCGTGGCGCTGGCTGGCGATGGCCTCGGCATGGAAGGCATGATCGTCATGCGAGGGGATGCTTTGCCGGATGGTGCGCTCGATGGTCTTCAAGAAGCCCACTTCCTCGGCGTCGCAGAAAGACAATGCGATGCCGTCGGCGCCGGCGCGGGCCGTGCGGCCGATGCGGTGCACATAGCTTTCCGGCTCGTTGGGCAGTTCGAAATTGATGACATGGGTGATGCCGTCGATGTCGATGCCGCGCGCCGCGATGTCGGTGGCGACCAATGCCCGCACATCGCCGCGCTTGAAGGCTTCCAGCGCCTTCTGCCTGGCGCCTTGCGTCTTGTTGCCGTGGATGGCGTCGGCGGTGATGCCGGCCTTGCCCAATTGTTCGGCCACGCGATCGGCGCCGTGCTTGGTGCGGGTGAAGACGATGGCGCGCTTGATATCATGATGCTTCATGACATGGGCCAGCAGCGGGCGCTTGTTTTCCTTGGTGACGAACAGCACCTTCTGATCGATGCGCTCGACCGTGGTGGCTTCGGGCGTGATCTCGACCCGTTCCGGATTCGTCAGTAGGGTGTTGGCCAGTTCCTCGACCGATTTCGCCATGGTGGCCGAGAACAAAAGCGTCTGGCGCTGCTTGGGCAGCTTGGCGGCGATGCGCCGCACATCGTGGATGAAGCCCATGTCCAGCATGCGGTCGGCTTCGTCCAGCACCAGCATCTCGACGAAGTCGAGTTTGACATGGCCCTGATTCATCAGGTCGAGCAGGCGACCGGGGGTGGCGATCAGAACGTCGGTGCCGTTGGCCAGCGACTTGACCTGGGGCATCTGGCCGACGCCGCCGAAGACCAGGGCGCGCTTGAAGCGCATGAACTGGCCGTAGGTGCCGAAGCCTTGCGAAATCTGCACCGCCAATTCGCGGGTCGGGGTCAGGATCAGGGCGCGCGGGCTTTTCGGCACATAGCGCGTGCGGCTGTTGGCCAGGCGCTGCAGGATGGGCAGGGCGAAGGCGGCCGTCTTGCCGGTGCCGGTCTGGGCGATGCCCAGCACGTCGCGACCGTTCAAAAGGTGCGGAATGGTGGCCGCCTGGATGGGGGTGGGGGTTTCGTAGCCTTCGGTCTTCAGGGCGTTCAACAAGGTCTCGACCAGGCCGAGATCGGAAAAAGTAACAGTCATAAGATGGTTCAACTTTCAAAAACGCTCGACGGCGCCCTAGCCACAGCGGCCAGGCGCGAAAGAGCTGGTTTGCAGGCCCCTGGGGCACGCGACCAGTGGGAAAGGGAGATGAAGTTATCTTGAAGATTGCCGGGCGACCGCAAGGGTCAGCTCTTCGTGCGCGAAATCCAAGATGGAAGCGAACCGCTTGTCCGCTGGACGGGCCTTATATCAGAACCACCTAAAGATAACAACATATGTTTTGACAGGGGGAAATGGTGGGCCCGGTAGGAGGCCCCAAATGCCACAGCTAACCCACTGTTTCTCGCGCATTTCAGCAGTGTAACACAGCCGCTGGGTCGCGTGTTTGTGTTATTCATTCTGCAAACTGGTATTAGACGCGCAAGACCGCCATCGACAAGCGCACGACGCGCCATCCCGGTTCTGCCGTCAGCCAGGCCATCCGCAAGCGCATCAAGGAGATCTGCGGCTGGATCAAGACCACCGGCGGCTTGGCCAAGGTCAAGGTGCAGGGGGCTTGCGAGAATCGAAGCCGTCTTCACGCTCGGGCCGGTCGCCCATGCCAGTCGGCACGCCTACCGCGATGTCATGGCCGGGGTCGAAGGGACGGCAGCAGATTGAATAGATTGAGCTTTTTTTAGGGCCATCAGCAGTTGACGGGCCGGGCCGGCACCCCCACAATCCGGTCTTGGAGTGGCATATCTTTCGATGGGGGAATCGATGTCCGTTTTCGCAGTCCGTTCCATGGCCGCAGCCGCGGCCCTGCTGTTCAGTCTGGTTCCGGCGCTGGCCGAGGAGCCGGTGGTCAATGTCTACAACTGGTCGGATTACGTGGCCAAGGACACGCTGGAACGCTTCACCAAGGAAACCGGCATCAAGGTCAATTACGACGTCTATGATTCCAACGAGGTGCTGGACACCAAATTGATGAGCGGCAAGTCGGGCTACGACGTCGTCTTTCCCTCGGCCTCGCCCTTCTTTTCCCAGCAGGTCAGAGCCGGCGCCTATCAGCCGCTCGACAAGGCCAAGCTGCCCAATGCCGCCGGTCTTGAAAAGATGGTCATGGCCACGCTGACCAAGGTCGATCCCGGCAACGAATACGGCCTTCCCTATATGATGGCGGCCACCGGCATCGGCTACAATGTCGACAAGGTGAAGGCGATCCTGCAAGAAGCCCCCACGGATTCTTGGAAGCTGCTGTTCAGTCCCGAGATGCTGGCCAAACTGAAGGCCTGCGGCGTCTCGCTGTTGGACGCGCCGACCGAAGTCGTGCCGGCCATGCTTTTGCATCAGAAGCTGAACCCGTTGTCCGAATCATCCATCGATCTCGAAGACGCCATGAAGGCGCTTGGCGAACTGCGGCCCAATTACAGATACATCCACAGCTCGAAATACATCAACGACCTGGCCAACGGCACCATCTGCGTCGCCCATGGCTATGTCGGCGATCTGGTGCAGGCCAGGAGCCGGGCCAGGGAAGCCAAGAAGAAGCAGAACATCGCCATCTTCATTCCCAAGGAAGGGGCCGAGGTCAATATCGACGTCATGGCCGTTCCCAAGGACGCCAAACATCCCGACAACGCGCATAAATTCATCAATTTCCTGCTGCGTCCGGACGTCATCGGCGAAATCACCAACCAGACCGGTTACGCCAACGCGGTTCCGGCTTCGGTGAAATACGTCCTCTACGACATCAAGTCGGACCCGGTCATCTATCCGCCGGCCGAGGTGCAGAACAAGCTGTTCACGCTGCAGGTGCCGACCAAGGACTATGAACGCAGCCGGGCCCGGGCCTGGACCAAGTTCAGAACCGCCAAGAAGTGACCGCGGCGGCCATCAGCGTCGAGGGCGTCGCCAAGGCATTTGCCGGGCAGCCCGCGCTGGCCGGCATCCGCCTCGACATCCAAAGCGGCGAATTCTTTTCGCTGCTGGGGCCTTCGGGGTGCGGCAAGACGACGCTGTTGCGCCTGCTGGCCGGCTTTGAACAGGCCGACCAGGGCCGCATCGTCATTGCCGGGCGCGACATGGCGGGGGTGGCGCCCTATGACCGCCCGGTCAATATGATGTTCCAATCCTACGCTTTGTTTCCGCATATGACGGTGGCCGACAATATCGCCTTCGGCCTCAAGCAATTGGGCATGGGCAAAGGCAAAATCGCAGAGCGGGTCGGCGAGATGCTGGCCCTGGTGCGCATGGAGCGCTTGGCCAAGCGAAAACCGCATCACTTGTCCGGCGGCGAGCGCCAACGGGCGGCGCTGGCCCGCTGTCTGGCCCGCCGTCCGGTGGTGGTTCTTCTCGACGAGCCGATGGCGGCGCTGGACAAGCGCCTGCGCGAACAGACACGCCTGGAACTGGTGGAGATTCAAAAGCGGGTCGGCACCACTTTCGTCATGGTCACCCATGACCAGGAAGAGGCGATGGCGGTATCCTCGCGCATCGCGGTGATGGAGGCGGGAGCTATCTTGCAGGTGGGGACGCCGCGCGAAATCTACGAATTTCCGGCCAGCCGGGCGGTGGCCCGGTTTATCGGCACCGCCAATCTGTTCGAAGGCGTCGTCGCCCAGTCGTCGCCCTCGGGCCTGAGCATCGATTGCGAGGGTGCGAAACTTGCCGCCCCCGGGAATTTTCCCGTCGGCACCAAGCTGGGGGTGATGGTGCGGCCCGAAAAAATCGCTATCGGTACCGCGCCCCTGCCCGGCGACAATCTGCTGCCGGGCCAGGTGGCCGAGATATCCTATCTGGGCGGTGTTTCTGAATATCGCGTCCGCCTGGGTTCGGGGCAAATCGTCGTCGTCGCCGCCGTCAATCAGCGCCACGCCGTGACGGCGCCGGTGGCGCTGGGCGACAAGGTGACCTTGTCTTGGCATCCCACCGACGGCGTGGCCCTGCCATGAGCCTGCAGCGCTTTCAGCGCCTGAACTTCGGCCTGCCCTTCTTGTGGATGGCGCTGTTCGTGCTGTTGCCAGTGGCCATTCTGCTCATGGTCTCGCTGTCGGAATCCCGAATCGGCGTGCCGCCCTACAAGCCGCTGCTGGAATGGGCCGAAGGCCGCCTGGTCGGCGTCAATGCAGGCTTTGCCAGCTACGGCCAATTGATCGAGGACGGCACACTGGCCCTGACGGTCGTGGAATCGCTGTCGATGGCCGGTCTCACCACCTTGATCTGCCTGCTGCTGGGATGGCCGATGGCCTGGGCCATCGCCCGCACCCGTCCCGAAGGGCGCGGACCCCTGCTGCTGCTGGTGATGGTGCCCTTCTGGACCTCGTTCCTGGTCCGCATCTATGCCTGGATGACCATTCTGGGCGACGATGGTCTTTTGAATTCGCTGCTGCTGGGACTGGGACTGATCGAAACCCCCTTCTTGATCATGAATACCGATCGTGCCGTGCTGATCGGCATGGTCTATGCCTATCTGCCCTTCATGGTGCTGCCGCTCTATGCCGTGCTGGAGCGCCTTGACCCGGCGCTCTTGGAAGCGGCGGGGGATTTAGGGGCTCGGCCCTTGCGCATCTTCTTCTCGGTGCTGCTGCCGCTATCGATGCCGGGCGTGCTGGCCGGCTCGGCGCTGGTTTTCATGCCCGCCCTGGGCGAATACGTCATTCCCGACCTGATGGGCGGCGGCGGTTCGGCCATGATGGGCAAGATGATGTGGGACATTTTCGCCATGACTCGCGACTGGCCGGGGGCGGCGGCCCTGGCCGTGGTGCTGCTGGCCAGCGTCGCCTTGCCGTTGGCTTTGCTGTCGCGTCTGAAGCGGCGCCTCGAAGGCGACGCGGCATGAAGCAGTCGCGCTTTCCCTTCGCCCTCTTGCTTTTCGGCTATGCCTTTCTGTACGCGCCGATCGCCATTCTGGTCACCTATTCCTTCAACGAGTCGAAACTGGTCACGGTCTGGGGCGGCTTCTCGGTCCGCTGGTACGGCGAATTGCTGCATGACGCCGCCTTCGTTGATGCCGCTCGCCTGTCCTTCGAGGTGGCGGCGATCAGCGCCACCCTGTCCTTGCTGCTGGGCACGCTGGCGGCGGTTTCGCTGTCGCGCGGACAGGGTTGTCTGACCCAGTCCTTCTTCGCATTCTTGTTGGGCGTGCCCCTGGTGCTGCCCGACGTGGTGATCGGCCTGGCCTTGCTGTTGGCTTTCGTGGCCGCCGCCGACGTCGTCGGCTGGCCGGCCGAGCGCGGCGCCGTCACCATCGTCATCGCGCATGCCACCATCGCCACCGCCTATGTGGCGGTGGTGGTAAGGGCTCGCCTGGGCGAGTTGGACCGCTCGCTCGAGGAAGCGGCGCAAGACCTCGGCGCCCGGCCTCTGAGCGTGTTCCTGCGCATTACGCTGCCCTTGCTGTTTCCGGCCCTGCTGGCGGGATGGCTGCTGGCCTTCACCCTGTCGCTCGACGATGTGGTGGTGGCCCAGTTCGTGACCGGCCCCGGCGCCACCACCCTGCCGATGGAAATCTTCTCGTCGGTGCGCCTGGGGCTTAGCCCCAAGATCAACGCCCTGGGCACGCTGCTGGTGGCGGCGGCCAGTGCCGCCGTCTGGATCGCCTGGCGCTTGTCGCTAAGGCAGAAATAACGGACAATTATATTTGCGCCATGCCGCCATCCACGCACAAGTCGATGCCGGAAACGTAGGAACTGTCGTCCGAAGCCAGAAAAAGCGCCGCGCCGGCAATTTCATCCCCGCCTCCGAAGCGGCCCTGGGGAATTTGCGGCGTGATCGCTTGTCCGAACCCGGCAATCTGCTCCTCGGTCAGCCCCATCTTCCCGAAAATCGGTGTTTGAATTGGCCCTGGGCTGATGCTGTTGACCCGGATGCGCCTGGCCCTCAGATCGGTCGTCCAGCCGCGCGCCAGAGAGCGGACGGCGGCCTTGGTGGCACTGTAGATGCTGAACGCCTCCATCCCCTTGCGGGCGGCGATCGAGGAGTTGAGGATGATGCTGGAGCCGTCCGGCATCAGGGGCAGGGCCTTTTGGACGGTAAAGACGACACCCTTCAGATTGATCCCGATCAGGCGGTCGAAATGCTCTTCCGTGATGGCGCCCAACGGGGCCATACCGCCGACGCCGGCGTTGGCGAAAAGAATGTCAATCTTCCCAAAGGCGCTTTTGACACGCGCATAGAAGGCATCCAGGTCACTCAAGTTCGACACGTCGCCTTTCACGGCCAGAACGTCATGGCCGATTTCGGCGACCGCCTTATCCAGCGTTGACGGGTCGCGACCCAGTATCGCCACCCGCGCCCCTTCCTTGGCGAAACGTTTGGCCGTCTCCAGCCCCATGCCGCTGTTGCCGCCGGTGATGACGGCGACTTTACCCTCGAGCTTTGCCATGATCTCATCTCTCCAAGACAGCCTTTAAATATATACCGGTTGGTACATATTTATATATGTACTATGTGATACAGAATAGTCAAGGGCAATTTCGATGGCCGCCGAGCGACGTGGAAGACCCAGAAATTTCGATCCCGATGCGGCCTTGGAAAGGGCGTTGACTGTTTTCTTGCGCATTGGCTATGACGCCACCTCGCTGGACGATCTGACCGAGGCGATGGGCATCAACCGGCCAAGCTTGTATGCCGCCTTCGGCAACAAAGCCTCGCTTTATAACGCGGCCTTGCGTCTTTACGCGGCGAAGGGGATGGAGCAGATGCTGGCCGAGCTGCGGGCGGCTGGCGATCCCGTCACCGGCCTGCAGCATTTCATCCGCGGCTTGGCGAAGCGAATCACATCGGGCTGCGGAGAGTGTCTGGTCACTGCCAGCGCCGCCCAGTGCGCAACCGGGCGGGAAGCCGACGATCTGAAGATCGCATCGGTCACGCACGACGTCGTGGAAGGCATCGCCCGGCAATTAAGCGCCTATTTCGACGCCGCCAAGAAATTGGGCCGTCTGAAGAAACGAACCGACAGCGAAGCGTTGGCGCATTATGTGGCAGGCTTGTCACAGGGGCTGACGACCTTGGGTCGCACCAGCGGCAGCGCCAAAGCCGTTCAGGACATGGCCGAGGTCGCTTGCGCCTTTTTCGAGACGCTGCGCAGCTAACTTGAGCCTTCGCTTACCCTTTGTGATAGTCCACAATCCGTTCGACCTCGTTCTTCGAGCCCAGGATCACGGGAACGCGCTGGTGCAGGCCCTTTGGCTTCATCTCCATGATGCGTCCCTTGCCGGTGCTGGCCAGGCCACCCGCCTGCTCGACGATGAAGGCCATGGGATTGGCCTCGTACATTAAGCGCAGCTTGCCGCCGCTCTTGGCGTTCTCGGAATCCATGGGGTAGAGGAACACGCCGCCCCGGACCAGGATGCGATGCACCTCGGCCACCATCGAGGCCACCCAGCGCATGTTGAAATTGACGCCGCGCGGTCCTTCCTTTCCGGCCAGGCATTCATCGACATAGCGCTTGACCGGCGGTTCCCAAAAACGCTGGCGCGAAGCGTTGACGGCGAATTCCTTGGTGTCGGCGGGGATGGTCATGTCGGGATGGGTCAGGAAGAACATGCCGACGCCGCGATCCAGCGTATAGCCGTGCACGCCGTCGCCGGTGGTCAGCACCAGCATGGTCGAGGGACCGTAGAGCGCATAGCCCGCCGCCACCTGCTGCGTGCCCGGCTGCAAGAAGGTGTCGGCGTCGTTGGGATTGGCGCCCTCGGGCAGGCGCAGAATCGAGAAGATCGAGCCCACCGAGACGTTGATGTCGATGTTGGACGAGCCGTCCAGGGGATCGAAGAGCAGCAGATAGCGCCCCGAGGCCTGGCCGGTGACGGCGAAGACGTCTTCCAGTTCTTCCGAGGCCATGGCAGCGTAATTGCCGCCCAGCGAATTCATGTGCAGGAAAATGTCGTTGGCCAGCACATCCAGCTTTTTCTGCTCCTCGCCCTGCACGTTTTCTGCTCCGGCCAGGCCCAGATTGCCGACCAGGGCGCCGCGATTGACTTCGCGCGAGACCATCTTGCAGGCGGTGATGATGTCGGTCATCAGCGAGGTGAAGGTGCCGGAACGGCCCAGACGGCGCTGTTCCTCGAGCAGATTGTGGCTAAGCGTAAGCCTTTTATAGGGCATGGACCGGTCCTTTTGGTGCGCGGTTTTTGGTTGTCGCCAGGGTAATTGAAAGCGGGTGGCGTGCCAAGCTGCGGCTTTGCCTTCTCTTGAAGCTCTGCTAACCTTGCGTCGATAAAACCCCATCCGGAGCGCGCCATGACCGGGACCGTCAAATATCAGCTCGACGAAAGCAAGATTCCCACCCACTGGTACAATATCGCCGCCGATCTGCCGGTCCCTTTGCCGCCGCCCCTGCATCCTGGCACCGGCCAGCCGCTCGGGCCTTCCGATCTCGAGCCCCTGTTTCCGATGGAGATCATCCTTCAGGAAGTCAGCCAGGAACGCGACATCGAAATCCCCACCCCCGTGCGCGACATCTATCGCCAGTGGCGACCGGCGCCCTTGTACCGGGCCCGCAGGCTGGAAGCGGCGCTCGGCACCTCGGCCAAGATTTACTATAAGTACGAAGGCGTCAGCCCAGCGGGCAGCCACAAGCCCAACACCGCCGTGCCCCAGGCCTTCTACAACCAGCAAGCCGGGGTCAAGCGCCTCTCGACCGAGACCGGGGCCGGGCAATGGGGCAGTTCGCTGGCTTTCGCGGGTTCGCTGTTCGGCCTGACCGTCGAAGTCTTCATGGTCAAGGTCAGCTATCAGCAAAAGCCCTATCGCCGGGCCCTGATGGAAACCTATGGGGCGCGCTGCGTCGCCAGTCCCAGCGAGGAAACCGAAGCCGGGCGCGCCATCCTAAGGGCGCATCCCGACAGCACGGGCAGCCTGGGCATCGCCATTTCCGAGGCGGTCGAGGTGGCGGCCAAGCGCGACGACACCAAATATGCGCTGGGCAGCGTGCTCAATCATGTGCTGACCCATCAGACGGTGATCGGCATCGAAGCCATGGCCCAGATGGACATGGCCGACGATTATCCCGATTTCGTCATCGCCTGCGCCGGCGGCGGTTCCAACTTCGCGGGGCTGGCCTTCCCCTTCATCGGGCATGGGCTGCGCGGCGCCAAGAAGCCGCGCGTGATCGCCGTCGAGCCGGCATCCTGCCCGACCCTGACGCGCGGTCATTACGCCTATGATTTCGGCGATACCGCGCATCTGACGCCGCTGGTCAAGATGCACACGCTGGGCTCGACCTTCATCCCGCCCGGTTTCCATGCCGGCGGCCTGCGCTATCACGGCATGGCGCCGATGGTCAGCCATCTGAAGGAACTGGGGCTGATCGAGGCCGAATCCTGGCAGCAGACCGAGTGCTTCGCCGCCGGCATCGCCTTCGCCCGCGCCGAGGGCATCGTGCCGGCCCCGGAAAGCACCCATGCGGTGAAAAGCGCCATCCATCACGCGCTGAAGGCCAGGGGGGCGGGCACCTCGCCGGTCATTCTGCTGGGCCTTTCCGGGCACGGGCATTTTGACATGCAGGCCTATAGCGACTATTTCGCGGGCAAGCTGGTCGATCAGCCCCATGACGAGGCGGAACTGCAGCGGGCGTTGGGCGAATTGCCCAGCCTGTCGTGACGTTGCGGAGTCTGGTCCTATCCTTCCTAGCCACTGGCGCCGCTCTCTATGTGGCGGTGCTGGCGGCGATGTATGTCAACCAGCGCAATCTGCTTTACCATCCCGACCGCGCATCGCCGCCCCTGCCTGCCGGCATGGACGAAGTGTGGTTGACCGCCGAAGACGGCGTGCGCCTGAACGCCTGGTACGCGCCGCCCAAGGACAATGGCGCCGTCGTGCTGTTTCTGCACGGCAATGCCGGCAATCTGGCGCTGCCGGCCGCCAAGTTTCAAGATTATCTGCAGGCGGGCCACGGCGTTCTGGCCATCGACTGGCGAGGCTATGGCAAAAGCCTGGGCCTTCCCAGCGAGGAGGGACTTTTCGCCGACGGGCGGGCGGCGCTGGCTTTTCTGAAAAAGAAGGGCGTCGGTTTAGAGCGCGTCGTCCTGCATGGGGAATCGCTGGGCTCGGGCGTCGCCGTCATGCTGGCCTCGGAAAACCGCTTCGCCGGGATCGTTCTGGAAGCGCCTTTTCTGTCGGTGGCCGAGGCGGCCCAGTCCCATTACCCCTATCTGCCGGCGCGCTGGCTGGTGAAGGACCGGTTCGACAATCTGTCGCGCATCGCCCAGGTCCAGGCGCCGATCCTGATCTTGCATTGCGAGAGTGACCGCACGGTGCCGGTCGCTCATGGCCGCGCCCTGCTGGCGGCGGCGGGGCCCAAGGCCAGGGGGCTCTTTTTCCCCGGCGGCGGCCATATGGAGTCTTTCGATCAAGGCGGGCGGGCGGCGACGCTTGATTTCATTCGAGAAGTCTTAGGAAGACCTTAGTCGGACCAGCGTCAATATTTGTCAATTCTTGGCGAATCCTTGAATTTTTTTAACTTTTCGACTATAATTTTCCCTGATCTTTAGAGAAGGCGAAAACCATGGCGGTCCCGACCGTCAGAAGCACGGACAGCGTCGGTTATGGCCTGGCCAGCGTGGCCAGAGCCCCGGGGGCGGTGCGCGATGCCGTCACCTCGCTGGGCACGCAGATCGATGCATTGAACGGCTCGCAACTGGCCGGCCCCCGGGCCGATGCCTCGACCCCCGATGGCTTCGAGGGATTCGGCAATCTGCCCAAGGCGGCGACGGCGGCGGCGCAGAACACGGCCAAGCAACTGCCCAGCTTTGGCAGCATCGGCCTGGCGCCGATGGCCTATTTCGCGCAGGAACGAAGCGATGCGTCGTCATCGTCCGGCTCTATGCGCAATCTGGGACCGAACGCTTCCAGCCGCGGCGCCGGCACCTATGATTTCGCCAAACGCACCATCGCAGGCGAGCCCGAGGAGAGATACCGTTATTCCTAACGATCTCTTTGAAGTGATTTTTATCGTCACGGCCAGCCCGGCGGTAAACTACACGCCCCAGCCATCCATGTATTCAGAAGGTCATTCTTGGAAGGCGTGGATGCCTGGCTCAAGCCCACTTCTGTCCGATTTAAATTTAGCGATGTGAGAAATTCTCTTTAGAATCGCGGTGCATGACGGGCCGATAATTCTTTGGACCTGAAGTATGCACCTCATCCTGAGGAGGGCCGAAGGCCCGTCTCGAAGGATGAGGAAGCCGCGAAGCAGCTATCTCGAAGCGCAGGATCTCCACATTTTCCGGTTCTTCGCCGCATCCTTCGAGACGCTTCGCTCCGGAAGGCATGAGGCGAAGAAAACAACGGCATAATTAAACCGGACAGCCGTGGCTCAAGGCCGGGCATGACGGGTTGGTCTTTCTATCGAGGCGATGGAACGATAGCCCCTAAATCTTCCGGCTTGTCGATGTCGGTCAGCACCGCCTCGTCATCCATCTCGACTTCGAAGACCTGATTCATGTTTTCGCCGACCAGATGGCGCGCCCCCACATCGCCCTCGACGCCCAGCATCTGCGCAAAGAAGCGCTTGGCCCACAAAATGGGATTGCCGCGCTTGCCCTTCAGCGTCGGCACAATGATTGCGCGGCCTTCCTCAGGATCGAAGGCGCCGATCAGCCGGTCGATCTGCCAGGGCGTGACCAGCGGCATGTCGCCCAGCAGGATCAGGGCGGCGTCGATATCCCTGGGCAGCGCGTGCAGGCCGGCCTTCAGCGATGTGGACAGGCCCTCGGCAAAGCGCGGATTGGAGACCAGGGAAACGCCCAGATCCTGAAGGACGGCGCGGACCTCGTCTTCCTGATGGCCGGTCACCACCACCACATGCTGCGCCTTCGACGCTTGCGCCGATTTGACGACGCGCCGGACCATTGCTTCGCCCTCCAGCCTGGCCAGCAACTTGTTCGATCCCTTCATGCGCAACGAGCGGCCGGCGGCCAGCACGATGGCGGCGACGCGGGGCGTGCGCGGGGCGGGGGCGAAGGCGTCTTCGACGCGCCTGGGCATGGGGCGGCAGCCGAGATCCTTCAAAAGGCCGCCCGCACCCATATTCATCACGTCGTCGGCGGTAACCGGAACGCCAGCGAAGAAGCGCCTTAGCAGCAGGTCAAGCCCGTTCAGGCGGGCCGAGCGGCCGCAGCCCGGCATGTCGATGACCGGCAGTTTGCCCAATCGTCCCAGCAGCAGAAGATTGCCGGGATCGACCGGCATGCCGAAATGGTCGATGGCGCCGCCGGCGTGGATGAGGGCCGAGGGGACGACGTCGCGACGGTCCAGCGTCGCCGAGGCGCCGGAAATCAACAGCAGATCGAGATCGGACTCGGCCATCTTCCTGATAGCCCGCGACAGGGCGCCGACTTCGTGGGGGACTTGGATTTCATCGGCCACCTGTCCGCCCAAAGCCTCGATGCGCAGGCGCGAGACCTCGAAGGTCGAGCGGACCACGGCTTCGGGCAGGCCCGGCAGTTGGGTGGCGATGACGCCGGCCCGCATCGGCAGGAAGGGCAGGACGCGGATGATCGAGGGATTGCCGACCGCCAGACAGGTGTCCAGCACCGATTTTTGAATGGCGAAGGGGATGATCTTGACGGTGGCGACGATCTGTCCGGCCTCGACGACTTCGAAAGGCGAGAGGCTGGCCACGGTCACGGCCTCATCGACGCGGTTGAGGCGCGACAGTTTTTCGGCGTCGATGACGGCAAGCCCGGCCTGAACGGCGATCAGATTGCAGCGTCCCGTCAGGGCCGGGCCGCATTCCAGATTGACGCCCATCAGCCGGTCGGCCAGAGCCAGGGCGGCGTCATGCTCGCCGACATCGCCCTCTTCCAATTTGGCGCCGGTAATCTTGCGAAGTCCCGAAGCGGCCAGAAGCGCCAGATCATCGACCGTCAGCTTCTTGCCCTTGGCCAGCTTGCGCCCTTCCAGGCGCAGCGAGTGGGCCAGCAGCACGCCTTCGGCGTCGTCAAGGTCGAATTCTGAGAAAATCATGCGCCCCGGTTTCCTGTCATGGCGGGGCTATTTCCTGCGCCAGACGCCGTTGGAATCCATGACCCAACTGCCGGGCGGGGATTGTTCGATCAGGCGCTGGCCGGTGATGACGCCCACGGCGTCGGCGTTGGTGCCGTTGCGCCCGGCGATGTCGCCATAGGCCTGGCGGCGCTTGGCGTTGACGTCGCCGATCAGGGCGCCCTGGCCGCCGCTGCCCGGAGGGGCGCCCAGATAGCCGTCGGCGCGTTCGCCGACCTGGCCCTGGCGCTTGGCTTCTTCCAGGGGACCGGCCAGGACCGGCCAGGACAGAAGCGAAAAGGTCAGCAGAAGCATCGCCCGCAAGGTCATTCGAACAATTCCTTCTTGTTCTTCATCAGGTCTTCGACGTCGCGTTCGACATGCAGGCGCACTTCCTGCTCGATCTTGACATTGAGATTGATGACGATCGGCTTGTCCGGCGCTTCCAGCTTGACCGTCGGCGTGCAGGCGGCCAGCAGCAGGAATCCGGCCAGCAGAATTTTAGCGCAGCTCGGCATGTTTGGCCTCGAACTGTCCGGGCAGCGAGACGATGCCATAGGCCTGACGGGCCAGGCTGTCCAAGGGTCCGGTAAGCCGGAAGTTGAATTCGAAAGGTGTGCCATCGTGCAGATCCGGATTGCGGCCCTTGATGTGGAAGGCGACGGTGGTCTCGCCGCCGGCTTGGCCGTCAAGCGCCAGGGCAAGACTGTCATACTGGAAATTCCTAAGCGCGGCCGTCATCAGGCTAACCGCTTCGCCCTGGTCTTGCAATGCGCGCGGCAGGCTTTCCGGCCGATAGCGCACGAAACCCTTTTCCCGGGCCGACAGCTTGGCCTCGGCGACCTTCAGCCCATCCTTGTCCAGGATGACGGGAATGGCGCCGTCGACGGTGCCGCCCAGCGTCATGCCCGGCAATTGGAACCAGGGGGCCAGCTTGGCCAGATCGACGTCGCTGGCCTGGAAAACCAACGTTCCGGTCAGATCGGGGCCGATGCGCACCGGCTCCAGGCGCAGCTTGCCGTCGGCCAGATTGAGGGCGGCGCGCTTGATGAAGATGCCGCCGTCTTCTTCCAGTCCGAAGGCGAATGAACCCGATCCCAGGGGCACGCCGACCGACAACAGGCCGAGGCTGAAATTCTGCGGGGCAGGCGTGCGCGGCGGCCACAATCGGTCCAGCGACAGCGTCCCCATCAGATTGCGCACCACGGCGCCGTGGCTTTCGAAGGACAGGCCGGGGCTGGACAGCCTGGCCTCGGACATGGTTTTGCCGCCCTCCTTGGTCAAGGCAAGCCGTCCCTCCAAGGGGCCCGAGACATTCTTCAGATGCCGGGCCAGCAGGGGCGAAATATCCGCGAGTTGCAGGCCGCCCGGTTCGAACTCGACCCGCTCCAGGATCATGTCGCCGCTTTGCGTCCCCGCCTTGGCGTCCTGATTGGCCGATAGCTTGATGAGAAAACGGTGCAGGGGATCGTTCAGCTTGCCGGCGAAATGCAGACCGTCGGCGTCTTCGCCGGCGATGCCGGTCAGGATCAAGGGCGCCACCAGAGCCGGCTGGCTGTCGCTGGAGAGATCCAGGCGCAGGCGGGTCGAAGTTCCCTTGGTTTCGGTGTTCAACAGGCCGTTCAACTGGCCAAGCGGGGTTTCCAGCTTGAATTTGGCCTGGTCGAGGCGGATATCGGGCAGGCCGCCCCCCGAACCGCCGCCGGCCAGGGGCAGGGTGATCGGGCCCAAAGACAGGCTTTTGCCGTCCGTCCGGGCGATGATGGCCAAATTTCTGGCTTCCAGACTGGAAAGGCCGAAGGGCGTGAAGCCGATGGCCAGGCGCTTGGCCGACAGGGCCTTGTCCAGCGCCACATTCTCGAGCTCAAGCCGGGTCCAGCCGGCCCGGACGACGCCCAGCGACACTTCCTTGAAACCGGCCTGGCGCAGAATCTGCGGCAGATTCAGGGCGATGATATCCGGCAAAGCCCAAAGCAGCGCCAGCAGAAAACCTGCGCCCGCCAGGGCGATCAGCGAGAAGCGGCGTTTGCGGCTTGCATCCATGTTTGATTCACCAAACCTTTACCGGACGAAGGGCATGATGAGCGCCGATTAAGGCGAAGATAAGGTAAAATTAGGGTAAGACATGCAAACTTGCGCCGTGGATTCCTCGCTCGACGTGGCGGCCTGGTTCATCGACCGGGCCCTCAATGACGGGGAATATCTGCAACCCCAGAAGATGCACCGCCTGCTGTACCTGTCCCAGGCCTATTATTCCGTGGCCAATCACGGGCGCTATTTCATGCCCACTCTGTTCGTGGCCTTCGAGACCGGGCCGGTGGCGCCCGACGTCTACCGGGCCTTCGAGCCCGGCCGTCCCTATTTCGAGACCAAGCCGATGAGCGGGGCGGCGGCCGATTTCCTGGACAGCATCTGGCGGCGCTTCGGCCAGCATTCGAGCGATTATCTGACCCGCCAGATCCGGGGCCATCAGCCTTTCACCGATGCCCTGGCCAACGGCGTCGGAACGCCGATCATGTTGGAATCGATGCGCGAATTCTATGGCGCCAAGAAGCACGAGCAGGTGGCGCCGGGCGGCGCTCCGCCCATCGGCCAAGTGCTCAGGCCCAAGGTCATGCGCTCGCATACCGGGCGTCCCGTCAGCGTTCACAAATGGATGCCCCCCGCCCGACCGGCCAATCCCGTTAAGAAATAAGGCTCTATCCCTCACCCTGAGGAGCGCGGAGCGCGTCTCGAAGGGTGGGCCTCATTTCGACGCTCATCCTTCGAGACGGGCCTTCAGCCCTCCTCAGGATGAGGTAAAAGTTCATATCGGTCGTCTGACCATTCAACATTAAATGTCGAGGAGCCAGAAATAAGCGCTTACCCGGACGTTGATCTCCCCCCGGCTAGCGGGTAGAATAGGGCGATTCGATTCACTGACGGACAGGGGAAAAGCCCGATGAAGCGCATTCTGGCGGCGGCTGTGGTGATGGGCGGCTTGGCGGTGGCGGTTTCGCCCGCCCGGGCGAATTGTTCCTCTCCCGACGTCGTCAAGGCCACCCAGGTTCGCCAGTTGCAGACCCAGTTGATGGTGGCGGCGCTCAAATGCTCGCACATGCCCGAACATATGGCCAGCTACAACAGTTTCGTGCGCGCCTTCGGTCCCCAGATTTCGGACAGCGCCAGCGTGCTGATGGCGCATTTCAAGCGCACCTCGTCCCAGCCTCAGAAAAGCTTCGACAAATTCATCACCCAACTGGCCAACGACGCCTCGACCTTCAGCATCAACACGCCCGATTTCTGCGAAGGCGTTTCGGCGACCTTCGCCTCGATCCAAGGCATGAAGGGCAACGAATTGCCGAATTTCGCGGCCACCACCATCAACGGCCATACGGCGCTGCCGGCTCGCTGCGGCAACTGACCATAATGCCTTTCGTCACCGTCAAGATTCTGAAAGGCCGCGACCTCGAGGCCAAGCGCGAGCTTGTCCGCAAGGTCACCGACGCTGTTTGCGAGGCCATCGACTTGAAGCCGGAAACCGTGACGGTGGTGATCGAGGAATGCGAGCGCGAAGACTGGGCCGTCGGCGGTCGGTTGTTCAGCGACAGATAGCCGTCTTCTTATTGAAGGAGTGGCCTGAGCAGCGGAATGACCACGGCGGCGATGACGACCCCGACCATCCATTTGAGAACCAGAATTTCCTTTTCCAGTTTCGAAATGTCCGACTTCGTCGCCAGTTGATCCTCGGCCAAAGCCTCCGCCGCCGCGCGCGCCTTGTCTTCCGGCACGCCCACGGAACGAAAGGCCTCGAAGACCTCTGAAATCATGGTGCTCATAGGGGAAATATCGGCAGGATCTCCTCGACTGTCAAGGACGACTGCTTCCCTTCCTCTCCATCCGTTCCCGCAAACCCTTGCAGTGATCGACCGCCGGCTTGGACGGTGTGAACCAGACCAGATCATAGGGCCAGTTCTCGGTTTCGGGCGGGCTGGGGGGATCGGTCTGTTCGCGAAAGGCGACGGAAAGGGTTTGGAGGCCTGGCTTCAACCTTGCCAGATGCAAGGGCACGGCGCGATCCTTGCGCACATGTTCGGCGCCGGCGATCAGCACGGCGCCGTCCCGGGTCGCGGTTTCGATCATCCGGTTGGCCATCTGGCCGTCCCAGGCGATCTGCAGGCGCATCATGGCTGGCAGGGCGGCCTCGGGCAGCAGGCCGCAATGGCCGTCGATCAGATTCTGGCGCAGCTCGTTCCGAACGGGGTCGGGCAGGGGCTTGTCCAAGCCCAGGCGCTTTTCCTCGTTAGCTGCCAATCCCCCCGGCTGGCCGGCGGGTTTGGACAAGGACTTGGGCAGATTGGCGCCGACAATGGGCCAGCCGCCATCCAGCCCGGCCTGGAAGACGGGCTTGTAGAGATCGTAGTCGGGCCAGCCGCGCCTGGCCCAGTCCACCGCCTCGCCCAGAGCGTCGGCGGAGACCGGATGGCTTTTCAGATAGGCGTCGATGGCTGGTTGGCGGTCGGCTTCGATCATCTCGAAAGCCAGGGCGCGCTTCTGTCCCCTGGCCGCCAATTCGCGGATCACGCGCGCCTGCAGCCGGTGATGGTCGGCATTGTCGTGGCTTTCACCCAGAAGCAGGAAGGGGGTGCTTGCCACGCGTTCCAGGGCCTCGGATTCGCTCAGATGGCGCATTTCGGCCGGCGACCAGATGGTTCGCTCGGGATCGAGCGCGACCGCGCAACCGCTCACGGCCAGCAAACCTGCCAAAGCAAAAATAGTGCGCCGCCACATGGCATTACCCTTATTCTATTCCTGGAACTGACCCAAGCTATAAGCTATTATCCGATTAAATAATATCCCAGCCAGGAGGAACGACATGCGCAAATTGGCTTATCTGGTGGCTGCCGCGTTGGTGGCGACAAGCATGCCCGTCCAGGCCCAGCAATTCGTCAATGTGCTGACCGGCGGCACCAGCGGCGTCTACTATCCGATGGGCAACGCCATGTCGAACGTGTTCGGCAAGGCCATGCCGGGCGCCAAGGTGACGGTGCAGGCGACCAAGGCGTCGGTCGAGAATCTGAATCTTCTGGAAGCCGGGCGCGGCGAGTTGGCCTTTACGCTGGGCGATTCGCTCTCCAGCGCCTGGAACGGGGTCGAGGATGCGGGCTTCAAGGCGCCGTTGAAGAAGCTGCGCGGCGTCGCCGGCATCTATTCCAATTACATCCAGATCGTCTCGTCGCAGGAATCGGGCATCAAGACGCTGGCCGATCTCAAGGGCAAGCGCGTCTCGGTGGGGGCGCCCAAGTCGGGCACCGAACTCAATGCCCGGGCCGTGTTCAATGCCGCCGGTCTCAGCTATGACGACATGAAGGTGCAGTATCTGCCCTTCGGCGAATCGGTCGAACTGATGAAGAACCGCCAGCTTGACGCGACGCTGCAATCGGCGGGACTGGGCGTGGCCTCCATCCGCGATCTGGCCAGCACCATCGCCATCCATATCGTGGAAATTCCGCCCGCCGTGGCCGCCAAGACCGGCGATGCGGCCTATATGCCGGCGACCATTCCGCCCGGCACTTATCTGGGCCAGGACCGGCCCATTCCCACGGTGTCGATCAACAATTTCCTGGTCACCCATCAGGGCGTTTCCGACGACACGGTTTACAAGATGGCCAAGGCGGTGTTCGAGAATTTGCCCGATCTGCAGGCGGCGCATGCGGCGGCCAAGGATATCAAGCTCGAGAACGCGGCCAAATCGATGCCGGTCCCGCTGCATCCGGGGGCGGAAAAATACTATCGCGAAAAAGGCCTGATCAAGTAGGCCGGCTTCAATCGGCAACGGCCCGAAGAGCTCTTCGGGCCGTTTCTGCTTTACGGAGGGTAGGGCATGAGCAATCCAGGCGAAATCGACGCCAAGGGCGACACATTCGGCCATGGCGTCACCAGCCGGCAGATTTTTTGGATCGGCGTGATTTTCTCCGCCTTTCAGGTCTATACCGCCGCCTATTCGCCGCTCTCCACCCAGGTTCTGCGCTCGGTGCATGTCGGTTTCCTGCTGCTGATGGTCTTCGCCATCAACGCCGCCATGCACCGCCACAATCTGCTGCGCAACATATCCGACTGGTTTCTCGGCGGCCTGGCTTTCTCGCTTTCCTTCTATCACTGGATCTTCGAGGGTGATCTGATCCAGCGCTCGGGCGATCCCAGCCAGGCCGATCTCGCCTTCGGCATCGTCATGCTGCTTCTGGTCTTCGAAGGAGCCCGGCGCATGATGGGGCTGGCGCTTCCCCTGATCTGCCTGGCCTTCTTGGTCTATGCGCTGTTCGGCCAGTATTTCCCGGAACCCTTCAACCACCGGGGCTACGGGCTCGATCAGGTCATCAACCAGTATGTGCTGGGAACGGAAGGCATCTACGGAACGCCGGCCTATGTCTCGGCCACCTACATCTTCCTGTTCATCCTGTTCGGCAGTTTCCTGGAACAGGCCGGCATGATCCGCCTGTTCACCGACGTGGCGCTGGGCACGGTGGGACACACCAAGGGCGGACCGGCCAAGGTGGCGGTGATTTCCTCGGGTCTGATGGGCACCATCAACGGCTCGGGCGTCGCCAATGTCGTCACCACCGGCCAGTTCACCATTCCCCTGATGAAGAAGTTCGGCTATCGCGCCGAATTCGCCGGCGCCGTCGAGGCCACCGCCAGCATGGGCGGCCAGATCATGCCGCCGGTGATGGGGGCGGTGGCCTTCATCATGGCCGAAACGCTGGACATCCCCTATATCGAGGTCTGCAAGGCGGCGGCGATTCCGGCCATCCTTTATTACGTCACCGCCTTCTGGATGGTCCATCTGGAAGCGGGGCGGGCCAAGCTGCTGGGCTTGCCGAAGGCGGAATGCCCCAGCGCCTTGGCGGCCTTGAAACGCGACTGGTATCTGATCTTGCCCCTGGCCGCGTTGGTTTTCCTGCTGCTGTCGGGCTACACGCCGATGTATTCCGGCACCGTCGGCCTGGCGCTGACGGCGCTGTTGATCCTGGGGGCGCCCATCGCCCGCCATTTCGGATCGCGCGCCTTTCAGTTCCTGTTCTGGATCGTGCTGGGTCTGGGGTCGTCGGCCTTCTTCAAATACGGCATCGATGTCATGGCCGGTCTGATCGCGGCGCTGGTGGCGGGCAATTTCCTTCTCAAGGGGGCCCGGGAAACCCTGTCCCTGTCTCTGAAAGCCTTGTCCGAAGGGGCCAGGGCCGCCGTACCGGTGGGCGTCGCCTGCTCGCTGGTCGGCATCATCATCGGCACCATGACCCTGACCGGGGCCGCAGGCGCTTTCACCCAGGGCGTGGTGGCGCTGTCGGGGGGCAGTCTGTTCCTGACCCTGGTGCTGACCATGATCGCCTGTCTGGTGCTGGGCATGGGCATCCCCACCATTCCCAACTATATCATCACCAGTTCGCTGGTGGCGCCGACGCTTTTGAAAATGGGCGTGCCCCTGATCGTCTCGCACATGTTCGTCTTCTATTTCGGCATCATGGCCGACTTGACGCCGCCGGTGGCGCTGGCCGCCTTCGCCGCCGCCACCATCGCCAAATCCAGCTTCATGAAAACGGGCTTCTGGGCCGTGCGCATTGCCATCGCCGGATTCGTCATTCCCTATATGGCGGTCTATGACAATGCCCTGATGCTGCAAGGCGACTGGACCTGGTTGGGCGCCGGCTACGTGGTGCTGAAGGCCTTGATCGCCATCTTTCTCTGGGGGGCGGCCTCGATCGGGTTCTTGTTCGCCCCGCTGCTTGTCGCCGAACGGGTCTTCGCCGCCGCCGCCGCCTTCCTGCTGGTGGCGGCCATTCCCATCACCGACGAGTTGGGCTTTGCCGCCACGGCCATGTTCCTGGCCTATCATGTCTGGCGTCTTCGCAGAGCCGGGAGCGCTCCGTGACGGCAAGTTTTTGTCTGCTGGCGGGCGTCCTTTACACGCTGGCCTGGACCCATTCGGTCGAGAAAGTCGTGTGGGAGGAAGACTGGATCGCCCAGCGCGGACGGCTGGTCATCGTCGAAGCCAGGGTGCAGGGCTCGGGTTCGGGCATGGAGCCGGGCCCCGACGCCAAACTGAAAGATGGCTTCTGGCGCTGGAAACCCAAAATGCGGCCGATTGACCGGCTGGTCCTGACCGAGTCCTATTACGCCAGGGATCATCGCCTGTGCTGGGAAGGCCAGTGCCGTCCGATGGGCGAATTGGCCCCGGGCGCGCTGCTGGTGGAATTGTCGGCCTGTCCCTCGGCCTCGATGGATGTCGATCCGGAATCGGAAGGCGAGTTGGACGAAAGTTGACGCCTGCGGGTCGCGGTTATACCCGTTTGCAGAATGAATAACCTATTTCGTGGCGGCCAGTCGCCATGACCGGGCAGGCAGGACGCGACGAGCGTAGCGGGGCTACGGGTGCCGTCAATGATGGCCCATTGGTTTTGCGGGCAAAGCCCGCGAGCGGCCTAACGAACCCGGGATGGCGAATGGCCGCACCGCAGGCCGGGCGCTTTTTCGCGGGCAATGCGTTGCGGACCGCTTACTGTGATCCACACAGCCGCGCGTTCCGCGCCTGTTGCCCACGAAAAATCGCTCCGGCGAAATGTGTTATTCATTCTGCAAACTGGTATAAGCCGTTAGTTCTGGATACGGTCCCGACGGCATGGTCAAGGGCAGCGTGAAATGAAAGGCGCTGCCGTCGCCGTTCTTGCTTTCCACCCAGATCATGCCGCCATGGCGTTCCACGATGCGCCGGCACAGCGCCAGGCCGATGCCGGTTCCCGGATATTGCTCGCGGGTGTGCAGGCGCTGGAAAATCATGAAAATTTTCTCGTAATATTCCGGCCCGATGCCGATCCCGTTGTCGATGACCGAGAACTTGACCATGCTCTGATCCGTTTTCGCTTCCAGCCTGACCTGGGGCTTGCGCTCGGGGTGTCGATATTTGATGGCGTTGCCGATGAGGTTCTGGAACAGGCTGCCCAGCAGGACATCGTCTCCGTTCAGGACCGGCAGGGTTTCGGGCAGGATGATTTCCGCCCCCGATTCCTGAATCGAGGCTTCCAGGTTCTTCAAACTGTCGCGAACGACTTTCGCGGTATCGACAAGGACGGCCTTGTCCTGGCGCGCATCGACGCGGGAGAATTCCAGCAGGTCGCTGACCAGCCGGCTCATGCGCAAGGCGCCATCGACGGCAAAGGAGATATATTCCCGGGCTTCCTGGCTTAGATCGCCGTCATGGCGCTTTTTCAGGAGTTGCAGGAAGCTGGTGACCATGCGCAGGGGTTCTTGCAAATCGTGCGAGGCGACATGGGCGAATTGCTGCAGATCGGCGTTTTTCTGGCGCAGCAGACGCTCGGTCAGCTTCAGGCTGGAGATGTCCGAGAAGAACGAGACATAATTGACGACCGAGCCCTTGTCGTCGCGGATGGCGTTGATCGACACCAGTTCCGGATAGACCTCGCCGCTTTTCTTCTTGTTCCAGCATTCTCCGGCCCAGCGGCCATGGGCCAGCAGCGAATTCCACATTTTGGCGTAGAAGGCCTTGTCGTGGCGCCCCGAGGACAGGATGCGCGGCGTCTTGCCCAGGATGTCGTCTTCGCTATAGCCGGTGATGTTGGTGAAGGCGCTGTTGACGTAAAGAATCTTCTCGTCGGGATCGGTGATGACGATGGCCTCGCTGGAATTCTCGATGATTTTCCCGGAGAGTTTGAGGCGGGCCTCGTTCAGCACCCGCTGGGTGATTTCGTGATGGGTGACGATGACGCCGCCCTCGTCCGGCTGCAGCGGGGAAACGTTCAACTGGAACCAGCGCTTTTTGCCCGAGGCGCGGTTGATGTATTCCAGGCTGAAGCTCTTGGACTTGCGCTCCATGACTTGGCGCAAGCCGGCGGGGGCGCGCGCGCCGTCGGTATGGTCGGTGACCATGGGTCCGCCGGCCGGCGCGCAGGATTCCAGATAGTTGCGGCCCACCCAGTCGTAATCCTTGGGCAGATGGCATTCCTCTCCGAAACGCTTCCAGGCGGCGTTGACGGCCCGGATATTGCCGTCCCTGTCCAGGGCGGCGATGTGGTGAGGCAGCGAGTCGATATAGGACTGAACGCGCAGGCGCGACCGCGTCAGATCGGTGGTGTCGACGAAAGTGATGACGGCGCCGCCGATGGCGCCGGTTTCCGTCGCATAGGGCAGGACGCGGACATGAATGGCCTTGCCGTCCGGATGGACGATGTGCTTCTCGATTTCCGCGCCGGCCTTGATGACGCGGGCGATGTCGGCGTCGAAATCGGGATAGTCGATATTGGTCGAAATGTCGGAAAAGGGCCGTCCGATGTCGCGGTCCATGAGATTGACGAACTCGGTCGAGGCCGGGGTGAAGCGGCGCAGCGTACCCTTGGCGTCGATGAAGATGGTGCCGATCTTGGTCGTGCGCATGAAGTTGTCGAGGTCGTTGTTCAGGCTGGTCAGCTCATCGACCTTTTCCTTCAACTCGGAATTGACGGTGTACAGTTCCTCGTTGACCGACTGCAGCTCCTCGTTGGTGCTTTGCAGCTCCTCGTTCGAAGCCAGCAATTCTTCGTTGGTGGCCTGCAGCTCCTCGTTCGTCGTCTCCAACTCCTCGATGACCGCCTGCTGGTTCTCGCGCGAGGATTGCAGTTCGGATTCGAGAAGCTTGATGCGCTCTTCGGTTTCGACATTGATGTCGATGGTGGTGGCGGAAGGAATGTCGCCGGCATGCGGGCTGGCGATGAAATGCATCAGCACGAAGCGCTGGCCGCCCTTGGGCATGCTAAGCGGGCGGAAGCGCAGTTGCACCAACTCCTTGGGCGCATCTTCGGCATGGCTTTCGCGGTCGAGATCCACCTGCTGGATGCAGATTTCCTTCCATTCGCGGAAGACCCGGTGCAGGGTGGCCGCGACCAGAGTGCCGATTGAAGCGGGCAAATGACGGCAGACATCCAGCGACGCTTCGCCGGCGGGGATGCGCAAATAGCGCTCGACGCCGCCGAAATTATGGATGATTTCCTGCTTCTCGTCGATCAGCAGCGAGGGCGGGCAATAGCTGGACAGAAGGTGGCGCGTGCCTTCATCGACGGCCTTCATTTCCTCGCGCCGCGACGTGTCGGCGGGCGGCGCGGCGTAGCTTCTGGCCATGGCCGGGCTGCGGATGTTTTCGTTTCTGACTTCGGAGAGCGGCAGCGAGCGCCCGTGCAGCAGCCGGTAGATGCGGTGCTTGGCGCTGATCGGCTCGAAATCTGCGACCTGCTGGCCCAGGGTCTCGCTGGAACCCAGGAACAGGAATCCGCTTTGCTTCAGGGCGAACTGGAAGCGCGACAAGACGGCCTGCTGCAGATTGGCTTCGAAATAAATCAGCAGGTTGCGGCAGCAGACCAGGTCCAGCTTGGTGAAGGGCGGATCCTTGATGACGTTATGCGGCGCAAAAACCACCATGCGGCGGATGTCGGGCTTGATCTTGTAGGTCGAAGTGTTCTTGGAAAAGAAGCGGTTGCGCCTGGCCTCGTCGATTTCCGAGATGACGCTTTCGGAATAGGTGCCGCCGCCCGCGACTTCCAGGGCGTTGCGGTCGATGTCGGTGGCGAAAATCTTGACCTCGAGCGACTTTTGGACCCGCTCCATTTCTTCCGAAAACAAAATGGCCAGCGAATAGGCTTCCTCGCCGGTGGCGCAACCGCAGATCCAGGCGCGCACGGTGCCGCCGTCGTCGCTCTTGCGCACCAATTCGGTGACGACCTGCTTGTTCAGTTCGCTAAAGGCGTCGGTGTCGCGAAAGAAGTTGGTGACGCTAATCAACAGTTCGCGCTTGAGATTTTCGGCCTCCAGCCGGTTGGCCGACAGAAGGGTGGCGTAATCCTCGTGGCTCGATACCTGATTAAGGTGCATGCGCCGTTCGATCCTGCGGATCAGCGTGGTCTTCTTGTAGTGGGTGAAGTCGGTGCCGGTCTGGGAATTCAAGATGTTGAGGATGCGGCTAAGCCCGGCGGTGGGGGCGTCGCCCTCGGCTTCCAGGCTGGAAATGTCCAGCGTCGAATTGACCTGCCTGGCATAGGACATCAGGCGTTCGAAGATGCGTTCGGGCATCATCACGTCATCGACGATGCCGGTCTCGATGGCCGAGCGCGGCATGCCGTCGAAGCGGGCGGTCAGGGGGTCTTGCACCACCACCATGCCGCCCTGCTCATGAATGGCGCGAATGCCCCGGGTGCCGTCGCTGCCGGTGCCGGACAGGATGATGCCGATGGCCAGCGCGCCCTGGTCCTTGGCCAGCGAGGTCAGGAAAATGTCGATGGGCAGGGTGACGCCGGCCGTGGTTTTGGCCGTTAGATAAAGCACGCCGCGGTCGATGGTGATCAGCTTGCCGGGCGGAATGACATAGATGGTGTCGGCGGAAACCCGAAGCCCGTGCTCGGCCTGCGTCACCACCATGTTGGTGCGCTTGGCCAACAGATCGACCATCATGCTTTTGTGGTCGGGCGACAGATGCTGAATGACCACGAAGGCCATGCCGGTGGTGGGGGGCAAGGAACTGAAAAAACGCTCCAAGGCCTCGAGCCCGCCCGCCGAAGCGCCGATTCCGACCAGGAAAGGCTTGTCCGGTTTGCGGCCGGCCCCGCCCTTTGTCCGCCCGCCCTTTTTATCTTCTATTTTGGCAGACTTTTCATTCCTATCCCCCGACATCCAAATCCCAACCCTCTTATTTAATCACCCCGTGGTTGAAGTCTAGCAAAGGCCGGTGCGCCTGTCAGCTCTTCCTTTTGCTTGTTCTAAACTACATCATGCCCAGGAATTTCGGCAGCCAGAGCGATATTTCCGGGATGTAAGTGATCATGATCAGGAAGGCCAGCATGGTCAGCAGCCAGGGCATGACGGCGATGGTCAGTTCAGTGATGCCCATCTTGGTGATGCCTGACGCAACGTAAAGATTGAGGCCCACCGGCGGGTGGCACATGCCGACCTCCATATTGACCACCATCATGATGCCGAAATGGATGGGGTCGATGCCCAGCTTCATGGCGACGGGGAACAGGATGGGGGCCATGATAAGGACGATCGAGCTGGGTTCCATGAAGTTGCCGGCCGCCAGCAGCAGCAAGTTCACCACCAGCAGGAAGGCGATGATTCCCAGATCCTTCTCGACGATCCAGTCGGCGATGGCGTGCGGGATGTTCTCGTTGGCCAGCACGAACGAGAACAGCACGGCGTTGGTGATGATGTAGAGCAGCATCGCCGACATGTTGGCCGAATTGAGCAGGATTTGCGGCACCTGCCTGAGCGGCATGTCCTTGTAGACGAAGATGGCGATGAGAAAGGCGTAGACGGCGCTCATGGCCGCCGCCTCGGTCGGCGTGAAGATGCCGGTATAGATGCCGCCGATGACGATGATGATCAGGGCCAGACCCCAGATGGCGTCCTTGAAGCTGGTCAGCTTTTCCTTGAGGCTGGCTTCGGGGCAGCGCGGATAATCGTTCTTCCAGGCCCGCCAGAAGGTGGTCAGGCCCAGCATGGTGGCCAGGATCAGGCCGGGAATGACGCCTGCCATGAACAACTGCCCGACCGAAGTGTTGGTGGCCACGGCATACATGACCATGACGATCGAGGGCGGAATCAGGATGCCCAAGGCACCCGAGGTGGTGATGACGCCGGCGCCGAAACGCTGCGGAAATCCTTGCTTGACCATGGCCGGCAGCAGAATCGAGCCGATGGCGACCACGGTGGCGGGGCTGGATCCGGAAACGGCGGCGAACAGGGCGCAGGCCATGACGCCGGCCAGGCCCAATCCGCCGTGCCAATGGCCGATCATGGCGGTGGCGAAATTGATCATGCGCCTGGCCACGCCGCCGTGCGTCAAGAAGTTGCCGGCCAGGATGAAGAAGGGAATGGCCATGATCTCGAATTTCTCGATGCCGGTGAACAGCTTGAGCGCCACGGCTTCGATGGGAACATGGGTCATGGTGAACAGGAACGTCAGAACCGTCAGGCCCAGCGAGATCGAGATGGGCATGCCGGTCAGCATGAGAGCCAGCAACAGGCCGAAGATGATGGCGGCGTTCATGTCAGCGGCCCCCCTTCTTGGAGTCGTGCGAAGGGTCTTTGGGATGCAGTCCGTCTTCCATCTCGAACCAGTTGACGTCCTTTACATTGCCCGCGTCGTCCTTCTCGATGCCATCGACATGGCCATGGTCGTGATGCGGCAATTCGCCGGTGCGGATGAAGGAAACGCAAACCTGCAGGAAACGAAAGCACATCAGGCTCGAGCCCAGGGGAATGGCGAGGTAGATGATCCAGGTCGGCCATTCCAGGTCGGGCGTGATCGGGCCTTCGTAAAGGTCGCCGGTCTCCAGGCCCAGGCTGGTGAAGATGCTGTAATGGGCGCCGTTCTCCCAGACGAAGCTGGCGCCCAGGCTGGCGATGATGCCGGTGAAGACGGCGCCGGACAAAAGGCCGAAGACGATGAATTTGCCGCGCATGGCGGGAGACAGGCGGTTGATCAGCACATCGACGCCGACATGGATGCCGGTGCGCACGCCATAGGCGGCGCCGAACTTGGCCATCCAGACGAACATGTAGATGCACAATTCCTGCGCCCAGGCGAAGTTGAAAATCTGCATGGCGTCGTAAAGGAGCGGAACGCCGGAAGCGTAGCGATGCACGACGGCCAGGAAAATGATGGTGGTCGCCGCTCCCATGAGGAAGGCGATCAGCCATTCCTCGAGATGATCGAGAAATCTCAGCAAGGTTTGCTCCCCAGGCTTAAAACGGCTTCGGGGGCGCCCCGGCGGGCGCCCCCTGCGTCATGCTTATTTACTTCACCTTTTTGGCAGGGGCGGCGGCAGTCGCGGACGCTTTTTCGCCCTCGGCGTAGAAGGCCTTCAGCAGATCCTTGCCGACGCGGGCTTCCATTTCCTGATGCACCGGCAGCAGGGCCTTGCGCCATGCGTCCTTCTCGGCGGCGGAGAGTTCGTAGAACTCGGTCTTGCCCGACGCCTTCATGGCCGCCAGCGCTTCCGCGTTCTCGGTTTCGGCGATGGCGTTGGCGTAGCGGGTGGCTTCGTTCATGGCCCCTTCCAGGATGGCCCGGATGTCGGCCGGCAAGCCTTCCCAGAACTTCTTGTTCACAATCACAGCATAGCCCAGATAGCCATGGTTGGAGAGGGTGGCGTGCTTTTGCACTTCATGCATCTTCTGGGTGAACATGTTGGAAGGCGGGTTCTCGGTGCCATCGACGACGCCGGTCTGCAGGGCCTGATAGACTTCCGAGAAAGCCATCACCTGCGGCAGCGCGCCCAAGGCCTTCATTTCGGCTTCCAGCACCTTCGAGGATTGGATGCGCATCTTCTGGCCCTTGAAGTCGGCGGGCGACTTTAAGGGTTTGTTGGCGCTCATGACCTTGAAGCCGTTGTCCCAATAGCCGAGGCCGATGATGCCCTTGCCTTCCAGCTTCTTCAAAAGTCCCTGGCCGACCGGACCTTCGGTGACGGAGCGCAGCGCTTCCTTCGAGGGCAGGATATAAGGCAGATCGAAGACTTCGAATTCCTTGACGCCCAAGGGTCCGAACTTGGCCAAGCTGGGCGCCAGCATCTGGACGGCGCCCAGTTGCAGCATCTCCATCTCTTCCTTGTCCTTGTAAAGCTGGCTGTTGGGATAGACCTCGACCTTGACGGCGCCCTTGGTCCGTTCCTCGGCCAGCTTCTTGAAGAATTCGGCGCCCTTGCCCTTGGGCGTGTTGGGGGCGACGACATGCGAGAATTTGATGACGATGGGGTCGGCGGCCAGGGCTTGGCCGGGAAGGGCGGCCATCAAGGCGGCGGCGCCGGCCAGAAGGGATAGGCATTTCAGGTGGAATCGCATGGATCGTCCTCCGTTTTACGAACAATAAAAGAATGCCGAATGCGGGCTTTGGCGCTGGTTCGTTAACGTTAAGTTAATGCCCGTCTTAAAGGGTGGCAAGCCCCTACCAGCTATTTGCCCAATTTTATGGGGCGGTTTCACAATGATTCTTGTTTGGCGGACCGCGTCTCGCAAGGGATGCCCGGCAAATATGTAAAAGCCCGTAGCAATATTGATCGCTTTCTCAATTGCGAATACTGGCGGCGACCAATTGTCGGCAGATTCTGTGATAAAAATGCCACATGGCAGGCAGATTTGATCGGGCGCAAAGCTTTCTCGGGCCAGTGCGGTTGCGAAGAGGGGACCAGATTTGGTAGAAGAGGCACCAGATATATTGACGTAGGAAGGATCAGGACAATGCGTATTGCGACGGCCCTGGTGGGCGCGGCCTTGGTGGTTGGTTTTGCCGGTACGGCGCAGGCTCAGTCGGGCAGCGGCTTCTATACCGGCCTGATGGGCGGCTACACCATCTTGCAGGATGCCGATGTCACGGGCGGCGGCGTCAACGCCAATGTCGATTTCGACAATGGTTTCGGCGTGCTGGGCGCGGTCGGCTACGATTACGGCCGTTTCAGCTGGGGCAATCTGCGCACGGAAATCGAACTCGGCTATCGCCGCAACGGCGCCGATTCGATCTCGGGCAGCAACACCACGGTCGGCGTCGGCGGCCTTTCGGGCGATGTCAGCGCCCTGAGCGGCATGATCAACGGCCTGTGGGACATGCCGGTCAACTTCCCCGTCCGTCCTTACTTGGGCGCCGGCATCGGCGCCGCGCGCATCAATGTCGATAATGTTTCCCGCGCCACTGGTTTCGTCGATGACAGCGACGTGCAGTTCGCCTATCAGGGCATCGCCGGTCTGGGTTGGGAAATCACCAACAACTGGCGCGCCAATCTTGACTATCGCTATTTCGCCACGCTCGATCCCAGCCTGAAGACGGGAACCGGCATCGGCGTCGATGGCGAATATCGTTCGCATGCCTTGATGCTGGGCTTTGCCTACAAGTTCGGTGCGCCGGCTCCTGTCCCGGTGGCGGCGGCGCAGCCCGCTCCGGCCCCGGCGCCCCTGGCCGCTCCGGCCCCGGCTCCGGTCAAGCCCAAGGAACCCAAGAACTTCCTGGTCTTCTTCGACTTCGACAAGTCGGACATCACCCCGGAAGCGCAGAAGATCATCGAGCAGGCCGTGGCCTATGCCAAGGCCGGCAATCTGACGCGGGTTGAACTGACCGGCCACGCCGACCGCTCGGGTTCGAACAAGTACAACATGGCGTTGTCGATGCGCCGCGCCAAGGCCGTGCAGGCCGCCATGGTCAAGCTCGGCATGTCCGACAAGGCCATCGGCATGACCGCCAAGGGCGAAGAGCAGCCTCTGGTTCCGACGCCCGATGGCGTGCGCGAGCCGCAGAACCGCCGCGTCGAGATCGTGCTGCCGTAAGGCGCGTTTCCTCTACGCAGTCAAAAGAAACGGCCCCGGTTTTACGGGGCCGTTTTGCGTTGTTTTGTCCCTCGCCGGGCGCCTTGCTTTGCAAGGCTTGGCCGCCACCTCAATGGTGGCTGACTGCTGACCGCTGACGGCTATTCCAGCCATCCCAGAACGCTGCCGATACCTTCGCTGAGCGCCATCGGGCCGGCGCTTCCGGCAAGGCTGTTGAAGGCGCTGGCCGTCTTGGGGCCGATCTCGCCGTCCAACTTCAAGGGCTGCCAATCGTCCTGATATTTGGGTCCGATCCGGTTCAGTCCCGCCTGCAAGGCCAGGGCATGGTCGTCGCCCTGTTCCTGGCTGCCGTAAAGCGGACCTAAGATATTCTGCGTCCGCTTGGCCAGGTCTTCGGGCTGCTGCGGTTTCTCGGCCAGGCTCTGCAGGCGACCCAGCGCGAACCCTTCGTCCATCTTCGCAGCACCTTGGCTGGCCAGGCTTTTCTTGAAGCTGAAATCGGTGATCGGGCCCCAGTCGCCATCTTCCTTCAAGCGCGGCATCTTGTCGCGATTGAGAAGATTGAGCCCCTGCTGCATCGATTTGGTGGCGCCGCTTTGGCCATCGGCGTCGAAGATGTGAGCAAAGCGTTTGCTCAAGGCTTCGAGATTCCTTTGCGCCGCGCGAAGATCTGGCACGGGCATGTTGGGTTGGGTGGCGATGGGCGGGGTGCGCTCGACCATCCGGCCCGACAGATCGCGGATCATCTCGACATCGCCGTAGCGCGATTTGAAATGCTCGCTGGCCTGATCGCGCAGCCATTCGTTCAAGGATTCCGGACGCCGGTAACGCTGATAATCCTGGATCACGGTGTCCACCTCGTCCTTGGTCCAATGCAGCGGATCCTTGGCGGCGATGTCGAGCGCAGGCCGGGCATTGGGCTGGCGGATGCGCTCCAGGAAGGCCTGGCCGTCGGCGCCGAGGTCGGATTGTTTCTCTTGCTGCGGCTGCGGCTGCGGCTGCGGCTGCGGCGTCGGTTCGGCTTCCTGCGGTGGCTCGGTGGGTTGCGGCGTCGGCAGATGCTGGCGGTACGTATCAGGCAGATTCTCTTCACGTTGATATTTTTCCGCCGTCCCCTTCCAGGCCTCGCTGCCGTCGGGATCGATGCCCAGAATGGCCGCGTGGTTGCGCCGTTCGCGATCCCAGTTGCGGATGGGATTGTTGGAGGAATTTTCACCACTTTTAATGCCGATTTCTCGGGCCATTTCTTCGGCATTTCCCGACTGCGCATGCTTCTTAAGTTTGGTAAACGTTACAATGTTTCCCTTGGCATAGTGGACATCGGTGATGGCGGTCTTTTGGCCGTCGGTCAGCTTATTCCAGGCCTCGGCGCCGATTTCCTTGCGGGCCTGATCCATATGTTGCCTGACCTTGCTGTCCAGATCGGCCTCGATCACCTCTTTCGGCAAGCGAAGCGATGTT
>JACRJC010000001.1 GCA_016215555.1 Rhodospirillales bacterium | reverse complement strand
TGCGGCACGCAGGCGTCTCGAAGGGTGGGGCATTTTGTCGATGCCCATCCTTCGAGACGGGCCTTCGGCCCTCCGGAAGGCATGAGGTAAGAACTATGTCGGCAATCAAACCCAATTCCACAGCAAACGTCGAAGAGCCAAAAATTAACAGCGAATGACCGTCGCGCCTTGGCGTTCGGCGGCTTGCGCCAGGGCCTGATCTTTCGTCGCCAAGGCAAGCCCCAAGCGCATCGCCAGATCGAGATAAGCAGCGTCATAGCTGGATATTCCTTCCTGCCGCGCCAGGGCCAGGATGTCGTGCAAGGCCCTGTCGGCGGGGGCGTCATCGTGTCTGATGCCGATGGCGGACAGCAAAGCGATGAATTCGGCGCTGTCGGCGGCGGTCAATCGCCGTTTGCGTTCGGCCAGGGCCAGAATATTGGCGATCTCCAGCCCCCAGATGCCGGGAACGAAAGCCGTGTCACCGGATTCCAAGCGGTCGAGCAGTGCTTTGCTTTCGACAGTCGCCTCGTCGCCAAAACACCAAGCCAGCGCCGCCGAGGCATCGAGGATGAAATCGGGCACGGATCTACATCCGCCCTTCGTCGCGCAGGGATTTCCAATCCAGCCCCCGCAGGCTGCGCGACTGGCCGAAGGCCTTCAGGCGCAAGATGGCCTCGGCGCTGCGCCGCTTGTCCAGGGACTGATCCGCCGGCACAAGCTTGGCGACGGCGTTGCCATGGCGGGTGATGACCACGGTCTCGCCCTTGGAAACTTGCTCCAACAGACTGGAAAGATGGGTCTTTGCCTCAAATGCGCCGATCGAATTCATGCCGCCCTCGTTAAACTAGTCGCCAACCAGTTTAATCCTTGCCGGGCTAGGTTTCAAGCCTCCCTTGCCAGCAGCGACAGGCCCAATTCGGCCCGGCGTTGCAGCCACAAGGATGGTCGCCAGCGCATGTCGCCCGAACGGCGCTGCAGATTTTCCAGAATGGTCAGGATGGCGCCTGGTCCCAAGGCATCGCCCCAGGCCAGCGGCCCCATCGGATAGCCCAAACCCAGGCGCACGGCGGTGTCGATATCGGCAGGGGCGGCGATGCCCATCTGCGCGATCTCGCAGGCGATATTGACGATATTCCCCAGCACGCGCTGCGAGACGAAGCCTAGACTGTCCTTGATCACCGAGACCGGCTTGCCGCTTCCCGCCAGCAGGGCCTGTGCGGCGTCGCGGTAGCCGGGGTCGGTGGCGGGCGTGGTCATCAGCACCAGGCGCTTGTCAAAACCGAACAGCGTATCGATTGCCAGCAAGCGCTTGGCGTCCAGACCCAGCCTTGCCGCCATGCCTGACGCGTCCTCGCCCAGGGGGGCAACCAGAATCAGGCTGTCCGACTTTTCGTCCGGTACAATGCCAAGCGATTTTAGGAGGCCTTGAAGCGATTCGTCTGGCGTCCAAACCGGCAACGATTTGACGTCAGGAACGGCGGGTTCCGGCGGGCGCAGAATCTGTCCGTTCTCATAGTCGTAAAACCCCTGGCCGGTTTTTTTGCCCAACAAGCCGGCTTCGACCCGCGAACGGACCAGGGGCGAGGGGCGGTAGCGGGGCTCTTGGTAAAACTGCGCATAGAGCGTTTCCATGACGGCGGCGGAAACATCCAATCCAACCAAGTCATAAAGCTCGAAGGGCCCCATGCGAAAACCGGCCTGTTCGGTCAGAATGCGGTCGATGACGGCGGCACCGGCAACCCCTTCTTCCAGAAGGCGCAGGGCTTCCGGCCCATAGCCGCGCCCGGCATGATTGACGATGAAGCCCGGCGTGTCCTTGGCCGCCACCGGCGCATGGCCGAAGCGGCGCACCAGCTCCATCAATTTCTCGATAACGGCATCGGATGTGCGCAACCCCGCCACCAGTTCGGCCACCTTCATCAAGGGTACGGGATTGAAGAAATGCAGGCCCGCCACGCGTTCCGGACGCTCGCAGGCCGCGGCAATGGCGGTAATGGACAGGGACGAGGTGTTGGAGGCCAGGATGCAGTCTTCCCCCACGATCTTCTCCAGATCGGCGAACAGAGCCTGCTTGGCGTCCAGGCGCTCGATGATGGCTTCCACGATCAAGGAACAGGCCTTCAATTCAGAGCTTAAGGGAGGTGCGCAGGCCAGGCGTTCAGAAGCGGCCTTGGCCTCATCGCGAGTCATTTTTCCCTTTTCTGCCAGCTTGGCGAAGGTGGCGGCAAGAGCGTTGCAGGCTTCCTGGGCTGCGCCCTCCCTGGCATCGAACAAAAGCACTTGGAATCCCGCCGCGGCGGCGATTTGCGCGATGCCGCGACCCATGGCGCCCGCTCCGGCGATGCCGATGATGTCCGTCATGCTATTTCCCCTCGAAGACCGGCTTGCGCTTTTCCAGGAAGGCCTTCATGCCTTCCTTCTGGTCCTGGCTGGAAAACAGCAGTTGGAAGGATTTACGCTCGAGCGCCAGGGCGGTTTCCAACGTCGCATCCATGCCCGCCAGCACCGCCTCCTTGATTTCGCGCACGGCCAGAGGCGGCAGGCGGGCGATATCATCAGCCAGTTTCAAGGCCGTGGGCAGAACCTGATCGTCATCGGCCAATTCGCTGACCAGTCCCATGGCCTCGGCCTCGGCGGCCAAAACGGGCTTGCCGGTCAGCAGTATCTTCATGGCCTTGAATTTGCCGACGGCGCGGACCAGACGCTGGGTGCCGCCGGCACCCGGCATGATGCCGACCCGGACTTCGGGCTGGCCGAACTGCGCCGATTTGCCGGCGACGATGATGTCGGCATGCATGGCCAGTTCGCAGCCGCCGCCCAGCGCATAGCCATTGACGGCGGCGATGACCGGCTTGGGGCATTGGGCGATGGTCCGCCACAGCAGATGCGTTTCTCGCAACAGGATGTCGATGGTTCCGGCATCGGCCATTTCGGCCAGATCGGCCCCGGCGGCGAAGGCTTCGCCATTGCCGGTGACGACGATGGCTTTTACGGCCGGGTCGGATGTCGCGTTCGCAAAGGCCTCGGCCAATTGGCGGCGCAGGGCCATGTTCAGGGCGTTCCTGGCCTCGGGCCGGTTGAGGCGCAACAGGGCGATGGCCCCGGCATGACGCTCGACGATCAATTCGGCCATTGTCACCTCGCTCTCTTGACAGGACGTCCAGTCTTGGCAATATTGAATGATTATTCATTCAGGCCGGGGCGTCAAGTGCTTCCCGGCTGGCTCAAGGAGCGGGTATGCTGGCGAAACCGGCCTTCGAAGTGCAAAGTTTGGTCACGGATGCGGAGCTGGTCAAGAAGCGCCGGGCCCAGATCATCGCCGCCGCCGTCGATCTGTTCGCCCATCAGGGCTATTACAAAACCACCATCCAGGACGTGGCGAAAAAGGCCGGGGTCAGCGCCGGCCTGATCTATCAATATGTGCGCGACAAGGAAGACGTGCTGCTGCTGTCGGTGCTGGATGTGCTGGATTCCTATAAGCAGGAAATCCCTGCCGCCACCCAGGGACTGACCGATCCGCTGGACCGTTTCAAGGCGGCGATTTACGCCTATTGCCGGGTCGTCGATCAGCGCCGCGAGGCCACGGTGCTGGCCTACCGCTCGACCAAGTCCCTAAGCCCCGAGCGCCGCCAGCTCATCATGGCCAGCGAGATCGAAACCAACGCCCTGATCGCCCAGTGCCTGAAGGACGGCATCAAGGCCGGACTGTTCCGCGATGTCGATCCCGATCTGGCGACCTATCATTTCGTCGGCCTGGCCCATAGCTGGGCGCTCAAGCACTGGCGCATCAAGCAGATCGCCGGTTTCGAGCGCTATGTCGAGGAAGGTTTCGATTTTCTGGTCCATGCCCTGCTTACCGACAAAGGGTGGCAGCATTACAAGAAACTGCAGGCGGAGAAGGCCGGCAAGGAAAGGAAGAAATCAAGCAAGGCGCGTTAAGACGCCTGCTTCAGACATCCAGGGAGGATCATCCATGCGCATTCCCGGTGGCGGACCATCAGCCCATCAAGACAGCTTCGCCGGCGACCGTCTGCCGCCGCCCGGGCTGATGCCGCGCTTCGACTATTCGGCGGCGCATCTGCAAGGAATTCCCGACCGCGTCAATGGCGCCTCGCTGCTGATCGACGGCGCCATCGCCGACGGCTTCGCCAATAAAACCGCCTTTTTCTGCGGCGACGAGGCGTTAAGTTTCGGCGCGCTGCAAGATCGGGCCGACCGCATCGCCCGCGTCCTGACCGAGGATTTCGGACTGGTGCCTGGCAACCGCGTTTTGATCCGTTCCGCCAATTCGCCGATGGCCGTGGCTTGCTGGCTGGGCGTGCTGAAAGCGGGCGGCGTGGTCGTCAACACCATGGCCCTGCTGCGGGCCCGCGAATTGGTTTATATCTTCAACAAGGCGCAAGTCTCGGTCGTTCTGTCCGACATCGACCTTGCCGAGGAAGTGGAACTGGCCAAGGGCCAGGGCGAGGCGCTGCGCCATGTCAGCTATTTCTCGATGTTCTGTACGGGGGCTGGCGATCTTGACCGGCGCATGGAAAGGAAATCGGGCGGCTTTAAGGCCGTCGATACCGCCGCCGACGATGTGGCGCTGATTACCTTCACCTCGGGCACGACCGGAAATCCCAAAGGGGCGATGCATTTTCATCGCGACATTATGGCGGTTTGCCGCTGTTGGCCGCGCGTCTTCACCGTCGAGCAAGATGAGATCATCACCGGGTCGCCTTCGCTGGCCTTTACCTATGGCATGGCCGCCTTTCTGATGTATCCGCTGTATTTCCGGGCCACGGCGGCGCTGCTCCCCAAGCCGACGCCGGATGCAATTCTGGACACCATCGAACGACGCCAGGTGACCAGCCTTTACACCGTGCCCACCATGTTCCATGCCCTGCTGGAAAAGATGAATGGGCGTACGACGGCATCCTTGCGCAAGGCCAGTTCGGCGGGCGAGCATCTTCGCGTCCGCCTATGGGAAAACTGGCTCGAGAAAACGGGTATCCGCCTCGTCAACGGGCTTGGCATGACCGAGTTTCTGACCCATTTCATTTCCGAGTCCATGGCCGTGGAAGTGCCGGGCTCGACGGGTCGCGCCGTGCCGGGCTATACGGTCGGCGTGCTCGATGACGAGGGCAAGCTTTTAGCGCCCGGCCACAAGGGCCGGCTGGCCGCCTTCGGCCCCACCGGCGGGCGCTATATGGACGATGTCGAGCGCCAAGCCAAGTTCGTGCGGAACGGCTGGAACGTCACCGGCGATCTGGTCGAGCAGGATGCCGACGGGCGCATCTGGTACACCGACCGCTCGGACGACATGATCGTCACCTCGGGCTACAATGTCTCGGCCACCGAGGTCGAGCGCGTGATTCTGGATCATCCCAAAGTCTATGAATGCGCCGTCATCGGCGCCGATGACGAGGCCAGGGGCAAGGTCGTCCGCGCTTGCGTGGTGCTGCGCGATCCGCGCGACGCCGGCGAGGCGACGGCCAAGGAGATTCAGGATTTCGTCAAGGCGACCATCGCGCCTTACAAATATCCCCGCGACATCAAGTTCCTGGAGGAATTGCCGAAAACCCTGACCGGCAAGGTGCAGCGCTTTCGGCTAAGAACGCTGTAGCGACGACTCATACCATCCCTTCGTACCGTTCACGATGCGCACCACCGACAGCATCACCGGCACTTCGATCAGCACGCCGACCACCGTGGCCAGGGCGGCGCCGGATTGGAAGCCGAACAGGCTGATGGCGGCGGCGACGGCCAGTTCGAAGAAGTTGGAAGCTCCGATCAGGGCCGAAGGTCCGGCCACGCAATGGGCCACGCCCAGCTTCTTGTTCAGCCAATAGGCCAGAGCGGAATTGAAATAGACCTGGATGGTGATCGGCACCGCCAGCAGCAGAATGACCAAGGGCTGGGCCAGGATTTCCTCGCCCTGGAAACCGAACAACAACACCAGCGTCGCCAAAAGCGCGATCAGCGACACCGGCCCCAGCGCCGCCAGACGGCGCTGGAAGACGGCCTCGCCTTTGGCCAGAAGCAGTTTACGCCAAAGCTGGGCAACGATAACCGGCACCACGATATACAGCACCACCGACAGGAACAGGGTTTCCCAGGGCACGCTGATCGAGGACAGGCCCAGCAGCAATCCAACGATGGGGGCGAAGGCGAAAACCATGATGAGGTCGTTGACCGCCACCTGGCTTAGCGTGAAATGCGGCTCGCCGTTGGTCAGATTCGACCAGACGAAGACCATGGCCGTGCAAGGCGCCGCCGCCAGCAGAATCAGCCCGGCGATGTAGCTTTCGATCTGATCGGCGGGCAGCAGCGGGCGGAACAGCGTGCCGATGAAGACGGCGCCCAGCAGGGCCATCGAGAAAGGCTTGACCGCCCAGTTGATGAAAAGCGTGACGCCGATGCCCTTCCAATGTTCACGTACCTGATGCAGGGCGGCGAAGTCGATTTTCAGCAGCATGGGCACGATCATCAGCCAGATCAGCACCGCCACCGGCATATTGACCTTGTAGATTTCCAACCGCCCGATGGCCTGGAAGGGAGCGGGAGCGAGATGGCCAAGGGCCACGCCAGTCACGATGCACAGCCCTACCCAAACGGTCAGATAGCGCTCGAAGACGCCCATCGGATTTTTCTTTTGCGCGGTTTCGCAAAGGGTGCTCATTTGCTTGTCCCCATGCCCTTATCGATCAGATCGGCGGCCATCTTGGTTGCCTCGTCCACGTAATCGGCGCAGAGGCGCCACATTTCCTTGTCCTTGAAAGCGGCTTGGCCTTCGACGGTTCCCAGATCGACACCCAAAAGTCCCTGGCAATTCGATGAACCGAATTTCGCTTCGAAGGATTTCAGAAAATTCTGAACTGATTGATAGGCTTGCTCAAGGGATTCGCCGCCCTGGTTGCGACCGAAAGCCAGGCCAAGTCCCATCAGAGCGCCGGCGACGGCGCCGCATTGACCGCAAGTGCGGGCCTGCCCGCTGCAAAAGCCGGTAGCGATGGCTGGCAGCAGATCGGACTCGATCTCCTGATGCTGCGCCAAAGCCAGCAAAACGCTTTCAGCGCAAAAAAGGCCGCCCTTGAAATGGGCGAGTGCGGTGTTCTTTGCTTCTTCGGTCATTTGAAATCCCCGATGCGATCCGGTCCCAGCGCGATCAACCGTTTCATCCGCTCTTCGATCAAGGCGTAGATTCGGCGAAACTCAGCCAGTCGATCCTCGTGCGAGCCCGCTGACGCCGCCGGGTCGGGAAAGCTGATATGCATCTTTTGAGGAACGCCCGGCCAGACGGGGCAGACCTCGCCGGCGGCGTTGTCGCAAACGGTGATGACCAGATCCATCTTGGGCGCATCCGGCTTGGCAAACTCGTCCCAGGATTTCGAACGCAACCCTTCGGTCGAATGGCCTTTTTCCTTGAGGATTTCCAGCGTCAGCGGATTGACCTGCCCGGCGGGATGGCTGCCGGCGCTATGGGCTTTCCAGCGCCCTTCACCCAGAGAATTGATGAGAACCTCGCCGATCACGCTGCGGGCACTGTTGCCGGTGCAAAGAACCAGGACATTGATCATTGTGGCGATTACTCCTTCAGCCAGGCGTCGATTCTGGACGGCGAGGGCACGCTGCCGGCATGAGCCAGCTTTCCGTCGATGACGACGCCGGGCGTCTTCATGACGCCATAGCCCAGGATGGCCGCCATGTCGGTGACCTTCTCAAGCGCAATCTCGACGCCCAGCGCTTTCGCCTGCGCTTCGAACATTTTCATGACGGTGTCGCAATTGCCGCAGCACCCGCCCAGAACCTTGATGTCTTTCATGAGGCTCCTCACGAGAAGATGAAATTGAAACCATAACCGACGATGATGAAGGCCACGGCCAGAATGCCCACGAAAATGGCGATCAGCTTGGTCTTGATCACTTGCTTTAGCATGATGATTTCGGGCAGCGACAAGGCCGCGATGCTCATCATCAAGGCCAGAACGGTACCGACGGGCACGCCCTTGGCCAGCAAGGCCTCGGCCACCGGAATGACGCTGGTCGCACTGCCATATAATGGAATGCCGATCAGCACGGCCAGCGGCACGGCAAAGGGATTGCCGACACTGGCATATTGGGTAAAGAACTCCTGCGGCACATAGCCATGCAGGAAGGCGCCGATGCCGATGCCGATGAATACATACAGCCACAGCCGTTTCAGGATGCTTTTGACCTCGCCCCAGGCATAGGCAGCCCGCTCGGCCCAGCTTTCCGGATGGTCGGGAAGCGCTGATTCGCCCATGCGGATCTTCCAGACGTAATCTTCGACATAGCGTTCCAGCTTCATGCCGTCGATCAGCAATCCGCCGATCAATCCGACAGAGAGGCCGGTAACGACATAGATGACGGCGAATTGCAGGCCGATCGAGGTGGCCAGAATGACGACGGCGATTTCGTTGATCATCGGCGAGGCGATGAGAAAGGCCATGGTGACGCCGAGTGGGATGCCCGCCTCGAGAAAGCCGATAAAGAGTGGAATCGACGAGCAGGAGCAGAAGGGGGTGACGGCGCCCAAGCCGACGGCGGCGGGATAGGCGACGATGCGCCGACGCCCGCCGATCAGCTTGCGCACGCGCTCGGGCGACATCATCGAACGAAAAAGGCCGATCACGAAGACGATCAAGGCCAAAAGCGTGAAGATTTTCGCCGTGTCTTCGATGAAGAAATGAAGCGCGCCGCCCAGGCTTTGCGCCATGTCGAGCCCCAGGAGGCGGACAACCAGCAGATCGGCCAGGAAAGCGAAGGGGTCGGTCATGTCAGGTTTCCTGGCTGGGCGTGAAGCCGTCGATGCGCACCAGCGCGAAACGACCGACGGGTTCGCTGGAAATGGTGAGATGGTGAGGCCTGTCTTGCCGTTGGCGGATGACCAGAGTGGAGGAAACTTCATTGGCAGGAGTGCCTTCGAAGGTGGCGACGATGGCGGCCTTGATCTTGCAATCCTCGCAATTGACGTCCTTGCCGCAACCGGCCTCGGTGTAGGAATGGACGCAGTTGAAGACTTCGCCGCCGCGGTGGCCTTCGGCTTTGGGCAAGGATTTGGCAAACAGGGCCAGCGCCTTGTCGTTGGCCGTGAAGACCAGTCTGGGGTTCGACTGCACCATCAAAACGGGCGTATCGATTCCTTGCAAAATGGCGCGGCATGCCGGCGCATGTTCGCCCATGGCGACGATCTCAAGGCAAGCCGAGCAGAGCGACTGGGAAATCCGGCCCAAAGCCGGGGCGGCTTCCAGCGCTGTCTGGCAGGAGGTGCAAGCCCCGCCCATCTCAGGCGGCATCCCGGCAGGCGTTCAGACGGGCCTTCAGCTTTTGGGCGTCATCGGTGAAGGGGAACTGGCCCCGGCATCCTTCGAAGGCGGCGGCCAGAACCGCCGTTACCCAGTCCGGCAGATCGGCGCGCAGGGAATAATGCACCCATTGGGCCCGGCGCTCGTCACTGACCAGCCCCATTTCGCGCAGCACGCCCAGATGTTTGGAAAGCTTGGGCTGCGGCTCTTGCAAGGCATCGACGAGATGGCAGACGCAAAGCGAAGAGCTGTCGCGCAGGGCCATCAGCAGGCGCAGGCGGGTGGTGTCGGCCAGAACGGCAAAGAGGTCGGTCGGTTCATATTCCATACGGGGTATATACTCCGTAGGGAATAAGGTGTCAAGCCGCCTAGCGCACGATCATTTTAATCCGAGTCACCTCGTGACTTGGACTAAAACGATCATGCGCTAGAGCCGGGCAGCCACGTTGACCGTCGGGTCGGGCCCACCATGACGGAAAGGGAAAGGCGCTACAGCTCCAAATCCTTCAGCATGTCCCTGGTGATCAGGGTGACGCCCTTTTCGGTGCGCAGGAAACGCTTGGCGTCAAGTTCTGGATCCTCGCCCACCACCAGGCCGGGTGGAATCAGGCAGCCGCGATCCAGAATCACCTTCTTCAAGGTGGCGTTGCGCCCGATGTCGCAATCGGGCAGCACCACCGCGTCCTCGACATAGGCGTAGGAGTTGATGCGCACGTTCGAGAACAGAAGCGAGCGGCGCACGATGGCGCCGGAAATGATGCAGCCGCCGGAAACCAGGGCATCCACCGCCATGCCGCGCCGGTCTTCGGAATCGAACACGAACTTCGCCGAAGGCAGCTGGGCCTGATAGGTCCAGATCGGCCAACTGGTGTCGTACAGATTCAGCGCCGGCGTCACCGTGGTCAGGTCGATATTGGCGTCCCAATAGGCGTCCAGCGTTCCGACATCGCGCCAATAGGGCTCGCGCACGGCATCGATGACGCAGGAATCGCGGAAGAAATGCGCCACCACCTTCGATTTTCCGATCAGCCCCGGAATGATGTTCTTGCCGAAATCATGATCCGATTTGGGATCCTCGGAATCGGTTTCCAACAGGTCCAGCAAAAAGCGGGTGTTGAAGACATAGATGCCCATGCTGACCAGACAACGGTCCGGCTTGCCGGGCATGGGTTCCGGGTTTTCGGGCTTTTCCTTGAAATTGACCACGTTCTTGTGGTCGTCGATTTCCATGACGCCAAAGGCGCTGGCCTCTTCGACGGGAACCTCGAAACAGGCCACGGTGCAATCGGCGCCCCTCAGCACATGTTCCAGGATCATCTTGCTGTAGTCCATTTTGTAGACATGGTCGCCAGCCAGGATGATGAGATATTCCGGGGCGTAGGTGCGCAGAATGTCGAGATTCTGGTAGACCGCGTCGGCGGTGCCCTTGTACCAATTTTCTTCCTTCATGCGCTGCTGGGCGGGCAGGATCTCGATGAATTCGCCGATCTCGGCGCGCAGAAAGTCCCAGCCCCGCTGCACATGCTGGATCAGGCTGTGCGCCTTGTACTGGGTCAGCACGCCGATCCGGCGAATGCCCGAATTGATGCAGTTGGACAGCGTGAAATCGACGATGCGGAACTTGCCCGCGAAGGGCACCGCCGGCTTGGCCCGCCAATCGGTCAGGTTCTTGAGGCGCGAGCCGCGCCCGCCGGCCAGAACCAGGGCCATGGTGCTGTTGACGATGCGGGTGATATCGCGGCTGGCGGCATGCATGCTGTTCGACGAAAAGGGCATCCTGAGATTTCTCCTCTTCCGATCCGTTCTGACCGGCCTTGATTATCCCAAGCTTGCCACGCCATGGGCTCGCCGACAAGTCGAGGCTTCCCCTTAATCCGACGAATATTTTATGAATCACTTGGTTCAAGCCGTTGAATCGGATAATTTCCAGATTATGCGCGTTCTGTTCGTCTCGTCCGAAGTGTTTCCCCTGATTAAAACCGGCGGTCTGGCCGACGTGGCCGGCGCCCTGCCCTTGGCCTTGGCCAGGCTGAAAACGGATGTCCGCCTGCTGATGCCGGGCTATCCTCAGGCCCTGGAAGCCGCCACGCGGCGCAAGGTGGTGGCCGATCTGGGCAATCCTTTGGGGGCCGGCCCGGCCCGGCTGATCGAGGGCCGGCTGGCCGACAGCAAGGTGCCACTGCTGCTCATCGACTGCCCCAGCCTGTATGGCCGCGACGGCAATCCCTATCTCGGCCCCGACGGCAAGGATTGGCCCGACAATGCCAGCCGTTTCGGCCTGTTGGGGCACACCGCCGCCAGACTGTGCGCTGGCGAAAGCCTGATCGGCTGGAAGCCCGATATCCTGCACGGCCACGATTGGCAGGCCGGCCTGGCCCCGGCCTATCTCGCGGCCTGGGGGGGGACTCGCCCCGGAACCGTCTTCACCATCCACAACATCGCCTATCAGGGGCTGTTCGACCCTTCGGTGCTGGCTCCGCTGGAACTGCCCATCACCAGCTTCAGCATGGCCGGGCTGGAATATTACGGTCAGGTGTCGTTCCTGAAGGCGGGCTGCTGGTATTCCGACAAGATCACCACCGTCAGTCCCACCTACGCCCGCCAGATTCAAATCCCCGAACAAGGCTGCGGCATGGAAGGCCTGTTGGCCGGGCGGGCGGAGGATTTGGTGGGAATTCTGAACGGCACCGACGACGCCATCTGGAACCCGGCCAGCGATTCCTATCTGGCCGAGCGCTATAAGCCGGGCGACATGATCGGCAAGGCCAGGAACAAGGCGGCGCTGCAGCGCGAACTGGGCCTGCCCATGCAACCCGGCCGGCTGCTGATCGCCGTCATCAGCCGCCTGAACGACCATAAGGGCATGGATGTGGTCATCGACAGCCTGCCCGATCTTCTGATGCGCCAACATTGCCAGTTCGCCGGTCTGGGCTCGGGCGATGCCGTCATCGAGGCGCAATTCAGAGCCTTGGCCGACAGGCATTCGCACCACATGGCCCTGCATCTGGGTTATTCGGAGCCGCTGGCGCACCGCATCATGGCCGGCGCCGACGCCTTCTTGATGCCTTCCCGGATGGAGCCTTGCGGCTTGACGCAGATGTACGCTTTGAAATACGGCGCCATCCCCATCGTCGGCGCCACCGGCGGACTGGTTGATACCGTGGCCGATATCGACGTTCAGGGCGAAACCAAGGCCGGTCGCGGCTTTGTGCTGGACGACATCGGCAAGGCCAGCCTGCTGCGCGCCGTCAAGCGCGCCAACGCCTTGTTCAAGGACAAGGTCGAATGGAATCGCACCGCAGCCGCCAATGCGGGGCTCGACTTCAGTTGGAAGCAATCGGCCCAGCATTACATCGACCTTTATTCCAATCTGCTGAAGCGACGGAGCGGGGCATGAGCCGTCTGATCGCCGATGTGGGGGGAACCAATATCCGCTTTGCCGTCGTCGCCGGCTCGAAGCTGCTGACCGAGCCCCAGACCCTGCATTGCGCCGATTATCCCGGCATCGTCGAGGCCGCCGAAACCTATCTGTCCGGAAACGGCCAGGCGGCCAGTTTCGACGAAGCGGCCTTCGCGGTGGCGGGTGCGGTCACCGGCGACTGGATCGACATCACCAACAACCACTGGGCCTTCAGCCAGGCCGAGGTGGCCCGGCGCCTGAAGGTCGGGCGCATCCGTTTTCTCAATGACTTTACCGCCCTGGCAATGGGACTGCCGCATCTGCCGCCGGAAAGCGCCCTGGCGCTTAATGCGGCGAAGGCCGTCAAGAACGCCCCCATTGCCGTCATCGGTCCCGGGACCGGGCTTGGCGTTTCGGGCCTGCTGCCCGACGGCAAGGGCGGCTGGGTGGCCATCGCCGGCGAAGGCGGCCACGCCACCTTGCCCGTGCGCACGGCCCGCGAATTTGCCGTCATCGACAAGGCCCAGCAGATGTTCGGCCATTGCTCGGCCGAACGGCTGGTCTCGGGCCCCGGCCTGGTCACCCTGGCCGAAATTCTCGACCTCATCGATGGTCGCGCCGTTCACCAGCGCACGCCCGCCGACATCACGGAAAAGGCCGCCAGCGGGAGCTGTGCCATCTCGGTCGAGGCGATGGACCTGTTTTTGGGATTCCTGGGCACCATGGTTTCGAATCTGGCCCTGACGCTGGGCGCTTTCGGCGGCGTCTATCTGGCCGGCGGCATCCTGCCCCGCCTGGGCGTCGAAAAACTGAAAGCCTCGCCCCTGATGGCGCGCTTCGCCGACAAGGGCCGCTACCGCGATTACCTGGAGGCCATTCCGGTCAAGCTGGTCGTGCATCCCCTGCCCGCCTTTCTGGGGCTGGGCAATCTGCCCATCGAGGACGAATGACCATCAAGCGGGCCAGCGACGTTCTGGAAGAACTGGTTCCCCTTGCCGGCAAGCGGGTGCTGGATGTCGGTTGCGGCGACGGCAATCTGACGCGCCTGATGACCGCCCGGGGCGCCAAGGTCACCGGCCTGGAATGCCAGCCCCAGCAACTGGCCAAGGCGTTGGCTGCGCCCAAGGAAGGGGCCGAGGATTATGTCGATGCGGGCGCGCAGGCCATGCCGTTCCCGGACGCCAGCGCCGATATCGTCGTTTTCTTCAACAGCCTGCATCACGTGCCGCCCGCCCTGATGGACAAGGCGATGCAGGAAACGGCGCGCGTCTTGAAGCTGGGCGGCATCGCCTATGTCTCGGAACCCGTGGCCGAGGGCGCCTTCTTCCAACTGGCCCGGCCCGTCGATGACGAAACCGAAGTCCGCTGGCAAGCCTACGAAGCCCTGAGAGCAGCCCCCAAACACGGCCTGACGCCGGAAAGCGAACATCTGTTCTTGCATCCGATGGCGATGACGGATTTCGAGGCCTTCAAGCAGCGAATCGTCAGCGCCAATCACGAGCGTCAGGCCCTTGTCGAGGCGATGGATGCTGAACTTCGCGCCAATTTCGAAAGCTTGGGGCGCAAGACCGAACGCGGCTATGAATTCGAGCAGCCGACGCGGGTCAATCTGCTGCGAAAAAAGTAGGGGCTACATGCCCGGCACGCCCAGGAAGGGCATGTCGTCTGAAATCATCTCGCCGCCGCACAGGCAAACCCGGTTGCGTCCGTCCTGCTTGGCCGAATACATGCGCTGGTCGGCCTTTTCGACCAGATGCTGCCAGTCGGCGCAGCCGTCGGCATTGCGCTCGGCGATGCCGACGCTGGCGGTTTGCGGCACGCCGTCCGGGCGCTGGCCGATACCGTGCGTGCGCATGCGCTGCACGGCGGTCAGGGCGCCGGTGCAATCGGTATGCGGCATAATCAGGACGAATTCCTCGCCGCCCCAGCGCACCATCACGTCGCCGCGGCGCAGGCATTTGCGGATGCCTTCCGAAGCCGCCCGCAAGGCGCGGTCCCCCTCCTCATGGCCGTACTTGTCGTTAAGCGACTTGAAATTGTCGAGATCGATGAAGACGCAGGCGATGGGCGCATCCGTGCGCATGGCGTTGCCGAACTGCAATTCGAACAGCTCCTCGCCGACGCGCCGGGTGAAGGCCCCGGTCAGACCGTCGTGCGAGGCCTGATTGACCAGCGCCATCATGAAATGCAACTGGCTCATCCCGGCCAGCGTGGCCACCGTCGCCAGCACCGCCAGCAGCCACAGCGCGCCCATCAGCGAACTGAAGGAAAACAGGTTCATGTCGTCGCCGTAGAAGGCGGCCGCAATCTGGGCCAGAATCATGGGGGCGGCGAAAACGGCGCCCTCGATGGCGGTGATGGGAAAAACCGACAGGCCAGCCACCATGACGAAGGGCAGAAAGGCGTAACCGGTGGCGACCGCCGTCGCCGGTCCCGACAGGTCGGAATGCGACAGCAAAGGATACGAAACCAGGAAGAACAGCGTCGGCACCGCCAGCAGCCAGATCAGGGCGCGGTGGGCGGCGCGAATGCTTTCCGAAGTGCGAAAGCCGAAAGCCAGAAGGGCAAAAGCCAAAGTTGCGGCCAGACGCAGGCCCGCCAGTTCGGCCCATAGCGGCCAGGCGAAGATCATCATATCGACGGCGATCCACAAGGGCGTCAGCAGCGCGAAGACCGCCGCCACCATGCGAACGCGCGAAGTGATGAGCATGGCCCGCCGCCTTGCCACCAGCGGCGAGTGCTGGTGGAAGAACAATAAATCCTGGAGCTGGGTAACCGTCAAATCACCAAACACGCGCGCCACCAGCCCTGTCAGTTCCGCCTCATAGGGATATGGTTTCCCTTTCCGCATTTTTCGCCCCCTCCCTCCGGCACGGGCGCAAAGCCCCGCTGGAGTGATATTCCCCAGATCAGCATTATAGATCAGGGCTTTGATTGGCAAGGGAAGAAACCCGGCCAGGGATGGGCTATAACCCGCGCCCCCCGACCAGCGGCAGACCGGTAAGACTGTGGGCGGACAAAGTGACGGCGCGTAAATCCTCGGGTTCGAGATTGAAGACGCTGGTTTTTCCCGTGCAGCGGGCCATCATCGCCGCCTCGCTGGACAGGGCGGCCATGAAATGGCGCGCCGCCAAGCTGCGGTTCATGTCGATCACCGGATCATCGAATCCCAGGAATTCCGAGGCCGAGCACTGGCCGCCCATCGCCAAGGCCAGGCTGGTTCCGATCAGGGCGGCGCTGGTCCCCAGGGCCAGCAGCTTGGCCAGATCGCCGCCCGAACGGACATAGCCGTACCAAAGCAAGACGATGTCCTCTTCGCGATTCAAGGAACGCAGATGCTGAACGGCGCGTTTCAACAGGCCCAAGCGCGGCCCCGGCCCGAATTCTGCGCGGTCCTGCCCCAGCCCCTCGCTGCCATCAAGGACGGCGAGATCAAACCCCGCCGCCAAGGCCTGCTCGATTCCCGTTTCCAGCGACGATTCCGAAAGAACCACGCCTTTCAATCCGCTTGTCTTGGGCAAGGGGCCGATGGCGGTCAGAACGACGCCCGCCGCCTTTGGACTGGGTTTTGCGCCGGGCGGCAGCAATTGCAGCCAGGGAACGGTCTCTTGCAGCGGCGACAGACCAAGATAGGCCGAACCCACGGCCTCCAGCGCTTCGCCCAGATCATGGCGGGTCTGCGCGGGTGCTTGATCGAAGCCGGTGGCGATCAGGGGAATCTGCAGCTTCAGCGAACCGATATCGACCGAGGTGCGGCAGGCTTCGCGATAGGGATCGATGACCAGGCGCGACAGATTGGCGGGCAGAAAGACCAGATCGTCCAGCGAAGCCGGACGCTCGGGTGCATAGGGATTGACCCTCGGCTTCAAACGCTCGGCCAGAATGGCCTTTTGCGTCCCCGCATCGTCTTGCGCCGTGCGGCCCATGGCCACGATATGCTCGCGGGCCAGGAAATCATAGGTCCGGCTGGGCGTTTCGGCATCGCAGCGCAGGCAGCGCGCCGCCTGGGCTCTTGCGGCTTCGGCGGAGAATCCCGCCTCGACCTCGCCCTGTCCGCCGCTTTCCAATCCGATGAAACGCGGCGCTTCCCGGCCCAGGCGTTCCCAGTCCGGATCGTTGGCCAGCGGCGGTCTGGCCATCGGATGCAGAGTTTTGTAGGGCGGAGGGTTCTTCCGCCCCTCGAGGAAGGCCGTTACCAGATAAGCGGCCTGATGGCCCTGGCGCATGGCGTTGACGATGGTCGAACCGCCGAAAGCGCCGTCGCCGCAGGCGAACAGTTGCGCATCCGCCGTCGCCAGGCTTTCAAGATCGGCGAGCAGGCGGCCATTCTTCAGCAGTCCGGCATCGGCCAATTCGCCGCAAACGGCTTCCTGGCCGATGGCGGCGATGACCAGCCCGGCGGGAATGTCATGCTCGCTGCCTTGCAATATCTCGAATCGATGCCGCCCGTCGGCCTCGCAGCCGCCCAGTCTGGTCAGCTTGCAAGACAAGGTATCCGCCCTCAGCGCCACCGGAACGGTGTTGAAGACGAGCTCGATCCCCTCAGCCAGGGCGCCCTCGATCTCGTGCCTGCGGGCGGGCATCTCCAAGCGCCCACGGCGATAGATCACCTGCACCTTCAAGACGCCGGGCAGACGCTTGGCCGCTCTGGCGGCGTCCATCGCCACATCTCCGCCGCCGATCACCAGCACATGTTTGGGAAGCGTTGGCCGCTGGCCTTCATTGACGCGCCGAAGAAAGGCGACGCCGTCGACCAGGCGATGTTCATCGCCACCAGGCAGATCAAGCGGCTTGCCGACGCTGGCACCGATGGCCAACAACACGGCATCGTGATTCTTTTTCAATTCGGCCAAGGTCACGTCGCGGCCCAGCGCCACGCCGGTCCGAATCTCGATGCCGGGGCAGCGCTTCTTCAGGCGTTCGATATCGGCGTCGATGACGCCCGCCGGCAAGCGAAAGCGGGGGATTCCCCACACCATCATGCCGCCCAAACGGTCCGACGCTTCATAGACGGTGACTTTGAACCCTTTCAGCGCCAGATCCTGCGCCGCCGTCAGGCCGGCGGGACCGCCGCCGACAACGCCCACCGACTGCGGACGCGAGGGCGCTACCGGCGGGCGCGTCACGCCCACGCCCTGATCCATGACATAGCGCTTCAAGGCCCGGATGGCGATGGCGCCGTCGCTTTCCTCGCGCCTGCAGGCTGGTTCGCAGGGCGCGTCGCAGACCCGCCCGCAGATGGAAGCGAAGGGATTGGATTCGGTAATGGCCTCGAAGGCGCGCCCGATGTCGCCCCGCCAGATGGCGTCGAGATAGGCCGGCACGTCGGTGCCGACCGGGCAGGCGGTTTGGCAGGGCGAGGCTGGAGCGACGGGATCGAAGCTTCTTGTCATCTAGAACCCCTTCGCAACATGGTTCGAGACGCCTGCTGCGCAGGCTCCTCACCATGAGGAGAACCTCGTCCTGAGGAGCGCCGAAGGCGCGTCTCGAAGGATGAAATCATGAGCGCGCCTCATAGGGCAGGCCGGTGATGGCGGCGGCTTCCGGGGTCAGCGCCACCAGATCGTCGCGGCAAAGCTGATGGACATCGGTCTTGCCCAGCCCATGCACGATGGCCGCCAACTGCCAGCGCATCGATTCCAAGAAGCGGTGGATATTGTGCGCCTCGACATCGGTGCGAAAGCGCTTCTCGTGTTCGGGATTCTGGGTGGCGATGCCGGTCACACAATATCCGGCCTGACAGCGCATGCAGGAAATGCAGCCCCCGGCGATCAAGGCCGCCGTGCCCACGGCGACGGCGCCGGCTCCCAAGGCGATGGCCTTGGCGGCATCGACGCCGTCCTTGATGCCGCCCATCAGCACGATCGGCATCTCGTTCTTCCTGGCGCCAACCTCGCGCAAGGCATCGATGGCCTCGACGATGGCGGCCAGGGTGGGAATGCCGACATGCTCGATCACTTCGGCCGAGGCGGCGCCGGTCGAGCCTTGCAACCCGTCCAGCTCGACAAAGTCGAAACCATCCTTGAAGGCGATCTTGATGTCGTCCTTGACCCGACCCGCCCCCAATTTCACGGAGATGGGTTTGGCATAGCCGGTGGCTTCGCGGAATTCCTCGATCTTGATGACCAGATCATCGGCCCCCAGCACGTCGGGATGGCGCGACGGCGAGCGCAGATCGATGCCCGGGGGAATGCCCCGGATGGAAGCCAGTTCGGGCGTCACCTTGCTGGCCATCAATTGGCCGCCCAGACCCGGCTTGGCGCCCTGCGAGATATAGATTTCGATGGCGTCGGCCTTTTGCATGTCGCGCACATTCCAGCCCAGACGGCCCGACAGGCATTGGAAAATCAACTGCCCGGCCTCGTCGCGCTCTTCTTGGATCATGCCGCCCTCGCCGGTATTCTCGGCGATGCGAGACAAGCGAGATGCAATGCCCAGCGCCAGTTTGGTCGAGCGCGACAAAGCGCCGTAGCTCATCGGCGCGATCAGGACAGGCATGGAAAGCGACAACGGCTTGGCGCCCGAGCGGCTGCCCAGCTCCATGGCCAGATTCACTTTCGAGACCGCGCCTTCGTCGGGAAGGATGTCACGCCTGAAGGCGATGTCGTTGAAATGCGGAATGGCCCGGCTGGTGCCGTAGCCGCGCACGCGATAGCGCCCGGTGACGGCCTTGACCTCGATATCCTCTTGCGTCTTGGCGTTCCAGAAACCGCCCGCCATCGCCACAGTCGTCGGCTGATTGCGCAGCGTCGGCTCGGGCGTCGTATAGCGCAGCTTGGCGCCGGCATTCACCACCTTGCTGAAATGGCCCTGGAAGGGAATCTTGTGGCGCTCGAGAAACTCCAAGATGGAATCGGTCTCGGTCTTGGAAATGTCGGTTTCGACGGCATCTGTGCCAAGTGAATCGATGCCCCCGGCGACGAAGATTTCGCCGCCCGTCATGTCTTCGCCCAGACGCTCGCCGGAACGGCCCAGAATGACGATGCGCCCGCCATACATCATGGTTCCGGCCATGAAGCTGGCATTGCCGCAGCAGAGCAGCGTGCCCGCCTTCATCACCTGGCCGGCCCGCGATCCCATATTGCCCTTGATGATGACCTCGGCGCCCCGAATGGCGACGCCGGCCACCGCGCCCGCATTGCCGCCGACGATGACGGTGCCGTCATAGATGTTGTCGCCGACGCCCCAGCCGACATTGCTGTCGATTTCGAAACGGGCGCCATGGGTCAGACCGGCGCAGAAATAGCCCGCCGAGCCGCGCACCTTGACGGTGATGGGATGAACGAGTCCGACCCCGATATGGTGCTTGGCGTCGGGATTGAGGATTTCCACGTCGTCGCCCGCCGCCCCCAGCTCGCGCAGGCGCCGGTTGGCTTCGCGGACGCTAAGGTGGGCTAGATCGAGCGTGACCATGTGCCGATGGTCCCGGGCAAGGGTTCGCGGGTGGACAGGGCCTGACCGGGAAAGAGCCGGTTCAACGACACTTCCTCGGAGGCGATGGCGACCAGGTCGTCGGTCTCCACCATCACCATCGGCTTGGCGGCCAGACGATCCTTGGCATAGCCGATTTCCGTCTCGGTCGAGACCAGGAAGGAAAAAGTGCCGTCCATGTCTTCGATACTGTCCGAAAGCGCTTGGCGCAGGCTGGCGCCGCCGGAGAGCTTCTTGGCCAGGTATACGGCGATCAGCTCGCTGTCATTGTCGGTACGAAATTCGAAGCCCAGCTTTTCCAGGCGGCGGCGCCATTTCCAGTAATTGGTGATCTGGCCGTTATGGACGATGGCGATGTCGGAAAATCCGGTCGCCCAGAAGGGATGCGCGGCCTCGGGCTTGACCGCCGATTCGGTGGCCAGGCGGACATGGCCCAGCCCGTGCGACCCTTCGACCTTGCCCAGATGATAGCGCTCATCGACCTCATGCGCCGTGCCCTCGTCCTTCACGATCTCAAGGCGATGACCCAACGAGAAGAGCTTGGCCGCATGTTCCATCGCATAGGCGAATTTCTGCACCGGACCCTTATGGCGCACGCTGGCGGCATAGCTGCCGCCCACCCGCTCGCCGCTCAACAGTTGGGCCCCTTCGCGCGCCAGGACGTCGCCGATGCGCTGGACCGACTTCTCGGCCAGGGGCCCGGTTCCCACATAAAAGCGCAGTCGATAGGTTTCGGCATCACCGGCGCCGTAAAGGGCAAAGCCGGTCGAATCCGGACCCCGGTGCTGGCAACCGTCGAGCATGGTCACCAGATCGCGACCCAAAGGACCACTATCTTGTTTTTTATAAAGAATTCCTGCAATACCACACACGGTCAAGGCCTTTGGGGACGAGTTCCAACCTGAAATCGACCCTAGCCCAGGCTGCCCTGCAGCGCAAGTGTTATGAAAATATTTTTCTTGTGGGGAAAATTTGGGCGGCTATTTCCCCTGCCCTTTCTCGATTTTCCGCCAGTTGGCGACGTTGCGGTTATGGCCTTCCAGGCTGGCCGAGAAAGCATGACCGCCCGTGCCATCGGCGACGAAATAGAGGTCGTCGGAGGCGGCGGGACGCGCTGCGCCCATCAGGCTGGCCCGGCCTGGGTTGGCGATGGGACCGGGCGGCAGGCCGGGAATGACATAGGTGTTGTGGGGCGAGGCGCGTTCCAGATCGGCCTTCAGAAGCGGACGGTCCAGAACCCCCAGGCCGCCCGACAGGTCGTAAATCGCCGTCGGATCGGATTGCAGGCGCATGCCCTTTTTCAGGCGGTTGTGAAAAACGGCGGCGACATGCGGACGTTCGGCGGCGACACCGGTTTCGCGCTCGACGATGCTGGCGAGAATCAAGAGCTGCTGCGGATCGGTCAAGGTCAGTCCCTCGGCGCGCATCCGCCAGGCCTCGGCCAGCGCCTCGTCCATCGCCCTCTTCATGCGCAAAATCAGTTGCGCCCGCGTCTCGCCCAGAATGAAATTGTAGGTCTCGGGCAACAGGCTGCCCTCGGCCGGTGGAGCCGCCACCTCGCCTTCCAAAGCCGTCTCGGCCTGCAATTCGTCCAGCAACTGGCGCACCGTGCGCCCCTCGACCAGCGTGAATTGATGAATCACCACCTCGCCCGAGGCCAGCTTCTCCATCACCTGGCGGGGCGACATGGCGGGCGCAAAGGCATATTCGCCGGCCTGCAAAGCCTTGGTCTTGGACAGCCGCATGGCTCCCAGACGGAAGGCCAGCGGATGGGCGATGACAAAAGCATCCGACAATTGCTTGGAGATGGCGGATAACCCCGCCCCCTTGGAAATGACCAGGGTTACCGGCTGGGCCAGGGGGCCGGGCGTTTCCAGATAATGCCCCAGCCACAGCCAGCCCCCCAGAATCGACAACGCCGCCAAGCCAAGCAGGCCGGCGGCGAGGCGAAGGAGCAACTTCATCCCAAAATCAGGGAGCGGCTTTAAGGACCAGGGCGGCATTGGTGCCGCCAAAGCCGAAGGAATTGCTAAGGGCGGCGCGCACCTTGCGCTTCTTGGCTTCCAGAGGCACCAGATCGATGTCGCAGCCTTCGTCGGGATCGCGCAGATTCAGCGTCGGCGGCACGATCTGATCGCGGATCGACAGGATCGAGAAGATGGCTTCCACCGCCCCGGCGGCGCCCAGCAGATGGCCGATGGCCGATTTGGTCGATGACATGGAAATCTTGTGGACTGCGTCTCCGAAGGCCCGCTTGACGGCGCCCAGCTCGATGGTGTCGGCCATGGTCGAGGTGCCGTGGGCGTTGACATAGTCGATGTCTTCGGGATTCATGCCCGCCCGCTTGATGGCGGCGGTCATGCAGCGGAAGGCGCCGTTGCCGTCTTCCGAAGGGGCGGTGATGTGATGGGCGTCGCCCGACAGGCCATAGCCCACCACTTCGGCATAGATCTTGGCGCCGCGCTTCTTGGCATGCTCGAGTTCCTCCAGCACGACGACGCCCGCACCCTCGCCCATGACGAAACCGTCGCGGTCCTTGCTCCAGGGGCGCGAGGCCTCGGTCGGACGGTCGTTGAAACTGGTGCACAGGGCCCGGGAAGCGGCGAAGCCGGCAATGCCCAGACGGCAGACCGCCGCCTCGGCGCCGCCCGCCACCATGACGTCGGCATCCTCGAACTGAATGAGGCGCATGGCATCGCCGATGGCGTGGGCGCCGGTGGCGCAGGCCGTGACGGCGGAATGATTGGGGCCCTTGAAACCGTATTTGATCGATAGGTGGCCGGAAGCCAGATTGATCAGGCTGGAGGGGATGAAGAAGGGCGAAATACGGCGCGGCCCCTGTTCCTTCAGCACCAGCGCGGTGTCGTGAATGGTGGCCAGGCCGCCGATGCCCGAACCCACCATGACGCCGGTCTGCAGCTTGGCTTCCTCGGACAGATCGGCAATGCCCGCATCCTCGACCGCCATCTGGCCCGCCGCCAGCGCATAGATGATGAAATCATCCATCTTGCGCTGGTCCTTGGGGGCCACGAACTTGTCGGCGTCGAACAAGTTGGGATCGTCCTTGCCCATCGGGATGAGGCCGGCGACTTTTGCCGCCAGGTCCGACACGTCGAAGCGGTCGATGAATTTGATGCCCGACTTGGCTTCGATCAGTTTGGCCCAAGTGGTCTCGACGCCACAACCCAGCGGCGACACCATTCCCATTCCCGTGACGACGACACGTCGCATGGCGATTTGTTCCTGCCCGATACTAGAAAAGCACGCCTTACTTGGCGTTCGCCTTGATGAAGTCAATGGCATCCTTGACGGTCAGGATCTTTTCGGCGGCATCGTCTGGGATTTCGCAGCCGAATTCCTCTTCGAAGGCCATGACCAGTTCGACCGTATCCAGGCTGTCGGCGCCCAGATCGTCGATGAAGCTGGCGCTCTCGGTGACCTTGGCTTCTTCAACGCCCAGGTGCTCGACAACGATCTTTTTGACGCGCTCGGCGATATCGCTCATGACTTCAACCTCAGTTAGCTTGTTGATTTCCTTGGTGAACCATCCCGCCCCAAGCAGCTTTCGCCCCCCAAGATCGGCAGAATTCGGGCTTCCTAGCACACTTTTCCGGCCTTGACCAGCCAGGGCGTGGCCGACCGGGCCGGGAATCCGAAGCATGATTAATAGGGAATATTATTGCCCGGTTCCGGCTTGTAGAACGGAAACAAAAGACGGGAGACCCATGGGGCCTCCCGCCAAGTCGGGGGTCATTGGAAAGATGAAGCTTACTTCCTGATCATGCCGGTCGGCTTGGGCGTGGCCGCCGTGCTGGCCGGCAGGACCGGATAGGTCACCTTCGGCTGGTCACCGGTCAGCGCGGTCAGGAAGGCCGTGATCTGTTCGACCTCGGCGTTGGAGAGCTTGATGCCCAACTGCGAATCGCCCATGATCGCCACCGCCTGCTTCAGATCCCACACCTTGCCGGTATGGAAGTAAGGAGCGGTGCGGGCGATGTTGCGCAACGGGCCGGCGCGGAAGACATAGTTGTCGTCCGCCGTCTTGGTGACGGCGAAACGGCCCTTGTCGCCAGGAGGCAGGATATCGGCGCCCGGCTTCTCGACGACGCCGAACGGATAATAGCCGCTGCCGCCGACATTGACACCGTTGTGGCAAGAAGCGCAGCCCTTGTCGATGAACTGTGCCAGGCCCTTGACTTCGGCGTCGTTCAAGGCCTTGGCATCGCCCTTGAGATATTTGTCGAACTTCGAATTGGGCGTGATCAGCGTCGCTTCGAAGATTTCGATGGCGTTGGCCATGTTGTCGAAAGTGACGGGGTTGGCCTGGCTGGGGAAGGCCTTTTTGAAGCGCTCGACATATTCGGGCATGCTTTTCAGCGTGGCCTCGACCTGGGCCGGGGTGTTGCTCATTTCGACACCCGCCTGCACCGGGCCCTTGGCCTGGGCCTTCAGATCCTCGGCGCGCCCGTCCCAGAACTGGGCGATGTTAAAGACGGCGTTGATGGCGGTGGGGGCGTTGCGGGGGCCCTTCTGCCAGCCATGACCGATCGAGGTCTCAAGCCCGTCCATGCCGCCCCAGCCCACATTGTGGCAGGTGTTGCAACTGATCAGGTGGCTGGACGAGATGCGCGGTTCGAAAAACAGCATCTTGCCCAATTCCAGCTTGTCGGGATTGGCCGGATTGTTCTTGGTCTCGGGGGCCTTGTCGGGGATCGGCTTGAACAGATCCTGGGCCTGTTTCATCAACCCGTCGGCGGCCAGGACCGGACCGCTGTACAGGGCCATAATTCCGGCCGCGACGGCCAGAAGGGTTAGTTTACGCATTTCACTCCTCCTCATCGCTGAAGTCCCGGCCCGAAAGAGCCGGCACGGTGCCGTTCGATCCGCCAATTTCCAGGCACGGGGTTATTCGTCCCCATTGCCGTATATCAAAATCCGTCCCTCGAACGCTTCTTAGATAAATATGAATTTCGACTATTACGCATTGATGCGTATCAATTTTTTAAATTGATCTAGCGCAAATTCTGTTCTAAAGAATTCAACAGTCTCTTGATGGGAAAACATATTCATATTGCCTTTATTAGTGCTTTCTTATTAAATAATTCGTTCCCGGTTGGCCCAGGGCCAAAAAAGGGCTAAAGAGCCCAAGAAGCTTCGATTCGTCGGGGAGACGACATGAAAGACCCACGCGACGCCTGCGACTCCGACCAGGGGCGCACGGAAGTCAAGACCACGACCTGTTACATGTGCGCCTGCCGCTGCGGCATTCGCGTGCATTTGCGCGATGGAGAGGTTCGCTATATCGAGGGCAACCCGAACCATCCCCTGAATCAGGGCGTGATTTGCGCCAAGGGCGCTTCGGGCATCATGAAGCAATATTCCCCCGCCCGCCTGCTCAAGCCCCTGAAGCGCAAGGAAGGCACGGAGCGGGGCCAGGGCCAGTTCGAAGCCATCGAGTGGAGCGAAGCCTTCCAGATGCTGGAAGACCGGCTTGGCCATATCCGCGCCACCGATCCCAAGAAATTCGCCCTCTATACCGGGCGCGACCAGATGCAGGCCCTGACCGGCCTGTTCGCCAAACAGTTCGGCACCCCCAATTACGCCGCCCATGGCGGTTTCTGCTCGGTCAACATGGCCGCCGGCATGATCTACACCATCGGCGGCTCGTTCTGGGAATTCGGCGGCCCCGATCTCGACCGCGCCAAGCTGTTCATCATGATCGGCACCGCCGAGGATCATCATTCCAACCCGCTGAAGATCGCGCTGGGCAAATTCAAGAAGCGCGGCGGGCGCGTGATCGCCGTCAATCCGGTCCGCACCGGCTATGCCGCCATCGCCGACGAATGGGTGCCCATCCGCCCCGGCACCGACGGCGCCTTGTTCCTGGCCTTGATCCACGAAATCATCGAACTGGGCCTGTTCGACCGCGACTTCCTGATCCAGTACACCAATTCGGCGGAACTGGTGAACCAGGACGACGAGTCGGACGATTTCGGCCTCTTCGTTCGCACCGGCGAGCCCATCGACCCCGGCTGCTTCGACCCTCAGAACAAGCTGTGGTGGGACATCAAGTCCGACCAGCCGGTCGCCTCGCGCAAGCCCGGCACCGAAGGCCGCTTGATGGGCAATTACGAGCTTCCCGACGGGCGCAAGGTGAAGCCCGCCTTCCAGTTGCTGAAAGAGCGCGTGAAGACCTATACGCCGGATTGGGCCGAGGGCATCACCGGCATCCCGGCTGAAACCATCCGCCGTCTGGCCCACGAGATGGGCGTCACCGCCCGCGACCACAAGATCGAATTGCCCATCGCCTGGACCGACTGCTGGGGCAAGGAACACGACACCGTCACCGGCAATCCGGTGGCCTTCCACGCTATGCGCGGCCTAGCCGCCCATTCCAACGGCTTCCACGCCATCAGGGCGCTTTCGATCCTGATGACGGTGCTGGGCACCATCGACCGCCCGGGCGGCTTCCGTCACAAGGCCCCCTTCCCGCGCCCGATTCCGCCTTGCGCCAAGCCGCCCAAACGGCCCGAAGCGGTGCAGCCGAACGAGCAACTGGCCGGCATGATCCTGGGCTGGCCGGCCGAGCCCGACGATCTGTTCGTCGATGAAAAGGGTGGTCCGGTCCGGCTCGACAAGGGCTTTTCCTGGGAATATCCGCTTTCCGTGCACGGATTGATGCACAACGCCATCACCAATGCTTGGCGGGGCGATCCCTATCCCATCGACACGCTGTTGCTGTTCATGGCCAACATGGCCTGGAATTCGTCGATGAACACCGTCGAAATCAGAAAGATGCTGGCCGACAAGAACGAGGACGGGACTTACAAGATTCCCTTCCTGGTGGTGTGCGACGCCTTCCATTCCGAAACCGTCGATTTCGCCGATCTGGTCCTGCCCGACACCACTTACCTGGAACGCCACGACGTGATGAGCTTGCTCGACCGCCCGATCTCGGAATTCGACGGGCCGGTCGATTCGGTGCGCATTCCGGTGCTGCCGCCCAAGGGCGACAGCAAGCCCTTCCAGGAAGTGCTGATCGAGATCGGCTCGCGCCTGAAACTGCCCGCCTTCGTGAACGCCAAGGGCGAACGCAAGTTCCGCGACTATCCCGACTTCATCGTCAATTACGAAACCGAGGCCGGATCGGGCATCGGCTTTTTGGCCGGCTGGCGCGGCAAGGGCGGCGAGAAATTCATGTCCGGCGAGCCCAATCCCCGCCAGTGGGACATGTATGCCAGGAACGACAATCACTATCGCCACGAACTGCCGCGCAGCTATCAATACATGCGCAATTGGAACAAGGGTTATCTGCAATGGGCGCGCCATCATCGCCTGATCCGCTATGACGAACCCATCTTGCTGCATGTCTATTCCGAGGTGCTGCAGAAATTCCGCCTCGCCGCCGAGGGCAAGACCAAGGGCCGTCAGCCGCCCGACGAAATGCGCGAGCGCATCAAGACCTTCATGGACCCGCTGCCCTTCTATTACGCGCCCTTGGAATGGCGCTACAGCGATCCCATCCAATATCCCTTAAGCGCCATCACCCAGCGTCCGATGGCGATGTATCATTCGTGGGATTCGCAGAACGCCTGGCTTAGGCAGATTCACACCGACAATTACCTGTTCTTGCATCCGTCGGTGGGCCATGCCAACGCCTTCGAAGACGGCGATTGGATTTGGGTGGAAAGCCAGTGGGGCAAGGTGCGCTGCCGGGCCCGCTTCTCGGAATCGGTGGAACCCGGCACGGTCTGGACCTGGAACGCCATCGGCAAGGGCCCCGGCAATTGGGGCTTGAAGCCCGAGGCCAACGAATCCAAGCAGGGCTTCTTGCTCAATCACCTGATCAGCGAGGAAATCCCCTGCCCGGCCAAGGGCAAGGATGCGCCGATTTCGAATTCCGATCCCGTCACCGGCCAGGCCGCCTGGTACGATGTGCGCGTGCGCGTCTACAAGGCCGATCCGCACGACCCGGAAGAAACCTGGCCGCGCTTCGAAACCCACAAGCCGCTGCCCGGCATGATTCCCTTCGCGAAAAAGGTACGCGCCTTCTTCGCCGGAAAGAACGGGGGTTGAGATGAGCCGCAAGCAACTCGCCCTCGTCATCGATCTCAACATCTGCGTCGGCTGCCATGCCTGCGTGACCAGTTGCAAGGAATGGAACACGTCGGGCTGGGCCGGACCCTTGTCGGACACCGATCCCTACGGCGCCGATCCGTTGGGCGTCTTCTTCAACCGCGTCCAGACCTTCGAGGCCGGCGAATTCCCGCTCACCGAAACCATCCATTTCCCGAAATCCTGCCTGCATTGCGAGGAGCCGCCCTGCGTGCCGGTCTGCCCGACCGGGGCCAGCTTCAAGCGCGAAGAGGACGGCATCGTGCTGGTCGATTACGACAAATGCATCGGCTGCAAATATTGCTCGTGGAACTGCCCCTACGGCGTCCGCGAATTCGACACCAAGCAGGGCGTGATGAAGAAATGCACCCTGTGCGCCGACCGCATCTATGACGAAACCCTGCCCGAGGATCGGCGTAAGCCCGCCTGCGTGCTGGCCTGCCCGGCAGGGGCGCGCATGTTCGGCGACATTTCCGACCCGGCCAGCGAGGCCTCGCAGGCCATCCGCGACAATGCCGGCTTCCAGATCATGCCGGAAATGGGCACGCGCCCGGCCAACCATTATCTGCCCCGGCGCAAGACCATGCTGGTCATCCATAACGACGAGCTGGTGCGGGCCGACAATCCGCTGCTGAAGGAAGGCGAATTGCCGCGTCCGCAATTGTCGGATCCCTTCCTCGACGACATCACCAGTTGGTAAGGGAGGCCGCGACAATGAAACCCGCCTTTTCCGTCCTCTTCCTGACCACGCTGATCGGCATGGGCCAGGGCCTGCTCATCGCCCTGGTGGCCGGACAGTTCTATTTCGTCATCGGCAGCGGCAGCGAGCAGGACAGCGGCCTGTTCTTCGCCACCGGAGCCGCCGTCGGACTGGCCTTGCTGGGGCTTGGCCTGGTGGCGTCCTTCTTCCACCTCACGCATCCCGAGCGCGGCATGCGTTCGATCATGCGTTGGCGCACTTCGTGGCTGTCTCGGGAAGTGCTGCTGTTGCCCGCCTGCATGGGCCTGGCCTTCCTGTATGGGGTCGCGCATTGGTTCGGTTTCGCCCCCGTGCTGATGACCTTCGGCAATCAGAAAAGCCTGGATCTGACCATGGCCATCGGTTTCCTGCTGGCGGCAAGCTGCGCCTTCCTGTTCATCGCCACCGGCATGATCTATGCCTGCGTGCGCTTCATCAAGGAATGGGCCACGCCCTGGACGGTCATCAATTACACGCTGATCGGCCTGTCGTCGGGCTTTGCCGCCTGCGCCATCGTGGCCGCCGTCGAAAACGCCCTGCTGCGCGATTTTCTGGCCGGCTGGGCGGCCTTGTTCACGCTGCTGGCCTTCGCCGCCAAGGGCGTCACCCTGTGGCGCAACAAGCATCTGCCGCCCCCCTTCACGCTGAAAAGCGCCATCGGCGTCCATCACGGCAGCATCCGCCAGTTAAGCCAGGGCTTCAACGGGCGCTCGTTCAACACCACGGAATTCTTTACCCGCATCGGCCCCGAGGTAAAACCCTGGCTGATCGGACTGATGCTGGTCTTCGGCTTCGCGGCCCCTTCGGCCCTGCTGTTGGCCGGTTGGGCCGACCGCTATCTGCCGGCCCTGATCGCCGCCCTGCCGATCCAATATATCGGCCTGCTGACCGAGCGCTGGCTGTTCTTCGCCCAGGGCCAGCATGTGCAGAACGTCTACTATCAAAGAAAATCTTGATGCGATGTTGTAAAAGGAATGGCTCGTAACGCCATCCTTCGAGACGGCGGCTTTGCCGACTCCTCAGGATGAGGTTCGTGGTCATATTTCAAAGAATTGTCCTCATGCTGAGGAGGATATAGTTACCTCATCCTGAGGAAGCCGCGTAGCGGCTGTCTCGAAGGATGAGAAACAAGTCGCCTAATTCTTCAGATGCGCTTTGACCTTCAGGATCGCCTTGCCCTCGGCGGGAATCTTGACCAGCCATTCGGCCTGATGGGCCGAGCTTTTCTGATGGGGATGGCTTGAGTCGATAATCGACCATTGATTGGTCATCGGCTGAACGATCCGGACCGCCACCTCCTCGGCCTTGGCGTTCTGCATCTCGATCTCCCAGGCGACATCGCCCTCGAAGACATTCGGCTTGCTCTGCATGCCGTACTCGGTCTGGCGCCATTTGGCGGAAACGTCATAGGCCCGGCCCAGCGACAGCTTGACCGCCTCGCCCTTGACCGCCGCCTTCAGCCGGTCCTCGCCCAGCAACTGAAGCTCGCCGCTTTTGTCCTTCTGGTAAATCCGCACCACGCCCGCCGGCAAGGCGTTGCGCTCTTTCGGCACGTCGAAACCGAGCGTGATTTCGGGACGCATTTCATAAGCCTGCGCTCCTTGGAAACGAACCGAGGCGGGATTGAAACCATATTCCAGCACATAGTCGCGGCTGGTTTTCAGTCCCTCGTCCTTCAGCAGATGAACCTGTTTGGTCTGATTGACATCCAGCGTCACAGCATAGGGAAGCTGAAAGGCGCGCAGCGTGCCGAAATCTTCCTCGGCGGCCTGGGGCGGCGCCGCCTTGGCCATCATTAGGCGCGGGGCGGGCGCGGATTCGAGGGCCTGCATGTCTTCATATTGCGGGGCCGGGCGCTCGGCGATGCGGCGCGGCTCGCCCGACAGCAGGCTAAGCCTGGCCTCGGCGAAACGCACGCCCGAGGTGTTGGTCAAGATCGCCTGGCCGCTCAGGTCAAGCCGGTCCATCTTCTCGGCAAGGATGCCGGTATAGACCGCCTTCCAACCCAGGCCGCCGGTCTGATAGGAAAAATCGAGATCGTATTTTCCGGCCTGCGGCGCTTTCACATGGGCCATGATGGCGGGTTCGGGGCGCAAGCCTTCCGGCAACTGACTGAAGACCAGTTTTTCAGGCATCCCCGCTTCGATGCGGTCGCCGATTTTCAAGACCGGACCGCCCTTGACCGACAGCACCGTCGCCTGTTCGGTGGTGACGGCGCCGGTGGCCGGGTTGGTGCGCACGACGCCCACATTCTTGCCCAGCGAACGATTGAGCAGCGTTTGCGGAGTCAGGGTGTCGAACAGAAAATCGATCGAGTCGATACCGACGCCCTCGCCCGACAGCCAGGCCGTCGTGGGATTGAGAAGCGGACTGACCTCCTGGAAGACGACCTTGCTGGCCCCGGCCGGCAGTTGCGCCTGGCGGCGTTCGCGCACCAGGGCATTGCCGGAAGCATAGACCGACACCGAGAGTTTGCTGCGCGCCTCGGGCGGGATGCTGATCTCGCCGGCCTGGGCCGTTGCCGACAGAATCAACAAGGTGGAGGCGGCGGAAAGCATAAGGCGCATGGCATTCCCCATCGGAAACTTTGCGGATGAAGGCAGGATGGGTTTCAATTGCGGCTGTTTCAAGGCGGATTATTCGAGATACTCGATCTTGATAACCTCGATTTCTTCCATCCCCGTCGGCGTGCGCAGCAGCACCACGTCGCCTTCGCAGGCCTTGTGCAACGCCCGGGCGATGGGCGAAATCCAACTGACGGCGCCCTTTTCCAGCGACGCTTCATCGACGCCGACGATGCGCACCCGGCGTTCCTCGTCCCTGTCGTTGACGAAAGTGACGGTGGCCCCGAAGAAGACCTGATCGCGCTTCTTCTGCTGGCTTTGATCGACCACCACGGCGCTTTCCAGACGCTTCAACAAAAAACGGATGCGCTTGTCGATTTCGCGCAGGCGCTTCTTGCCATAGATGTAATCGCCGTTCTCCGAACGATCGCCATTGCCGGCCGCCCAGGAAACCACCTCGACCACCTTGGGCCGCTCGACGGTATTCAAATGGCGCAGCTCGGCCTCCAGCGCCGCATGGCCGGTGGGCGTCATGTAATTCTTGAACCCGCCCGGCAATGGCTGAACTTCCGGTAGGTCTTCTTCTGCATCAGATTCTTTTGTAAACGCCTTGCTCATAACTTAACTCGCGGGAAAAAAGGAACCGTCACCCCCGGGCTTGACCCACTGCTGTCCGGTTTAAATTCAGACCTTTCCCTTTTTCCTCATCCTGAGGAGCGAAGCGTCTCGAAGGATGAGGAAAAACAAGGAAAATGCAGCGCCTCGCCCTTCGAGACAGCCGCTTCGCGGCTTCCTCAGGGTGAGGCGCTTA